>OZ253955.1:3642500-4427073 GCA_965267415.1 Cyclobacteriaceae bacterium | reverse complement strand
TCCGAGACATTGACGTTGAACTTGAGTTGGGAGTGACATACTCTAACTCCAACAAATAAGATCAATATCATCAATGCCACTCGCATCAGCCACTAGTTAGGGCATGCCAGCTGAGGATTTGAATCACTCATACATCCCTGTCCAGCGACATAATGGCATCCTGTCGGACAAGGGTTCGAAATGCCTTCCTGGGAAATTGATATGAGCCTTGAACAGCCATTTCCAATGATTTCCACGAAACCGGATCGATTATTAGTACCTGAATAGGATCCTACACTTACATTAAGGCTGGTACCATCACTACACACATCCTTAGCTGGACTAGTGGTCACCCAACTAGGTTTGGAAGCTACTTTCCATTCTACATTGGTCCCAAATTTTGAAATACTAAACCCTTGAGACCCTCCATTCTCTCCAAAAGTATAGGTTGCTGGTGTGGAAGATAAGCTAGTACAGGTGCCTGTGCAACCCGAACCAGGTCCTCCACCTCCACCTCCGCAATCACTTACAGTGAAATCAAAAGTCACCGTATCCTCTCTTGGACAGCCATCATTTACAATAAGTTGAATGATGAATTTTTTGGGGGTTAACCCGTTTCCAGGTGGAAAGTGTGCGGATGTACCAGTGTCAAATTGAACGAAACCTCCCTGGGCAGGACCTCCTGAGTCCGGATGAATTTTGAGATACCAGGTATACGTCCAATTAGCTGCTAAACAGAAAAAATCACCGTTATTCGTATCTGCTGTAAAATAAATCTGATTTGGAGGATCATCTGCACATGTAGACGTTGGCCCGTCAACGCTGATCACCCAAGGGGTGAAGTTGAGAATATTAGCATTGTAGTATACTGTATTGCTTTCATTGTATGTAGTATTCTCAATAGTAACAGCAATAGTGTAGGCATCCCAATTATCATAAACATGTGTAAGACTGGTTCCTTGTTCCAGTGGGGAATTGTCATCCCAATTCCATGTATAAGTGCAGCCTCCATTTGGACAATGAATATTGTTCAAATTGAACGTGTGTGTATAACCCTCAAAGGCTCCTTTTGGATGCCAGGTCGGAACAATGGTTGCCGTCAATACATCGTCCTGTAAGGTGATCGTCCTTTTGATATTCAATGGCTCGTCGTACTCCGGGCTGACTATAGTTACAATAATCTCATAGCCGGGTGACGTATTGGGCTCGATCCAGGTATGGGTCATTGTCTCCCCACCCTGCTCAGTGGTGCCATCGCCCCAGTCCCAGTAAATGGAACAGTCTCCGTAGCACTCCACATTTTCCAACTGGAAGGTATGTTGACGGTCTTCCAGTTGTCCGTCTGAGTGATAATCGATTACCAGGTTAGCAGTAAGGTCTCCTTCTCCCGCATAATTGTAGCGATAACGCTCCACGATGTTGTTGTCTTGGTCGCGGATGAGGTGCAAGCGGTTTTGGTTGTCATATTCGTATTGTATGGTTTTGTTATTGATGTCTGTTTGAGTTTTGACACCAACAAGTTGCTCATACGTATAACTCACGTCTCTATTTTGATCATAAGAAGCATTGATCAAGTATCCTCGAGCATCAAATGTATAATCAGTTGTTTGACCATCAATATGGCCCACTTCCTGGGTGATATCACCGTTGCTATCTATCGTTATTGTCGTAATTGGCTCATAATGACTATCCAGAAGAAATGTTCGGCCGTCAACATCCAAAGATGAATATGTGAAGCTACCAAGCGGTGCAGTTGCAGTAAACCCATAGGTTGTTTCCGGCAATGCTGCTCCTAGTGTAGCATTAATTCCAAATCGGGTAAGGCTGCCAGAAAGTACCTCAAATGACCCACCGCTTTCTTTAAATAAATTAATGCTCTCTACTCGAGTTCCAATGGCGTTATCGTTCCAAAGTTCCCAGATTGCATCAGCGTATTGCCCCGGGGTGGTTGGTTCGGTACCCTGCGCCAGATCAAAGGTGTAGAGGACCTTCGACTTTTCCTGTGAGCCATCCGGATAGGTTGTAATTACTTCACTTGGGAAATTTACATTAGTGAAAAAAGCGTTTCCAAAATAGTTGATGTCCCTAACTGTCAAAGCAAATTGAGAGGCATTTGTTCTACTAAAAACCCTATTCTCTATTTTGGATATGGCCTGAACACCCACTTTGTTAGCATAGGTTTGGACCACATAGCCCATATTCGGTACCCTGAAAGGTCGCTTACTTGAAACCTCCTGTCCTGTTAGGAATGTATTGTAGAAATAGCTTTCGGTTGAAACCGCATGCGCAATTCCTACTTCGAAATAGCTCTTTTTCTTGAGTAAACCACGCTTCCAAAAATTGGTCGTAAAAGGCACAAAGGGCACACCAAATTCATTCGAATTCAAATAGCTTATTGTTCCAGTACTAAACGTTTCAACCACCGGCAATTCATCTTCAACCCCATTTTGTTCGGCTGAGGTATGGTATTCATACTCCACTGACCCGAAACCAGCTCGTGTCTCAGTTACTTTCGGATATTCTATATGAATACCATTTAGGTCAAACAGTGAGTTAAAGCTATATGAGCTAGTTACAGAAGCTACATCGAAGCAAGCTGATCCGAAATTGTAGTAATCATTCGAAACAATTCTGGAACCTGAAGCCGGAGTGTGTATTCCATAATAGTGGATAGGTTTTTCCCTATATACACCATTCTGATAAGAATAATCTGTCTTAGTGGTGAGAGATCCTCCCTGATACTGACTGATACTTTTTACTCTCAGACCGCCAATGCTTTCAACTGTTGACTGATTATACTTTGTCCCCTGATTGAGTTCGTATTCAAATTCAGTATATCCTCCTGTTGGATAGATCATCTGATAAAGCATGTTAGCAAGCGATCCATCTAAGCTTGGTGTTCGATTGTGGCCATCAATGAGCGTATAGGTTTTCTTCACCGTCTTGGTGAATCTTGCATACCAAGGGTTACCACCAAAACTTTGGTACGATGAGTATCCCCAATGATCTACATAAAAACTACTTCTGGGAGGAAGTTGATACAGGTCTACTTGTTGGCTTTCTCCAAAACAATCAAATGCCAGATCAAAGGATTCACCATGCTTATACTTAAATTCCCGATACTGAATGCCATCCATTTGGATCTTATCCAGCATAAGTCTGAAGCGATCATCAAATGGAGCGCCGTTATCACATCCATACGGGATATTATTTGACCATCTTGCATCATCTGAATCTGAATAACTGTATTCAAAATCGAAGTTCCGGACGTTCGCCCCACTCTTGTCATTGATGATCAGTTTTTCTAAAAACCCGCTTCCAATATCTAATCGGCCATCACTCCATTGAAAGTTGATGTGGCCTTTTAACGTGACAATAGACGATAATACTTTAGGACTTAGCATTGTGATGCGAGTATCTGCTGTATAGTTGTCGTCACTTATCACTCCGCTACATGTATTCCAATTCACGGTGGCGACATTGTTGTACATAAAGTAGGTATAGTCACCCTTAGTGGCGTATGAAAAAGTGACATCTTCAGGGCTGTTATAGTAGTCTATTTCAGTAAGAAACCAGGTAGACACAAATTCAACATTTTCGTTCTGATTGTAGGTCCCATCTGCCTGAGAGGTATTGGATCGGGTTCGCTCATACTCTCCTCCATTCCAGTTGAAATAGTAACGGTTGCCCAATTCATCGGTGATCTGCCATTTGGCATTATCGAGATCTCCCGTTTTTTCAATCTTAATATCCTGATGTGGTGTTGTTAGAACAGTTCCATTCGTCTTGACAATGAATTTTCCAGTCCTTCCCGGAATGGAGAAAAAGAAAAGATCGTACTCTGTATCATCATTTAAGCCATGAAAATTCGGATTTGGATGATCTGGAAGTCCAAACTGGCTGTTCCAACCATTTAAATCAGTTGGACTTGCAATGGTTCCATTGTCTGGCTTTCCACGTACGATCCGTGTAATCCTGCCACCAGCCTGTAAGCGCCATCCCAACCCAACCGGGCCAGCCACATCCTGAACCTTATGACCTCCCGCATGATAGCTGAGATTGATCGGAATTGAATGCCCATTATGATGGGGCAAATTGTACAATGGTACATTGATCTGGGGGATCCCAGAATAATGATTCACAGGTGTGTTGATATCGCGGATCAAGCCTGCACTTCCTGGTGATGGTGGGATCTGTCCATAGCTGATCATGACGATCAGCAATAAGATCAAATAGGTGATGAATCGGTTGGTTTTCATTATATAGATTTAATAATTTATGGCTTGAAGTACTTGTCTTCGATCTCCTTACTTTCCTTAATTCTTTTGAGAAAGTAATTACATGCGTCCTCCTCACTTGTGAAATTCATAATTGTTTGTTTTTCACCCCTTTCCCTTATGTAAACCTCGTATTCAATTGTGTACTTTCCTTTTCTTATTGCGAGGGAAAGTTTTCCCTCATCATTGGATGAACCAAAGAGTCCATGTAAATAGTACTTGTCCTCTGGAACCTTTAGAGCTTCGAGCTCGGAATGAAGATTTTCAATATTCATCTTAGAATGGTGCTATAATACCTCGTTTAATCAAAATATCTGCTCCCACAATCGCTCGGCTCCTGCCGAGTGATGGTTATTTCATTTTTCATGTTTCCAAAACTTTAAAAGGACTAAATAAACAAGCGCTACTATACATCCAGCTTTCTGGCTCAGTGACATAACCTGCCACTACCGGATTGTCATGGATGTAATCCACTTTTTGGTCGATCATTTCCGAATTAATCAATTCAATCGGATGGCTTGTCTTTTGCCAGAATTGATAGTGCCTATTCTGCTTCTTGAACCTTGCGTAATACCGAAACATGTGAAGCAACCAATCTTTTCTGCTTTCACCTTGCTCTTCTTCAATCATTTTCAAAATCTGATTCGCGGTAAATGATTTGAAATCCCTTATGGTTTCACTCAATCTGCTATCTAGCTGCCTGGTAACTAAATGAATATGACTTGGCATGATGACGTAGGCATATACATCCAGCTGCTTGTTCTCAACACAATAAGCCAAGCTGTCTACGATCACTTTGCAGTACCTCGACCGTGTAAATACATCGATCCAGCCTACTACCGAGAAGGTGAGAAAGTAAGTGGCGTCTGTATTTGCTTTTCGAAGTTCTGACATATTTTGTTTTCTATTTCATCTTTGTTTTTAGATCTATTTCATATTCGTCACTCGGCACAGCCGAGCGACTGGTAGTTTGCCAATTTATCAGTCTGACTTTGACTGGATCTGTCGTCATGAATTCAGATTAAAATTGATAGCTATTCAAAATTTTCCCACTAACGATTTCAAATCATTAAGCGTGGTTTCATTGTCACAGGCTTCTTTTAGTTTATCAATTGTTTGAGACTTAAATTTTTCCGAAACCAATCCCTTTTCAATTAATTCAAGATCTTGAATCAATTGATCTATTAATGCCCAAGTCTTGTAGTCTATTAGTTTCTTCTCTTCATCAGAACCAATGCGAATGAGCATATCTCCATCCCCCTCGTAGCTTTCGTAAATCTTTAGATGTTGCGAGGTTATCATATTTTATTTGATATTATGAAATATGATTTTCACATTACTACTCTTTAGAATTGGATATTCGACTTTACCAAAAGTGCTCCCAACTCTAATGCCTCCAGCATTTTGAAATACATGAACCTCACCAGTTGCCCCTTTGGCAAATTGAGCCGAAAGGCGATTCCACATAGGGGTACTTTCCGCACGAGACATCCCTCTAGTAAGACTAGTTAGATTTCTACCCGCTCTTGTCATTTCAAGAGTTGTCAAGCCATTCTTTGTTGCAAACTGTCTTGCTGTAGCTTCAACTGCAGGATTGCCACCTCCAGACCAAAATACTCTACCAGTTCTTACAGTAGCATTACCTACCCTTCCTAATCTCAGCAATGAACTCCCCAGCCTACCTATACTTCCAAACACCGCTCCACCAGCTGGAAGAGTTATGAGTGTACTCAAACCAGTTGCTCGATCAAAATCCGCCTGAGCCTGGTGTATTCTTGCTACTAGTTCCTGTGGTGTCAAAACACCAAATCCAAGAACTTCTCTGTTATATTCTTCTATTAAGAAATTGATGTGATCTTCATCGTAGATCGTACCAAGATTCATGATTGGATCCACCTCAATGGTTGGTGTACCCAACTTCATCGCAGTTTCAGTAACTACTCCAATTGCCAATTGATCAATAGCTCCTAAGGTAGGTCCCTGAAGTCCCCCTCCAAGTTTTTTGAGAAAATTCCCAATACCTGCTAAGGAATTGCCTAAACCAGAAAGATTATGTCCTAATCCTCCTGAAGCAACTGAAGAAAAGTAGTGGTCGACAAAACCACCAAAAAAAGCTCCTCCAAGGCCAGCAAAAAAGGATTCTGTTAGACTTGCTCCACTTTCATCAGCGGCCAAAGCAGCTGCAATTCCACCAATGGCAGCACCAAACCAAAATCCTCCATCCGGATCTACACCCATGTGCGGTCCGTTACCCATCCCAACATAAGGCGAAGCAAACTGGTTATAAGGATCCGTCTGCATCCATCGACCCAGGGCAGGATCGTAATTTCTTAAGAAAAAGTCGTGTGTTTCGGATAAGCTGTCGTACGTGTTAAAATAGGACTGGTACAGCATGCCTGGGTCTTCGTACCCAGGATTCCTCCAGCTGTTAGTAGTCAACATACCAAATGGATAATAATCGTTAACCTGGCTTACCTTAAAGCTGGATTCCGCACTTTCGTGAACAATACTTAAGTCATCGAAATAAACATTATCGTTCTGGTTGCTTTCGTTTGCAATATAGATGAAGAGATATCCGGGTTCTGAATAGGTCAGCTTCCCGGAAGTCATCCGACCAAAGGATCCGTTAGAATCATTGGTCACCGGAATGAAGCCGGAACCCGTAGCAACGAAGTTGTGGTTGGCATCAAAGAACATGTACTGCAGGTAAGCTTCCGGTTCACCAGCTGGGTTATTGTTACCGGTAAATAATCCCGGAGGCGGGCTGGCCAATGTGCTTGACAAACTTCCGGAAGCTTCCCCAGCACCCGTACCGGCACTTGCCCCACCAAAAACAGAGGAAACGAGTGTGGCTATATCTGCTATCGAAGTGTTATTCCAGATAGTACTGGCATTATATTTAGCCCAAACCTCGATCTCTACCTCATCCTGGGCAGCTATGGTTAGCACTTTGGCTGGTCCAACTGCGTAATTAGGATCGGAACCGTTCAAGCGTGCACTCATTAATCCTGCGGTGGTCTTGTTCTCCCCGACTTCACGAACATCCGGTGTACTTGGAAAAGCAAACTCAGTATCTGAAGCCCCGTTTTCCATGTTGGCAAGAAAAACTTCACGTTTAGGCAGCACGCCAAATGCTAACCGGTTATTAGCCTGATGGTCTGTAATGAAATACTCATAAAAGTATTGTTGGTTCTGTTTGAAGGCACGTCCTTCATCTGTGAACAACTGGTAAACCTCATTATCCATGTACTCCACGAGCCCCACATAATCCATCCGCTCAGTCGTAGCGTCTGAATAGGTAATGGTCTTGGCCAACCGGTTACCTGCCGCATCATATAGAAACACCAATGAGCTGCCATTGTCAAAATCCATTCGGGAAGGTAGTTGCAGCACATTGTAAGTGATGCTCATCTCCTTGTGCTGGTCCCTTGTCAGGTTGCCATTGTTGTCGTACTCATACTCAACCAACATGTCAATGGGTGTCCCCCCTGTTCTGCTTAGGTTGTTAAAGCCATCTTCCGTTCCCCCGGTATCCGTAACGGCCAATAACTTGTTGGATGTAACACCTGCATTCTCATAATCATAGACCAGGTTATCAATAGTGGCGTCTTCTGATTTCCTGGTAAGTGACAACAGGTTTCCATTGTCGTCATAACCAGGATTCACATCAAAATGGCCCAGGTCATTGTTCCATGCTCCGGCATTGTCCGTCGCATAGTTTGTTCCATCCAACCGGCTAAGTTCATCATACTGATAGCCGGTAATTGTCTTCACTCCACCCTGAATTCCAGCTTCCAAAGGTGAATGGTCATAATTCCAGCTCATAGCTGCAACAGCTCCATCATATCTAGGCGTAGAAGTAATCCCAATGGTAGGTGCTTGCGAGTAATGAAAGTTCATTCCAAATAGATCTGAACTTGCACTACTTTCGGGTTCAAGTAAGTCTGTTGAATTAATGCTGCTCAACCATCCTCGAATGTTGTAGCTGTAGTCTACCGACTGCAAGTAGGAACTTCCATCATCCGTAGAGTGTAAGTTTTTCTCAACCAATTGTCCCAGAACATTGTAGCGATAATCTGCTACTAATACCCGAGGTTCACTATTGATCTGCTGGTAGGTTTTAAGCAACCTGAATTCATGGTCGTATTCGTATTCGCTAAGCAGGTCGACATTTTCAGTGCCGGCATGCTCAAGTTTCATTTTTTCAAGAATACCATTAAAGTCGTGCAACTGATTGGAAATGCGATCATGACCCGTTAGATGGTTTTCAGAAACAACCTGAATAGTCCGGTACTCATCATCATAGTAGATCACGGTATTAAGCCAGGTGGAAGTTCCAAGAATTTTTACTTTACTACCTGTTGTGAGCCCTTTCACCGCTGTGTGATTTGAAACAGGAAGGCTTAAGCCTGATACCGAGGATGTGTAATCAAATGGATCCGGACTTAGGTCTGTGTCCCAATCAACATGAGCCTTAAAGTTGTAATCATCGTAATAGGTAATCGCCAGGATCTCATGGTTGTTCTTAGGGTAGCTATTACCGGTAGTATATCCGGTCGCAGAGGAATTGGTATCCTCATACATCTCGGTGCTTAAAGCGTTTTTAAGGCTGGTTTCCCATTGTGTTTGGGTATTTCCGGAATTGTCCACCCCGGTCATGATCAACCGGTTGAACTTGTCATACTTTCTAAATATCCACTGGTTGTTGGATCGCTGTACTTCGTCTTGAGAAAAGACTAAACGGTTACGGTTGTCATAAACGTATCTTACTTCTCCGGCACCAGGATTTCGCTCAATCTTGAGTCTTCCACGGTAATCGTATTCGTACTGGAATGCGAAATTCGCAAGTTCCGTTGCATCAATTACTGCTTCATTAGCAATTGCAGGTGGAAGAATGAATCTCAACCTATTGTACACATCATAGATGTAGTAAGTAGTTATCCAACGGTTGGTTTCCCAGGAACGAACCGCAATGGTACGACCCCTGCTATCCACCACTGATTGTGTTTTGATCCCCTCTTCACTGATGGACTCAGAGATCTGCAAGGTTAGGGTTGGATGATAATTGTCTCTTTCAGGTGTTCCACTCAATCCGATCTTCCAATTGATAACTCTAAGATTTACATCAACAGGCTCTTCGTATAAGAAATAGTCTGCGTCTGCACTTTTGTTATTTCCATGCCAATCAGCCCCCTCTCCTGTCACAGAACTGACCCGGTTTAAAGGAGAGTCTTCAAAGGTGGCCTGGCTGTAAGGGTTTAAATCTCCAGTCACTCCTGAGGGAGGAGATCCATAAAAGCCGGTTGTTTCTGTTTCTGCGTTCAGTCTAAATTCACCTGGTTCTCCAGCAGAAGATGAATATGGAAGGTAGGATTGGTCGGGCCTTCCAGTCGTTTGATTATAGTCATGATGCTGGATAATGTCTTCATACCCTGGCCCTCCTTCCGCCGCTGCACTCATACTTGCTCTTCCCAATCCATCCGAATAGTCGTAATAAACTGACTTGTCATCGGCACTCAAAGTGGTCAAGGTCGATTCAGAAGTTACGGCAATCTTTGGTACCTCGGTCCGCACAAAGTTCTGATCGGTAGAGGGAGGCGGGTTAGTTGGGATCGGGCTAATGAATATGGGCTCACTAGAACCGACAAGATGGGTTCCGGGTAGCAGCGTCACACTCTTCGTGAAGTAGAAGCTGGTGTTACCTCCTGAGATGGTAGTGTCTCCGACGTATCGCACCGTCTGGGCAAATGAGCCATAGCTGAAAACGCTAAGCAGGATAATAGTGAATAAATGCTTCAAAAGGGATGATTTTGGTGAAACAAGATGCATCATAGGTAGGTTATTTTTGGATTGTAGTGAACCGATGTGAAAGTTAAAATTCAATTGTTAATTATCAATTAGTTAGTTATCAATTTTTGTTGATTGTTTCCAGTTTTTCCAGTCGCTCAAGCAATGTTTGCCATTGGCTATTGGCTTTTAGCTGTTGGCTTTTTAGTGTTTCGATTTGTTTGTCTTTTTCGATAAGGTGGAGGGTGAGTTCTTCGATCTTTTCCTCCAACTCACCCCCAGCCCTCCCGACATGTCGGGAAGGGGTGCCAGAAGCATTAGGTGAGTCAGTCAACAACTCTAACTGCTCTTCCATCACCATATTTTCTTTTTTTACTTCAATTAGATAAAGTGTCAGCTCCTCAATCTTCTTCAATAAAAGCATATTCATCACTCCTACTTCTATTCCGTTAACCTCCATTTCTTTTGCTGAGGGAACTTCCGGCAAATGATTGTTGGATTTGATGAATGCTTCGATTTCTTCCAGTGACCTTAGATCATAATCCTCCGCAAAGACATAGTCAGGGCCCGGAACCGAAAGGTCTACTTTTACTTCCTCCGCATGGATGTTTCCTTTGACGGTGAGTTTTTCGTCAGGTGAACTTGTTCCAATACCAATACTTCCACCATCATCTATGACCAGATCTGAATTAGTAGATCCCTTGCTAATGATCAGATCACCGGAAGCTCCATCTAATCGTAAGTAGCCTGTATCATCCACTCCATCACTAAACTGGATCATAGAATTGGTGGCATCCTCTATTCTCAAATCCACATCCGTTCCATCAGAGGCATCATGTACGTGCAAAGTACCCGAAGGAGCACTTGTCCCTATGCCAATCATTCCTGAGGCATCCAGGTTTAATACTTCGGCATAACCATTATTAGTAGATCTGAAAGCCAAGCGATCACTGTCATTCATCGGTGTGATCACCCAATCCGTATTGTTAGCGGTATTCACCAGTTTGATCTCTGACTCAGTGTTATTTGTGCCCTGGACATGAAGGCCACTCAGTGGAGTGGTCGTTCCGATCCCTACATTTCCCTGGTTGTAGAAAACATCAGAAATATTCAGCGTCCACAACTCGATTCCATCCGGTGGAAGCTTTTCAATGATGATTGGAATGGAATTACCAGAGGTTATATCCTGACCTACCGCTCTGACCCGATAGTAGTATGTAATGTTGATCAGCCCGGTCACAGTAACTGCCGTATCTGAAACTAGCAGGTCCTGATAACCGGAAACCATGCTGCTAAAATCATTAGTCGTCGATACATCAATGCGGTAGTTATTCACGCCATTCATTGGATCCCACTTTGCAACAAAAGCGGTTTCTCCCCGAGCAAAATCATCGTACACAATCGGTACACCGATCAATGTATTGGCTTCAATAGAAGCAGAGCTGGCCGTAGTTACATCCGGTCCCTCTGCTCGCAATCGGTAATGGTATGTAGTCCCCTGATCCAGGCCGGAAACCGTAAGACTGGTCCCGGTTGCTTGTATGTTTTGGTATCCGGCAACATACGTACTGAAATCATTGGTAGTAGAAACATCTAATCGGTAATTCGTTACTCCTGCCTGAGAGTTCCAATTGGCAACAAACGAATTGGTTGAATTCCCAGTCTCCTCAAGGGCGGTAGGTATGCTAATTGGCGTGTTAACCGAAACATTGGAAGTATAACCTGAATAAATGCTATTGTTAACCGCTCTAACCCGGAAGTAGTACGTTTCCCCAGCCACAAGCCCATTGACTGATTGTGAGGTGCCACTGACTGCAAGGTTGTTATAACCCGCAACATGACTACTGAAACCGCTATTGGTAGAAACCGAGAGCTCATATCCTGTTGCATTGGTAGAGGTGCCCCAATTTGCAGTAAAGGAGGTCGCAGCTACACTTGAGGCATTTGGAGAAGGAGGAACAGCTGGTGTCGGGTAATAGAACGTTATAACAAGATTATCGAAATCTACATATAGATCTGCTCCACCGCTATCATCTTCGAACTCAACAGTCACATCACCAGACCCTGATAAGTTAATAAGGCCAGATGATAAAGTATACCATGCATTTTTCAGAGATGATGCCTCTGCCCAAATCATGGTCCCATTTTGTCGAACTATTATTCTTCCTTCTGAGTCATCTTCACCATCATCTCTATTGAAAACATCACAAGTCACGGACACAGCATTTGCACCGCTTACTGAAAATGGTGTTCCGGTAAGGGATCCTCCATGTCCACCTGTAATAGGCTGAACTCCCGAGGTTGAGGCACTTGGGTGAAACTTCGGGTTATCACCCGAGTCGAAGTTAAAGGTATATGTCGTTTGCGCTTTCGCTAGAAAGGCACATCCGATGATCAAAAAGATTGAAAAGGTGGTTTTGATAGTTTTCATAACGATTAGTTTTTTTCCAGCGCTTGAATGCGCTTTTCTTGTTCCTTAATCGTTTGAAGAAGTTCCGATTGGTAACGGGTCAATTCATCTAGCTTTTTCTCCAGTTTTCTGGCGGCTTCTGAAAGATCTTCCCTACCCTCATCCACGGGTGAGGTTTTACTTGGTTTGAGTCGCTGAATTTCTTTCTGCTGAGCAATGGAATGCAACGTCAGCTCCTCAACCTTCTTTAGCAACAACATATTCATCACTCCCACCTCAATTCCCTCAGTTTCCATTTCCTTCGCTGAAGGAATTTCCGGTAGATGTTTGTGAGCTTGAATGTATTGCTCGATCTCTTCCAGGGATTTCAGATCATAATCTTCTTCAAACACATAATCAGGACCCGGAACTGAGAGGTCTACCCTGACTTCCAACGCGTGGATATTGCCATTAACTGTCAGTTTTTCATCGGGGGTGGTGGTGCCAATGCCTATACTTCCACTATCATCAATGACAAGATCTGAATTCGTTGAGCCTTTGCTGTTTTTCATGGTGGCTTAATCGTTTTCCAGTGCGTTAATTCGTTTCTCTTGTTCTTTAATGGTTTTCAAAAGATCTATTTGATGAAGGGTCAACTCCTCGATCTTCTTCAATAGAAGCATATTCATAACACCTATTTCTATTCCATTTTCTTCCATTTCTTTAGCAGAAGGAACTTCTGGTAGATGATTGTTGGATTTAATAAATGCTTCAATCTCGTCCAGGGACTTCAGGTCGTAATCCTTCTCAAAGACATAGTCCGGTCCAGGTACAGATAGATCTACGATCACCTCTTCCGTGTGGATCTTGCCTTTTACGGTAAGCTTTTCATCTGGTAAGGCGGTACCTATGCCTACATTGCCAGCCGTGAAATTGATATGACTGGCAGAGGAGTTCCAGGCTGAAGGTCTATCGGACAGGTCTCCCCAAGAACCGTTAGAATATCCTAAGAATTTGTGTTGTGTGCTGTCGTAGGCTATAGCTCCATTTTCAGCATCAATCAGGTTAGTAGCTACATTGCCATTTATCGTAACTTGGGTTCCAAGAGTAAGTCCTGTTTTAAAAGCCCGAGTTCCACTCCAATTAAGCTCAAAGGAATTTGGTAATGCGTTGGTTTCTGTAGAAGTGCTATGTCCCATTAAGATTGATCCAACCGCCGTTGACTTCATGTTTGCCCCTATTGCGAGAGATCCTTCTGCGCTTGACTCGGTGGATACTCCTAACGCGATAGAATTCTTACCGATTATATGATTATTAGAGTTTGCTTCACTACCGATAGAGATGGATCCCTCAAATGTCGATTGACTATAGTTATCACCAGCATCAGAACCAATGGCAATAGCATTATGAGCCTCAGCTTCGGCAGATGGACCAATAGCTATTGCATTGGTAAAGGTGGATCGACTTTCATGCCCAATTGCAAGTGTCGTGGTAAAGCTTGAAACGCTCGACTTGCCAATTGCAATTGCAAATAAACCAGTCGCGTTAGTAGAGGTTCCAATACTGATTGTATTCAGGTTACTTGCGTTACTATTGTAACCAATTCCAACAGCACTTCCTCCGATCGCACTGCTATTCGCTCCGATACCAATTGAATATCCTCCTGATACATTAACACCACTCCCAATTCCTACTGCGTCTGGCCCGGTTGCGTCGTTGAGCACAGCATTGCTTGGTGTACCACCATTAGCATCCACATACGCCTTGGTCGCGGCATCCTGGGGATTTACTGGATCAGATACATTGGCGATATTGGAAGACTGAACATCCACGGCTCCTGCGCCGTTTGGAGCCAATACTATATCACCATTCGAATGAGTGGAAGAGATGATGTTTCCGTCCATGGAAAGACTGTCCTTTACTAGCGGGTTTGGTGAAGTGGAAAAATCCGGGTTGAAGCCTGCTCCTGGAACCCCAGAAACCGATAAGATGGAGGCAGAAGAGCTTGTAAGTAAGGGAGAAGTAAGGAAGACTCCTGAAGCGTTAAATCCAAGTTTGGAATTTCCTCCTAAAACAAGTCTAATCTCGTTTGTAGAAGTATTGGCATGAAGTCCAAAACTAGAGTTACCTGAAAAAGCTAGTCCAGGAGCCGACATTGTTCCTTCGGGAATCAATACTTGTCCAGTCCCGTTGGGAGCTAAAGTGATATCCCCATCCGTATTAGTTGAGGAGATGGTGTTGCCATCGATCAGTAAGCTATCGATATAGGCGTGTCCGAAATTAAGAGTACCATCCCCTAAACCTGTAGCTCCATTTGTTACTGGTGTTGCATTTTTCTCAAATCGTATTCTATTACCTGTTGGAGCTAACCACATTTCAGCTCCTGAAGTTGTTGTAAAGGCTCCTGATTTCCTGATGTTCAGATTACCAACAACTACATCCCCCTCCCCATTTGGAGAAAGGTTAATATTACCATTCGCAGCACCGGTTGAAATGGTAAGCGGTCCCAATGGGTTGCTGACTGAATTACTAACAAATACATCTTTCCATCGAACAGATGTAGATCCCAAATCAAAAGTGTTGTCTGTCGATGGTCTCACTACCGGAGTATATCCATTGATAATAAGGTCTCCCGAAACTGCTGTCAGGCTGTTTCCATCAATTTGCAAATTGTCCCACTGAAAATAACCTGTTCCAAGTGTGGAGTTTTGAAGATTTACTCCATTGTCTTCGATGTTGGAAAGGCCTCCACCTCCACCAGCTGCCGGTTCAAGTGACACCAGCCCACTTGTGTTATCATAAGTCATTACATAATTGTCCTGACTGGAACCAATCGTTTGATCGCCATCAAATTTGAAGTTTCCAACATTGACATTTCCACCACCTTTTGGAGCTAATGATACATCTATGTCCAACTCACTTCCTTGTGCAGTTATGGATCGATTTGTACCTGTAGTTGAGTTACCACCAAGAAACACATCTATCGTATATAAGTCATTCCAGTTAAAGACGGCATCTCCGATTGTATGATTTGCAGTTCCATTCGGCACCAATGGAGCGTAGACTCGAACAGCAGAACTCTCAAACCTCATATTAATCGCTCCATTCTGTACAATTGCAGGATACTGTCCACTATTTAAGTATAGCCCTGAGTTAACATCATTGCTAAAAGCGTAGGGGGGTGCCGAAGGCAACCCGTCAGATGCTAGCAATGGAAACGTTGTTCCTCCCCCACCAACAGTCAAATCAAAATCATTGCCGGCATCATCGGTAAACATCAGTTTGTTGGGGGTGTCGTTTTTGACCCAGATTTGCCCCCATCCAGCGTAGGAAGATTCCGCAGCAGCCTCTTCTTCAATTCTGTATCTGCGAGAATGAATATTAGCAAAATATTTTGAAGTTGTGCCAATATCTCCCCCAGCAACTCCATTACTTTCTATTTCACCAACATTGGTAATGACTCCTCCCCGCATATCAATTTCACCTTCATCAAGAGTCATAGCTAAACTGCTAACATTATTAATTGAATTCTCCGATAAATTGATACTAGACGCTATGTACTTAACATAAAGTCTCTCCCAAGGCTCCGTGGTACTTCCTAAGTTTAATCCAGCTCCCCATGGTTCAATGTTTCTATAACTTCTGATTTCAGAATGGTCGGCCGTCAGCAAGTTGGAGGTTCCTCGTCTCAGGTATATCCTTAAAGGATCCTGAATATACAAACCAGTAGACCCAGGTGTCTGACTATAAGTCATTCCGGAGCTTGTTTGATTAGTAAAGCTATACGTGGGCGATGTGGTTGAACCATCTGGAGCTAATATTCTGTCTGACTCTAGTTTCAAATTGATCCATTGGAAATACCCAGTACCCGTTGAAGAGTTCTGAACATTCACTCCATTGTCTTCCAGGTTACTTAAGGTTTGGGCGCTGGTCGCCAAAGCGACCGTGATGAAAAATACAGATAAGGTCAGCTTAATGAACGTAGCTGTAGTCTGGTGAGTCAACTTTCTCATTTTCAGGTTAGGTTTACATTTCACATACCGGGGTAAGCAGGTTGAGCTACCCATTTCGTACTCACTTTCGAGTAACAGTCTTCATGCAGTCAGTAAGAATTTCCGGGAATCGTAATGGTAGTGAACGATTGGAAGGAAATCAGACCAAACATAAAAATTAAGATCGAATTTCCAAATGATAAATATCATTTTCCAGTTACTCCAATCAGTTATGTGTTCGTTTAACATACTGACTAACAACTTCTTAATAATACTTAACTGGAACGGTTACTTTAATAATTAAAAAATTGTTACGAATCGATGTTTGTACATCCAGTTTTGGTATTGCTGCCCAATGACGATTTATCTAACTTGGCAATCTTCAAAAAAGGTGAATTATGAACTTCCCATCTAAACTTCCGGCAACCGGCAGCACGATATTCAGCGTGATGTCAGCACTTGCAAGTGAACACAAAGCCATCAACCTAGGACAGGGATTTCCTGACTTTGAGACAGACCCTAAGCTCAGGGACTTGATCAACAAACACCTGCAAGAAGGGAAAAACCAGTATGCTCCCATGCCAGGCATCCCGGCACTTCGTCAGACGTTGAGCGAGAAACTGGAAAGATGTTACGGCACTAAAGTTGATCCGGATACGCAGCTTTGTGTGACCGCCGGAGCAACTCAAGCGCTTTTCACTGCTATCATGGCGTTCGTGCATCCCGGCGAGGAAGTCATCTTGTTGGAGCCTGCATATGATTGTTACATTCCGCAGATCCGAATTGCGGGAGGTGTACCCAGACCATACAGCCTGCGCTACCCAGACTACAAAGTGGACTGGGATGCAATCAGTGACATGGTGAATGAGAAGACCCGGATGATCATCATCAACACACCGCACAATCCTTCTGGCACGCTGCTAGATAAGGAAGATCTGAAAGCATTGGAAGCGATTGTCTCCGGAAAAAACATTGTGGTATTAAGTGACGAAGTATACGAGCACCTGATCTATGATGGTGAGGAACATCAAAGTGTTTTGCGTTATCCTAATCTACTCAATCAAAGCATTGCGGTTTATTCGTTCGGCAAGACACTCCATGCCACTGGCTGGAAAGTCGGTTATGTGGTTGGCGGAGAGTCGCTCATTGCAGAATTCAAAAAGATCCACCAGTGGAATGTGTTTTGTGTGAACTCCTTTCTCCAGTTCGCTATTGCCGAATACCTGAAGGACCCGGCTAACTATGAGCAACTTCCGGCGTTTTTTGAAGAAAAGCGAAACATGCTGACAGAGTTTCTGAAAGAAACACCCCTCCAACCGGTCATATCGAAAGGGACCTACTTCCAGCTTTACAACTATGAAGCGGTTAGTGACCAGGATGACGTCACCTTTGCCAAATACCTGACCACAGAGATCGGTGTAGGAGCTATTCCAATGTCTCCTTTCTACTCAGAAAACATCACTGATAAGACCGTAAGACTGTGTTTTGCTAAGAAAAAGGAGACCCTGGAAGCTGCTGCAGAACGATTGTCAAAACTTAGATAATCAAGAAACTCAGTTAATCGAATAAATCCCGTGTTCAACCGATGATCTGGCTTTCTCCCCCGAAATTGGCTTTTAAGTGACGATCGGACCTACTACATTCACTTTCATAAACCAACACGTTATGATTTTTCATCTAGACCTTAAACAAAAGAGATTTCTCCTTAAAAGCCTGATCACCAGCGCTACCTTCACCGGCATCTTCTTGCTATTGGTGACCGTTCTGCTCTAAAAGGGGCTTTACCTACCCAGTCACTCTGCCCGAAGTGATTCGATCGGATTGACGCGAGCTGCACGCATGGCGTGATAGCTAACTACCAGGCCTGCAATCAGGATTGTCACCAGTCCGCTGATAAGGAACAGCCAAAAGCCAATATCCACACGATAGGCAAAATTTTCCAACCACTTATTCATTAACCATATTGTCAGGGGAACTGATAAAGCGATCGAGATCAACAATTGAACAGAAAATCCTCTGGCCAACAATTTGAAGATCGTCAACGGAGAAGCACCCATTACTTTACGGATTCCAATTTCTTTCACCTTACTATTCACAACCAGCAAAGTCAAACCAAGTAGCCCCAAACTTGCAATTACAATCGATAATACGGTTGCAACACCGATCAACCGGTTCATTCGCGCTTCACTTTCATACTGGGACTTGATCCGATCATCCAAAAACTGGTAATTCCAGCTTTCGTTAGGGAATACCGCTTCCCATTCTCGCTTCAGGATATCTGTCGCTTCCGACAAATTCGATCCTGAATAGGTAAAAACAAGTTTTGGAACAACTGAATCAACAAAATCTCCATCCGACAGACCCTGAGCGATTGGAATGATATTTTGAACGATGATCAAAGGTTCCACTTCTGAGTGGAGTGAGTTAAAGTGGAAGTCTTCGGTCACACCAATGATCTGGTGTTCACCAAATTCATCGCCTGGAAGTCTTGAACCCACAGGGTTCTCAAAACCAAAATAACGGACTGCCGTTTCATTCAGGATCACTGACTGCCTGAGGTCCAATCCATTTCCTTCTTCAAAGCCTCTACCCTCTTTGATCTTAATACCAAAAGCATCCAAATAGTTGGCATCTGCAACAAGCAATCGAAACCTCCGAAAGATATCCTGGTCATCATTATAGGCCACATTCGCCCATCCGGAAGTTCCAAAAACGTGACTTCCCATGGCGATCTTGGAGATCTCCGGATATTGTTCCAGTCGAGCCTTGAGCAAATTCCCATTATCGATTCCAGTCGAAATAAGCTCTGAAAGTCTCTGAGCAGATGGATCCGCATTCAACTGGGCAGCTACCACCGCTTCGTAATCAAACCCCAGGTCTTTGTTCTGGAGATAGGTCACTTGCTGACGCATGACTAATGTCGTACTGATCAGGAATACCGTCACTAAAAACTGTAGCACAACGAGCCCTTTTCTTGCGGTCTGCTTTCCTGTTGATTGATTACCTCCTCTAAGGATCGTGATCATCTGAAAACCTGAGATCACAAAAGCCGGATACGAACCCGCAAAGAGCCCAATGATCATTCCGATCGCCAGGTAAACACCTATGTGCCACCATTCGAACTGAAAGAAGATCTCTGTTCCGGTCAACGCGTTGAAAGTTGGGATCAACAAAATGGTTAAGACGGTTCCGATCAACATGGCTATGAGGGCAAGCAACAAGCTTTCACTCAGGTATTGGTAAATCAAAGTTCCTCGCAAAGCTCCAAGTACCTTTCGCATACCCACTTCCTTGGCACGTTTCAGTGACTGCCCAGCAGAGAGCGTGGTGTAATTGATACATGCGATGATCAACACTAATATGCCAATAGTTCCGAGTATGAAAACATATTGTGGGTTGCTGACAGGAGCATAACCCAATGGAATAGATGGATCCAGGTGGATAGCTGTAAGCTCCTGAAACCCAATGTTGTACTGGTCACGCTGCATTGGATCATCTCCATAACCAACATCTCCCATAAGGCTCAACACCACGTCTTGTATTTTAGCATCTACGGATGCAATATCACTGGACTCCTTGACTAAGAGATACGTTTCCGGTGCAACACTGAACCACGCAGTGAGTGCACGTTCACCGAAAATATCCCGGTAGTTGATAGTTGAAATTCCGATATCAAACTGAATGCTTGACTCCCTGGGGATGTCCTGAAAAAGTGCTGTCACAGTAAAATCACGGACATCATCCCCGATCTGTACAGCCAATGATTTTCCAATCGGGTCTGTTTCTCCGAAATACTTCCTAGCGTATGCTTGTGAAATGATCAGACTTTCCTTCGACGGAAGCGGGTTGGACAGGTCACCATCCAATAATGTGAAATCAAAGACATCAAAGAATTCAGGACTAAGGATCGAGACTTTCTCTGTGATCCGCCCTTCACCCCTACCCACCAGGTAGTTTTGCTCTGTGTACTGAATTGCCTGCTCAATCTCCGGGAAATTTTCTTCAAACAGTCCTTCAAAGCGCAAAGGTGTTTGGGAGTTGAAGAAGATCCTTCCTTCTCCATAATCTTCCCGCAACCACACCCTGTAAATACGATCCTTCTTGCTATGGAATTGATCGTAACTCAGTTCCTGCTTTACGTACAGTCCTAATAATAAGAAGCAGGAGATACCAATAGTAAGCCCCAATAGATTGATGGCCGTGTTGAATTTATCACGCCAAAGAACCCTTAATGCGATTTTGAAATTATTTTGTGTCATGTCAATAAATGAGTTTTTGATTTTGATACCTAGAGCAGAGAGTCGAAAGGAGCGCAGTACCAACCAGGAAAACTGCAGGGATGCAACTCCGGGACGACCTTTCTCTACCGTTCGATCAAAGAGTTCATAAAGGTCACCTTGCAGGTCTTCGAGCAACTCCGGCCGACAGTACCAACGCAAGAATTGATCCGCCCATTTTGGAGGCCGATGGTTCATGACAATCCAAGGAATGCCAACTTGGGAAGCTTATTATAGAGCGAAAGCCTTAATTCCATAGTTTGCTCAATTACACTTCTTCCACTCTTTGAGAGCATGAAGAATCGCTTCCTTCTCCCACCCCGCTCATTGGTTGCACCGCCCATCTCCGACTTTACATAGCCCTTTTTTTCTAATCGTCGAAGGACGGAATGAATAGCTGTCACATCCAGTTTACGGTCTGTATTGCCCTTGATCTCATCCAGGATGGCCACTGCATAAGCGTCCTTTAGCAGTGATCCAACAGTGAGGAGCACCAGCTCTTCTAATTCCCCTAAATGTTCACCTCTCATGATCGATAATTTGTTGTACAAACGTACAAGTTATCAATTAGTTGTTGATTTGTACAAATAATTGTTAAGAACTGTTAATGAATTTTTGTCCTTAAGAATTATGATTTTAAAAAGAACCTTATCCGGTGGATTGTATTCTTGGTCAAACAAAAAACAGTAACATGAAAAGACTAAGTGTATTTCTTGTTTTGATCATGGTCGGACTTATTGTATCTGCCCAACCAGAACGTAATCTTGCCATCGAGGCAGAAGTTGATGAGCAACTTTGGAAACCGTTTAAGAAAGCCTGGGAGCAGCGCGACGCAAAGGCTTTTGTAGCCTTACATACTGCTGATGTTATGCGGATCAATCCCTCAAGCGGAATTAGGGCTGGTAAAGTATATACTGATCGACTCATGAAAGTCTATGAGGGAAAAAGTGATGCCAAACGCACCATTGATTTCTGGTTGGAGCACCGATATTATACAGGTGATATAGGTTATGAAGTTGGCTATTACGAGGTAATCTCCAAAAAGCCAGGAGAAGACGAGAGAAGATTCTATGCACGCTTCCATATTGTTTTGAGAAAAGAAGAAGGTCGATGGAAAATTGCCCAGGATTGGGATACCAGCAATATCAATGGAGTTCCTGTTACTAAAGAAGATTTCGATAAGGGAAAGCCACTTGATCTTAGCTATTGATTAGGGTTGCTGCTTTCGGAATTCTGAGGGAGTCACCTTATGAACTTTCTTGAACAGTGTATTAAACGTGGGCACTGAATTAAACCCACAGTCAAACGCCAAGGCTGATATTTTTAAGTGAGCATGAGCAGGGTCTGTCAATCGCTTCGTGGCTTCTTTCAAACGGAATGAGTTGATGTAATCCGCGAAGTTCATCTTAAACTGCTGGTTGACGACTCGAGAAAGGTGATGCGGATGAATACCAAGTAGCTTCGCGAGAGACTGAAGTGTTAACTCTGCATCAAGGTATGGTTGATCATTAAGCATTAATTGCTGAAGATCTTTTTTGATCTTGGCTACCTGATCTTTGTTCAGCGCTGAAGATTCATACTTAGTCCGGAAAAAGGAGATCGTTCCTTTATCGACCAACATGACATATCCGGTTCCCAGTACAGCTATCGCATATAATGTGGCCCCTCCTACATATCCGATATACTGAAAGAGTTTGGGGGAGTAAGCGATCAACAGCATGGCGATGATGAGCAGCAACCAGCCTAACCATCGATTCGTTCCACGGTCCGCTTGATATCGGTATTGGTAAAACACGACCAGGCTGAGCAAAAAATAAACCAGGATGGAGACATAAGATGCCCACAGCCCTCCCCACTTCCAAAAGTTCCAGGTAATGAATGGGCTGATCACCATCAGGATCACATAAGGCACAAAATGAAGCAACTGCCTTGCACTCCATTCATACTTTGGCTTGAGCTTGGATTGGAAGTACAACAGAAGCAGTGGTCCGATGGCAAACTGATGGGACAAACCAAAGTATACCATCGTTCGCCATATGCTGGTATTGGGAAAAAGCTCCGGGTTTAGCATATCCAAATGGACCAGGATGTTTTTTGCAATTCGAAAACTTGTCGCGAAAAGAAACAGTGAAAACAGCTTGTTAGAAAAGGTTTTGTTTTTGATCCAAAAAACCAGGGAAAACACCAATCCCTGAAACGTGCCAAGAACAGCTACCAATGTTAGAATATCAACATTAAATGTCATAGACTTCCTTCAACGCGAAATAACCAGAATGGCCGACGATGGACTTTAAATATTATAATATTAAAGGTATTCAGCTAATTACCTTCCTGAATAGAATCCAGGTAATACTGGAATCGCTCCTGTTTAGTCTTCAATTCAGTAGCCCATTGTTCAACCCGATTAAAATCAATAACATCAGAAAATGTACGACCATATTTTACCTCGAACAAGGTCAGGTCTTCATTGATCAGGAAGCTGCAGGGAAGTTGATTTAGTTTCCCATCGAACAAAATAGAATCCGCTTTCAAGTGTTTCAGTGCTTTCATCAGGTTTGGCAGATCCAGTAATGTGGCGATTTCTCCTTTGAAGCTTGCTTCCGCTTGATACAATTTGTAAACGGTAAGCGATTCATCAGATAAAAAATGAATACTGCCTGAATCCAATTTTGGAAGATTACGATTGATACGGTCAATGGAAGAAGGGAATACCATAACCACTTCCACTCCTAGTAGTTTAAGTCGGGACGACTGGTGAGCGATCTGCATCAATGCAAGCGAACAAAACGGGCAATTCATCCATCTGTTTAAGATCAGCAGCACTTTTCGACCTTTCAGATCACTCAATGAAAAAGTAGTATTAGTGATCGAAGGCAGGGTAAATGACGGGGCTTGATTACCAGGCTTGAGTCTTCTATGTCGCATCCAATATAAATGAACACACTTATTGCGAACATTAAAATGCAATTAAGGCTACAAAACCTATACAATCACACAATCATTGGATTAAAGAACGGAAATCATTTGACACATTGTATTGTTTAACTTAGAATCATGCAAAGGCAATTTCATGTTAAGAATATGGTCTGTAATCGTTGCATAGAGGCAGTGAAGGAGGAGTTTCACAAGTTGCAAATTCCGGTTCAGGAAATCAGACTTGGTGAGGTGGTACTAGGTGAATCCATTGATGATCACCAAAAGGATCAAATCAAACTCTGTCTTAAGAGTAGAGGCTTTGAGGTGCTGGAAGATAAAAACGGTCAACTGATAGAGCAGGTTAAAAGCCTCATTGTTAATCAAATTCATCACAGTAAACAACCGCTTTCTACGAACTTCTCAACGTACATAGAACAAGAAATCGGGAAAGATTATCACAGTTTGAGCAGCCTTTTTTCTTCTGTCGAGGGGATAACTATTGAACGCTATGTTATCCTTCAAAGAATTGAGAAGATCAAGGAACTTCTGACCTATGATGAACTTAATCTTAGTCAGATTGCACACAGGCTTGGCTACAGCAGTGTCCAGCATCTTTCCAACCAGTTTAAGAAAAACACAGGAATGACTCCCTCTGAGTTCAAGAAACTTCAACCGTTGGCGTTGGATCGGAAAGCTCTGGATAGCATAGGCTAAATAAAGCAGAAATCTTACACATCTTTCCGAAAATTATATTAACCCCCATCATAGGGTTCTCACGTTCTTTGTATTGGGAAAATTGAAAGTATGGAAACAGAATACACTATAACAGGGATGACCTGTGATGGCTGCAGAAAGCACGTGGAGAAAACGCTATCAGAAGTTGAAGGTATTTCAAATGTTTTTGTTGATCTAGCTAAAAAGAATGCAATTTTGGAGATGGAATCAAACGTACCCATCGAAGAGCTTAAAGAGGCCTTGAAAAATAACAGAGGTCGTTATGACATCCACCTACCCGGGTCGTACCAAGAATCACCTCAACCTCTCCCGAAGATCAAGAAGAAAGACGAAGGTGAACAAGGAACATACTATTGCCCAATGCTTTGCGAAGGGGATAAAAAGTATGATCAACCGGGTGATTGCCCAAAATGTGGAATGGACCTGGAAAGAGAGACCACCACAGCATACGTAGTAGAATACACTTGTCCGATGCACCCGGAAGTTGTTCAAAACGGACCGGGAAGTTGCCCGATATGCGGTATGGATTTAGAACCAAAAGCACCCACGAGTGGTGAGGATTCTCAGGAAGAAATGGCATACAGATCAATGCTAACCAAATTTTGGGTTTCCGTTGTATTTACGCTACCTGTCTTTTTCATAGCAATGAGCGAGATGGTAGGCGTATCGCTCACAGAAATTGCAAGCGATCAAACGTGGGGTTGGATACAGTTTGTATTAAGCACTCCGGTGATCTTCTACTCGTGCCGTGCCTTTTTTGTCAGAGGATATAAGTCGATTATTAATCGCTCTCCAAACATGTGGACATTGATCATGCTCGGTGCTGGTTCCGCCTACCTATTCAGTATAGTTGCATTACTGTTCCCGGACATCTTTCCAGATCAATTCAAAAATCAAAACGGTGCTGTTCATCTTTATTTTGAGGCAGCAGTTGTCATCCTTACACTCATTCTTCTAGGACAATTATTGGAAGCAAAAGCAAGAAGCCAAACTAATTCCGCAATCAAAGAGCTACTCAATCTTGTTCCACCTGAAACCACAGTAATCAGAGCCGGCGAGGAAATGACCATTCCTCTGGAACATGTCCAGTTAAATGACATCATAAAGATCAAACCAGGTGAAAAAGTACCGGTAGATGGAGAAATAATCGAAGGAAAAAGTAGCATTGATGAATCAATGATCACCGGTGAACCTGTACCTGTAGAGAAGACCAATGGAGATAAGGTAATAGGTGGTACCATCAATGGCACCAGCGCTTTCCGGATGAAAGCACTTAAAGTGGGTAGCGACACCTTACTCGCCCAGATTATTGAGATGGTAAATAAAGCCAGTCGCACCAAAGCGCCTATCCAGAATTTAGCCGATAAGGTATCCAGCTATTTTGTGCCAATTGTTGTAACGATCTCCATCATATCTTTTGCTGTTTGGGCAATCTGGGGACCTGATCCAAAACTTGTTTATGCCTTTACAAGCGCTGTAACCGTCCTTATCATTGCGTGTCCTTGCGCATTAGGCTTAGCGACACCAATGTCAATCATGGTTGGAACTGGAAAGGGTGCTAAACAAGGAGTATTAGTCAAAGATGCCAGAGCGATCGAGGAGATGCATAAAGTAACTACGCTTGTCATAGACAAAACAGGTACGATCACTCAAGGTAAACCATCTCTTAGGGATGTTTATACCAAAACTGAAAAGCATACGGCAGATTTCATCTTAACGATGGCTGCCTCACTTGAGGCAAGTAGTGAACATCCTTTGGCACACGCCATTATTGAAGGAGCCGAAGAAAGAGGATTGAAACCTAAGAAAGTAGCTGATTTTGAATCAATCACCGGAAAAGGGGTAATTGGCAAAATAGGTGAAGCACAGGTTGCCATCGGGAACAAAAGACTTTTGGAAGAATTTGGATTAAGTCTAGCGTCAGATTTTCAGGAAAATGTAGAAAAAAGGCAGTTTGAAGGTGAGACGGTTATGTTTATGGTCATTGACAATGAAATTGCTGGTTTCATCAGTGTATCAGATCCAATCAAAGAAGCGTCTGCGTCTGCGATCAGGCATTTGCAGCAACAAGGATTAGAGGTGATCATGCTGACAGGTGATAACAATTACACTGCAAAAGCGGTCGCAGATAAGCTCAAACTTGATGGTTATGAAGCTGATTTGCTACCAGAGCACAAGTTCGAAAAGGTTAAAACACTTCAAGCATCCGGAAAAATTGTAGCTATGGCCGGTGATGGTATTAATGATGCACCAGCACTTGCCCAGGCAAATGTTGGTATCGCAATGGGAACCGGAACCGATGTGGCAATTGAAAGTGCAAGTCTTACTTTGGTAAAAGGCGAATTAGATGGGATCGTTCGCGCAAGGAAACTTAGTACGGATGTTATGCGCAACATCAAGCAAAACCTCTTCTTTGCGTTCATTTACAATGTCCTGGGAGTTCCTATAGCAGCTGGTGTTTTATTCCCGTTTTTTGGTCTATTGCTTAGCCCTATGCTTGCCGCGCTGGCTATGAGCCTTAGCTCCGCCTCAGTGATTGGAAATAGCCTTAGGTTGAGGTGATTTGCTTTGAAATATAACGTCTGATCAAAATCTTGTAAATCCAAAAGAGCCACAATCCGTATATTTGAACAGTTGAAAAAGGTTTTTACCATATCATTATCGCTATTGCTGCTGGTAGCCACAACAGGTGTTACGCTTAATAAGCACTACTGTATGGGTCGATTGGTGTCTGTAGCGATCAACGAGTCAGCCAGTCCCTGCACAGAGAACGGTAAGCCTATCCAAATGCCGTGCTGTGAAGATACAAGCCAGGAACTCAAGGTGGATGAGTTGACCAAATCCTCATTCGATTTTAAGTCGACTACAGACTTGTATCTTTTGGCAGCAATCACTTATGTACTGCTTGAAGACACATACTTCTCTTCTGACAGGCAAGTAGAATATTATCACTACGCCCCCCCCCTCCCCGATCAGGACATCCGAGTCTTGCATCAGGTTTTCTTGATTTGATTGATTGATGTTTCGATATGCTAATGTGCTGATTAGGAATTAGTACATCAAATCATTATCACATCAGACAATCAAACATATGTTAAACAAAATCATAAAGTACTTTCTGGAGAACAAACTGGTAACAACGCTGATGTTGCTTGGCTTGGTGATATGGGGTGTAGTAACCGCTCCATTTGGATGGGAATTAGGCAGTTTGCCGTCAGATCCAGTTCCAGTAGATGCCATTCCTGATATCGGCGAGAATCAACAGATTGTCTTCACTCAGTGGATGGGTCGTTCTCCCCAGGATATAGAAGATCAAATCTCCTATCCTTTGACAACCTATTTACTTGGTATTCCTGGAGTTAAGTCCATTCGCAGTTCTTCAATCTTCGGGTTCTCTAGTATCTACATCATTTTCAATGAAGACATTGAGTTTTATTGGAGTCGTTCCAGGATTCTTGAAAAACTCAATTCAATTCCCTCAGGTCTACTACCTGATGGTGTACAACCTACATTGGGCCCGGATGCCACTGCATTGGGGCAGGTGTATTGGTACACGATAGAAGGTCGTGACAAAGATGGAAGACCAACAGGTGGTTGGGATTTGCATGAAATTAGAAGAGTTCAAGACTTCTATGTCAAATATGGTTTGAATGCTGCTGAAGGAGTATCGGAAGTAGCCTCTATTGGTGGATATGTTCAAGAGTACCAGATTGACGTAAATCCTGATGCTTTGAAGACATTTGGCATTCCGCTTCATCAGGTTATGATGGCTGTCAAAAAATCCAACAAGGATGTAGGTGCCAAAACCATTGAAATCAACCAGGCCGAATACCTTGTCAGAGGTCTTGGCTACATCAAGAGCCTTGAGGATCTGGAGTTAGCTGTTGTTGCTGTCCAGGATAATATCCCAATCAGAGTGAAAGACATTGCGATTGTTTCACTCGGCCCGGCAACACGACGAGGTGTTTTGGACAAAGGCGGAGCTGAGGTTGTAGGCGGTGTTGTGGTAGCGAGGTATGGTTCTAATCCCCTTCAGGTAATCAATAATGTAAAAGACAAAATCGATGAAATAGCCCCCGGGCTTCCGACCAAAACACTCGCTGATGGGACAGTTAGCCAATTGACGATTGTTCCTTTTTATGATCGTTCGACATTGATCCAGGAGACATTAGGCACCTTGGAGGAGGCGCTATCGCTGGAAGTGCTGATCACAATTCTGGTTGTGATTGTGATGGTGTTTAACCTACGAGCTTCACTACTTATATCCAGCCTATTACCTATTGCGGTACTCATGGTGTTTATCGGAATGCGATACTTCGGTGTTGATGCTAACATCGTGGCATTGTCAGGAATTGCAATCGCCATTGGAACAATGGTAGATCTTGGCGTGATCCTGTCCGAGAATGTGATCAAACACCTAAAAGAAGCTCCCGAAGATCAAAGGTTGATCCAGACAATTTATAATGGAGCTTCAGAGGTTAGTTCAGCAATATTAGCTGCGGTCTCGACAACCATAGTCAGCTTCGTTCCGGTTTTCACCATGGAGGCAGCAGAAGGTAAACTTTTCCGCCCCCTTGCCTTCACTAAAACATTTGCTTTGATAGCAGCGCTAATAGTTTCCCTACTCATACTGCCAGCCCTGGCGCATTGGTTTTTCGGAATACGAATAAGGAGTGAGAAAGTGGCGAGAGTAATAAATGCCGGTCTTATCATACTTGGATTACTGGTGATGATATTTGAAAGTGTTTGGGCAGGTGTCGTTTTAGCAGTTTTTGGATCAGGACATTTCATTAAGACCTTAATTCCCAAGCAAAATTTGTTCACGAGGAATTTCAGCTTAATTGCTGTACTTGTTGCTGTCACATGGCTACTATCAAAATATTGGCTCCCGTTAGGAGCGCAGAACAGCTTACTTCTCAACTTCTTGTTTGTTGGACTGATTATAGCATTCATTCTGGTGGTTTTCACGCTCGTAGAAAAGTACTACCAGGTTTTACTGAATTGGTGTCTTGAAAACAAAGCTGCTTTTCTTTTCATACCGGCCTTATTAATTCTACTAGCCGTCAACATCTGGTTCGGGTTTGGATCTGTATTTGGCTTCATTCCAAGTGCTTTTGACAAAGTAGATTTGAATGTACGCACTAACAAAGTTTGGTCGTATTTAGCTCATACTTTCCCTGGTATTGGAAAAGAGTTTATGCCTTCTCTTGATGAAGGCAGCTTCCTTCTGATGCCTACCTCTATGCCTCATTCGGGAGTTGAATACAATCGCAAGGTGGTAGCTCAATTGGATATGCTTCTTAGCAATATTCCAGAGGTTGAGTTGACGGTTGGGAAACTGGGGCGAGTAGAATCAGCACTTGATCCGGCCCCTATTTCCATGTTTGAAAATGTAATCAATTACAAGCCGGAGTTTCGCACGAATGAGAAAGGTCATCGTGTAAGGTACAAAGTGGATGGTGCTAGCAATTTCATCCTGAATAGAAAAAAGTTAGATGGAAGAAGCTGGAAGTTGGACTCGGAGAAGGAATGGTACTTTAATGGAACAGATACTGTTGATCTAATATCCAACATCCAACTTCTAACTTCCAACAATCTTGAAGAACTGTTGATCGAAGATGAAAACGGTAAGTACTACCGCAACTGGAGGCCAGAGATCAAATCCTCAGACGATATCTGGAGTGAGATAGTGAGAGTAGCAAAAATTCCAGGGGTTACTTCTGCTCCAAAACTTCAGCCAATTGAAACCAGGCTAGTCATGCTCCAAACGGGAATGAGGGCTCCAATGGGTATTAAGGTTTACGGGCCTAACCTTCAAACCATTGAGCAATTCGGATTGCAACTAGAGGACATTCTTAAAGGAGTGCCTTCGGTGAAAAAAGAAGCAGTTTTTGCTGATCGCATTGTAGGTAAGCCCTACATGCATTTGAACATTGATCGTGAGAAGATTGGAAGATATGGTCTGAACATCGACGATGTTCAACAGACAATCGAAACTGCGATTGGTGGGATTAAGATTACTTCAACCGTTGAAGGACGAGAGCGATTCCCTGTCAGAGTTCGATACCCAAGAGAACTTCGAGATGATCCAGAGTCACTCAAGAAAATTCTGATTGCCACACCTACCGGAGCACAAGTACCAATTGAGCAAATCCTTGATGTAGAATACATGAGAGGACCACAGGCGATCAAGAGTGAAGAAACCTTCCTGGTTGGTTACGTGCTCTTCGATAAAAAAGATGGTTTTTCTGAAGTCGATGTAGTTAATGATGCTCAGCAAGCAATACTTGATCAAATAGAGTCAGATGAACTCACCGTTCCGATGGGCATCAGCTACAAGTTCTCCGGTACCTATGAAAATCAAGTACGGGCCGAGAAACGATTATCTATCATTGTTCCTGTTGTATTGGCAATTGTCTTTCTCATTCTGTACCTCCAATTCAGATCGGTTGGAACAGCACTTATGGTGTTCACAGGGGTAGCAATGGCATTTAGCGGAGGGTTCATTCTACTTTGGCTCTCTGGTCAGGACTGGTTTGCAAATTTTACGCTTTTTGGAATTGATATGCGTGACCTCTTCCAGGTCCATACGATCAACCTAAGTGTGGCCGTCTGGGTAGGTTTTATTGCCTTATTTGGAATAGCAACGGATGATGGAGTATTGATGGGAACTTATCTCGATCAAAGCTTTAAGAAGAACAAAACGACCTCTGTTTGGGAAATACGGGCTGCTGTGATAGAGGCCGGTAAAAGAAGGATTAAACCAGCAGTGATGACCTCAGCGACCACCATTATCGCTCTACTTCCAATTCTAACATCGACGGGCCGGGGATCTGATATTATGATCCCAATGGCAATACCTGCTTTCGGTGGAATGCTCTTCGCAGCTATAACCTATTTCATCGTACCAGTGCTCTATTCATCGAGAGCTGAATATCAACTCAAAAGAAATCAGCCATGAAGAAATTAGCTTTTATTCTATTTCTAGGAAGTGCTTTCTCCTGCGCAAAACAGGAGGACAAAACGATTATGGTTAATAGTGTTGGAGCACTTCGTGAGATCATGCATCAGGGCCAATTTCAAACCAGAGTGAGCCTTGACACTCTGATCAAAAAGGGCACATACGGACTGGGTGCAATGTCAAAATTGTCCGGAGAAGTATTGGTTTTAGATGGGAAAATTTATGCTTCCTATGTTCAAGATGAAGATCTTGTAATTGGAGAAGTCGAAGAACTCAAAGCTACCTTGTTTGTGTATAGCCAAGTTGAATTATGGGACACGATTCAAGTTGAGGGTACTGATGACCTAGATGCACTTCTGGTTCAGAAAGCGAGTCAATTAGGTATTTCTGAGCCATTCCCGTTTCAACTTTTAGGCACTCCTGAGTTAGACTACCATGTAATCAATTTTGATCCTGTTAACGGAGATTTTAACAAGCATAAGGAAGGGGCATTCAAGGGTAACCTATTAAGTCAGGATGTGACCATACTAGGATTCTATGCAACCAATGCAAAAGGAATTTATACGCATCATGATAGCAATCTTCATATGCATGTGATCACCTCTGATAGATCAATAATGGGACACGTGGATAAATTAAGAATGAATGGTCAAAGTTTCCAATTACTTCTTCCCGGAGAAGTTAGAAAGTAGAAGTTAGGATGATAAAGTCTTACAAAGATCTGGAAGTTTATAATCGCTCATTCAAGATGGCGATGGGTATTTTTTGGATGACGAGAGGGTTTCCCAAAGAGGAGGTTTATTCACTTACGTCACAAATAACAAGGTCTTCGCGATCTGTCAGTTCAAACATTGTCGAAGGATGGGCTAAGCGAACTTATGAAGCCATATTCAAACAGCATCTTGTTACCGCATTACGCTCGAACGCAGAAACAGAAAACTGGTTGAAGTTTGCTCTCGAATGCAAATACATTGATCAGGACACATTTAATATACTGATTACCGAGATCAACGAGATCGGAAAAATGCTTACTACGCTTCATCAAAACTGGAAAAACTATGGAAAGTAGATCAGGAACAAGAATCTGGAAGCTAGAGGTTAGATTTTTGAGTCTGAAACTTCTAGCTTCTACCCTCTATCTTCTAACTTCTCCTTTATCAGAAGCACAAGTCCTCGAGGAGTATCAACAACTAGCCCTGAAAAACAACCCTGCCGTCCAAGCCAAATACAAGCAATTTGAGGCTGACATGACCAGGGTTCAGCAAGTAAATAGTCTGCCAGATCCTACCATTTCATTCGGATACTTCATTTCTCCTGTCGAGACGAGAGTGGGTCCGCAACAAGCTCGATTCTCTCTGACACAGATGTTCCCTTGGTTTGGAACGTTAAAAGCTAAGGGAGATGTAGCGACTCTCCAAGCTGAAGCCAGTTACCAGAGATTCGTCGACGAGCAAAACAAGGTTAGGCTTCAGGTTGCGGCAGCTTATTTTCCATTGGTTGAACTTGAACAGATTCAGGAAATCCAGCAGCAAAACCTGCAACTGCTTGATTCATGGAAGCGCCTTGCGACTATCAAATATGAGAATGGGCAAACGAGCCTGGCTGACGTACTAAGAATTGATCTAAGGAAAAAAGAGATAGAAACAGAACTCGGTCTCATTGAGGATGAAAAAAGACCTCTTCTTGTAGCTTTCAATCGACTCCTCAATCGTACAGACACAACAACTGTTACGCTAACTGATTCAACATACCTTGATTTTACTCTTCTGGAAGAACCTGATTGGACCGACAATCCTCGGTTAAAAGAGCTTTCAAAAAGAATTGAGGCAAACCAAAATCAACTAACAGTAATTGAAAAATCAGGATTACCGAGGCTTGGTGCGGGAGTTGATTACATGATCATTGGTGAAAGAACGGACCTCAATGTAGCCGACAATGGCAAGAATGCCTTCATGCCGATGGTAACGTTGAGTCTACCCATTTTCAGAGGCAAGTACAAAGAAGCGCAACGAGAAACTGAGTTGAGAATCGAGGGGCTTCAATTCTCCATTGAGAACAAGGAAAATGCACTCAGTACACAATATGAAAAATTGAAGTTTGAAGCTAACAGAGAGTTGAAGCTACAAGAACTCTATGCTGTCCAGTTGTTGGAAACACAACAAATTCAAAACCTCCTGTTCACCGCATTTAGTGACTCTGGTGAAGACTTGGATGAGTTACTCCGGATTCAGATGGAGTTGCTTGGCTACCGCCTAAAACAAGAAAAATCGAAAACAAGACTAAAGACAAAAGTTGCCGAACTTGATTACTTGATGAGTCGATAAGCTGATGAAACGATGTGTTAACGTGATGATTAATTGATAAAGATTAATGGAAAAGAGAAATGAAATAGTGGAGATAAGTTTTGAGTTCGCGCTAAGAGTTATTGAATTCTCTGAAAAACTTGAGGAGAAAAAGAAATTTGTCATTGCAAAGCAAATCCTCAAATCGGGAACCAGCATCGGAGCAAACATAAGAGAAGCGCAATCCTGTGAGAGCAAGGCGGACTTTGTCCACAAATTGAAGATTGCAGCCAAGGAAACTGAAGAAACAGAATATTGGCTCCTACTCTGTAAAAGATCAAATACGTATCCTGACCCAAATCAGGAGCTTGAAAGCAAACTGCTTTCAATCAAAAAATTATTAAGCAAAATCATCTCGAGTACGAGATCAAACATGAACAAGTCATGAAAAATCTACTTAAGAAAAAAGCTGTCCAAATTGTTGGCATCTTAATGTTAGGAGCTGCTATTGGCTGGCTAATCAAACCATCAGCAAATCAGCACATCGATGAATCAACTCATGAACATACGGTTGATGAGAACGGCGTTTGGACATGTTCAATGCACCCACAAATCCGTCAAAACGAACCAGGTTCATGTCCCATTTGTGGAATGGCATTAATCCCTCTTGAAGATGACGAAGGAGGCGAAGATGTCCTTGCTATTAAGATGTCAAATACTGCTATACAGCTTGCCAATATTGTTACCAGGCAAGTGTCCAAAGGGAATCCGACCAAGGAAATTACAATGACAGGTAAGGTTGTCGAAGATGAACGAAGAGTAACATCTCAGTCATCACACATTCCAGGTCGAATTGAATCTTTAAATGTCAATTTCACCGGTGATTATGTGAGAAAAGGCCAGACCATTGCTACCATCTATTCTCCTATGCTGATCACTGCCCAGCAAGAGCTTTTTGAAGCTCAGAAAATCAAGGATACTCAACCTGCGCTTTTTGATGCGGCAAAAAGAAAACTTTCCAATTGGAAATTAACAGATAATCAGATCGATGAAATACTTGCTGGCAATGAGCCTCTAACCACTCTTCCAATTCTTGCTGAGACTTCAGGCTATGTGAAAGAGAAAATGGTTAATGAAGGTGATTATATTAAGCAGGGTGCTTCACTATATACAGTCTCTAACCTTTCAAGAGTATGGGTCTTATTTGATGCCTACGAGGCAGACCTCCAATGGGTGAAGATTGGAAGTCAAATCGAATTTGCTGTTGCTTCAATTCCGGGAAAAACATTTAATGGAGAAGTGACATACGTTGATCCAGTTATTAATCCAGGCACAAGGGTGGCCAAGGTACGAGTAGAGCTAGCGAACACTGATAATCTTTTGAAGCCAGAAATGTTTGTAAGCGGAAAACTTAAAGCCGACTCCAAAGGAGAAGAAGCTTTAATTGTACCCAAGTCCGCAATCATGTGGACTGGAAAACGCTCTGTCGTCTATGTCAAAAGCGCTACTGATCAAGGAGTCTCATTTAGAATGCGAGAAGTAACGCTGGGTTCAGCCTATGGTGATAACTACATTGTTGAAGAAGGTCTTGAAGATGGAGAAGAAATAGCTGTAAATGGTACATTCAGTATTGATGCAGCAGCGCAGTTGGCGGGTAAGCCAAGCATGATGAGCCCCGAAGGTGGCAAGGCAATGACTGGTCATGACCATGGTAATATAAGTGGTTCTTCTCATCAGATGGATAACTCTGACGATCTAATGTTTGATGTGGAGATTAATGAATTTGACAATGTGCTGATTGAGGGACTGGACGAAGATCAACTGCAGAAAGTCCAACAAAGTGCCTTTGAAATATTCCAATTATACCTTCCTGTTAAAAACGCACTGATAGAAACGGACGCTGACAAAGCAAAAAAAGCAGCTTTGCCTTTAGTAGCGAAAATAAAATCAATCAAAACATCAGCAAATCAACACATCAACTCATCAGCACATCAAGAATGGATGAAGGACCTTGACGTTCTCATGAAAACGACAGAGTATATCACACAGGAATCTGATGTCGAAAATATCAGAGGAGCATTGTCTCCGCTGAGTGATCAACTCTATCAGACCATTTTGAAGTTTGAAGTGGAAACAGGTGGGTACCGACAGTTTTGTCCTATGGCATTCGACAATATGGGTGCATTCTGGCTAAGCGACTCGGATCAAGTGCTAAATCCCTATTTCGGTGATGTGATGCTTACCTGCGGGAACGTAGAAGAAGAACTTAAATAATAACCCGGCTATGTGAGTGAGGGAGGTGTCTTAGGGCCCTCCCTTTAAATCCAACTAATCATGAATTTTTATCCAACATAATTTTTTAGAGACTATGAAAAACCTATTCATCTTATTAGCAAGCGTGATCTTATTGTGGTCATGTAGTAATTCAGAAAAGCAATCAGAATCAACAGAACACGATCATTCAGCTCATGCTCAATCGGAGAGCAGTGCGGAAAGCAAACCCAAAAGCCCAAAGAAAATGGCCATGACCAATATTGGGAACAATCACGTGCACATCGAGTACAGTTCTCCCAGTAAAAGAGGCAGACAAATTTTCGGAGGCCTTGTTGGCTTTGGCGAAGTATGGGTAACAGGGGCACACAGAGCCACTTCAATCAGTTTCACTAATAACGTTACAATTGGTGGGGTGAATGTTGAAAAAGGGAAATATGGACTTTTTACCATTCCAGGAGAAGACCAATGGACAGTAATAATTAATACTAATTGGGATCAACATTTGGCAGATGACTACAATGAAGCTGAGGATGTAGTTAGAGTGCAGGTTGAACCTGTGAAACTTAATGAGTTTATAGAGTCTCTTACTTACGAGGTGAAAGAAATCGATGAAACGAAAGGAACAATATCTATCAGCTGGGATGATATTAAGATTGTGTTTGAAGTCACTAATGCTCCAGACTAGTATGAAAACATCTGTTTACGCCTTTATTATCGCTATTCTCTGTTTCTCATGTTCGAATGAGAGGAAGACAACAGGACAAAGTTCAAATGCATCGAGAGAAATAGATTCCTTTGTAGCACCCTCCGGAAAAAATGCTTCACTCCCTTACCTGATCACCGGTGCGGACGGACATTTATACTTTTCATGGGTGGAGAAAAAGGATTCAGGCTGGGTAGAGTTGAATTATTCGAGACTTAATGACGGAGGTTGGTCTGATCCCGAATTAATCGCAAGCGGCAATGACTGGTTTGTCAACTGGGCTGACTACCCTATGGTAGCGGTGGATTCCAAAGGAAACATGATGGCACACTACCTGGCCAAGAGCTCAACAGGGACATATTCTTATGATGTGAACATTGTCATCAAAAAAGCCGGTGCGGATACCTGGTCGGATGCCCTGATCCCTCATGATGATGGCACTCCTACGGAACATGGTTTCGTTACCATGCTGCCACAACAGGAAGGTGCCTTCAGGTTGGCATGGTTGGATGGTCGCAACACCGGTGGTGGACATGATTCAGGAGGAGAAGGACATGATTCAGGAGGAGAAGGACATGATTCCGAAGATGGCCATGGTTCAGGTGGGGCAATGACATTGAGAACTGCAGCAATAGATATGGAAGGAACTTTGACTGAAGAGTCGGAATTGGACAATCGCATCTGTGACTGTTGTCAAACTACAGGAGTCCAAACTGCCAGTGGGCCTGTCTACTTTTACCGTGACCGTTCAGCATTGGAGATCAGGGACATCTTTAAGGTTCGGTTATTAGATAATGGCTGGACAAAACCACAATCAGTTTATAACGACAACTGGAACATCGAAGGATGTCCCGTCAATGGACCAAGAGCTGATGCCATAGGTAATTCAGTGGCAATTGCATGGTTCACAGCCGCTCAGGGACAACCAAAAGTCAAGCTAGCTTTCTCACAAGATGGTGGAAGTAATTTTAGTGAACCCATTCTCATTGATGGTTTGCTTCCTTTGGGGCGAGTTGATGTTTTAATGCTGGATGCAGATCAGGCTGTCGTAAGTTGGCTGACACGAACTGAGGAAAAGACGATTATAAAATTGGCGTTTGTCAGATCTTCTGGTCTTATTGATGATGTAATAACCATAGCTGAAACCGATGAAGCAAGAGCCAGTGGATTTCCACAAATTGAGAAGGCGGGGCAATACATCTATGCGGCATACACAAGGGTCGACAATGATGAATCATCTATTCAGGTAAAACGGTTACCAATTAAAAATTAGCTTTGGGTCAGTTTTTCCATGATCATGAGAAAACTGGTAACCAGCATCATCAATTTAGGCGTTGATCCCGACACAGATCTCGCTGAGATCAGAAAGATCCGATTTCTGAATTTCACCTGCTCCTTATCCCTCTTGATCAATATCCTTAATGCTGTTGTGAAAGTATCCGACGGCAGTATTTATCCCGGAGTTCTACACCTTGCTTGGGCTGGTATTCTCTCTATTATCGTCTTTCTTAATTATCGAAAATTGACCAATGTCGGGAGAATATTGTTTTTATTCCTATGGATTGGCTATATCCTGACCAGCTTCCTTAATGGGGGAAATGAATCCAATATGGGCTACTGGCTACTGATCAGTATCCTGATAGGCTTTGTATTGTTTGATTCCATATGGACCCCTATTTCAATTTTCTTTGGACTCTATTTGTTCCTTTTTGGCTGGGAGGACATCCTGAATGACGATCTGGGACTTGCCCTAAGGTTCATCACCTTTTTCATTATTGTCGCATTCTTCAAGAGAACGATCCTTGGTACGGAGGAGACTGCCCGGAAAAAGCAGCAGGAAGCAGCTGATGCGGAAAAGAAACAATTACAAAATCAGCAGCAAATGATTGCAGCAGAGCTTGAACATAAAAACAGGGAACTGATCAACTTCGCCACCAGCATCACCCAGAGAAACGAATTCATCGAATCACTTAATGAGCAATTGTCAGAGTTGAAAAATTCTGGCAATGAAGTTCACTTCACACAGCTTCAGCAAATTGTAGCCGCTAACAATAGCATCACTAAGGATCGGGAAGAGTTTGAAGCACACGTCCAAAGTATCTATGCCGGTTTCTTTAGCCGACTGGATCAGCTGTACCCCGATATAAGTATTTCAGAAAAGCGTCTGGCGACTTTGCTAAGGCTGGAGTTAAGCTCAAAACAGATCTCAACGATCCTCAACATTTCGCCAAAAAGTGTCGATCAAAGCCGCTATCGGTTACGAAAGAAAATGGACCTGGACAGCAAAGCCAACCTGGTTCATTTCCTACAATCTCTTTGATTTTCAATGATTAAGGTATCGCTTGTAGATATTTTGTAGATATCGTTTATTAGGGGGGACCTGGTCTATTTAGGTACTTAGCAGAAACATTTTAAACGTCTGCTACAATGAAAAACTTAATAGCCAGTTTACTAATTCTATCAACAGTATCAATCTATGCTCAGGACTCACGATTGATCGCTTATACGGAAGACGGAGAGAACTTCTTCTTATTCGTCAATGGACAGAAATTCAACGAAGAACCGCAATCTCGCGTAGTTGCCGATGGGCTTAATATGGAATTTGCCCAGTTGAAAATCAAATTTGAAGCACCAGGTGCGCCGGAACTCAAAAGCCCATTAATGGTGGAGCCAGGCACACAATACACAGCTGTGATCAGGAAAAACAAAAAAGGCAAATATGTTTTGCGAATGGTCGATATGAGTGACCTGGAAACCACCGAGGAGAATGAAACCGTCCCGGTTGAAGAAGCGACTCGTCCGGCTCCCGCAACTGAAAACAGTCAAACAGTTACAACCACAACGACCACTACCAGCCAACCTACTGCAAATACGGGAGAATCAGTTGGTATCAATTTGTCAGTTGGAGATGAATCAATGAACGTAAGTGTCAGCTTTAGCGAATCTGACGTAAGTGAGGAAACCACCGTAACGACTACTTCAACAACGACAACTACGACCAGTGAGCCTGCAAGTCAACCTGTCAATACCTGTCCGGAGATGACTGGTAGCAGCTACAACCGGGCGATTCAATCCATCGCCGGAAAAGCATTTGAAGATGAAAAGCTCACAGTTTTCAAGCAAGTCATCAATAACAATTGTGTCTCCGTGAGTCAGGTAGTAGGATTCATGAATGAGTTCACTTACGAAGAAGAGAAGCTGGAAGTGGCCAAGCGAGCTTATCCTAAGACTGTAGATAAAGGCAATTACTACCAGGTAAATGATGCCCTGACCTACTCGGATTCCATTGAACAACTTAATCGCTTCCTGGAAAGCCAGAAATAATCTCAAAATACAAACAATCAGCTATGCGGGTGATTTCCATTATACTTCTAGTACTAGTATCCACGGGTGCGGTTGCTCAGAAAAAATTGATCAAACAGGCACTGGCTTATGAGAAGTCAGGGTTGTACGATCAGGCGGCCCAAACTTTCATGCAGGCTTATCATCAGAATGCAACCAAACCCGAAACCATTCAGGGCTTGAAAAGGACTTCAGACAAAGTGGTAGAGACCATGCTGTCTGACTTCTTTATCGCCAAAAACTCAGGAGAAACAGAGGCCGCAATAGCAGAATTTGATGAGATCCTGAAATACAAAAAGCAATTGAAGTATTTCGAGGTAACACCGGATATCCCTGGCTATTATTATGATGACTATGAGGCACTCAAACAAAGACGTGTTGAAGAAATCGAAAATAAAGCTGCTGATAAAAAGGAATCTCAAGCCGCAGAAGCTTATGACAAAGCAGTGAGTCTTTTTGACTCGGGCAGACTTAGCGAAGCATGGCAAGCCTTTGATGAAGTAGAAACCATCATTGTCAACTATAAGGATACTTGGCAATATAAATCCAGGATCAAAGAACAGGCCACTACCCTATCCATCGTTATTGGCAATCGAAATCGGTTCAATGAAGTAGAACTCTTCAAGGATAATCTGGATGCGGAGGTCGCACAATTGCAAAATCCCCTGATCCGGATCGTGACCCGAAGTAACCTTGATGAGATCATTGAAGAACAAAAACTAGGCCTTTCAGGTGTACTTGAAGAAAGTTCTGCTGCGCGACTCGGACGCATTTTGGGAGTCAAGAATATCCTATTGGTAAAACTCATCAACTATGATTATATCCCCGGGGAGTTCGTCACAACTACAAAGACCGCTTACAAGCCAAGACTAGATGGAGCTCTCGACAACCTCGGGTTAAAAAAAATCACTTATAAGTCCGTCAACTACACAGAGTATGTGAACTCCTCACGCATTTTGGCCACTTTTCAATACCAGTTGATCGCCACAGAATCCGGTGAAGTGTTGACCGCAGATGTCCTTCGGGAAGCATTTGAGGATGAAAACACCTATGCTGAATACTCAGGAAACTACCTGGATCTCTACCCCTCGGATGGCGAAAACATCTACAAGAAAGGGCCAGTTCGAGATGAGTTCCTAGCCATGTTTGAAGCAAAACGCATAAAGCTTTCCGAAAAGGAAATGGAATTCAAAGTGCAGGAAGTATTGTCCAAGAAGATGGCCCAGTCAGTAAATGAATATTTCAGATAATGCGGGTACTTTGGATCATACTCATTCTATTTGGGTGTAAGGCTCAACAGGCTGGTACCACTACAAATTTCACCGTAGAAGAAGAGGTAAGGTCTGAGCAGCAAATCCCAGCCTGGGTACTGCGCAAACCTGCAGATAATAGCTACTACACAGGAGTGGGAAACGCTTCCATGCAAAATCCGGAATATCAAGCCACTGCTAAAGCTGAAGCACTGGATGACCTGGCATCTGAAATAAGTGTCACGATAGAATCCACTTCGTTGTTGAACCAGGTCGAGAACAGGTCCGGTCTTCGTGAAACATTCCGATCATCGATCAAGGCAAAAACAAACGAATCCATTGAAGCATTCGAACTGGTGGATAGCTGGAACGATCAGCGTCAACATTGGGTGTACTACCGACTCAATAAAAGTGAATTGGCACGGATCCGAAAGGAACGAAAAGCTGCAGTAGTTGAGAAAGCAGCCAATCTGTATCAGAATGCGATAACCGCTTATACTGAAGAATCATATATTCAGTCACTTCATTTCTATGCCCAGACAATAGAAACCTTGTCGGCTTACCTGAATGAAAAGAATGAAGTGAATATTGATGGTAAGCCTACCTTATTGGCTAATGAAGCTTACGCCAGCATTCAACGGATCATCAGTGACATTTCGCTGAAAAGTCCTGGATCAACCGTTGAGTTTCTTCCCTCTGAAAAGCAAAAGACCTTCACAATTACAGCCAGGATTAAAAGCAGTGGGACTTACGTAAGTGGACTACCTGTTACGCTAAGACAACACACGTCTCATTCACGAAAGGTGGCCAATGATGAAGGTGAAGTGATGGCTACCATCTCCAGAACTAATGCTACCAAACCACTGGTCATTACTGCCAATATTGACTTTCTCTCCAAGTATCCGATTACGTATGCCTTAATAGAAGATTTCACCGTTCCTCAACTCGAACTCAACTTTTCCGCTCCTGCGCCTTCTTTCGCAGTTCGCTCCAAAGAACACAATTTGGGTGTCCCTACCTCGCGAACCACTCTGGCTCCTCTTTTTGAAAAAATACTTACACAACGTGGAGCCGTCATTGAAACACAATCAAGTGAATACATACTGGAAATTGATTCAGACACCAGGAAAGGAACGGAGACATCCGGCCTTTACAGCTCATACCTTGACCTAACCTTCACGATCAAGGACAAAAATGAAGAGATCCTGTTCTCAGACTCTTTCAATGATATTAAAGGACTTCACACCAGCTATGACAAGGCCGGAATAAAGGCTTACCAGTCGGTAGAACAAGACTTAAGTGATCAAATCACAGAGACTCTAAACAAGAATTTTTTTAGCAAAGAATAAATGTACTACTATGAAAAAACAATATAAATCAACAGCACTGTTACTGATTTTGGCAGTATCGATTATTGGAACGTCATGCAAGAAAACACCTCAGGCTAGTATACCACAGGATGAAGTGGAGGTTATTATACCGTGCTCCGGTTCTGAATACTTCGGTACTTCAGAGATCTTTCGATCCAACTCCATTGGAGAAAGTTCCGACCAGGTGGTTTCAAAGAAAAAAGCGTTGAGTAATGCACGAGCAGATCTCGCATCTCAGATTGAAACAACTGTAAAAGCAGTCACTGATAATTATGTCAACTCCAGAGAATTCAACAACAAGGAAGAGGTAGAGGAACGCTTTGAAGGCTTGAATCGGGAAGTAGTAGACCAGGAATTGCGAGGTATCAAAGTGATCTGTGAAAAGCAGACCAGGACCTCAGAAGGCAGGTACAAGACTTATATAGCTCTTGAGCTGGATTCGAATGGATTGTTATCCACTTACAATGAGCGTCTCTCCACAGATGATCGTCTGAAGATCGATTACGACTATGAAAAGTTCAAAAAGACTTTCGAAGAAGAAATGAACAAAATGGGAGGTAGATAACTCACACTATACTCCAATTTGAAGCGATTGTGAAGAATTCATGATCGCTTTTTTATTATCCTTTTCTCCGGTTTCAACCCTTAATATTCTCATTTCACTGATGATTTACTAGATACGGCTATTCCAGCAGCGTAAGTTTCGGGTATGGAATTCCTTAATGAGCTTTACTTAAGAAATGCGCCCCTCACCATTTTCGGAGCTTTATGTTTGATCGGAGCTCTTTTCTCATTCTTGATGATCAATATATCGAACACAGAAGTCCTCGGCATCAATGCATGGATCAAGCCACTGAAATTCTTCCTCTCAACTACCATCTTTGTATGGAGTATGGCCTGGTATCTTGGTCATTTAACCCCAAGCCCTACGATTACACTTTACAACTGGGTAGCTATCGGGATTCTTGCTTTTGAATTGATCTACATCACCATCCAGGCAGGAAAAGGAGAGCTTTCTCATTTTAATGTCTCCTCCTCCTATCATGCCACCATGTTCCAATGGATGGGTATTGCCATCAGCATCATGACACTTTTCACTCTTTACATTGGCATCCTTTTCTTCACACAACCCTTACCCCAATTACCTCCTGCATACCTATGGGGCATCCGGCTCGGAATCATATGCTTCGTGATCTTTGCTTTTGAAGGTGGAATGATGGGAGCAAAAATGGCTCACACAGTTGGAGGGCCAGACGGAGAGTTAGGGATTAAGTTTTTGAACTGGAGTTTGACAAAGGGAGACTTAAGGATCGCACATTTTGTAGGAATGCATGCACTCCAGGTTCTTCCAATTCTTGGTTACTTTGTGTTAACATCCACTCGTTTTTTGGTTGTTTTCGCAGTTATCTACTTTGGTATCGCAACCAGTGTCATGATCCAGGCGTTGATGGGTTTACCGCTGATCAGGCAGTAGATGAGTAGCAAGTAGAAAGAGCCAAAAGCCAAAAGCCAAAAAAATGACAGACATTTCGATCCATAAACTAAATCAGGAAGAGATTGACACTTTTGTCTCACTGCTCAAGCTATTTGAGGATGTTTTTGAAATGAAAGACTTCAAGATGCCTCCCGCTGATCACCTGGAAAAGCTGCTAAGCAAGAAAGATTTTGTAGTTTTTGTAGCCAAGCTCAATAATCAGGTTGTTGGAGGTCTTACCGTTTACGTGCTGGATCAATACTATGCCGAACAACCTTTGGCTTACATTTTCGATCTGGTGGTAAATACCGAACTTCAACGAAAGGGAATTGGAAAGCAACTCATCTCAGCAGTCAATAGCTATTGCAAAGAACAGGGATTTGAGGAGGTATTTGTGCAAGCAGACAGGGTTGATCAGCATGCCGTTAACTTTTATCGATCCACCCAACCTACTGAGGAAGAGGATGTCCTGCATTTCTACTATTCGCTGAATGAGCGATAAACCTTTCAGGCTTTGATTGGTTGAGTAGAAAACACAAATCATGTCAAAGACTTTCTTAGTTGTAGGGGCCAGCACAGGGATAGGACTTGAATTGACCAGGCTGCTCGTTCACGAAGGACATCATGTTTATGCGGTTGCTAGAAATCCCAGGGAATTGGATGGGTTAGACCAGGTCAACTACATTCCATACGATGTGCTGTCTGATGAGACTTTTTCTTTTGATCTGGAAGTTCTTGATGGCTATGCCTATTGTCCAGGAACAATCAACCTTAAGCCATTCCATCGGTTAAAGAAAGAAGATTTTCTTCATGATTTCTGCGTTAACGTATTGGGTGGGATCCAAATCCTCCAACAGGTGCTTCCTGCTCTCAAGAAAGGTAAGCATCCGTCCGTTGTTTTCTTCAGTACAGTGGCAGCTCAACAAGGAATGGGTTTTCACACATCTGTGGCAGCAAGTAAAGGAGCCGTCGAAGGATTGACCAAATCATTAGCTGCTGAGTTAGCTCCTTCGATCCGTGTCAACTGTGTTGCTCCATCCGTGACGGACACTCCACTTGCCGAACGTCTATTGGCAACAGATGAGAAGAAAGAAGCCTCAGGAAAACGACATCCACTCCAACGTGTAGGAATGCCAGAAGACATTGCCAATGCAGCTCATTTTTTACTCTCTGAGAAATCCGGATGGATGACAGGTCAGGTGTTGGCAGTTGATGGAGGTATGTCGACATTGCGGATGCTATGAAAATCCTTCTGACCGGTTCCACCGGATACATTGGGAGACGCTTGTTACCTGAATTAGTAAAAGCAGGTCATTTTGTGGTTTGCCCAGTCAGGGATAAGCGCCGTTTTGACTTTGAGGATTTCAACGAGGAGTTCATAAGGTCTGTGGAGGTAATAGAGATGGATTTTCTTAATGAAGAAGACCTATCCAAACTTCCAACTTCAATAGACGCTGCCTACTACCTGATCCATTCGCTTACCTCAAACAGCAAGGAATTTGCTCACCTCGAATCATCTACCGCTGAAAATTTCGCCAAATGGAGCGCTTCGTCCACACTGAAACAGATCATTTATCTGGGTGGAATAGCGAACGATGATAATCTATCTGACCATCTATCATCACGCAAAAACGTCGAAAATATCCTTCAAACCTCAGAAAAGCCTTTAACCATTTTACGCTCAGCAATCATTATAGGGTCCGGTGGTTCTTCCTTTGAGATCATTAGAGATCTGGTTGAAAAACTCCCGATCATGATTGCTCCCAAGTGGTTGTTAAGTAGATGCCAACCCATTGGGGTTTTCAACGTGTTACAGTATTTGACAGGGGTTTTAGTCAATGAAAAAGCATACGACCAGACGTTTGATATCGGAGGTAAGGACATACTTACCTACAAGCAAATGCTCTTGCAGTTTGCAAAATTGAGAGGGTTAGGACGGCTGATCATTACGGTCCCTGTCCTGACCATCAGACTCTCATCTCTTTGGCTCTACCTTGTAACTTCGACTTCATATCGTCTCGCAAGAAACCTCGTTGATAGTATGAAAAATGAGGTTGTATGTAAGGACACCAAAATCGACGAAATCGTATCCATCGATAAGCTGAGCTACAAGGAATCGCTGGCCAGGACTTTTCAAAAGATCGAACAAAAGCAAGTTGTTTCCAGCTGGAAGGACTCTTTTGCTACACCTGCTTTCAACGAACATTTTTTACATCAGATGGAAGCACCAAAGCATGGTTGTTTCACGGATGTCAAACAGAAAGCATTTGATCGTGATCCAAACGAAGTTTTTACCAATGTTTGGCAAATTGGAGGAGAAAGAGGCTGGTACTATGGCAACTTTCTGTGGAAGATCCGGGGTTTCCTGGACAAGATTGTGGGGGGTGTCGGTTTACGTAGAGGTCGTCGAAATCAGTATGACCTCAAAAGTGGTGATGCCCTTGATTTTTGGCGCGTACTTTACGCAAACGAGAAAGAGAAAAGACTATTACTCTTTGCAGAAATGAAACTTCCCGGTGATGCCTGGCTGGAATTTAAGGTCAGGCAATCGGACAAAACCAATCAATTGATTCAGACCGCTACTTTTCGTCCGTTAGGACTCTGGGGCCGGCTTTATTGGTTCCTCGTCTTGCCTTTCCATGGTTTCATATTCAATGGAATGGTCAACAACATTATTCGATACAAAGAGGGTTAGAGCAAACTTGACGCGGCTTCAATAGTGAGTATTGTCCACAATTGCTCGTCCGAGTCGTCATTCTTAAAAAACCAAATCAAAAACCCAATGAAAAAATTTATTGTTACTTATCATGCGCCAGCAGAAGCGCTTGCTCAATCAGCGAATGCCACACCTGAAGAAATGGAAGCCGGAATGAAGCCCTGGATGGATTGGGCTTCAAAATGCGGAGACAAGCTTGTTGACCTGGGCACCCCACTCATGGGAGGTCAGAAATTAAATGCCGATGGCAGCAGTGAGAACAGTACTCGAGAAGTAGCCGGATATTCGATCCTTCAGGCTAATGATATCGAAGAAGCGAAAGGGCTTTTGCAAGGTCATCCACATCTTGGATGGGCCGGAGGGTGTGAAATTGAAGTGCATGAGGCCATGCCGCTTCCGGGGATGTAAATTGTTTTTAGTGTTTGTAGAAGGTTGTAGTAATTTACTACAGCCTTTTTCATTCTCCTGCTTCAGCACGATCATATACTACCTTTCCGTCCACAACCGTGTAGTCTACTTTGGCTTCTAACCAAGTCGATGGCTCAGTCTCAAAAAGATCCGTGTTTAGCACTGCAAAATCTGCCAGCTTTCCCGGAGTGATCGTTCCTTTGATGTCTTCTTCAAAAGCTCCATATGCAGAGCCCAGGGTATAAGCTGAAAGCGCTTCTTCCAAAGAGATCTTCTGATCAGGGAACCATCCGTTCTCAGGCTCACCATTGACTGTTTGGCGGGTTACAGCAGCATATAGCCCAAACATTGGGTTGATTGGATAATAAGAAGCATTTGTTCCTGGCCAGTCCGAACCAAAGGATAACAAACAACCTTTTTCCTGTAATGTTTTGAATGCATAAGCCCCCTTACATCGCTCATATCCGATTCGCTCTTCCATCCATCGCATGTCGTCCGTTACGTGATAAGGCTGTACTTCTGCAACTACTTCGTGCTCCATAAACCGATCAAAATCCTGCTCAGCGATCACCTGAGCGTGAACCAATCGGAAACGACGATCTCTAGGCCCATTCACCTCATTGAGTGTATCTAAAATATCCAACAGGATCGCATTGGCTTCATCACCGATCGCATGGATCCTCAATTGAATACCTCCCTGATCTGCTTTCACGATCATGTCTTTGAATTTGGGCATGTTTTCGGAAAACTGTCGCCATCCACCCCTCCAGGATGGCCGCTCCACCGTATTGTCAGTATATGGTTCATAAAAACGTGCAGTCCTCGCACCCATGATCCCATCGATGTGTGTCTTGATCGTTCCAAAAGCCAGCCATTCATCCCCGGAGGGAGTTGGTCCGTCTTCGTTATCCCAATTCATCGTCCAGCCCTCGTCGATCATGGTTGAATAGTAATCCAAAGAACTTGGGCAGAAGTTCACCCGACAGGTCAATCCGCCTTCCTCACGGATCTTGTTGTAAACCTCCATCTGATTCAATGGAGACATATCCTGTACAGTAGTCACACCCCATTTTCTACACTCCTCGAACCCTCGCCTGCTTTCTGCCAATCTTCGTTCCAGTGGCTTCTCAGGAATTTGCCTGATCGCATCAAGTAATTGGTTTCCTCTCAGGAGGCCTGTTTTCGATTCAATGCCGAGTTGTTCTAAAGCAGCCTTATTCGCAAGCCCCACCAAACGATCATAACGTCTCACAAGTACCGGATAATCTTCCGTGAAATCATCAATCAAAGCTCGATAAGGTTCGTAAGGTCGTTGTTGCGTCCCTCCTCCGCTGCTTCCCATGGACCATGCTTCGTAAGCTCCCCAGTCCCCGCCGGTTATCCAGCTCCCCTTCGGAAGGCGCTCTGAAGCTTCGATGACCCGTTGAACAAAAAGACTGTCACTATTGACATCCAACAGGTTGATCCCAAGCAATAAATGACCGGCAGATGCAAAATGAACATGCGAATCATTGAATCCGGGAACCATTAGTCTGCCATTGAGATCAATGGTCTCCGCTCCTTTCGGAGGATCAGATTCACCCATCGATACAATCTTATTCCCCTTTACGGCGACCCACTTAACCCAGGGAGATCCTTCTTCTCCCGTCCACACTTTCCCATTCTGGAGCACCAGATCAAACTCGGAAGATTCCGGAGATTGACAGGTGACAAAACAAAGAACGGTGATGAAAATGAGTAGCTTGTTCATAATAGACCAGGTTTGGGATCAGAAAATAGTATCTGAGCTAGTCAGATGCAAATCAATCTTAACATTTCCTTTATGCTGCGTTGCTTGTGATCGCCACTAAACTTGACTATCTTGATTGAATGAATATTAATGTGCTTCTTGGGATCATTTCATTCACCGTTTGGTCTGCGTTTAGCACATGGTACTACGTTACCTACATCAAGCAATTTTATGATCCTGCTCCCACATCCACACAGATAGCGGTAGCCGAACCAGAACCGGAAGAGGCAACAACCCAACCGACAGAAGAACCGCACCCAGCGGAAACCATCTCTGAAACCATCGTTGAGCCAGAAGCAACAGCCGAAGAGAAATCAGTAGCTCCAGCTCCTATCAATGTGACGAGAGAGGTACTTTTCTTCAAAAACACAACTGATCCGGTTGATCCGTCTGAACTACAGGCATTCTTAAATGAACTTAGTGAACTGCTTAACTCCAGAGAAGTGGTGATTGAAGTTACCGGACATGGTTGCGACCTGGGGACGGAAGCGCACAACCTGGCCCTTGGTAGGGAGCGGGCAGAATACATCGCAAAACGAATCAGATCAAGCCTTAGTGCTGAGCAATCAATTACCATCTATTCAAAAGGGGAATCATCCCCTGCAGTTCCGAATAGTTCGGAATCAGAGCGAGCAAAAAATCGCAGAGCCACAATAACCATAAATACATCATCATGATTGGAGCCATTTTTGAAATCCTTCTTTTACTTCTTGTTTCATGTCTGATCGGCGTAGCATTCACATACCGCTTTTGGAAAGCCAAATATTCCAGGTTGGCAGCTGAGTTGTCTGAAGCCATGAGTCTAATTTCTGAGCTGGAAGCACAGTTGCTTAATTCGAAAGAAAAGCAGAAAGCTATGGAAGGAGAAGTGGCTGATGCAGAAGCAAAAAGCAAGGAGCTATCATCTCAATTGGATTCTATTCAGAAAGAAGTTGCTGCTTTGGAAGATAAGGTCAAGACCGAGCAGAAAGCAGCTAAGGAATTGAACCAGGAAATTGAAGCACTCAAAACTGAGAATAAAGCATTGGAAGCAAAAGCTAAAGCAGCCAAACCCAAACCGGCTGTTGATAAAACAGAAACAAAGAAGCTCGGACAAGAGATCGAGTTACTAGCAGAGCAACTGGATGAAAAAGAGCGTGAGATCGAAGTGTTGAGCAGGGAATTGAGTGTGCATAAAATCAGCTACTACAAGCAGATCAATGGCAGGCGGTACAAGGCGATTACCTTAAAAATGGCAGATGAGTCTATTGAGGGTCAAGGTGATGGAAGGATCAGCAAAGAGGACGCAGAAAAGATCTTTGATACCATTTCAGATGGTAAGGCATATACCCAGGTCGAGAAAGATACCATGCGATTCCTTCGTGACAACTACAAGTGGACGGAAGGTGCCGATGAGCTATTCAGAAGGAAAGTGAGAAGTTGGGCAGCTAAGGGACATGAACTGAATTAAGAACTGAGCTATTTATAAGCGCTAGTCTTTTGAGGAAGTGAACGTAAGTTGCTTTGATTCTCCTGAGTTTACATTCATTATGAAGACTTCCCGGTTTCCAGACTGGCATGAAGTAAATAAGAGCTTGGTTCCATCGGGAGAATAAACCGGCCCTTGATCCAGATGATTGTTATGTGTTAATTGCTTACGTTTTCCATCTAAGGTGATCTCATAAAGCTCCGCCCCCATCCAGGATTTCGCTCCCGAACCAGCAACAGATGAATGTTCTCTGGAATAATAAACAATACACTGACCATCGGGAGCCCAGCGTGGCACCCTATCGTTGCGAGGATCGTTGGTCAGCCGTCGTTGGTTAGATCCATCCGGATCCATTACGTAGATCTCTGCATTTCCATCTCTGGTGGAAACAAAGACTACTTTGCTCCCATCAGGAGAAAAAGACGGAGTTTGATCCGAATATTCATTATTGGTTAATCGCATAGGCTCAGCTCCATCCGTATTCATGGTATATATCTCGTTGTTACCATCTCTTTCTGAGTAAAAGATAATCTGGCTTCCATCAGGAGACCAATCAGGGTCTGCGTTTTCCGTTTCCTCACTGGTCAATTGTCTGATGTTCTTTCCATCGGCATCCATCATCATGATTACGGTGACATCATCACGTCTCGACATGTAGACGATCTGAGAACCATCAGGAGAATAGAAGGGATAGTAATTGGCATAGTTAGAAGTGGTGAGCTGCTTTTTACCAGTCCCATCAGGGTTCATCCGGTAGATCTCCTGGATGCCCGATTCATTGGAGGTGTAGATAATGGTATTCCCATCCGGAGACCATGCACCATCTCGAGAACCCCTTGCCTTAAAATCACATTGTGAATGAGCAACCAGGCTAAGGAAGCAGCCAATGACAAAACTGATCTTTTTCATACTAGCAGAATAACACAGGTAAGTTAAGACCAACAACTTGGGTATGGTATCAAAGAGGTGCAGATGCTTCCATACGTACAAACTGCAATCAAACAGTACAACTCAGCCAAAGGCAGACCGATAAATTAGAAAATCAAAAAGAATATGAAAAAAGGATACTACGGAACCCTCTTCCTGTTTCTGCTGCCCTTACTTTATACCAATGCACAGGTCTGGTCACCGGACGGAAGCAAAATCGCTTTCTTCTACATTCATTCCATCGAAGATATCTACACGGTTAATTCGGACGGAAACGATTTTAGGATCATTGACAGGCACCCGGAAAGGGATTTCGTCCCGGTCTGGTCACCTGATGGTAAGAATATCATCTTTACTTCAGTCCGGGATGGGAAACACGTGATCTACCGGATGAATGCCAAAGGGAAAAAGCTCACAAAACTCACTTGTTCAGATCATGAAAGTTCAGATGGAGATTATTCACCTGACGGAGAACGAATCGTGTTTACAAGCGACCGGTCTGGGAATGGAGAGGTATACACAATGAACAAGGATGGTGAAGATATTAAGCAAATCACCTTCAGTAAAGAAATAGAAAGTACAGCCAGGTGGTCGCCTGATGGTACCAGGATCTTATTCCGCAGAGCAAAGGATAAAGAAGCTAATGCAAACCTATTCACTATGAACACAGATGGATCTAATGTACTGCAGGTCACCGACAGCTCAGACCCAGAATTTCACCAAAGCTGGTCACCGGATAGTAAGCAGTTTTGCTATGTCAAAATAGTAAATGGTGTATTTGAGATCCACGTATACAACCTGGAAACAAATGAGGGCCAGACACTTGTCAGCAAAGAAGGGTACCAGGCCTTTTATCCACAATGGTCACCTGACGGTCAATGGATCGCTTTCACCCGGGATGTCTCAGAAGGAACGAAGGAAGGATTCCCGGGTCTGTACAAAGTGGATATGAATGGCAATGAAGTGCTGATCACTAACCGAAACAGTTTTCACTTGTATGATGAATAGATTCCTTTTAACAACTGGCTTGTTGGGCTCTATGCTAATTGGGTTCTGTCAGGAAAAGTCCAATGAACTCCACCCCTTCCTTTCTCCTGATAACAAGCAAATGGTATTCTACTCAAATACGTATGGACACAACGATATTTTCATATATGACTTAACAACTCAAACTGAAAAACGGATCGCGTCAGATACCGCGGATGATGGAAATCCCGTTTGGTCAACCGACGGTAAAGTCATCGCCTTTCATTCCAATCGAAATGGAAACTACGATATATTCCTATACCATTTGGAGCAACAAGAGTTAAAACAGCTCACATATGGGTCTTTTCACGAGATGAGCCCTTCCATTTCCCCTGATGGGGAGTTTATTACCTATGAGTCCAATGAGGACAGCTTGTGGCAAATGAACATTCTGAGTTTGGATGATCTCAATTCTGAAGTCATTCTTAAAGCGAAAGGAGAATACCTCGCATCTCAATGGCATCCAAATGGTAAGGAGCTATTGCTCTCCTACACATCTAAACCAGGAAATCATGACACAGCAATGGAAATAGTAAAGTATGATCTCAAGACCAGAAGACTGGAAAACATCACTCAGGATTCAGGTGGCAGCTCCAATGCAAACATTTCCGGGAATGGCAGGACCATGGTATACAACAACCTGGGCGAAGGGGATTGGGAGATTTTTATTAAATCACTGAAGAAGGAAAAAATCACTAGAATAACCACCAATGATGCGATCGATGGGCAACCAGTCATATCATCTAATGGAAAGAAGATCTTCTTTACCAGCAATCGCACTGGTGATTTTGATATCTATGAAATCAAAGTGGATGGCTCTGGCTTAAGAAATCTGACTCAAAACCGAATGAAGCAATGAAGATCAATCTTGGATTTATTTCCACAATTCTACTTTTCAATTTTACCTATGGGCAGCAAATTGATCCTTTACTTACTCCAGTCTCTGATGACGAAAACCACTGGAATCCTTCCTTTTCACCTGATGGGAATCGGGTCGTTTACTCCCGGTTGGTGGATGATCAGTACGAACTCTTTATACATGATATCGAAACATCTGAAAACATTCAATTAACAGAGCTTCCTTCGAATGAATGGCGACCCAAGTGGGGGCCCGGTAATTTGATCGCATTTTCCTCCGATGAAACAGGATCTTATCAGATCTACACGATTGATACGGACGATTATACAATCAGGCAAATCACGGAAGGACCGGGTGATAAGCAACGAATGACCTGGTCTCCCGATGGAACAAGGCTAGCCTATGATTCGAATGAAGGTGGGAATTATGACATCTATATCATGGAGCTTGCGTCGGGCAAACAGGAGAAGATCACAGCTAATCCTGGTTTCGATGGCTATCCGGATTGGTCCAAGGATGGCAAACTGATAACCTACAATTCTGATCTGCATCAGCCAGATGGAAAATCAGCTTCCCGCGAGATCTATTCGATGACCACTAAAGGGAAAGACCAAATAAGATGGACATTCAACGAAGCATTCGACCAGGCTCCTTCCTTGTCCCCCGATGGTCAATCGATTGCTTTCTTCTCAACTGTAGATGGCAATGCTGAGATTTACAAAGTTTCCATAACTACCAAAGAACTTACACGACTTACGGAAAATGAGGAGTGGGATTTTATGCCAGTCTGGTCCAACGATGGAAAGCAAATTGCTTTCGATTCGCGTCGGGATGGAAGGCGAGGGATCTATATAATGGATGCCAATGGAGCGAACCAGATGAAGCTAACCAACAAAGTACTCAGTCCCTACATCGTGCAGTTAAAAGGTGGATGTCTGGAAAAATGCATTAAGAATTATAAGTCTTACAAAGAAGATAACCCTGACGACAACTACTATCTAGCGCCTGAATTGCTCGGTTTAGCTTATGAATGGGCTATGGACCAAAAAGTGGAGAAAACGCTAAAACTGCTGGATTTTCATCTCAAAAACACAGATTTTGACCCTTCGGTTGCTGAGAAATTAGGTGACTACCTGGTTTTATTTGGACTATCCGGTCAGGCAAACCTGGTCTATCGTCAAGCTTTGCAGGGAAACCCTAGTTCCCGTCTTGTCGATAAATTAGGAAAACTGAATTGATCCCTGTTCCATGCAAAAAGCTATTAGAATTTTTGGAGTCATCTTGTTCACCCTCCTGATCCTTGCAGGAGGATTCATTGGTTACAAATACCTCACACTGTCAGCGATTCTCGGTTCTGAACCTTCTGTCACGAACGATTGCAAACAGATCTTTTTTATGTCAGGTCGAACTGGAAGCAACCAATTGTTTCACTTGAACATTGGGGATAATCAAGTTACCCAACTCACTTCCGACAACTCCGCCAAGCACTATCCGGTGATCTCTCCAGACCAGCAACGTGTTGCTTTCAGTCAAAAGGTAGCAGGCGACTGGTGGATATCTGTTTTTAACCTTTCTGATAACGAGATCAATCAAGTGGTACAAACACGCACATTCAACCCCATGCGACCTTCCTGGCTTGGCAACAGTATTCTAGTCTATTCTTCTGAAAAGTCGGGAAATCGAGAGATCCATCAAATTGATTTGACTACTGAAGAAGAAACGAACCTCAGCAATCACCCGGGTCTAGATGATCATCCTTTTGCAATCAGTGAACAAGAATTGATCATCTTTTCATCCGAACGTGATGGCAACAAGGAGATCTATACCATGGGCATTGACGGATCTAATCAGAAGCGATTGACCAATAACGATTACTATGACGGATTTCCATCTGCTTCAGGAAGCTGTATCACTTACCTGTCAAGGAATGGGAATGAACGAATGATCATGTCCATGCAGATAGATGGCTCCAGCCCTACTACAACTAAATCTTTCAACTCTGAAGCTTACTACCCAATAGCTTGCAGAAGTTGCGAGGAAATCTTCTTCGTTCAGGATATTGACCAGGAAATGAGTCTATACCGGTTGAAGATTTCTTCCAATGAGATAACGAAGCTGGTTCTGGATTAACCCTAAGGCCTCCAGGCATAGCCTACTTTAAAGAAGAGGGTTTGATTTTGCTGTAAGAGAGGAACCTCTCTTGGATCCTCTGTTCCTTCCCAACCGTTATGGTTATCAACGTACCCAATGAAAACCACCGATTGTGGATTTACCTTATATGAGAGCAAGATCTGGGCAAAAACCGATTCATCAATGGTATTGACCGAAGTATCTTCATATAGGGAAGGGTTCCTCAATGTGTGTCGATACTGCATAATCACTCTTAGAAAAGTTCTGGGATTGAAATTGTAAGCAGCCTGCCACTGAGAAAGGTTGGCGGTCAGTATCTGGTTATCTGCTAATCTCAACCTCAAATGCCGATGGTTGATCGTCATATCAATATGTCTGCCAATACGGATATCAGATTCCAACCTGAACTGAAAGTTGTCCGCCTTTCTGCTATTAGCAAAATCGATGGCAGGACCGAAGTTCGCAAAACCATTGATTCCTAAATTGCCCATAGGCTGAACATCAAAGCCCATCCAAAGCCTTTCTAATTTGTAGGTCACTCCGTCAAATTGCTGCCATACGACATCCGGGTTAACCCACAGGTTGAGCTGCCAGGGACCATTAAAAAAGGCACTGGTCCAGACACCTTGGGTATCCAGTGTACCGTCTGTAGCACCATTTCTCCACGTCCCTACATTCCACCCAATGTTTTGGTACCAACTGCTTTCTTTCGCCCAAAAGACACGTTCCACCCAAAACTGATATTGCCGGAAATTCACCTGGGGAACAAAACCAGCATCTGCACGAAAGCCTGAGCTCCGGTTCACAAACCGGAATCTACTGTTCCAGTTTCGTGTGTCGTAAAGTGCCTGGAAACTCACCGCATCCCCACTGAAATTCCCAAGGGGTTGATCTTCGTCTTCTTCCGCTACTAAAGCTCCATAATTGGTCTGTGTATGCAAGTACTGTGTTCTAATGGTTACCGGCTTCCAGATCCTGACAAAGAGGTCTACCCCACCCAGGTGATTGTAGTAGTCACCTGATTGCCTGCCAGTATACAAAACCCCAACATTTGAGTTGACACCAACATCCCGTCGAAAGCGGCCGATTATATTGGTTACTTCTTCTTCAAGGAGCAGGTTATTTGAGCCCTGGAATCCGGGCAGAATGAGATTATTGACCTGGTCCTGGGTGACCATGAGTCCTACTGCATTCTTATTGATCTTTCCAGTAAGCTTTACTCCATAATTGGGATCAGCGATGGTTCTGGAAAAGAATGCCTGAATGGGTGTATTAAAGAAATCGGCACCTTCGAGAAAGAACGGACGCCTTTCGGGGAACTGAAGGGAGAAGCGGTTGTTTACATCCAATTGAGCTGCATCTGCTTCTACTTGTGAGAAATCCGGATTTACGGTCAGGTTCAATGCCAGGTCGGTAGTCACACCCCACCGCAGGTCCAGTCCTACATTCGTATCGGTAGCGCCTTTCTCCAGGTCTCCTTCTGGAAAATCAGGTCGCTCATCAAATCTGTTAATGGTGACTGTGGGTACAAATTCCAGATTCCTTCCTGGGTTAATTCCTTCAAAACCAGTGACCAGATTACCCTGGCAGAGCAAACAGTTATTATCCTGATCCACTCTCATCGAGTGAAGTGTCTTTTGAACGCTACGGGGATATGTACGAACCCCAAACATTTTCCAGGTTTGAATGGCATCCGTGCTTGGGAATCTCAGTGATTTGAATGGAATGAATGCTTCAACCACATAACCATTTTCAGTGATCCTTCCATTTGAGTTCCAGATTGCATCCCAGGTCAGGTCCTCATCTCCTACCTGTTCATCATATATCCCATCCTGTTGCACCCCAAGTGGGTTGATAGAAAAGAAAAATCCACGTCTCGAATCATTAAACGGATCAATGTATAGGGTCACGAAATCGTTATCATCCAGTCGATCCCTATCATTGATGATCGCACGGATCTTTTGTGGGTCCGGGTCATTCGCTTCAAATGAGAAATACAACCGCTCGTCATCGAAGGCTAGTCGTAATTTAGTCTCTACTTCAGCTGGCAGGTTGTTTCCAGGGTCTGTCTCAAAATCCAATGATATGACAGCCGATTTCTGCCAAAAAGGCTCATTAAGAATTCCGTCTATTGAAACAGCTTCATCAATTTTATTGATTTGGAAATTCCTGTTTTCGGGTAGATCCGGTTGAAACAAGAACGTACCAAGCAGCAACGTGGCTAGTGAAAAACTCATAACATCCTGTGTTGGTCAGTAAAGCGCATGGAACTTTTCCATGACCTTTTTAGTGGACGTTAATTGTTTTCAATGGGATTCGCGGTTATGTCCGAATGCTTCTACATGGACTTTTTAACCTTATCAACTTTATGTCTACTCCTCCACGGTCTTTTGCTGGCGTAGAAACTCTTTGGGAGTACTGTTTGTGTATTTTTTGAAGATAGAATTGAAGCTAGATTTCGAGTTGAATCCTGCCTCATTGGCAATTGCAGCAATGGTCAGATGCTTAAAGCCCGGATCAACCAAAAGGTCTTTCACCTTTTCGATCCGATACTCATTGATAAACTCGTAGAAGTTCTTATTGAAACCATTGTTTAGCACCAGACTCAAGTATTTCGGATTCATTTCAAGCTGATTGGCCAATTTATCCAGGCTTAACCCTGGATCAAGAAAAGGGTGCTCCTCCTCCATCATCCGGAGCAGCAGTTCTTTATCTCTTTCGAGTTTTTCAGCCGGGTATCCATTGGTTGCGGTGGTAAAGGATTGAAAGAACTGTTTCGGGTTCAACAACACTTCAATCGTTACCCAGTAAATGATCAGACTAATGCTAACCCAAAGTGGATTGTAAGTGAGAGTTGCCACTCCCATACCGTAGACTTTGTAGTTAAGGATGACCAACAACAGCCAAACAAATGTCAACCCAAAGATTAGTAAGTAAAACTTGTTAAGCCACACTACCTTAAGGTGGTCCTTCGATTGCACCCTGAAGTCAGCTAGCATATCGGTTGAAAAATACAGGTAAACCAAAACCAGAACGATGGTTGTAATTTGCTCGGTGTGTCCAAAGAACGGCTCAAACGGTGTGATCATATTCGCCACCTTCACTTCATCAGGTGAAATGAGTAGTACACTATAAGCCATAAACATAATGGCTGCCGGAATGAAATGGAATAGGTACGAATTTTTCCAGACAAATGACTCTGTGACGCTTTTTATATAGAAATAAGTGAGCGGGCCGATCAACAGGATGAATGAGATCGGAGTAAATAAAAACCTGAAATTGCTACTGATCCCATAGTCGACCCCATATAGCTGGTTTTTGAATCCATATAACGAGATGATAAGTAATATTCCGCCCAGGAAGGGATTAAATGGTTTTCCGTTGATCCTTATCAGAGAAAGAATACCCAACATGATTCCAATGATAAAAGCGGGATAAATCAGCTTATAATGCAGGGTGGTATAGTTGTCACCCAACAATGGACCGGTAATGTTCACCAACCCCTGGTAGCTAGTTTCAACTTTGAAAAGTTCCATTTCGCATTGCGGGCAATGACCTGGTTGATCATAAAGGACATGATCCTGGGTACATCCACAAGGTGGGCATTGATAGACAGGTTTATTCGAATTGCTACCTGGGAAAGGTAGACTTAATAGTAAGGCTAAAGCGAAGATCAGATAGATCGGCAAGCGGTAGCGCATAGTGCTTATACGGGGAATGCCTCAATCGGATACATCGACCCGGATCTTCTATTGGTCAGGCAAACAGTGCCCCGGCTATGGTAGCGGTCATCATGGTAGCAAGTGTGGCAGCAAGTAAAGCTGTGAATCCAAGGCGTGAGAGGTCGGCCTGTCTATTGGGAGCCATTACACCAATTCCCCCTATCTGGATGCCTATGGAACTGAAATTGGCAAAGCCACAAAGCGCATAGGTCGAAATGACAATTGCTTTATTTGACAGCAGTCCAGCTTCCTTCATTTCTGCCAGGTTGAGGTAAGCTACAAACTCATTGATCACCACCTTTTGCCCTAATAAGCTCCCCACCTTCACGGTCTCAGCCCAATCCACTCCCATAATGAAAGCAAATACGCGAAAGACCTGACCAAGTATGTATTGAAGGGAAAAACCATCAAAGGCACCATTCGTAGATCGAACAACATATGCATTGAGTCCGGTAACTGCTCCTATTCCGTCAACCAATATCCAATTCAAAGTGAATATAATAGCGATAAATGCCAGGAGCATCGCCCCGATGTTAAGAGCCAGTTTCACCCCATCGGAAGTTCCCCGAGTCAAGGCATCCACCAGGTTCACTCCAATATTTTCTTTATTGACTTTCAGACTCGAGTCAATTTTTTCAGGTTCAGTCTCCGGGATAAAGATCTTGGCCATGATGATAGCAGCAGGTGCATTCATGATCGAAGCACTCAGGAGATAAGTGGCAAAGATCCGTTGTTGCTCCGGGTCACTACCACCTAAAAACGCCACAAAGGCACCCAGCACACTCCCCGCGATGGTAGCCATCCCACCGGTCATCAGACAATTGAGCTCTGAATTGGTCATTTTTCCAATAAATGGCCTGACCAGTAACGGTGCTTCCGTTTGTCCCATGAAGATGTTACCTGCAGCGGAGAGGCTTTCCGCTCCGGATAACTTCATAGTCTTCGCCATCAGCCACGCGAACCCATAAACGATCCTCTGAAGGATCCCCAGGTAGTAAAGTCCTGCTGTAACAGCGGAAAAGAAGATCACGCTAGGTAATGCCTGAAAGGCAAAGAGAAAGCCAAGGTTATGGCTGACGTCAGGAGCAGCTTCGCTGTTCTTCGCCAGGTCACCATACAGAAATTCAGCTCCCTTCAAGCCAAAATTGAGGAATTGTACAAAACCTGAACTGATCCAGGAAAAGATCCGATTGACAAACTCAACATTGGCGATCAATGCTCCAATGACGATCTGGAAGATCAAACCAACACCAACTAACCTGAAATCGACACGCTTTCGATTGCTCGAGAGTGCCCAGGCAATCGCAATGAGGCCCACTAATCCCAGAAGTCCTCTCAAGTAGTCCATGAATTAGTTACGCTTGTTTAGCATGTCACGGATCCTGGCTGCCTTCTCATAGTCTTCCTTTTCCAATGCTTCATTCAGCAATTTTTCCAGGTCTTGTGAAGGCATATCTTCTATGCTGGTTTGTTCTGGTTTTTCTACCGTGTGGGCTATTTCATCCTCATATTCGTCAGTGAGGACAATACCTGCTTCGGTAAGGATATTTTCGTTGGTGTAGAAGTCTACTTCAAATCGTAAACCGATTGCAATCGCATCTGAAGGTCTCGAATCGATCTCAAACACCTTTCCATCATGTTCGCAAATGATCTTGGCAAAGAAGACTCCTTCCTTAAGATCAGAGATGTAAACTTCTTTAACAGCTATTTCAAAATTGTGAGCAAAGGCCTTGAAAAGGTCGTGGGTCATCGGCCGATTGGGAATGATCTTTTCGATCTCTATGGCAATAGCCTGCGCTTCAAACATCCCAATGATGATCGGCAGCCGGCGGTTGCCCCCTACCTCACCCAAGACTAGTGCGAATGATCCTGATTGGGACTGACTGGAAGAAAGTCCCAGAATCTCCAGTTTTATTTTTTCCTTGGCCATTAACCTTTCGCCTTCCTGATCGCTTCTGTCAGTTTAGGTACCACCTCAAAGGCATCACCAACCACTCCATAGTCAGCCGCTTTAAAAAATGGTGCCTCAGCATCCTTGTTTATGACCAGAATATACTTCGAAGAATTGACTCCTGCAAGATGTTGGATCGCTCCCGAGATCCCAATAGCGATATAGAGTGACGGGCTAACCTTGATCCCGGTTTGGCCTACGTGCTCGTGGTGAGGCCGCCAGTCCATGTCCGAAACGGGCTTACTACACCCGGTAGCTGCTCCAAGTTCTTTCGCCAGCTCTTCTACCATTCCCCAGTTTTCAGGACCTTTCAACCCACGACCACCGGAAACAACAAGATCTGCTTCTGGCAACAAAATGTCACCTTCCGCTTTCTCTGTTTTGGTCGTCGTAACCGTAAAGTCCGAATCATTGGTAGCAGGAGAAAAAGCAACCACATCCGGAGACCCGCCATCTTCTTTGATCGTGATGGCGTTTTTCTTGATGGACACAATTTTTTTCTCACCCTCTAGAGAAGTTTGAGCAAAGGCTTTTCCAGTATAAATGCTTTTCTTCACCTGGAAGCCTCCGGATGTATCCGGTAATTCGCTGACATTGGCTGCAAGCGCCGCATCCACTTTGATAGCAACCCGTGCTGAAACAGGATCGCCCATGGAGCTTTTGGCAAGAACTAACAGGTCAGCACCTTCCTGGCTTATCGCTTCTGCGATAGCTGAAGCATAAGCCATGATGTTGGGGGATGAAAGTTTTTCGTCAGTGACATGAAGGACCTTTGACGCTCCGGCTTTTCCGATCACATCGGTATCGCTCACCGCGCCAAATACAATGGCGGTCACATTGCCAGCAACCGCATGGGCGTAGCTGACAGCCTCCAATGATGATTTTTTTACGTTTCCTTCGTCAGTTTCTACAAATGCTAGTGCTGCCATATCAGATTACTTTCGCTTCGTTTTTTAAAAGGTTTACCAATTCGTCCATATTATCCTCATCGATCAACTTCACCGCACCTTTAGCAGGTGGTAATTCAAATGTGCTGACCTTGGTCTTCGCAGCATCTCCTGTCGGATCTTTCACTTCAAGTGGCTTGGTTCGCGCACTCATGATCCCTCGCATGTTCGGGATCTTCCATTCGGCGATAGGTTCCTGACATCCGGCTACAAAAGGAAGATTCACTTCCATGTATTCTTTTCCTCCTTCAATTTCCCGTGAGAGTTTAGCAGTAGTGCCTTCTATATCCAACGTCATCACCGGGGAGATCGAAGGAATGCCAAGTAGTTCGCCAACCATTCCGTGGACCTGTCCGCCATTGAAATCGATTGACTCTCTACCCATTAGAATGAGATCGTAATTGCCATCTTTTGCAATAGCTGCAATTTGCTTAGCAACGAACACCGCGTCTTCCGGAAAGGCATTGATCCTGACCGCATCGTCTGCTCCGATGGCTAGTGCTTTTCGAATAGTAGGTTCTGTTTCGGCTTCTCCGACATTTAAAACGGTAATTGAACCACCACTTTGCTCTTTGAGCTCAACAGCTCGGGCAAGGGCGTAATCGTCGTAAGGGCCTATGATAAATTGAACACCATTTTTATCAAACTTGGTGTTCCCATCAGTGAATGCAATGCGCGAAGTGGTATCCGGCACATGGGTTATGCAAACTAAGATCTTCATTAATAATGGACTGTTTTCTTATGGAACAAATGAATCAGAATTAGGTTCTGTTCCTCTTCAAAAAATTGAACCTCGAAGTTAGCAATAATGATCAATTTCAAAACAGTCAAAATCGGATTGTAGTTGTATAAATTGAGAATGACCAGCTAGTCGTAACTTTGTAAAAACTACTGATAACCATGAAGACTATAACTAAAAACTTTCTGACCGTAGCACTCTTTGCTTCTATGGTCTATTTCACAGCATGTTCCAGCGATGATGAGGGAGATACTGGCGGGTTCAGCTTTGTTGATCAAAATGCTCAAGGTACAATCGATGGAGAATCATTTACCCTGGGAGAAGCCAGTGCGGAAGATTCTTTCTTCAGTGAAGGTGAGTTTAGCATTGAATTGTATAACAGCTCAGAAGATATCACGGACGTTTGTGATCTCTTCGGGTTCGGAGATCAAGTCAGTGTATTCTTTGATATTCCGGCACAAGTAGGTGTATATGAGCTAAGCTTTGATTTGAGTAACCTGGAAGATGGTCGTACAGTCACCTTGTTTAACCCTGATGGAGCGAACAATATCATCGCATCGGAAGGTGCAGTTGAAATCACCGAGATTACAGCTACTACCGTTTCCGGTCGAATTGATGCTCGCGGTTCTGAGAGCTCTGTAAACGGAAACTGGAGTGCAACTATTTGTACGGAAGAGTAGATTTATAAATAATAAATGGCTGAAAAGATTGATGTAATGATTGTTGGTGCCGGACCGATTGGTCTGGCTTGTGGAATTGAAGCCAGTAAAGCGGGTTTATCATATGTTATCCTGGACAAGGGGTGCCTGGTAAACTCGCTTTATAATTATCCCAAGAACATGACCTTCTTTTCAACTTCGGATAAACTGGAAGTTGGAGAAGTCCCGTTCATTTCAAATAACCCAAAGCCCACAAGGGCAGAAGCCCTGGAGTACTTCCGAAGGGTGGCTTCCTCATGGGAGTTAGAAACTCGATTGTATGAGCAGGTAGAATCAATCGAAAAAGCAGGGGATTTATTCAAGATCACCTCTTCCAAGCAGGCTTATGAGGCCAAAAACCTGATCCTTGCGACAGGCTTTTATGATCTCCCCTATCTACTCGGAGTTCCCGGTGAGGATCTACCCAAAGTCAGGCATTACTACAATGAACCTCATCCATATTATGATATGGATGTAGCTGTAGTTGGAGCAGCCAACTCCGCTGTTGACGTAGCACTGGAAGTTTACCGAAAAGGGGCCAAATCGGTAACTATGGTCATTCGGGAAGAAGAAATTAGTCCCAGAGTGAAATACTGGGTAAAACCCGACATTGAAAACAGGATCAAAGAAGGCTCGATCACTGCTTACTTTAATTCGAACATCACCAAAATTGAAGAGCGAACGATCGATGTGGAAACTCCTGATCAGCGCATCACCATCCCAAATGACTTTGTACTGGCCATGACTGGCTACCAGCCCAATTTCGGATTCCTGGAAAGTGTGGGAATCGAGATTGGAACGGATGAGAATCGTACGCCTGTTTACGATGAGAAAACGATGGAATCCAATGTTCCTGGAATCTATCTGGCCGGGGTGATCTGTGGTGGGCTCAAAACCAATATCTGGTTCATTGAGAACTCCATTGTTCACGCGGAGATGATCGTTTCACACATTCAATCCAAGTAAGCTACCCAAATTTGAAAAAATTTCAACCCAAACAGCTATTTCTAATAGATAGCGTAGGAGCGCTTATATCTGCAATAATGCTAGGCCTGGTCCTGACCACTTTCGAAGAGTGGTTTGGTATGCCATCCAGAGCTCTCTATTTGCTTGCATTGCTAGCAGGTCTGTTTTTCCTTTACTCTTATTCGCGCTATAGGATCAATAGCGAACGGTGGAGACCATATCTCAAGGTGATCGCCATCATCAACCTGTTGTACTGTTTTCTCACCTTAAACCTGGTGGTATATTTCTATTCATCGCTTACAGTTTTAGGCCTGGTCTATTTCGTAGGTGAAATAGTAATCATACTGGCTCTGGCGGTTATTGAGTTGAAAACAGCCGCCCGGCCAATTGATCAGGATCAGTTTTCTAATTGACAAATAACAGGATCTGCCTTTATCTTGCTCTCCTTATTTGTAGAAAGAGAATCCCATGGTACAAGGACAACTATTTTCAACAGGAGACATTGTTAAACTCAAATCGGGTGGTCCAGACATGACCGTCGAACGATATCTTATCGTCAAATCACTAGGTTATTCGAGGGAAAGCAACCATGAAGTGATCTGCTCCTGGTTTGATGCACAAGGTAAACACCACGCCCGCACCTTTGAGCAGGATGCGTTGGAGAAGGTGTGAGAATTATATGAAAAGGAAGTCAATAATTCCACAAACCACAATCAAACTTATAGCGGAAACAATACCTAGTGCTGTGAATGGACGCTCACGAACATCAATAAATCCCAAAAAACTTACAGTCCCCTTGCTCATAATAATGAGGGATTTTGTAAGAATAATTGACAAAAAATACAGATAGATCCACAAGGAGGTAAAAAAAGTAGTAGCAAAGATGGCATCATAGTCTGGATGAGTCTTCCAAGAACTATCCTCGCTAGCGACACCAAATAAAGTACTAATCAACATAGCTGCCAACAACAGGGTAGATATGCTACCAAAAATGATGAGCAGAACTCGCAAAAACTTAATAATATAATTAATCCAAGTTCGTCCCTTGAATCTGGATATAACACCAATAATTACTAAAATTCCCAAGTAAGTGATCATCAACTCTCCTGGAAATGCAAGCAGGAATAGCACATTGAAAAATGAGAGCCAGAGGGTGGTGGCAAAATCAGCGAATAGGATTGTAATTGAAGCCCATATGTTTTTGTATTTCGACATTAGTCGTAGATAAAACATTGTTTGGTTCAATGAAATGTAATCAGGGATTACAAGTGCCAGAGGAGGTACCAACAAAAACACCCACCTTTCCTCTGGTTTTATTTCATCCAAACCGACTGTTGCATGATAGACAATTGCAAATGAAACAATGGAAATGATTGTGGATTTTAGAAAAGCTCTATGCTTCCAAAACCTGTGAAGGCTATCGTAAATGATTGTCGACAACCTATAATCAAAGTCTTTCGCGGTTAGCCAGTTCACCAACTTGGATCTGACCTCTGCTTTTGGAGACGAATCAATGTATCCAAATAGCATAAGTATAAATCCTGAAAAAGCAGCGACTGTCCCCCAATTCATTACCTAACAATAGAGAAAAGTAAATTAACAAACAAGTATGCAGGAGTTATTCGCAAAATTCTCATAAGGTGACTATTCACTCTCTCCAAGAGTGTCTTTTGAGATATGAAATTTGCATGTGTACGTTTCAAATAAAGCAAGCATAGTGCACAAATCATGATTCCTTTCTAGCTATTCGCTATTTTTGCAACAATATTGCATTTATAAGAATATAATATGAAAGACAAATTTGATGTGATCATTGTAGGGGGAAGCTATGCAGGTCTTTCTGCTGCAATGGCCCTTGGACGATCAATGAGAGATGTATTGGTGATCGATAGTGGTGACCCGTGTAACAAGCAAACTCCACATTCTCACAATTTTCTCACGCAGGATGGAAAACCTCCCGGTGAGATAGCAGCAATCGCAAGAGAACAGGTGTCAGTTTATGATCACGTCAGCTTTTACACCGGCTTAGCCATCAGTGGAACAAGGTCAGGGGGAGGATTTGAGATCACCGTTGAATCGGGAGAGTCCTTCAAAGCAAAAAAACTCATATTCGCCACTGGCATCAGCGACCAAATGCCTGACATCAAAGGGTTCTCTGAGTGCTGGGGCATTTCAGTCATTCATTGCCCCTATTGTCATGGATATGAATTCCGAAATAAGAAAACGAGTATCATGGCTGATGGTGAGTGGGCCGTTCACCTGGCTTCTCTTGTCCACAATCTCACCAAAGATGTCACCATTTTTACTCAAGGAGTAGCATCCATTGAGAAAGCACAACTTGATCTTTTGGTGAAGAATGGAATTCGGATCATCAATACCGAGATAACGGAAATTGTACACAGTGACGGATCCGTCAAAAGCGTGATCCTGGAGGATCGTCAGGAAATAATTCTAGATGCGCTTTATGCTTCCATTCCATTCAGTCAAAAAACCAATATACCAACGTCACTAGGGTGTGAGCTCGATGATCACGGCTACATCATCATTGATAATATGCAAAAGACCACTGTAAATGGTGTCTATGCATGTGGGGATAATTGCTCACCGCTTCGCTCTGTAGCCAACGCAGTAGCTGGAGGTAATATGGCAGGAGCCAAAGTGAATATGGAATTGGTTGAGGAGAGCTTCTAGATTGATTCTGATACAGGGGAGCTAGAGCGCGCCTGCCTTGTCTGTAGACAGGTTTACAACGCCTGCCTCAGGTTTATTTGTACGCGTTAAAAACGCACGCCAGCTTTGTCAAATGCGGGCTGATTAAGCTTAATTTGAAATCATGAGCAGAAAAACGATTAACCCGGACCAACTTTTCAACTCCCTACAACACGGTTTTTCGCAGATCACGACCAGTGAACCCGGAAAGCACGTCTTTATCTCCGGCCAGGTAGCCTGGGACGAAAACGCTAATATTGTTGGAAAGGATGACCTGGAGATACAAACGATGCAATCAATGGCTAATCTTAAAACAGCCATGCAAGTTGCCGGAGGGACTTTGGAGGATATTGTGATGCTCAGGATCTACCTGGTGAATTTCAAACAAGAAGACGGATCGATCATAACCAATGCTCTGAAAGAGACCTTCGGAACCCAAAATCCTCCGTCCAGCACCTGGATCAATGTGCAAGGCCTGGCCAATGAAGACTTCCTGGTTGAAGTGGAAGCACATGCTGTAATCCAATTGTAGTAAAATAGTAGTAAATACCACTTAGTTGTAGTTCGTGACAACTTAGCTAAGGCTCGTGACGAGTTAGCCATCTCTCCTGACAACTTATTTATGACTACTGACGAGATAGCTATGGTTACTGACAAGATAGCTACGGTTACTGACAAGATAGTTACCGTTACCGACGAGATAGCTACTACTACTGACGAGATAGCTACAGTTACTGACAGGATAGCTGCTACTGCTGACGAGAAATCAAAAACCCTTAAAAATAGTCGTTCTACCACTTCAAATGGTAGAACGACTTATAAACTAGCAAGGTTGGTTTTCTCTCAATACTTAACGTTTGTACATGAGCAGTTAAATAGAACTCCTCCTGCAATTTCATCACATTGCAAATGGCGCTCTCCACAATTGGGTTCATACCAGCCAGCTGCACAGTCTCCTGGAAAATAGGTGCAAATAGCGGGTTCCAATCCGTTCATATTGCCTTTACAACACAATGTATTTGGACTAACCTGATCATTAGGGTCGATAGTTTCATAAGGAGCATCCTGTATTTCCTCAATTGCAGGATCTTCTGAACACATAGCAAACAAAAGGATCATGACGACTCCTAAGAAGATAGTTGAGTAGTTTGTTTTCATAGCTTTTTAGTTTTATTTGAAAACTTACCACTCTAGTATAGAATTTAACTGAATAAGGTATCAACAAATCATCTACCTCCTAAAATGAAGCTAGCGTAGAAGTAACTTCCGTGCCAGGGATGGGGAGGAATGTTGAGATTCCTGTATCGCTTCGCTCACAGGAATGACGGTCGTGGTAGGCTACTTTCTACTATTTTACTTATTACTTTCTATTAATCAACTCCACTCACTAACAACTCGCTCAGCGCTTTGCTTTCTCTCAGGGACTTTGCTTTGCTACTCGGCTGCACAACGATCTCTTCTGGTATTTCCTGGGTTATATAAACAGGCACTTCGACGCGAACGGGACGCTCGATGAAGACGGTATCACCAGGCAACTCTATAGTGATGGTTTCTACTATAGGCACTTCGACTAACTCCTGGCGCTCTATGATGACTTCTTTTGGTGGAGCGAAGAACCAAACAACTAGTCCAACTGCTACTACCAGCATCATATTGACATAGGCAGGTATTCGATATTCATACCATGCAGTAACGCGGTGTTTCGACCTAAACTCCCTGATCAATTGAGTCTTCACACGTTTGCTTGTAGGCCGTTCTTTCTCGGAAGCGAGACCTGAAACCAGTTTCGAAAGCTCATTATAAGCTTCCACACCAACTGTCTCGAGTACCCAGGCCTGCTCCTCTTCTGTAAGTTGTTCATAGGCCCTGGTTCGTAAAAGCTTGTCCAAACGCTCAAAATCCTTTTTCATTTCAATTTTCTTTTAGTGCCTCTAATAGTTCCTTTCTTACGTAAAACAAACGCGACTTGACCGTTCCGATCGGAATGTCTGTCAACGCTGAGATCTCTTCCAATGACAGCTCTTGTTGGTAGCGTAACAGGAAGATCATACGCCGGTCCTCGTCCATCGAGCTTAGTAAGATGTGGATCTCATCTTTGATCAATTGCTCATCGATCCGGGCTATCACCCGACTATTCTCCGATTGATCATTGTCCAGTTGATCCAGGTAGGCTAACTCAAAATGCTTCTTTCGATAGGCATTCTTGCACATGTTCGAAGCAATTTGGTACAACCAGGGTTTTACCGGGCGACCGGCTTCATAAAGTTCAGGACGTTCGATCAGCTTAGAGAACAGGTCATGAACGTAATCCTCAGCCTTCACACGATCAGACCAAAGCATCCGATAGAAATATGCATTCATCCGATCCGCATATCGGTTGTAAAGCTCAGAAAAAGCATGATGGTCCCCGCGTTGCACACGGACCACCAATTGCTCATCTGTTTTGTCTTTATATGACCTGAAAAAAGTCACTATTCTTCAATCACTTCCATAAAGAGTCTGAAACCCACTCTTGCTTCGGAATCTTCATAAGAGTTAACGCTTGTAATGGTACATTCTTCTGCTGGGTGATTATAGCTTCCTCCCATCGCTTTTCCTTCTTCATTGATCATCTCAGCTACATTTCCCACCACATCATATAATCCCATTCGGTTAGCAAAGTAAGTCCCAACAGGTGATAACATTGTGAAACCATCTCCTTTGATACCAGCTTTACAGAATACTTCCTCCGGGGTTTTTACATTGGCCAGGTAACAGCCAAATTGATTCCTGATCTTATCCCGCAAGTCAATATTAGGGTACCACCACGGATAGTCCACCTTGTATTCAGAAAGTTTGAACTCCTTAAGACCTTTCTTACTTTTCTTTGTTCCTTTCCCTTCAATCCACACATCCCATGTTTTTATCGTATTCTCCTCCAGGTTCCACGAGGTGAATTCTTTGTAGCCTAGGGCAGCAATAGTCCATTCTTTTTGGGTTGGCAATCTGAATTGCACCTTCTTAAACTTTCGGTCGGACTGTTGATTATACTGTGCCGTCAACCATTCACAATACCCTTTTGCCGCTTCGTAAGTCATATCTATTGCAGGATACTTCAACCATTTATCTGCTCGACGAACCTTTGCACTTGCAGCCCGGTAGTTTGCTTCGCTGTAGTGAAAATTACTCAAAACCTGCCGAGTGAAGTCATCATACTTGGAGAGATCCGGAATAGATTGGTCAAATAATTCGTCGTAATTATTCGTGCGTAGATACTCCAGGTAATACCAGTACTGACTGTTGGTCACTTCCGTTTCAGCTGCATACAGGTTGCCCTTCAGCTGGATCATTGCTTTGTCCAGCTTTTTGATATCCAACGACACACTTTCGAAACTTGATGATTCGCTTGTTCTGTTTTGCAACATCAACTCTACCCTGGATTTTAGTTGAGATCGGTCAGCTACCTTGAGCAATTGTTCTGACCAGTATCCGGATCGCTCCGTGTTTCCTATTTCATCATAATACTCCTTAAGCAAGAAGAATGGTACAATGTAATTCTGCTCCAAAACGCGCCCTGTTGACGTATTAGGCTCTCCATTGAAATCAATGGTCAGGTAATCAAGCAAGAACTTGTTTTCGAGGTTGTCACGAAGAAATTCATTGTAATTAGAATCTGCAGCTCCGAATTGAGAAGCCAACCCAACGACATACAATTGGTCTTCGATAGCTTCCAGTCGTTGCCTCTTAAGACTTAATGCATAGTAGAATTCCCGATCAAGATTGGCAGATGGGACCGTTAGGGCATTCAGATCTTCGGGCACGTCCAATGCAAGAGACCCCAGCTTAGCAACAAGGTAATCCTTGTCATGACCCAGCTCCAAGTTGAGAATGGAAACATCTGTTCTCACAGCCATCACATCCTGAAGTACCCATAAGGGAATTGTGGAATGTGGTGCTTCTGTGATCAAGATCCCATTTTCCCCAACAGACATCAACACATTGTAAGCATAGTTTAATGTGCTTTTGTGAATTGCCCCAGACCCTAAGGCTACCTGGGAAAAATCGGCTCTGTTTTCAGCCAGTTTATATTCGGCCCACACCAACTCCTCTTCCAGGAATTCTCCTGCTGATTTTAAAGCAATGGCCTTCTCCAAGTAGCTTACTCCTTCAGTGTTCCAACCATGGAACTTTGCCAAAACATAATTCAGTTCAAAACTTTCCGGGTGATTGGTCTCCAGGTGACCCACAATCTCTAACAGCTCCACCTCAGATACCTTCGCGTATTTTGCAGCCTTGAAAAATTCAAGCCATCCTTCTTTGTCGGTTACATTATCCGTCAAATAAGATCTCCAGGCTCGAAAATTCTCCAAATACCAGCTATTGGTTTTGATCTCCGTTAGTTTGGATGGTACCCGTTCGGGCCGTGAGGTGCTGTAAGCAAGAAAGGCAATCAAAATGCCGAGTCCGATTAATAGTCCTTTTTTCATTTTATTCGATTTTTAGATTGATTGACCTCCGGGTGTCATTAAGTCATACACTTGAGACGGAACCAGGTTCAATCCATTCGAAAAAATTATTTTCGTGGCAACTTAACCTTAGTAATATGTCAAGACTTGAGCAACTTTCGCAATACGGAATTCTTATTGTAGCGCTTTCTGCCGTAGTAGTCTCTGTCTGGCAGGTACGTATCCTGCAAAACCACAATAAGCTGTCCGTCAAGCCTTTGATGGATTACATCATTTATTCGGAAAACAATGAGTTCATTGAAGTCAAGATCACCAATAGTGGAATTGGACCGGCCATTATCGAAGGTGTTACCTATCATTTTGAAGATAAGACTTATGACGATTGGAACGGTGTACTTACCGCAGCAAAAGTGATGGAAGACGTTGTTATAACTTCAGGCAACTACGCAGGCACTGTTCTTTCTCCTACGGATGAACTCCTCATGCTTAGACTCAAAAGAGAAGATTATCAGCCGATCGGAGTTGTGGTTGAGTTGAGTTACAAGTCGATCTATGAAGATCCATTCAATATGAAATTTGAGTTCTAATATGAACCAGGAGCGTATCCAGCAGTTAAAATCATTCATCAAGGAAGAACCTAACGATCCGTTTAATCACTACGCATTGGCGATGGAGTACTATAATGAATTACCAGACAAGGCGATGGAAGTACTCGAGCAGCTTACCCGGCAACATCCCGATTACCTCCCTACTTATTTCAAACTTGCGCATCTATTTTGGGAAGCAGAAGAATGGGATGAAGCGGATGAGACCTTCCAGGCTGGGATAGCATTGGCAGAAAAGCAATCAGATTCAAAGGCGCTGACAGAGCTTAAATCTGCCTATCAAAATTTTGAATTCGAACGAGAGGACTGATCAGTAATCGATGTGGCGACTTTTAATCTCCGGGTAAATGTCTGCCAAGGTCACCAGCAAGCCGGTTTCTTCTACGTCACCGAAATCCGGGTTTTTTGCAGTTCCGAAAGTCACCATGGTCGAAGAAAGATTCATGTAGATGTTGATCAAAGGAGGAATCCACTCTCCTCTTTCTTTTAGCAGTTTGTTCAATAGCTTAAACCCATCTTTGAATTCCAGGTTCTTATCAAACACTTTGTCAAACAAGGATTGGTCAAACCCGGCATGGTAGTCAGGTTTAGGAACACACAAGTCCGGCCTGATCGGGAAGTAATGTGACATGAAGGCCAACAAGATATCCCTGGCTTCCTTGTTGTAGTTGGTATACATGGTGACCTTCCCGAAGAAGTACTTGTTATTTGGGTAGTTGATCACGAGTGATCCCAGCCCATCCCAAATATTCATCAACGCAAATACTCCTTTTCTGGGATTAATAGCCGGCTGGTAACTTGGCTGTACCCAGGAGCGACCTAATTCAATTGCATGCATTAGGTACTCCTCCTTCATACGCTCAGTGAAGTCAAAGTAATGAGCGGTGGACAGTTCAAATTTGCCTGTTTCAGAGTTATAGGCTCGTTCGCCGGTAATGAACCGGTAGCCTCCTACTATTTCACGGTCTTCAGGATTGTAAACAATGAGCTGCTCATAGCATTTCTCACAGGTATCGTACTCATCAATGTCTACAGCTTCTCCTGTTCCACCACCGGCATAGCGAAAAGAAACCTCCCGCAACCTGCCAATCTCCTGCATGGTATTTGGGGAATTGTGATGATTGATGATAAATATCTTGTTGTTGGCCTTATTGGTTTCCCTCACATAGCGCTCTTCGGTCAATTCTTCCTCGATGAGCTCACGAGATACTGGGGCGATGATATCTTCAACTTCTCTTTCTTTCATGTGGCTAATTGGTAAACCCTGGCTTTAACCCAGTCAGCCCATTCTTTGTCCGTTTGCTCTTTTGTGAACGTTTCCGGGCTTATGGGCTCGCCAATGATATAATCAATCCTGGTGTTTCGTTGTTTGAACAATTCGTCAACCAGGAAAAACATTTCGATGTTTAATTTAATACCTAAAAAATTTCTGAGGTTAGCTAATCTGTAAAATCGGTTAGTTAAGCGACCATTGATGTAGACCGGTACCACAGGTTTGTTGTACTTTTTGGCTTTGGTAATAAAGGTTTTTTTCCATTCCAGATCCACAATCTTCCCTTTCTTCTTTCTACTCACCAATCCGGCCGGGAAAATAAAAGTGGCTGTATCGGAAGCAAATTGTTTCTCAACTAACTGCAAGGATTCTGCTGCACTTTTGCCTACTTTATTCACACCAATAAATCGGTCCTTTAATTGCTTCACATGCATCAAAAGATCATTCACGATGAAATGCAGGTCAGGCCTTTTGTCTCGCAACAAATGAATGATCGCGATTGCATCCAGTCCTCCGAGTGGGTGATTGCTTACAAAAATGACCGGAGTAGATGTATCTGGAATATTCTCGATACCTTCAATACTCAGTTGCAAATTGAGAACCTCAACCGAGTGTGCACAGAATTCGAAGGAGTTATCATCCTTGAACTCATTCATGTACCTATTGACCTCCTCCTGATGGATCACCCGTTCGATCCATTTAATGAAAAACGGGGGAAGCCACCTGAGTAGCTTCTTGTTTTTACTGATAATTAGTCGGCGTACGTCTACAAACTTTTCCATCAATTGGTCGGCGAAAGTCCTGGCAGCAATTTTAAATTTATTTAGATGCTCATGCAAAAGCATTTTCATCGGAGTGCGAAATACCTAAATTTATCTTTATGGAAATGGCCAAATCCGTTGAGGAGTACCTCGACAAGAATCCGGATCATCGAGTAGCCCTGGATAGGTTGCGCTCGATCGTTTTGAAAACTGAATTAGTAGAAACTGTCAAATGGGGAATCCCTACGTACACAATCAACAAGAAGAATGTATTGGGATTAGGCGCTTTCAAGGCCTATACCGGTATCTGGTTTTTTAACGGAAGCTTCCTTAAGGATCATGCGAATAAATTGATCAATGCCCAGGATGGAAAAACAAAAGGCATGCGACAATGGCGATTTAACACAATGGACGAAATTGACGAGCCTTTAATCCTGGAATACCTCAAAGAGGCTATTCAAAATCAAAAGGACGGGAAAGAAGTCAAGCCGGAGAAAAAACCGTTGGTCATTCCAGACGAACTGAACGAGGCACTGGCCTCAGATGCAAATCTTTCCGAAATTTTTGATGAGCTATCATTGACCAATAAGCGTGAATTTGTTGAATTTATTGCTGATGCCAAACGCGAAGAAACCAAACAAAAGCGATTAGAAAAGATCATTCCAATGATACTGGAAGGTGTTGGGTTAAATGATAAGTATAAGTAAGTAGAAGGCAGAAAGAAATAAGTAGTGAGAAGAAGAGGTGAGAACCTGGTTTACTTATCAAAATTTAGGTAATGACGAGGTTCCTTGCATACTCTATTTATAAGCTTTCTTCTTTAGATAGAATCTTATTGAGAAGAAAAGCCCTATCAATACCAAACCACCTATGATTGCGTAAATGCTATATGTTGCAAATTCCCACATCACTTATCTAAGTTAACGCAAATGAACGATCCAAATAAAGATGTTCCTAATAGAATTATACATACTTGAAACGCATTCAATGTCCAAGAGTTCAGGCTTGTATCTTCAACTGTGTAGACCGCAACACCTGAAGCAACTACGAAAGTAGCTGCAATCTTAGCTAGCTCCATGAAAAAGGAGGCGTATCGTTTCATTAAATGCAATGTAATGTGAGGGGCATAGATTCAATCTCTAGTAGATAATTTGATGATAGCTATACTTAGTTGAAGTGTGTAAACCAACTAAACCAGACTATCAAAAAGTCTTTTAACCTGAACATCTCCGAAACCGTAGATCGGCTCTCTTTTGGTGAATTCACGGAATACCAGTGAAAATTCCTTAGTTTTCAAGTCATCCATAATCTGTAATAAAGCCTGCTCAGGTCTGCCTGGTTCATCAGCTGGAGCTCTATCTACATGTGCCTCTACAGCTTCCTCCAAGAATGGGAACTCCTCTCCCATCTGCTTTGCTTGTTCCATAAGCAGTTCCAAGTCATTGTTTGAATAAGCCAACCACAATTGACTCCATGCTTCCGGAGTTTGTATAAGGACCCTTTGATTCAACAAGCCTCGTAGCGCTTCCTGGTCATAATCTGCAAAACTGTAAGGGCTGAGTCGATCTGGTTTTACAAGAAATAGATTTACATTCTTGCCTTTGAGCAAATGGATAGCAAACCAAAGGTTCACCTGGCAGAATAGGTCATCTTCAAACCAAAGGTTTACTTCGCTCTCTTGTTCGATACCAAGTAACTTGTTGAATTCGGAAATGACATAACTTGTATAATCAGGTGAATCCAACTCCCCATGGTTGGCCGATAGAAACTTGCCTCTTATTTCGAAAAAATCAGTCAGGTCTTTTGCCTTAACAGGCCCATCAACCAGGCACTCCCGAAATACAATCCGTTCACCCAGAATTTCAGTTGGAAATCGTTCTCTTAGCGCATCGCCATTGAGTACATGGTAGGTTAGATTCATTTTAATGGCTTATCGAGTTTATTGTACAACATGATCTATAAGGTATCACACTTTGTGACACCTCATATCAAATTATACAGGATTAATAGGATGCAAATCTATTGTTGAACATATCCGTTTTCTTGACTGAAGGAGTCTAAAATTCTACTATCAGGAAAATTTTATAATAATCTTCCCGTAATGATCAGGCTCCTTAAACCGATCAAAGGCAGCAAGGTAATCTTCTGAATTGTAAACCTTGTCAATAGTCGGTCTGATCTGATGCTTTTCTACCCATTGGAGCATTTCTTCAAACTCCTGATCATTTCCCATGGTAGACCCCATGATCATTGCCTGTGACCAAAACAATCTGAACACATCCACCTTTTCAGGGTAGCCAGCAGTGCTTCCGTACATCACGATCCGACCGGCTGGTTTAATGACCTTAAGATAGTTGTTCAGTTCCTTCCCTCCGGCACTGTCAACAATCACATCAAAACCACCAAGCTTAGCTGCTTCTTTCGACCAGCCTTCATTCTTGTAGTTGAAGCCTCCTTTTACTCCTTGAGCCTTCGCTTTCTCGATCTTCACATTATCTCCACTTGTCACAAATACGTCTGCGCCAACAGCCACAGCGAAGGCTACCGCAAACTGAGAAACGCCTCCTCCTACTCCCGTAATCAATATTCTTTTTCCTTGAGAAGCCTCACCTTTCTTGATAGTCGCTCGAAAAGCTGTTAAAGCAGCAAGGGGAAGTGCCGCGGCTTCTTCAGTGGATAGAAATTCAGGTTTTTGGTGGACCCGGTCTATTGGAACCAAAGCGTATTCAGCCAATAGGCCATCGACAGGCATTCCCAAAACAGAGTATTCAGCAGATTGGGCATCAGGATTATCCCCCCAGTTTACATTAGGGTTGATGATCACTTCCTTTCCTATCCATTCGTCAGGACCTTGTTCAACCACGCCAAATCCATCCGAACCAAGTACACATCCGGGCCGGATCCCCGGGTACATTCCTTCCCTAATCCACTGGTCCCTGCGATTCAGTGCTGCAGCCTGGATCCTTACTAGACACTGGCCTTCTGAAACTTCCGGAACTTCTTTTGTAATTAGCTGAAGAGGTTCGGCTTTCTCTGAGATTATTATGGCTTTCATCACAAGCCAAAATTGATCAATCTCTCTCTAACTTGTCAAGTCTTTTGGAAATGGTAGCATTCGTTTTCATCTGGAAATCGATATAATCATCAATCTCCTCTGCAAATTCATGAAATGCTTTTGCCAATTGATCATGTCCATCACTTAGATAAGACAGTTTTGCTTCTACCTGATTTATTTTCCTTCGAATACTTAATTGAAAATTCTTCATCCTGTTTTGGACATAAGTTAAAGGAGTCAATTACCCCTTAAGAAGATTGATGACTACAATAACTATACGAAGATTTAGAATGGCTGATCATCATCCGGGTCTTCCGGATCGTTGGCCTTACTCGGAAGTGTGATCGTAAAATCTGAATCCGTGTTGCCCATTGGCTTGAAAGAACCGAAACCCTCTCCTCCACTATTACCATCCCAGTCAGTGAATTTGGTATACTTACCGATGAACTTGAGATTAATGGTATCCGTTCGACCATTCCTGTTCTTGGCAATGATCACTTCTCCCAACCCACTGAGAGGCATACCGGATTCGTCCGTATCCAGGCCATAGTATTCAGGCCGGTAAAGGAACATTACCATATCCGCATCCTGCTCAATGGAACCTGATTCCCTCAGGTCAGACAATTGTGGTCGTTTGTCTCCACCCCTGGTTTCCACTGCACGACTCAACTGGGAAAGGGCGATCACTGGGACATTCAATTCCTTAGCGATTCCTTTGAGTGCCCGTGAAATGGATGCAATTTCCTGCTCACGGTTGCCACCACCTTTTCCAGCATCTCCCGACATGAGCTGCAGGTAATCTATGATCAGCAGCTTCACACCATGTTGAGCAACAAGTCGCCGACTTTTTGCTCTAAGCTCCAGAATACTCAAAGCCGGAGTGTCATCGATGAAGATCTGAGCCTGGGAAAGCTTATCCGTCTTATGCATGATCTGCTCCCATTCGTAATCTGCCAGGTCTCCACGCTTGATCTTTTCACTTTCAAGTTCTGCTTCAGCAGAAATCATCCTGTTTACCAACTGGACTGAGGACATCTCGAGTGAGAAAATTGCCACCGGATTTTGGAAATCAATAGCAGCGTTTCTCAGTGCGGAAACCACAAAGGCCGTCTTACCCATACCTGGGCGAGCTGCAATAATGACCAAATCTGAGGGTTGCCATCCGGAAGTGACACGATCCAATGCTGAGAAACCACTTGGCACTCCTGTCAGGCCATCTTTCTTGTCTTTTTTGGTTTGGATCTCATCGATCGCCTGGTGAAGCAACGAGCTCATCTTGTCGTAGTTCTTCCTGATGTGAGATTCGGAAACATCAAACAGGGATTGCTCCGCGCGATCCAATAGTTTGAAGACATCTATCGTATCCTCATACGCATCTCGCTGGATCTCAGAAGAGATCTTGATCAACTCTCTTTTGATCGATTGCTCGGCGATGATCCTCGCATGGTACTCAATGTTAGCTGCTGAGTTAACCTTAGTGGTAAGCTCTGCAACATGATAAGCGCCTCCAACCAGTTCTAACTTTCCGGACTTCCTGAGCTGATGTGTGACCGTTTTGATATCGATCGGCTGGCTGTCGTTGAACAACTCAACGATGGCCCGATAAATTTCCTGGTTAGCATCACGGTAAAAGCTCTCGGCATGGAGAATATCAATCACGTTGGACAATGCGTCTCGCTCCAGCATCAGCGCTCCCAATACCGCTTCCTCAATTTCAACCGCCTGGGGAGGTAGTTTTCCAAGGTTTTCAGAAACGGATGAAAGTCCTATTCTTCGTACAGTTGTGGAAAGTGGGGTCTGCTTTGCTTCGTCCATTCAGGGTGATCGTGTGTTTAAGGAATTAGGTTAGTTATACAAACTTAGTTGTGTAATTCTCCAAATTCGATTTTCACAAATGCTAATTATAGTCAAGTTATCAAGAAGGTTGTCCACATGCCAGTATTTCGCTTTACTTATATTTGGATACTCACAAATTTGAAGCTCATTCCAAACTAATCCTTCTGCGATCCAACCATGTTTAAACTAAATCTCAAAAGTCCACTTGTTGTTTTTGATCTCGAAACAACCGGGACCAATATTTCTCATGACCGGATCGTGGAAATGGCATTGATCAAGATCCTCCCTGATGGTTCAACGGAAGAAAAGCATCGTAGGATTAATCCTACGATACCAATTTCAGAAGAATCGAGTATGATCCATGGCATTTACGATGATGATGTAAAGGATGAGCCTACCTTCAAGCAAATTGCCAAGTCACTCGCTCAGTGGTTGGAAGGATGTGACCTTGCCGGATTCAATTGTCTGGGTTTTGATGTTCCTATGCTTGTGGAAGAATTCTTAAGAGCGAATGTTGATTTTGAAGTAGATCAACGAAAGATCGTGGATGCCCAAAAGATCTTCCATATGATGGAGAAGAGAAACCTGACTGCTGCTTATCGGTTTTTTTGTGACAAAGAATTGGTGAATGCACACAGCGCGTTGGCAGATACCCAGGCGACTTATGAGGTATTACTTGCTCAGGTGCAAAGGTACGAGGGCCAGGATGCGGTGGATCCTCAGGGTAATAAAATAACGACTATTTCCAATGATGTGGACTCGCTAAGCAAACTGAGCACTTCAAGGATGATCGACCTGGCAGGGCGGATGGTGTATAAGGATGGAAAGGAGATCTTCAATTTTGGAAAGCATCGAGGGAAGGAAGTAAATGAAGTTTTGCAAAAGGAACCCAGCTTTTATGATTGGATCATGAAAGGTGACTTTCCACTGGATACCAAACGGAAGCTAACCCAGATCAAACTCAGAGGGTTTAACAAGTAATGGAAGAAACGGACCCAAGGAAGCTTAGAAGAAACTTAAGGATATTAGGTTTTACTGCTATGGGTTATGTTTTGATCTCGTTAGGTTATCTGTTCTACTGTCATTTGAGTCGAAGCATAGAACGAAGAAGGTCAACAAATGCCCAAGAGGAGCTACAACTTAGTAACACCAAACTTAAATCGCAGGTTGATTCCTTGAATACGGTGATTTCAGAATTGAGTAAAGAAGATCGTTAAGCATATCGAAAAGATCAGACTGGACCATATCACCAAATCCTTTGATGGTAAGTTGGTCTTGAAGGACATCAACCTCTCTATCAATCCATCTGAAACAGTCGTATTTCTGGGTCCAAGCGGATGCGGAAAAACCACTTTGCTCAAATTGATCAATCGCCTGATAGAACCTGATTCCGGGGCTGTTTTTATTGATGGAGGAAATACTACTTCCAGTTCTAAGGAAGTTCTTAGAAGAAGTATCGGCTATGTGATCCAGGATACCGGCCTCCTTCCACACCTGACCATCAAACAGAATATCGCGCTGGTTGGGACAATCACGGATCAGAAAATATCAGAAAGCAAGATCAACGAACTACTTGGCCTTATCGGATTAGATGAGTCTGTTCTATCAAAGTACCCCAGTGAACTTAGCGGAGGTCAGAAACAGCGAATTGGTATCGCACGTGCGTTGGCAACTGATCCTGAGATCATACTAATGGACGAACCTTTCAGTGCATTGGACAACATAACGCGTACCCAGTTGCAGGATGATTTCCGAAACCTTAAGCACCTTGACAACAAGACCATTTTGCTCGTGACTCATGATGTTCAGGAGGCATTCAAACTTGGAGATCGCATCGTTTTACTTGATGGTGGTGTGGTTCAGCAATTTGATGAGCCACAAGTGCTTTTGCGAAAACCCGCCAATGAAAAAGTAGAAGAATTTCTTTCTAACGATCGATTCATCCTCTCTCTTCAAACCTCCATGCACGATGGAGTATCTGCATATGAGATCCTGAATGATCCCGGAACCAAATCGGATGAAATAGAGCGAATCTTGAAATCAATCATTCTAAGCTGATGGAGTTTTGGGAGTTTATCATATCGAACCTGGATGAGATCAAGGAACAAACGATCGAGCACCTGATCCTTACACTGGCCTCCATGACCATCGCGACAACTATTGGCGTTTCCGTCGGAATCTTGTTAACACGTTTCGAACGATTATCTAACGTCACCTTAGGAATCGTCGGAGTAATTCAAACAATCCCGAGCCTGGCATTGCTTGGATTCCTTCTACCCCTATTCGGTATTGGTGTTACTCCTGCAATCATTGCACTCTTTCTTTACGGGTTACTTCCAATTGTTCGGAATACCTATACAGGAATCAAGGAGATCGATCCATCCGTTAAAGAAGCTTCTATTGGTATGGGAATGACCAACATACAGCTACTTCGGTTTGTGGAGCTCCCACTGGCACTCCCTGTCATTCTAGCTGGGATACGGACAGCTATGGTGATCAATATTGGTATCGCGACGCTGTGTGCACTGATAGCTGCCGGCGGTTTGGGAGAATTCATCTTCCGTGGAATTACATTGAACAATCAACAGATGATCCTGGCTGGAGCAATTCCAGCATCGATCCTGGCTGTAGTGCTTGATGCCACTATTGGTATTCTTCAAAAGAATGCAAGAAGCTTGCGCACGTGGATCATAGTTGGTGCTATACTCATCGGATTAAGTTCAACCCTTTTCATCAACGGATCGGAAGAGGACAGTAAGTTGATCGCCGGATTCAATTCAGAGTTCATTGAACGGGAAGATGGGTACAAGGGACTTGATGCTCATTACAACCTTCCACTAGAGATCAAAGAAATGGAGATCTCTCTTATGTACAAAGCTCTATATACCGGCGATGTGGATGTAATTGATGGTTTCAGTACAGATGGTCGTATTAAAGAATTCAACTTGAAATCACTCATTGATGACAAGAGCTATTTTCCTCCTTATTATGCAGCTCCTATTGTGAATGGAAATACACTGAAGAAATACCCGGAACTGGAAGAAGTGTTGAATTTGCTGGCCAATCAATTGAGCGATAAAAAGATGGCCGAGCTTAATTACCAGGTTGACAGCCAGCAAAAAAGCCTGGAAGAAGCAGCCAATTCATTCTTACGGGAACTCAACATCTATGCAAATGAAGATGCTGGTAAGAGCAGTGATCCGGATGTTATCATTGGCTCCAAAGCGTTCACCGAAAGCTTTCTTCTTGCTCATCTGTTTGCTCAACTCATTGAAAATAGAACTGATCTCAAGACGAAACTGGAGCTGGGCTTTGGCGGGACCAAGCTGATCTTTGATGCGATCCGATTGGGTGAGATTGATATATACCCAGAATATACGGGGACTGGCTACCTTGTTCTTCTTCAAAAGACCGCAGCAGATGTCTCCATTTTCACGGATCCTGATGTGATCTATGAGGCGGTGAAAGCCGATTTCAGGGAATTACACCAAATCGAATGGTTGGAGCCGCTGGGATTCAACAATACTTTCGCGGTTATGATGAGAACTGGTCATGCGGATTCACTAGGGATTACCACCGTATCTGAGCTTTCTGATTACCTGAACAGCTATTAAGCACCATTTTGACCTGTAACAACCTAAAAGTCTTTATGTATATTTGGCTTTTACCGATCCTATATGTCCAGTAGCCTAAAGAAGAACATACCTGTCCGGATAGCGATACGGATCGCCATTGTTCTTGCGGTTTATTTTGCACTAGTCACACTTCTTATTTTCGTAGAAAAAGATAGTGAGCAGTCTGCATTAACCAACTATTCTAATGCCATCTGGTATTCTCTGGTTACCTTGACAACCGTTGGTTACGGAGACATCTTTCCAGCCACCGTCTACGGCAGGTATATTGGATTTATCTTTATACTAACCAGTATCGGTATTTTCGGATTATTAATTGGTCAACTAACAACGCTTATGGCTACACTAAAGGAAAACAAAAAGCTGGGCTATACTGGTACAAACTTTGACAATCATGCAGTTATCCTTGGATGGAATGAGTTTGGATGGCAGGTAGCCGATCAATTGGTCGGTGTTGGAAAGCAAATTGCCATTGTGACGAACAAGAAGGATGATGTCGACCTGATTCGGGAAAAGTACAACCCAAAAATGGTCTTTATCCTGTTCAGTGATTATAATAATTTCGAACTGCTGAAGCAATCAGGGATTGAAGACAGTTCAATCGTTTTTGTCAACCTGGAGGATGATACGGAAAAGTTGGTCTATGTACTTAATCTCAAAAAGTCTTTTCCTGAAACACAATTTGTAGTAACTCTTGAGAATGGCGACTTAAAAAATACTTTTCTTGCGGCAGGCGTCTCCAATACGATCTCCACCAAGGATATTTCATCAAAGCTACTAGCTTCTTATATGTTCGAGCCTGATGTGGCTACTTACAGTGAATCTATCCTGTCATTTGCTAAATCTGATAGTGATTACGACATGAAGCAGTTGCTAATTACAACTAGAAATCCATATGTCGGCAAAGCATATCAGGATGTCTTTTTTGATCTTAAGAAGCGATATAATACGGTTCTGATAGGTATTACAAAACGTGACAAGTTTGGCCAGAAGAAGTTGATAAAGAATCCATTGGGGGACCTGAAGATCTCAGCTGGAGATTACCTCATAGTTATCCTGAATGGAAAAGCCTTTAAGTTACTCAAGAAGGTATTCGGTGTTGAAGAGGGTACTTTGAATGTAAACAAATAATGAAATTCCACTCACTGATCTTGTTTTCTTTTTTGGTACTTGTGCTCGCTAGCTGCGAGAACAGAGACATTAATGAAGGAGAAGAGTTTCGTCCAAGAGAGGTCAATGAAGACTTTGACAAATTCCACTTCAACAAGATCACCTACGATGGCATAGATTACCTGATCACTGAGCGTGACAACAATAACCCGCACGAGGGTTTTGGGTTTATGGCTTTCCGCCCGAATCTATTATTCGATATGCAGGACAGCATTTTGGCTCATCTGAAAACACAAGCTGACATTCAGACCCGAATGTACGCAGGTATGTTCAACTTATCTCAGCAGGAAAGTGACTCTGTTTATAATCAAATCTTCTATTATTACCTGGATCAGGCACAGCTTAACAGAGTTAGATTCATTGAACCTGACTCTATCCAAGTAGATCAATAATAAATTAGTTTCCGAAGTACGTCTTGAGTGTCTTCAACGCATTGGATAGATCCGGGCTGATCTCCGGTGAATTAATGATATCCTTCCCTTTCTTCTCTGCATCAATCAATTCGTCTTTATCTCTGAATACTTCAGATAGAATTCCACAGTCATAAATAAGAGAAAGAAGGATAACAAAAGCAGGAGATGCTTTAGAACTTTTAAATACGATCGCTTTGAGCGTATTTCGAATTTCCTGCTCAAACGCGTAATTCGCATTGTCCATTCTGTCAGAAAGCGGGATCCAAAGCAGTTTGGTTTCTTCCTTTTTCAGGATACCACGCTGTGTAAGAAGTGCATTCAGGTCTTCCTGAATATCCTTGAACTTCGCTGAAAGGCTTGATATCTGATCAGTCAGTGATGAACCGTCAGCTAATTTGTTCAGCACGCTATCAAGTATCCCATTTCCGGTTCCAACAGTGTCAAGTACACGTATATTGCCCCCAGCAAGACTGACCTTCTTCATCAATGAAAGCTCCAGAATACAAGCTGCTATAACTCCGGGAACGACCGTTTTCTCGGCTGCAGCAAGAATTCTTCCTTCTTCGTCATCAAGAGCAATCAAATAAAAACCTTCGGCGATACTTAGTTTCATAGCGTGTTAGTCAAAATTACTGATAGCGAATTTCACAAAATTTTTATTATTAATAAATGGGATTTACCTATTTTTTTAGCAGTGCCCCAATGGTTAATCCTTGAACTAGAATAGAAAATACTACCACACAGTATGTAGTAAATAATATCGTGTGTTTGACGCCTTCATTAATCCATTCAAAATCAGCTAGTGATAATGCGAGGGCCACCGAAATACCTCCCCTCAGTCCACCCCAGGTCAGGATCTCAATAGTTTTGGGTTCAAAAGTTCTGAACCTGGACATGATCATTATCGGAATACTAACACCAAGCAACCTGGCTGTCAACACGATCACTATACCGATCCCTCCGATAAGCAGGTTATTCAATGTAAATGATTCTGCAATCACCATCATTTCCAAACCGATCAAAATGAATAGGATAGCATTTAGCGCCTCATCCAATAAATGCCAGAATTTGAAAACATATTCACCAGTAGCATTTGCAAGGTGTTCATCCCTACCCTGATTACCGATAAATAATCCCATTACCACCATTCCTAGTGGAGCAGAGACATGGATCATTTCAGCCAGTCTTCCACCTACCATCACCAACGTCAACGTGACCAGAACCTCCAGCTCGACGTGATCATTGTCAATGAAATTCAAAAGCTTAAAGCCACAGAAACCAAATAAAGCACCGAGCAACAGACCTCCAAATACTTCAATTGCAAAAAGGGAAGCAACACTTCCAACTGTTACTTCGCCTCCCCCATGGCCTCCAGGTTCGTGAACTCCCGACTGAGCCATGGCAATATTGAGAATGGTAAGGAAAACAACCACACCAACGCCATCATTAAAGAGGGACTCACCAGCAATCTTAATTTCTAATTTCTTTGATAACCCTGCTTTCTTAGTCAATGCCAACACAGCGATCGGGTCAGTTGGTGAAATCAAGGCTCCGAAAAGCAGGCAATAAATGAAATCTATAGGGTAGCCGATCAATGGGAAAATATAAAAAACCAGAGACCCTACTATAAATGTAGACATTAAGGTCCCCAGGGTAGCAAGTACCAATACCGGTACTCGTTCCTCCATTAATTTGTTAAGATCTATTGAAAGCGCTCCTGCAAATAGTAAGAAGTTCAACATCACATTCATCAATACTTCCTGGAAGTCGAACTCTGCAACAATATGTTCTGCCCCCTCAGTGATAGCCGGAAAGAAGTAACCGAGCAACAGAATGGTCAATGACATGATCAGCGCGATCATCATCAATCCGATAGTAGATGGCAATCGGAGCACAGTGATGTTGATCAAGGTGAATCCGGCGGCCATAAAAATCAGTAAGGTAATTAGGTCGAGTATACTCATTGGTGAATCAATAAAGTCGGCTTCTTACAATTATTCGGTTCGGCAAAATACATGAAAAATATCACAAAAAAAATATGGATGGCTTCTGCCGATTATCGCAATTTTATGCGAAGCTTGCTCTCTAATCACTTTATTCACTTATTTTTTCGATTTATTTTCAACCTACGTCTGATGCGTTTTTTTGTAGTATTTTGTGTTTTCACTTTTGTGCTCTTCGGATGTTCCTCAGTTAAAAATCTTGCAGTAGAAACGGACATTTCAAGAACACTCAATCAGTCTACATTGTTTGATAGTCAGTTCACGGGCTTCAGCCTTTATGACATTGAGGAAGACAAGTTCATCGCAGGATACAACGACACCAAACGATTCACCCCTACTTCAAATGTCAAGTTACTCACACTGTACGCCTCACTTAAAAGTTTGAAAGATTCCATCCCTGGCTTACTCTATCAAGAGGAAGCAGATACGTTATGGATCCAGCCAGTTGGAGACCCTTCATTCCTAAATGACGATTTTCCAGATCAACCCATTTACAACTACTTGAGTGGAATTGACTCTGCCAGAATCATCTGGCCCTCCAATGATGTTACAGCGTTCGCTCCGGGCTGGGCCTGGGAGGATTATTCTTACCGCTTTCAAACACAACGTTCGTGGTGGCCGGTGTATGAAAACAATATTTCAATCATCAAGCGAAAGGACTCCATTGAAGTAACTCCCGATTTCTTCCAGGACTATGTAGAGGTCATCAAGAAAAGACGAGCTGGTGAACAGGTAGAGCGTGATCAAAAGTATAACCTATTCAAAGTGTATACAGATAACGACACCTCAACTTTTAAGCGAAACATTCCATTCGATCATTCACAGGAACTGTTGCTCGAGTTACTTTCTGATACACTTCAGAAGGAGTTTGCATTCGACGAGAAAGTGTTGCTTTCGCCGGATACGCTGTTCTCACAACCTCTTGATACTGTGTTGGCACAAATGATGAAGACCAACAACAATTTCCTGGCTGAACAATTATTGATGCAAGCCGCCTGGAAAAACGGTTATACTGCAATTGATCCATTCATCAAGCATGTCAAGCTGATCTGGTTGAGTGATCTCAATGATTTTGTCTGGGTTGATGGATCTGGTCTCTCTCGATACAACCTGATCGCCCCAGTAGATGTCATCCGGTTGCTTAAAAAGCTCCATGATGAGTTTGGACGGGATCGAGTCCTAAACCTATTTGCAAAAGGAGATGAGCCAGGTACCTCTTTGGAGGGTTGGTATTTCGCGGAAGAGCCTTATTTGTTTGCTAAACCCGGATCGATTCGCAACAACTATTGTCTTAGCGGATTTATTCGAACCCGATCCAATAAATGGATGCTCTTTTCATTCTTCAATAACCACTTCACAGTTCCCCAAAATGAGGTGAAAAGTGCAGTGCAGGAGTTGTTGGAAGATATTAAAAATACCTACTAGTAGGTACCAAATAAAATATGGCAAATCCGCATTTTTAGCATAAAAAATGCTAACATTGTCTATTCCCGCTGCTGTCCAATTCTATTTTATCACTTAAAACCGCTAGTTATGAAAACTAATCAATTAGTTCATTCAGCTATTGCATTATGCCTTTTTGGATGTATCGGGTTCCTTGTTGCTTGCTCCAGTGATGATTCTGGTGGAGGAAACACGCTTCTGGGAGTTTTTACAGACTCGCCTGTTGAGGGATTGAGTTATTCTGCCACAAGTACCTCTGGCACCACCGATGCGGCAGGTACGTTCGAATATGTTGACGGAGAAATGGTCACCTTCAGCATTGGAGGGATTACTCTTGGCGGAGCATTCGGAGCTGCAGAATTATCACCATTGGATATTTCAGGGTTGAATAATGCTGATCTATCTACGATGGAGGTAAGAAACATTGCCTCTCTCCTTCAATCACTCGACAGTGATGTAAACCCTGATAATGGGATTACTATCTCCAGTGAAACTTCTTCGGCGTTATCAAGCGCTTCCCTTGATTTCAGTTCCGGGAGCTTCTTTTGGGATCTTTATGATCTGGTAAACGATCTAAACTCGGAGAATTCAACAAGCCTCGTAGCTATAAACCAAAATGCTGCTGGGTTACACCTGGCTCAGTCACTGGGGATTGAAAATCAGTTTGATTATTTGCCAAGATCCGTGCTTGGGCGAGATTGGGAGGATGGTGTATTCTATGCTTATAATACTGCCGCAGCCTCAGATCCCGATCGAGAGTACCAGTTTGATGTAAGAGGCAATGAGCTCAGGTATCACTTTGGTGATAACCTCGGTTTTTATTTGATCTTCTCTTATACCCAAGACACACAGATCACAGGAGAAGGTAACCTTTATTCAGATCTGGATCAGGACCCACCTGTTACGACTTCCGGGGGTTATATATATCGTAACAGGATTACAACTCCCGGCTTCACTTTTGACTATAATGGTGTGACCTTCATGGGGTATTATAATTTTTATAAAACAGCAGGAGTCACTGGACAACTTCAGGGAACCTACCTCAGCAAGTTTGATTATGATCAGCAACGTTCAGGTGAAGACCCGGAATATCGAGTCATTACAAACAGCCTATTGACTATCTCAGAACCTAATAGCGCTATGGAATATGATGTACTCCTGGAGTATAGGGATGAAAATGATGTGGTGACTGATACCCGAACTACTGTAGTTACAATCAATGACCTAAACAATGAAATGGTATTTCTAGTGAATTTCAGAGGTATCGACTATCTCTTTTTTGATAGTGACTTCACAACGAATGGAATCGACTATCCAAGTTTGACTTTTTCCAGCCTGTACGGAACTGATCAAAAATAGCTATACACGAAAAGGGTTTGTTGAATTCATTCAATGAACCCTTTTTTACTATCTATAAATTTTGTCATAACCCAGCCAAGTATCTTCTTTCCTTACTTGATATTTTCTCTCTAAATTTCCGCCCTTACTAAACTCACTAACCATGAACACCAACCAATTAGCCAACTCTGTTATTGTCTTTTGTCTTTTTGCCTGCATCGGACTATTTCTGGTCGCTTGTACCAGTGATGATTCGGGTGACCCAATTATGGATGACGAAGTGCCGGAGGAAGAAACCGCATTGGAGGGGATTTTTGTTGATTCTCCTGTTGGAGGACTGAGCTACTCCTCATCTAGTACCTCTGGAGTTACCATGGGCGATGGGACGTTTGAGTACTTCGAAGGTGAAACAGTCACATTTAGTATTGGAGGAATTACTATAGGTTCTGCAGTGGGAGCAGAAGAGCTTTCACCAATCGATCTTGTGGATATCAGCAACGCTGATCTTTCAACTCCTGAAGTACGCAATATTGCATCTCTTTTACAGTCACTTGACGAAGATGCCAACCCCGAAAATGGCATTACTATATCTGAAGCTACCAGGAACAGTCTTGCTAGTACATCCCTCGATTTTAGTTCAGGTGAATTCTACCTAACCCTCCAAGATCTTATTGAGGAAGTAAATACTTCTAACTCTTCAAGCCTTGCGACCGTCAATCAAAATGCTGCGGGGTTGCACCTTGCTCAGTCACTAGGCCGTGAAAGTGAGTTTACTTATTTGCCAAGGGTAGTAGAAGGAAGAGCTTGGGAAAATGGTGTTTTCTACTCTTATAACACTGCTGATTCTGAAGATCCCAACAGGGAATACGCGTTTGATGTAAGAGGTGATAAGGTGAGGTACCACTTTGGAGAAAACTTCGGGTATTACATGACTATTACATATAGTCAGAATGAACTGAGAGGAGATGGCAATCTGTATAGTGATCTTGACCAGGACCCTCCGATCGACCCGTCTAATACTTATGAATATAGAAACAGAGTTTCTTCACCTGGTTTTGTTTTTAACTATGGAGGTAGAACTTACATGGGATACTATAATTTCTACAAATCAGAGGGAACTGTTGGTCAACTCCAGGGTACCTATCATAGTTACCTTGATTTCGACCAAAAACAAATTTTAGGTGAGCCCGAATATGTTGTCATCAGTAATAACCGAGCTACGATTAGTGGTCCCAATAGCGCAAATGAGTACGACATTTTGTATGAGACTTTAGACGAAAATGATATGGTTACCTCGTCTGAAAATCATGTTTTCACCATGGATAACCTGAATAACGAAGAAATAATTCTGGTTAGATTCCAGGACACGGATCACATCTTTTTAACACGGGACTTAAGTAATAATACCTTCTTTCCAGGGCTATTAACTTCTGATGTGAAATAATCTATTCTAAAGGAGACTATTCCTTGTACTCACGTACCAGGCCTCCTGTTAATCTCATTAATTCAACCTTGGAGTTGATCAAATTATAAGCAGCTTGCAGTCTCAGAATAGATGAAGACAGCAGGTTGTTTTGTACATCCCGATAGTCAAACGAGTTGATACTGCCATTTCTAAACTTCTCTTCAGAAAGATCCAAATTGATCTGAGCTGACTGCTCTCTCCTGGCATTGATACCGTAGAGTTGTCGCCGAATATTGTAGCGATCCAATGCCGTCAGCAAATCACGATCCAGTGAATTCTTCAATTGGTCAACTCTCAACTCACCTACCCTTTCGTTAACGATAGCATTCCGAATCGCCCGCTTGATCCTGCCTCCATTAAACAGGGTAAAGGAAAGTGTGAAATTGGCTGTGTAGGTATCCGTCACACTATTCAATCGTGTATCAGGCCCATTTGCAAATCCCTGCCCAGTAAAGAAAGTTGCCTGAGAAAGATCCAAACTATTTCGTGTTTCCGAAAATCCTGCCGCTAACGATAATGTTGGATAACGATCTGCTCGACTCAATTTAGTAGCCTGTCCTAGTAATGACTGTGTGATGTATTGCTTTTTTAAATCCACGTTTTCCTGAAGCATTTGTCCCCTGAGATCTTCGATGGTATATTCTTCTGCCGGGATCTCTAAAGAATCCGTGAACTCATATGGAGTAGCAACGTTCTCTTCAGCGAGCAGCACATTCAAATCCCTGATTGCATTTCTATATGCCAATTGCTGATTGATGTAGTTAATAGAGTCTGTCAAATAATTACCTTCCTCCAGTAACAGATCTGTGCTTACTGCACTTCCAAGGTCAGCCTTTACCTGCGTATAATTGAATTTGTCCCTTGATAGTGTCAACTGCTTCTCAAACTCATTCAATCGTTCTCGTTCCAATACCGCCAGGTAATAGCCTAATATGATACTCTGAATAGTATTTGCAACCACCACGGAAGCATTGCCTTCGGTCTCGGCCTGAAGTAATTCAAACCTTCGTTTGCTCATGTTGACCCGAAAACCATCGAAAATAGTCCAGTTCACATTGATTGCAGGGTTCAGTGAATTGTTCAGGGTTTGTCCCTGGGTTGCCGTAGGGAAAGCGACTCTTACATTATCCGTTAGTGAATTATTCTGATTCAGGTTTAACGAGATGTTTGGATACCTTCCTGCTTCTCCCCAATTATTATTATTTCTCGCAACCTCTATATTCCCTTCCTCAATCCTGATATCGTAGTTCTTATCCAATCCAATCTGGATAGCATCTGAGAGTGATAAGCGTTCCTGTGCAGTCAGTGTATAAGCCGCACTGAGTACACCTATCATTATTGTTAGCAATTTCTTCATGTCCTTCGAGTTAGTCTAATTTTTTTGAGTTCAGTCTTACGCGGATTCTTTGTACTCTTCTAATCTTCTTTGATCGATGAGTACTCGTTCCACATCCTCTCTTGTCGGTTTCTTACCAGTCCATAGCCACTTAGCCGCTCTTCTGATATCATTGAACAAGACAATAAATACCGGGAAGAATAACAGGATGATGAATGTTCCGATCAATACACCATATGCGACAGATATTGCCATTGGGATGAGAAACTGTGCCTGGAAGCTTGTTTCCTTAATTAATGGGAACAGCCCGAGTACAGTAGTCATTGAAGTTAGCACGATTGGTCTGAACCTGGATAACCCCGCATTATAAGCTGCCTGGTAGACGGTCATCCCTTCGTTCTTCACATAGAGGTTGAATTTGGAAAGGAAAACCACTGCATCATTGATAATTACACCGGATAGAGCCACCATTCCCCATGCACTCAAAAGTGAGACCGGAAGCTCTTTGTCTGGTGAGATCCAATCTTCTATCCCATGACCAAGGATCGCTCCAAACCAGCCAAGCGGGATCATCATGATAATCAACAACGCCTGATAGTAAGACCTGAACGTGATCATCAGGATGAAGAAGATAAGCAAAAAGGCACCACCAAAGTACAGTCCTATCTCCTGTCCTGCCCGGGCACTTTGCTGTGATTGTCCACCATAATCAATCACGACGGAAGGGAATTCAACTTGGATCTTAGGAACGATATCCTCGCGGATCTTCTTCAAAATCGGTGGAACTTCGCCAAACGGGTCAAGCATTTCTGCCTCCACAGTTATGGCACGTGAAGTATTGTAATGCTTGATTCCTGAAACTCCTCGCTCAATCTTATAATCAGCCATTTGCGTCAATGGAAATTCCTGACCAGAAGCGGTCTTCACCTTGATATCTTCTAGTTGACTGATACTCTTTCGACCTGATTCAGGGTACCTCACCCAAACCTTTAGTTCATCGTTTCCTTTCATGAAACGTTGTACTTCCTCTCCAAAGAATCCCTGACGCATCTGTTTGGTAATATCGTCATTGGTTAGTCCCATGAAATAGGCTTGCGGCCGAAGATCAAACAACATCTCCCTTCTACCAACTGGCACATTGTCTTCGATCTCCTTGAGGTCTGCGATACCTGCAAGCTCGTCCTTTAATAATTGCTTGGCTCCCTCAAGTTCTTCGTAGTTCTTTCCAATTAGTCTCATCGAAACAGGTTTGCCAAAACGATTTCCTCCACCGATCGCAAATTTCTCCGCTTCAGTGACAGGGCCGATCTCCGTACGTATCCGTTCGATGAGATCAAACTGGTTCATGTTATATTCATCCAGCTCTCGATAAAAAACATTCAATGAGCCTGTATGAGCCCCGGATTCCCATTGAGACTGTCCGATGCTCGTGAAAGTATTATTGATGATATCATCCTCCGTACCCAGCTCCTCTTTCAATTTTGTATTCACATTCCAAATAGCATCTTCAAACTCCCTCATGTAGCGCTCAACTTTTTGTTCACGCTCACCAGGCTTGAATGCGAGATTCACGTTGAAACTGTTGAATGGAATTTGTGGGAAGAAGGTAGCCTTGATCAGTCCGCCTCCCAATAAACCACCAACAATGATCAAAAAGCCTGCAAGCATTGCTAAAGAAATCGCACGGTACTTCATCGTAAACTGAAGTGCTCTTCCATAAATTCGATCTCTCATCCACTCGATTGAGCCATTCAGCGCCTTTCTCACTTTATAGCTCCTGGTATTTTCTTTCTTGACTTTCAACACATGCTTACTCGCCAGGTGCGCCGGTAGCACAAAGAATGCTTCGAGTAATGAAAAGCCGAGGCTGAAACATACCACAAAGGCCATATCCCTCAAGAATTCAAACCCTCCGGTCAATAGCAAGAGTGGTGTAAAAGCAACAATTGTCGTAGTTACAGACGTAAAGACTGCTGGCAATACTTCCATCGTTCCATGAACAGCAGCTTTGATTGGATTTCCGTGCTTCTCAAAATGTGCGTAAATGTTTTCCGCAATTACAATTCCGTCATCTACCAATATTCCAATCACCAGGATCATTCCAAACAAGGAGATCATATTGATCGTCAACCCCACAAAAGAACCCAGAATGAACATACCCAGGAATGAAGATGGGATACCCCATGCTACCCAGAAAGAAAGTCGGAGACTTAGGAAAAGTCCAAGGGAGACCAAAACAAGCAATAAACCGATCAGGCCATTGTTGGTAAGAAGATCCAGTCGTTGCTGAAGAAAACTCATAAAGTCGAAAGCAATCTCCAACTCTACCGCTTCATTCTTCTCATTGAAGTCATCCACATATTGTGTGACAGTTTCTGATATCTTCTCAAGGTCTTCCGTTTCTAACTTCCTAACCTCAATAAAGATGGCTTCCTTTCCACTTAGCAAAGCCTTTGAAGGGTTGTCTTCAAACTGCTCTTTGATCAGAGCGACATCCTTGAGAAGCAGTTCACTTCCATCAGGATTACTTCGCAAAACAATGTCAGCTATTTTAGATGCATCTGTTTGCTTGGCTTTTGAACGAATAAGGATCTCTTCATTAGTGGACTTAACAGATCCAGCGGAGACGTCCTTATTGTTTAGCCGAACTGCGTTAGCAACCTGATCAAAGGTCAGGTTATATCGTAAGAGGTCCTGCTCTGTTACTTCAATGGAGATCTCAAGAGGTGGAAACCCTGAGATCTGGACCTGAGATATGTCTTCATTCGCCAGTAATTCATCCTCTATCTGTTCTGCAAACCTCTTGAGTGTCTTCAGGTCAACATCCCCGGTCAGCCCTAACCATTGAGCCGTGGATTGTTGTTTTTGTTTGAAAACAACCGGTTTCTCTGCATTTGCTGGAAATGAGTTGATACCATCTACAGCGTTCTTAACTTCAGTATAGACGTCATCAATGTCGAAGTTGTCGAACGTAACGATCGTGATGTTTGCTGAATTTTCCGATGAAGTTGAAAGGATCTCGTCGATTCCGGCGATTGAGTTAACTGCTTCTTCGATCTTCAGCGTAACTCCTTCTTCCATTTCTTCCGGAGAAGCTCCAGGGTAGGTCACATTAATGGTAATGTTTCTATCAGCCCTGGTTGGGAAGAAAGATTTCTTTGCACCGAACATCGCAGCTAAACCCCCCAGTAGTGTTAGTGCAATTAGTATGTTGGCAAGAATTGGATACTTGACGAAATACTCAACTAAATTCTTTATTGAAGACATGGTTTTTTGAGTTAATTGGTTATCGGCTTCCTACCTGAGTTTGTGCTTCCGCGTTGATACGATTTCCTTCTTCACGCTTGATCTCAAGATCAATGTCCTTGCGCTCTACTTTCTTCACTTTCATATTGTTGTAAGCTCCGATCAGTGGTTCTATCACCAGGTCGGCTCCCTCTTCAATCCCATTGAAAATGGCCTCACCTTCTGTTAGTCGGATCACATTTACAGTCTTCACTTGTAAAAGTGAATCCTGGACAATAAAGACTTCATCCCCATTGTAAATAGCGTTTCGTGGCATGATCATCCCATCTCTCACCGTACGAGCTGGTATTGATGCCTGGAAAAACTGTCCGTCATAGATTTTCTGGTTGTTGGGCTGAATTGATATGAAAACATCAACTGATTGTGTATTCTGATTCACATTGTCGCTGATCCGGGTTACTTCACCGTTCCAATATTGCTGGGTTTCATCAGAGTAGACCTGAACCGGAGATCCCATTTGGATCCAGGGAATGTCCCTCGTTTCAACTGAAACCTTTAATTCATGGAGACCAGCCCGAATGATCTTTCCAATTTTCGTTCCCGGATTAATAAACGACCCGGACTGTAGTGTAACCTCTGTTATACTGCCGTCAAAAGGCGCATAGTATTTGTACTTACCGAGTTGAACTTCAGCACTTTGAATGGAGTAGAATGATGAGAAGATACCTTTTGTTGCCAGGAAGGTCTTCTCTTTATCAGATTTAGATTTAGGCAATTCAGGGAATCGTTTGTCTAGGTCCAACTGACTGAAATACGATTGCCAAGCATCGTAATTATCGCTGAAATCCACTTTAAGATCCGGAAGTATGTTGGCAAGGTCCCTCAAGAAGTTACTCTTCTGAGATTTGAGATTCAGTTCTGCCTCCTCTTCATCTACATAAAAAAGCAAGGTACCTTTCTTGAAACTCTGTCCTTCTTTCAACCTGGTATTGCCCTGGAACATTCTTCCCGAAACCTCGGAGAGCAAATCCAGTGATTGTGCAGTTTCCACCCGGCCATAAGTAACCACGCTGGTCTTAATATCCTCGTAAGCTACTTTGATAGTCTCAACTGTTTTTACCGAAACAGGAGGCTTTTTTGTTTCAGGTTCTTCCTTCATTCCGGCAAACATCCCTGCCAATGCTACGGATAGTATGATAATGCCTAAGGTTGATCCTACGATGATTAGTTTTCTTTTCATGTCTGAGTTTGGTTACTAAATACCTTCGATTTATTAATGGAAAATTGGCTTACTTAGTTACAGGAATGCCGGATTATGTGATGAATGGAAAAAACGACACCTGAACTGTTTGTATGCTCCATTAGTTGGTTATACACAGAACCGTCAAAACATTGAAAAAGTTGGAAAAAATCACGAAAAACGAAGAAGAGTGGAAAAAGCAGCTCTCAGAAGAGGAATACCACATTCTACGAGAAAAAGGTACCGAAAAACCCTGGACCGGTGCCCTGTTGGAAAACAAGGAAAAGGGCATTTATGAATGTGCCGCCTGTGGAAATGAGTTGTACTCCTCCGAAACCAAGTATGAGTCTGGTTCCGGCTGGCCGAGTTTCTATGATCCGATAAATTCCGAAGCTGTTGAGTTTGAAACGGACAAATCCTTTGGAATGGTCAGAACAGAAGTGAAATGCGGTAGATGTGGCAGCCACTTAGGACATGTATTCCCTGATGGGCCCGAGCCTTCAGGTCAGCGATATTGCATGAATTCTGCCGCAATGAGATTCAAGAAAGATTGATCAGATTACAATGTTCTGATTGGAGATCTTGATGAAGTTGTCGTCAATCATCCAAATGAAGTAGGGTGATATATTTACTGCTACACCATTCAAGGTGGACTTGACGAAAAACTCCGTTCTGTTCAGTTCATTTTGATTTTCGAGGTATTCATTGACCTCCTCACCTTTCATTGTCCGCATCTGTGGCACTTGCATTTCCAGGTGAACTCCCAAAAACTCTGAAATCTCTGTAATTGACATGGAGGCAATAAGATTTTCGATCTCCGTCATGAAATCATGCTTCATCATCTTGGTTTCCGATGTTCTTGTTTCATTAATGCTATCCGGCAAGCAAACGGTGTTGATCAGCTGTGTTTCATGAATATTAATGATAAAGTAAAAGGCCCCTTTGATCTCACCCTCAAAAGCTACTTTGACAATATTTACCTTGAATCTTCCAAGAAGGTTGAATTCTTCTATGGGCTCAATTAATCCTGGTCCAAAATCAATCAAATCATATTTCATTCGGATCTTAAGCATTTGCTCCATAGCAAGTGCAGCTTTGGTCAATGCTTCTTCTATCATCTCCCGATAGACCTGGAGGTGTGATTCTGAGAGCTTTTTATGATTGTTGAATGACAGGCTATCCATCAATATAAATTACGGCGGCAAATTAGTAACTCCATCTGAATACTTCAGGTTTCACAATAAGTCAAAACAATTGGTTAACCAAGATATTCAATTTCATGAAAATTCTACTTTTTGCTTTATCCTCAAAATGACAAAAGCCCGCCATTAAGGCGGGCCAAGTAACGACCAGCTATGGTTACCAACTACTATGAGCTTAGCCGCTATTAACTTATTGGATTAGGTAAACTATTTATGTCCGATTGCAGCGTTGGATAAGTGCTTATCAAAACTGAGAAAGTTGTCAACTAAGATCAATACCCATGTGGGGGTAATCTGTGTAATTGAGTTGTGATTTGCATCAACATAGAAACAAGAAAGCCCATCTCAAAGAGAGGGCTTCCAACACTAAGAAATGTTCAGTCAATTACTGGCTTCAATCAAGTCTTTCAATGTTACAATTCAGTCACTCTCCAGATGTCCGCCGGACGATCGGAAGCCGAAATTGATCCACCGAAAAGCCAAATCGAACCATCAAACACAATTGCACTGTGTGATACCCTACCCAAATATTCATCGCCGACCATTTCTGCGTTCGTCCATGTCACACCATCCTCCGATACTATGACATCCTGCTTAGGAGATAGGGTTCCAGTGTGTCCTCCAATGGAATAGATCTTTCCATTGTAAACTACCATTTGGTGAAACCCGACTCTTGGAAATGTGCCATTGGTATTAACCTCCGTCCAGGCAGTACCATTGGTCGACTCCCATACATCGTCATAATACGTAGATTGTCGATTGCCGCCAGTCATAATAAGTCTTCCGTTGAACTCTACAATCTGGTGTCCGGCTCGCTGACCAAAGACTGCTTCAGCTACTTCTTGAGTCCAATTGATCCCATCATTGGATCTCCAGATATCATTATACCATTCTCTTGTTGGAAATGGTCCAGATCCTAAAAAATGTCCTCCAATTATCCAAGCCTGGCCGTCAAATACAATTGCTTGTGCACCCCACCTGGTGCTGGGAACGTTATCGAAATCAAGTACCCATTGCTCTCCATTCAAACTGGAGCGAACATCTTGCCATCGCCCACTGGACTGATTGGACCCTGACATCACACGGAGTGAGTCATTATACACAATGGTCATATGACCATTTCGATTAGCAACATCATCATCATCAGCCGTCATTTGTTGCCAGGTTATCCCATCGAAACTAGAATAAATACCCCTGGTCAGAGCACTGCCAAACCCTCCGATAAACCAAAGTTTATTATCAAATTCAGTAATAGTAGCACTTGTTCTGTTTCCCCATGGGGCATCATCTGTAATCCTTTCGAATAGAAGCCCAGCGCGATCAGTTAGCGTGATCACAACATTTAGTTGCGCAGTAAGACCTCCTCCAGTCACTCTCACGGTTGCAGTGACCTCAGGATCCGTTTCAAAGTCAAAATGATTTCTCTCCAAAACGCTTAACTGACCCTGATCATTAATAGCAAGTGAGCCTTCGTACTCCTCCGAACTAATGGAGTAACTTAGTTCAACACCTTCTTGTACGTCAATATCCACCGTTCCCAACACAGTTCCTTCTTCAGGAGCTTCCGGAATGGTAGTTTCAAAATCTTCTGCTACAATCTCCGTGAGATCGGTTATGTTAATCGTAACCGTAGCATCTGCTGAGATTGATCCGAATGCCGCTCTTATGGTAGCAGTGACTGTTTGATGAACTTCAAAGTCAAAGATTGATGCGTCTGCTACCGTCACTGACCCGGAAACTTCATCGACTGCTATCGCACCCTCCGGCTCTTGGGATAGTATGCTATAGGTTACATCTCCCTGATCAGATGTACCGATCACTACTCCTATTTCCGAATTAGCAGCGGGGTTTTCAGCAATCGAAAAAGTAGCATCTTCAATGGACACCATCGCATCATCCAGGTCGTTCAAGGTAATTACGACTGAAGCTTCTTCAGAAACATCTTCAACGGTTGCGACAACAGTCGCCGTAATTGATGTCCTGGATTCGTAATCAAACAATCCTCGGTCACGTACTAGGAGCTCACCCGTCGAAGCATTGATGGACATTGCTCCGGATGGGTCTTCGTTGCTAAGTGAATAAACGATTTCACCTCTGTTGGTTGAAGCCTGAACAGTACCAATTGAACCACTGGTCGGGTTTTCATCCATTGTTTCTGAAAAGTCAGCGATTGTGATTACAATCGGTTCAGGATCTTCCTCATTGCACGAAATTGCCGTTGTAATGGCAACAAACAAAATGGTCAAGGCTAGAACCTTGAGTTTAGGTTTTTGTTTCATAGCTAAGTTGTTTAATAAGTAGCTGAATCAGCTATTAGTAATTATTTGGATATAATCAAATCTATGAAGTGAATGAATCACTAATTGCCAGATGCCCCATACAAAAAGTAAACATCCTCTTGGCTACTAAAACCTGAGTCTCAATAAGTAAGAGAAGTCATCAAGGGGCACATGTAGGGTCGGCCGATCCTCATGCATATATCAAAAGCTGCTACATTTCGCTTTCCTGACTTCCAGCAATCCGCTGACAATCAAATCTTGCCATCCAACACAGGAAAGCATCTTTCATCACCGGTATGATTTATCTTAGGATCAAACTATAACCTAAATGATATGAAGAAGATCTTGATTGCTTTCTTGGCACTCTCCTTCGTGGCATTGGATACTGATGCACAACGCAGGAGAGGCCGCTCATCCACCCCTACCGTCTCGTATAACAGTGAACTTTATGATGGAATGAAATGGAGACTGGTTGGCCCTCACCGAGGAGGGAGATCAGCTACGGTAACCGGCGTTCCTGGTAAAGCAAACCTTTACTATATGGGTGCAACCGGTGGTGGAGTTTGGCGAACAACAGACGCAGGTAGCACCTGGGAAAATATCTCTGATGGTTACTTCGGCGGCTCCATTGGGGGAGTTGCAGTAAGTGAGTGGGACAATAACGTGATCTATGTTGGTGGAGGTGAAAACACCGTGAGGGGTAATGTTTCGTCTGGCTATGGCATGTACAAATCAGAAGATGCCGGAGCTACCTGGAAAGAGATCGGTCTGAAGAACTCAAGACACGTAGGGAGGATCAGAATTCACCCAAAGAATCCTGACCTGGTCTACGTCGCAGTAATGGGAGATCTTTATAAATCCTCAACGGAGAGAGGTGTCTACAGAAGTAAAGACGGAGGACAAACCTGGGAGAAGATTCTATATGCAAACGCGGATGCAGGTGCAGTTGATCTGACATTCGACCCAAACAACCCAAGAATTCTTTATGCTTCCACCTGGAGAATTCGAAGGACACCCTATAGTTTGGAAAGTGGCGGTGATGGCTCTGCACTCTGGAAAAGTACCGATGGTGGTGACACCTGGACCAACATTTCAGGAAATGAGGGACTCCCAGGAGGCGTTTGGGGAATCTCTGGCGTGACTGTTTCACCTGTTAACTCAAACCGTGTTTGGGCTTTAATAGAAAACAAAAATGGTGGAGTATATCGCTCTGATGATGCCGGAAAGACGTGGACGATGATCAACAAGGAGCGAAAGCTACGTCAACGTGCCTGGTACTATACCAAAATATATGCTGATACACAGGATGAGAATATTGTCTATGTGATGAACGTTAGATATCACCGTTCAAAGGACGGAGGTAAAACGTTTGAAACTTATAACGCCCCACATGGCGACCACCACGATCTATGGATTGCTCCGGAAGACAATCAACGGATGGTGATCGCTGACGATGGTGGTGCGCAGGTATCTTTTGATGCCGGTGAAAACTGGTCGACCTATGAAAACCAGCCGACCATTCAGTTTTACAGGGTCACGACTGACAATGCCTTCCCTTACCGGATCTATGGTGCTCAGCAGGATAATTCAACCATTCGAATCAGACATAGATCAGATGGCAGATTTATTGATGAAGATGACTGGGAGCCTAGCGCCGGTGGTGAAAGTGCGCACCTGGCACCGGATCCTGATAATCCTGAGATCGTCTATGGCGGAAGCTATGATGGATTCCTTACTCGTGTCAATCATGAGACCAATGAGGTTCGAGGTATAAACGTATGGCCTGATAATCCAATGGGACATGGTGCGGAAGGAATGAAATATAGGTTCCAATGGAACTTCCCTATTTTCTTCTCTCCTCATGATGGCGACAAGCTTTACACAGCTTCCAATCAACTGCATGTCTCTACTGATGAAGGACAGTCCTGGCAGATCATCAGCCCGGATCTTACGCGAAATGATCCCACCAAGCTGGGATCATCCGGAGGTCCTATTACCCAGGACAATACCAGTGTCGAATATTACTGTACCATTTTCGCGGCTGCTGAATCTCAACATGAAGCTGGAGTTATATGGACAGGATCAGATGACGGACTGGTTCATATCACTCGTGATGGAGGAGACAACTGGGAGAATGTAACTCCCGCAGGAATGCCGGAATGGATGATGATCAACAGTGTAGAAATTGATCCATTCAACGAAGGAGGTATGTACATTGCGGGAACCAGGTACAAACTGGGTGATTTTGCTCCTTATCTCTACAAAACTGAAGATTACGGTAAGACCTGGAAAAAGATCACTTCCGGAATAGCCTCAGAACATTTCACCCGGGTGCTTCGAGCGGATCCTGTCAGGAAAGGATTGCTTTATGCCGGAACAGAAGCCGGAATGTACGTTTCATTTGATGATGGAGCGAGTTGGAAGCCTTTCCAAATGAATTTACCAATTGTTCCTATAACTGATTTGGCGCTCAAGGATAATAACCTGATAGCTGCAACTCAGGGAAGAAGTTTCTGGATCATTGATGACCTTACTCCTCTTCACCAGTTGAATAATGAAGTGGCAGGCAAGAGACATCACCTATTCAAGCCAATGGACTCTTACCGTATGGGTGGAGGTAATTGGGCAGAATCCAAAACCGCAGGCACCAACCATCCTGGTGGTGTATTGGTCAACTTCTTCGTAAAAGATACTGTCAGCACAGATACCATTGCTCTCAGTTTTCATGAAGCTGATGGAGATTTGATCAAACGATTCTCAACGCATCCAAACAAAGATGACAATGAATCAAAACTGGAGGTGAAAGAAGGGTTTAATACCATGAATTGGGACATGCGCTATAATGGTGCGAAAACCTTCAAAGGAATGATCATGTGGGCAGCTACTACAAGAGGTCCTGCAGCCGTTCCGGGAAGTTACACGGTTAAGATGAGCGTGAACGGCAATGAGTCATCGGAGGATTTTCAGTTGATCAAGGACCCAAGAAGTAGCTCTTCCCAAGCTGATCTTCAAGCTCAGTTTGACTTCCTGATCAAGGTGAGGGATAAATTGACTGAAACGCATGAAGGGATCATCAATATCCGGGAAGCCAAAGCGCAGATCAATACTGTGTTGGGAAAAGCAGATGAGAACGATGAACTGAAAGAATTGGGTAAGGCTATCATCAAGGAGATGACCCAGGTGGAAGAGACACTTTATCAAACCAAGAATGAAAGTCGTCAGGATCCACTAAACTTCCCAATCCGATTGAACAACAAACTTGGACACTTAGGATCTCTTTCAGGTTTTGGAGATTTCAAGCCTACTGATTCTTCAGTAGCATTTTATAATGAGGTCTCTGGTAAAATAGATGAGCAGTTGACAATTCTTGATAAGATCTTCAAGGATCGAATAGCTGAGTTCAATAGAAAAGTTAAAGAAGCATCCATTGATGCCGTCAAGTTGGGAGACTAAACACCTAGTATTCATAACTATCAGATAAAAAAGAGAGGCGATTGTCTCTCTTTTTTTTGTTGATAATCATCAATAAAAAATCCTGGGAACGATATTTGCACCGCTTGATTACCTAGTATGTATAATGTCGTTGTGATTGGTGGAGGAATCGTCGGACTAGCCTCTGCCTTGAAGATCAAAGAAAAGAATCCTAATTACAAAGTTGCCCTTGTTGAGAAAGAGCGCACCATAGCGCAACACCAAACGGGTCACAACAGCGGAGTGATCCATTCTGGTCTCTATTATAAGCCCGGGAGTTACAAAGCCAAGAATTGTGTAGATGGATATAATATGCTTCTTCGGTTTTGTGATGAAGAAGAGGTTCCTTATGAACTTTGCGGTAAGATCGTTGTTGCAACCAAGGAATCCCAACTGCAAGCCCTCGACACACTATATGAGCGAGGAAAAGCCAATGGTTTAAAGAATATTAAGCAACTCAAGGCTGAAGAGTTGTCAGAATATGAACCTCATGTTGCAGGGGTAAGTGGTCTTTTTATTCCTCAAACAGGGATTATCGATTATAAACTGGTTGCAGATAAATACGCTGAGAAGTTCAAGCATTTTGGAGGAGAGATTCATTCGTCCAATCAGTTGGTTAAATTCAAAGAAGACCGGGGATTCATTCATGTTCACACAGAGAGCCAACGACTGACAACCCGTCTTGTGGTCAACTGCTCCGGGCTCTACTCCGATAAGATTGCCAAACTCACCGGAGCTAAGGTCCATTACAAAATCATTCCATTCAGAGGGGAATACTACAAGCTTAAACCAGAAAGTGAACACCTTGTAAAGAACCTGATCTACCCGGTACCTGATCCCAGCTTCCCATTTCTAGGCGTTCATTTCACACGTCACATTGATGGAGGTATCGAAGCAGGTCCTAATGCAGTTCTGGCCTTTGCACGAGAAGGTTATAAGAAGTCAAACATCAACATGAAGGAACTGATGGGAACGCTTTTCTACCCAGGCTTTTTGAAGATCGTGTCCAAGTATTGGAAAACTGGTATGGGTGAGATGTATCGTTCTTATTCCAAGAGTGCATTCACGAAGGCATTGCAGGAACTCATTCCTGAGATCCAGAAAAAGGACCTAATCAAAGGAGGTGCCGGAGTACGTGCCCAGGCATGTGATCGAAAAGGTGGGCTCATTGATGATTTTCTGGTAGTGGAGCATGATAAATTCATCAATGTAGGAAATGCTCCTTCTCCTGCTGCTACTTCTTCCCTTGCTATTGGTGATCGAATCGCTGAAATGGCGGTTGAGCGTCTCAAATAACCATTCGCAACTGGAATCTACCAGTAATTCGACTCTTCATAGCGATTAAGCTGCTTATTGTGTTATTTCAGTATGTAACCTAAACACGCATGGCTGATCGAATAATCAAAGTGAGTGTGATGCTCAACTGCAGTATTACCGACGCATTCTCTTATTTCTCTGAAAACCAACACCTGGAAAGTTGGCTGACCCAAAAAGCTGATGTCGAGATGACTGAAGGTGGTAAGTACCAGCTTTATTGGACTCCAGACGATCCGGATGTAACCAATAATAGTACTCATGGCTGCACTGTACTGGCAGTTGATGCTCCAAACTTTTTCAACATCGAGTGGAGAGGGAATGCTGAGCAAAAACATTTTATGAATCAGGTTAGTCCTCTCACCAATGTAACCGTTCTGTTCTCAGTGGTGGAAGAATCAAAAACAAAGGTGACGTTAATTCATACCGGATGGCGCGACGATGAAGACTGGGAAAATGCCCGTCAATACTTCATCAATGCCTGGGGTGGTGCGTTTCAGGGGTTGGAGAAACTAGTTAATGGCTGATTTGTCGCGACCCTGAACTTCCATTTGGAAAATAGCGAGTTACGGAATCTATCTTAGTGGCTTAACGTTACTCGAATCATGAAACATACTTTGATCATCTTTTCCGTGGTATTTGCTTTCTTCTCATGTGCTCAACAACGAGAGAAAACCAAAACGTCGGCATTTCCGGAATCAGAAAAAATCAATAAATCTGAAACAGAGTGGAAAAAGGAGTTAACGGATTTCGAATACTATGTCCTTCGGGAAAAAGGTACAGAACGTGCTTTTACCGGTGAACTGCTAAACAACAAAGAAAAAGGTGTTTATACCTGTGCGGCATGTGAACTGCCACTTTTCGAATCTGCTACCAAGTACAAATCAGGTTCTGGCTGGCCTTCATTCTATGAACCGATCAATGAAATAAATGTAGCTGAAGAAGAAGATCTTTCATTTGGCATGGCAAGAATAGAAGTGCTTTGCGCCAGGTGTGACGGACATCTTGGGCATGTGTTTCCCGATGGCCCGCGTCCAACCGGACTCAGGTATTGCATTAATTCGGTTTCGCTGAAGTTTCAGAAGAAGGGAGAATAACTTCGTTTATGAAGTTATCTGCACGCTCTTCTATATAAGAATACTCTTTTCCTCTTAATGTAAATCCAACATGTCCGCCATGTTTGGGTACTTCAAGGTAGAGAAACGGGTGCTTATCCGCCTGTTCAAACGGATAGCATTTTTCTCCCAGCATCGGATCATTTAATGCATTCAAAATAAATACCGGTTTTGTGATCTTGTCGATGTAGTTAATGCTCGAGCTTTTGAAGTAGAAATCATCCACATTTTCAAACCCAAAGTATTTGACGGTGATCTTTTCATGAAATTCATCAAATGAGTCGATCGAATCAATGTCAATTGTTTTCAGAGATTCATGAATTGATTGCTTACGCTTAAAACTTTCCTTGACTTTCCTTAAAAAGCGCTTTGAATAGAAACCACCAAGGTGCTTTTCAGCCGACTGGGAGGTGTCCCTCAGGTCACAAGAAACTGAAACTGTAAAAGCTCCAAGTACCCGGTCATCTACTGGATATTCCCCGAAGTACTTAACCGTTTGACATCCCCCCATTGATATCCCAAGCAGTACGATTTGCTCATAGTCTTTGGATAGTCCATGTTCTATCACCTGGGCAAGGTCACCGGTATCACCGTGATGATAAGATCTGGGTAATCGGTTCATTTCTCCACTGCATCCCCTATTATTCCAAGCCAGAATATCCCATCCTCTTTCGCTGAAATACTTAGCAGCTCGCAAGATATAGTGCCTGTGAGTATCCCCTTCCAATCCGTGACTAAGGATAAGTAACCTGGGATTTCCTTTTTTTACCCAGTCAAGGTCTATAAAATCCCCGTCCGGTAATTCAAGTCGCTCGCTTTCGTACTGGATGCCCGCTATTTTGTTGAACACGGAAGGAATAATTGTCTCAAAATGTGTATTGAAAAAATACCACGGTCTCTTCCTGTACCCGGAGTTCTTAATGAGCGGCATGACCAATATTAACACATACCGTTCATATAATCTATGAAAGAAGCTAGGTGAGTGCTTTCGTTGAAATCAAATTCTCCATGACAGCAATGATTTCAGATTCGTCATAAGGTTTCTTGAACAATGAAATGGGATCAGTTTTTCCAGCTTCCTCCATCAAGGATTGATTAGAATCTCCAACGAGGTAAATAACAGCTGCTGCTCTTAACTTCTCGTATTTCTTTACCACCTCAATCCCGTTGACACCTTGGTCTAAATGAATGTCAACAAGACATAGGTCTGGTGAGAAGCAACTGATCGCATCGATAATTGAGGCTTCATCCCTGGCAATTGATACGTTTTGAATACCAAGGGACATCACTATTTCTTTGAGATCTAATGCAACAAGAGGGTTATCCTCTATGATCAGTACATTCATTCGTCAGCTTCAGGTAGTTAAATACCAAAGTTCTGATGAATGGAAATCCGATACAATACTCATTTGTGAGTATTTTTTACTGAAAACCGGGTCAATTCACGCGATAATACCCATATGCTTCGCCTTTTGATAGGCAATGACCGTATTTTCCGCATCAAGCTTTTTTAAAATATTCCTGCGATGGGTATCGATCGTATGCTTTGAGAGAAACAGCTTATCAGCTGCTTCCTTACTTGAAAGTCCCTTACCCACAAAACTCAAAACAGTTAACTCCTGGGTACTTAAGGGACAATCAAGTTCCATCGATCGCTCAACAAGTTTGGCGAATCTTTCTGCTGAAGGTCCTTTGAAACTCCATGAAAACTTGCCGTCCGTCACTAAATCGGATACGTCTTTGAACTGATCCAACACATAAATAACATGACCATTGCTGTCAGCTTGTAGCGGCGTTGAAGTTCTTAAGATCATCAATCCATTTTGGATCTTAAAGACCTGGCATACACTATCCTTTCCTAATTCCATGATCGTTTCATTCGCAAGCACTGCGCCCATAAAGTGCATTGACAATGCTTCGTGATCCTGGTGGGTCAATTTTAATACATCCATGACGGTAATGGGATTGAAACCAGGGATATCAAAAACCCTATCAAAAATATTCTCGACCTTGATAAGGTTAAGTGTTTGACAATCCAAAATAGATGAAGCTTCTGAAGGTGAGCTTTGGAATTTCTTTGCATAGTCCATTGGATCTACATCTTCATAATATCCGGTGTAAGCTCTATCCAGCTGCCATTTGATATGATCGTCTAATGTTGGTTTTGCAGGCATAGGCGTAATTAATCAGTCCTTTAATTTATGAAAATCAAAAAAGATTGTAACCCTTATCTCTACGTCTAACTAAGCTCCGTCGGCTTATTCTTTCTTATATCTCAAATGTATTTGTTCCAGACGCTCTTTTGCAAAAAACTAAGTGAGCTGATGAAGCTTAGTGCTTGTTATGGAGCCTTTAAGAGTTCGAGGATGTCGTCAGTCGCCGAGTTTAGATAGTGTTGAATTGTAAGCAAGTTGTTAAGGATCAGTTTCGATACACTTTGAGTTGTTAGATTTCCAGTATTCAGATAAATGATCTTTGGAGGAGTTCCACGAAGAGCGTTCAGGTCCACGAAATCAGAGTCAAATGTTACTACTGCAAATCCATTTATTCTCGCATACTCAAATATTTCGAGATCGGAAGCATCTTCGAGTCCAACAAATCTGACTTGTTCGCATTTAGAAAAATCGCCTGGGTGTTTCTTGAGGATTTTTGGTGAGATATTTTGATCAAAAAGAAGTTTCACTGAATCGAGATCAACCGTCGTTCTTTGTCTGCAGCATATGCAAGACAAGCATCAATCATTTTATCGGTTATTTCTTCGAAATCAGACTTAATATCCTCTCTGCTCATTCCATTTGAGAGCCAGTTAAGTACATCATAAACCGAAATTCGGGTTCCTTTAATTGTTGGCCTACCGAATCTCTTATCTGCTCTGATTTCTAAGACTTCTTGATAATTCATATAGTAAAGATACGAAATCTGCTTCTGCGCTGTTATATGTTTATTCTGGTTATTATGATGTTTTGTTCGAGACGAGTAGTTCGCAGATATCAACCTCCAATATTTCGGCTATCCGTCTAAGTTCTTTTAGGTGAGGTTGAGATTTGTTAATGCACCAATTTGATATAGTGTGTATATTTTTTCCAAGTTCGGCTGCCAAGTCTTTCTGACTCATACCTTTCCTTACCAAGACCTCTTTAATCTTGTTAATTCGTTCGTCCATTTGTTTAAAGGTAGAAATTGCAATTCATTTTCACACTTATGAGAACCTGATTTTCATTTATGAAATAATTAAATGCATTTTTAATTTGCATTAATGTGAGAATGTTTTACATTTAAATAGTTCGTCCAAATTAAGATTTATCATGAAAATTGAAATAGAGGTCCAGGACATTCCCTTTTTCAAGTTGTCCACCAGTCAGGATTTGATCCTGTTCCTAATCAAGAAGGAGTTGCAGGGTACAAAGTTGACTAATGAGTTGGATCGTATAGGGTTTGATCATTCACTCTATTCGCCAGATCTGGGAGATATCATCCTTTCTCTTGTGGGGTTCGGGAGAAGAGGAGATGAAATTTGGAATTGGTATTACGAGTTGGTGCAAACTCACATCGAAAAAGTTGATCTTAGTGAACCGGAAACAGCCAGTGAACGGGCGCTAGAAATGCACTTTGCTTTACGAGAGAAACTTTGATCGAAAGGGAGTGCTCCATAACTTTAGCATATGTTGCTATTCCTAATAGGAGCATTGCTTTTTCTTCAAGAGCCTGAGGCCTCACCAGCAATGAGTGTTGCCGAGGGTAATTCCCAAGAAATACCCAAGAAATTCACCTCAATTGATCAGTTAGAAAAACTTAACCCAAGTGCTTCATACTGGGTAAAAGTTGAGCTAAAGATCCCGTCCAATGAGTCATATGTTCTTCGTGTAGGGAATTGGTATATGAAGTCAGTCTCCTTTTATGACCAGAAGCAGGCATTTCTTTCGACCGGACATTCTATTACCATTGACGGACCACAAGAATCAACTTACTACCTCTACTACCCTTTCCCCGATATGCAGGACATAAACATGTTTTCAATATCACTTGAGCAACGAGGAGATTACCTCACCAGCATCTATGAAAAAGACGTATTTCAGAGTGCTTTTCTTTCTATCCTGATCTTCATTTTCCTGGTAGCAGCATTCTTTACGCTCCGCAGTAACGACAAGGTCTACTTTCACTACGCCCTCTACATCATATCGATCATCATTTTCTTTTCCTATCAATATGGCCTGCTGGGTTCAGCGATTTCCTGGGTGAATCAAATTCCACCTATTTGGGTCTGGATATTCTCAGCATCTCTTTCTTTCTGTTACCTGCTCTTTGCAAGGTCCTTCCTAAACCTTAAAGAGGTTGATCCATTTAACAACAACCTGCTGATAGGAGGTCAAACTTTTATTGGTGCCGTCGTGCTCACGGAAACCATTTCCTATATGGCGGGATATGATATACTGCATGAAGTATGGTATAAAGCGATCGTTCTTATTGTTCAGTTTGCTTTGATGATCATCTTCTTGTACCGGGTATTTCTCTTGAAGACCATTATCAGTAACATCTTTCTTGCCGGAGCATTGATCCTGATTGTGACGACCATTACCGGCCAGACGGCCTCCACATTCAAACTTGTTTCAGAAACCAACCAGATGGTGCAGACCGGTCTGCTGTTGGATGCCTTGATCCTTTCCGTTGGTATTGCTGTCAGAGTGGGTTTGATCCAAAAGGCCAGAGGAGAAGCACAAAAGAAGCTGATCGACCAACTCAGACTTAATGAGCAACTTCAGTTGGAATATACCGAGAAGCTAGAGGCCCAGGTTTCAGAAAGGACCTCCTCTCTGAACAAGCGAAACCTGGAAAACGAAACACTTCTGAAAGAGGTCCACCACCGGGTAAAGAATAATCTCCAGATGATCACCAGCCTTCTCAGTATGCAGCAAAGGAGGTTACAGACCGAATCAGCAAAGGAGTCGCTCGCTTTGACAAAGAATCGGGTGAAATCGATTGGGCTGATCCATGAACACCTCTATCGACATGAAGATTTCTCCAAAATTAATCTCAGCGAATACGTTACGGAGCTCACAAACATGCTGATACAGTCATTGCATCGTGGGAATGATATTGATGTAACCATTCAAATTGATGATATCCAGGCAGATATTGAAACAGCTATCCCCATCGGACTTATCCTCAATGAATTGATCACCAATAGTATCAAATACGCTTATAGAAAGAATAGTAGTCCATGGCTGACCATAAAAGTTGAGGAAAAGAGTGGTGAATTAACTTTGTTAGTGCATGATAACGGGCCTGGAATTCCACTGGAAAAAGAGGATTCAGGTTTTGGTCACACAATTGTGAATACCTTATTAGAAAGTCTTTCAGGCACTATTCAAAACAAAAAAAGCGCAGATGGTTTTTATGTAGATATTAAATTGAAAGATTACAAAGTCAGCACTAGTCACAACCAGATATGAAAATTAAGGTTCTAATCGTAGAAGATAATCCATTAACCTCCCAGGATCTGAAAGAAATCATTACAGATCAGGGAATGGCCGTTACAGCGATTGCCAAGAATATCAGCGAAGCAACCAAAGCGCTTGGCGACAATTCTCCGGATATACTTTTAGTTGATATAAATCTGAAAGACGGAGACGATGGGGTCGATTTTGTCAATAAAGTCTCCACGACTGCCCGAATACCGGTTATTTACCTGACCGCAAATTCGGATAAGGAAACAGTCGATCGTGCATTTAAGACCAATCCTGCCTCCTTTTTAACGAAACCTTACGATGATAAGGATGTAATACTGGCTATTGAACTTGCTTTCAACAATCACTGCAGCGATGTTTTGGTCAATGATATTCCGAACACATCATTTGTATTTCTTAAAAGCGGGAACAAGTTCGAAAAGGTACGGATAGAGGATATCAACTACCTTCAGGCTGAAGGGAGCTATAGTAAGTTCATTACTAACCAAAAGGAGTACTTTCTTTCTGGCAACCTTCAGAACATCTCAAAGAAACTCAGAAATCCCTCATTCATTCGGATCCACCGATCCTACGTGGTGAATGTCGACAACATCACAGGACTTGATAATGACTATGTCTTCATCGGGGAGAAAAACATCCCGATCAGTAGAAGTTATCGCGAAGAAGTGAACCGGATCTTACGACGAATTTCATAGCAATGGATTCCTGATATAAAAAAAGCCCACCGATAGGCGGGCTGATCACTTAGCTATTAAAACCAATTAATCTCTATTATCTGAGTAGGTAAATGGTCCGGTGTACGTTCCAACTACTGTCCTACCTCCTGATACTTGAAGGTTATAAGTGATTGTCCACTCAGTGGTTCCAGATCCAACAACAGTCACACTTCCACCGGTAATCTCAAATTCATCTCCATCAAAATCTCCGTTTTCTGTGCCGTCACTATCTAACTCTACTTCGCCACCGAAAAAGAAGTATTCTCCGGCTATGTCGCTTTGCGTTACACCATCATACTCAACGAAATTGAAGGTTCCTGCCTGAAAACCGGAAGTTCCGGGAGAGAAGAGCTCAATGTAGATTCCTATGGTAGCATCCGGTCCTGCTCCCAGGTAAGTTTCATCTGGAGTAGTTATGGTTACGATTTCATCATCGATAATTGTGAAATCAAAGTTGTAGTGCGTGGCATCTCCTAAATCGTTGATGGGCTCTCCTGAACCGTAATCCTCAACAAGACCCGCCACCATGGTGTAAGCGGTTCCATCAAATGTGATCACGTTTAAGGCATCTCCTCCTCCACTATCATCACTCGAACAAGAAGTCAGGTAGATCATGGCCACAATTCCTGGAATCAGGACCATCGATTTTAGTCTTTTCATTATCATTCAGCTTTATGCTTCAAATAGATATATTCTTAGCAAGGACGCAAATTAATGTTTTGTGACCTACACGATCTGTTTGTGAATGGCATTTTCACTTTGTAATTGCAAAAACAAAAAAGCATGCGCCATGAGACGCATGCTTTCCATCAGAAAACAGAATTCGCTTAAATTGTTTTGTCATTGACATTGCCTGAGGTATTGCCTGAGAATGCGTTAGCATTGCCACCTGCTTCAAAATCAAATGTTTCACTGAATGCTTCGATAAGCACCCCATAAGCTTTGCTATTGATTATTGAGCAATTAGTGAAGCTAATTGTGCTGGAGGCATGGGTCACATTCAATACAATATTCGCCCTATCCGTGGAGCCAAAAAAGGTATTCGCTCCTCCTCCGTTTATATGCAAATGTTCAACAGTGTAGCTCGTAACACTAGATGAATTCAGCTTGATGCCATCCCATCCGGATACTGCGTCCGAAGGTTCGAAAATAACCGGACTCATGGCAGTTCCATTGATGTCCAATGAGACCTGGTTGCTTAGATCAATTGATGTTGACGGTTCAAACTTGATACGAACCCCTGCATCAAAGGCCAATGTTCTGGCACCAGTGGAAAACAGTGTCAGATCTTCATGGACTCCATAGAAGTTGGAGCCAGGTAAAGCCGGAACAGTGGTTGTTGTACTGTTTAATGTTGTAGCATCCAGTAGTCGAACAGCTTCGACATTCGCTGGAGTAGTAAAAGCAGGATTGGTACCAAGAACCAAATGAACTTCATCTATTGGAACAACTACGGCAGCTGAAGCATTATTCGTAAATGTGAAATTTTCAACATTGTTAAAAGCACTTAATGTTGCAGCATTTGATATATAGTATCCAAATGATTCTGAGTCGCTGATAGTGACATTACGTATACTTCCTATAGATCCTGACATGTAAACAGCTGAAGTAGTAGACCCTGAAAGAGTGTGAGGGGCAGAACCCGCACCATTGATCTCAACATCTTCCAGTACAGTATAACCGCCAAAAAGCAATCCTTTCCAACTGGCACTGTTCCATCCGGTAATGGTACCTTGTACATCGGTTCCCTGGATGTTGGCAGAGGTGTTAAAAACCAGACCTGTCCCTTCTTCAACGTAGATCGTTTTTCCATCCTCCAGGTCAATGTCCACAGACTGACCAAATGTTACACCTCCCTTGAAATAATAATCGACATTACCGACACCAATTCTAAATGATCCCGATCCGGCAGCAATCGTTGTTTCACCTTCTCCTGTTACCGTTACAAGGGCATCAGAAGCATTGTATGTATTTGAGTAAATATTGTTCATATGAAAGAAATCGCAATGGATCACATCAGACCCATCAAACGTGTTCGAAGTGATCAATGTACTGCTGTTTACAGAGGCATTTTCAAGTAGGTTAACTTCAATGCCACTATTATTATCAAAGTCAACACTGCTCAACCCGATCGTTCCGGAAACAACTGTAACCGCTGCTGCTTCATAGCCATCAAAAGCAGAACCTCCTGCTCCAGAAATGGTCCCAAACCTCATATCGAACCATCCTGATTCTATAAGGATCCCTTTCCAGCCATCTCCAATGAATTGAGCTCCCCCCTCAATACTTGCAGAGTTGGTTAAGACAAGCCCTGCCCCTGATCCGAATTGTATAGTCACGGTACCATCAAGCACTAATGATTTTCCATCTAAGGTCAGTATTTCTTCTACGATGTAGTCCGGTGCATTAATATCGAGACCATTTTGACCTACGTCCTCTAATGAGGTAAGTTCTGCCAACAACGCATTAGTAAGTGTAATAGCTCCTGTAACGGTGACATTCATAACATCAGTATTGAACAGATTATTGGATACTGCTTCCAATTCAAAAGAGTAGACTCCATTGAGGCCAGGAATGAAAGAGAATTGATCGTTTGGATCAGTTGTAGATAACACCTGGTCCCCGATAGAATAAGTATTGCCATCAGGAGTTTCAATAGTGGTGAGGCCATTACTTGAAGGCCCGCTGATAAACTTAAGCGTGAAATTTCCGATACCATCTGGCAAGGAAGAATCCGGAAAGCCAATGGTTACGGTGGACCCGACAATTGCTGACTTGTCTGCTTCCAAATCTGCGACTGGAATGCTTGAATCAAAAAATAGATCCCCGCCATCATCGCTTCCACATGAGCTAATCATCACTAACCCAGCAGCACAAAAAATCAATAAAAAAGTATTAATCGTTTTCATTTTCTGTTTTTTAAATGTTGAAAATTGGATTGGTAGTGTATTTGAAAGCAGCTCCCTCCCTTTTTGGGAGAGGAGTGCTTTCAGGCTACTTAAGTCTCCAAAGCTGAACGAATAGCCTATTGAAGTACTTCGGTAGTAGCTTGTTGATACTTTTAGTTTGAAGGTCCATCGATGTATGAGATCCTGAGCTTACCCTGCATATTCGCCAGTCGGGCAAGTCCTTTCTTCCCATTGTCTTCCGGTATGAAATCGTAGATCAGAACCTTTCCTTCTACATTCGAAGGAATGATCCGCGTGTTTGTGGCTTTGGCCCGATAATCGAATGGGTCATGAGAGCTTTTAAGTTCAAACTCATTCTTGACCGATTCTCCGGACTTTTTATTCATCTTGGAGGCCAGCTTTCCAAGCCCTCCCAACTTTCCAAGCAATTGCTGCATGGTTTCCTGTACAAAACGCAGCTCTGAACTGGTGACCTCCATCATGGTAGTGTCGAGCTCTGTTGAGTTCAACTTGGTAAAAAATAACAGCTCTCTGATCTCCTGCTCATATTTGACTACACTCACCAGGTACTGATTGCCGCCATTTTCGATATAGAACCTGTATGGGAAATAGCCATTGTTGTTAAGGATATTGGCAAGGTTCAAACCCTTCTTCTGGCCCACGTAGGGCTGCTCATCTTTTTCCTGCGAATCTTTGATCACAGTGATGCTCTCAGCTTCGTCCAGCTTTCTTATGCCTATGAACTCCGCATTCGGAGAGAAATCCATCAATGCATAATCCGCAACAGTCACTGCTTCCTCTTTGCTTCCGCCACCAGTCAGATTCCCAACTTTAGCCAGTGCACTCTTTCCTTTATCTCCAGCCAGGTCCGCATCTCCGCGACGATAGTTCTCTCCTATAAGCGTAAAAGAGCCGTCACTCTTGACCGCTATGTCGTGCATGAAAGTCTTGGTGGTACCACCAAAGAAGGTAGAGCTTCCCTTATCCTTCAATTGATCCTTGACTTGCTTCCAATCTACAAATGAGAACCTGGGTGATCCGTCCTTTCCGATAGTAGAGGCGAAGAATCCATCAGAATTGGCGGCTTTGGTTCTGTTTCCGTTGAAATACATTCCTCCGGTCACTACACCACCATCTTTGGTAGGTTTAATAAAAGTGGCAAAACCAGAAGCGTCGCTTGCGGGATCCTTTAACTGAACCTTGAATGTCTGATCTCCGGATTCCGCATCGTAGGAAGCGATGTGATATTCAAAATAATCAGATAGATCAGGGGTGATAAATTCAAGCACGTAAACACGGTCTCCGGAAACGAAAAAGTCCACGGGATAAAGTCTCCTTCTATCCGGGATCTGTACTTTGGAGTATTTCATTTCCAGGTCACTGCCATAGCGTTCTACACTATAGCCCACCTTCTTTTCTTTCAGGTAGTTGATAACGACGAAATCACCATTGCCATAAGGAAGAATTACAGCAGGCTTCTCCAGTAACCTTCTTAGCACTTTATCAAATTCCTTTGTTGCAATTTGATTGCCCTGTTGATCTACAGTCGTGAATGTGCGCGTACGTTTGATATTGCTACTGGTAATTACCATAAACTTCCCGTCGTTGTACGCTACATCTTCTACTGTTTCAGTGTCACGAAGAGGCACGAGAAAATCATTTACCGGCTTGAGGTCATTATCCAGGATAGCTACCCGAATTTGAACGACGGCTCGTTTCTTTTCCATTATCGTTTCCTGATACTGGACGTAGTAGCCCTTTTCATCCATTTTTCTCAAGCCCTTAAAACCCATTTTTGTCACCCCATCAAGTTCAATGGATTGAGCACTGGCTGAGGAACAAAATAGAGTTACTAATAGGATCCACGTCCAACTCTTGGATATGGTGATCCTCCTTTGTTTGTGTGTTTTCATCATGGTCAGCTTTAGAGTTATCGATTAGTTTACTCCAAATTGACCGAAGGTCGTTTGCTTATAAAAAGGAAGGTTTGCTAACGAAATGGACGGTTTGTGAACAACCGATTTTTTTTGTGAGAGTTTAAGTTGTAATCACTTCTTCAATGAACTTTTTGGCAGCAAACTCCATATAGCTGTATTCATTTCTACTTAAGGTAAATCCAACGTGACCTCCTTTTTCAGGCATTTCCAGGTAGACTGTTTTGCTTTTTTCTGCCAGATCTACCGGGTAACAACGCCCGATAAGCATCGGGTCATTTTTGGAGTTCACAATCAAAAGGGGAATGTCAATGTTTGGAAGGTACTGATCACTGGATATTTTGTTGTAAAAATCATTTGTATCCTTATATCCTGGAAACATCCTTAATGTGTATTTCTTATCAAATGCACGGAAAGTCTTTATCTCGTCAATGCCCTCTATATCCAAATCGAGGAAGGCTGATTTCTCGATGATCTTCTCTTTCAACTTCTTGATGAATCGATGCTCATACATTTTGGAGATACCAATTTGCAGAGAAGCTGCCCCATCGTGAAGATTGCATGGGACCGAAAATGAGATGGCTCCTTTGATCCGCTCATTGATTGGTCGTTCCCCAAGGTATTTCTGCTGCATCCCTCCTCCCATCGAATATCCGATAAGGATAAGTTCCTCATAGTCTTCCTTCAAAGCGTGATCAATAACCGCCGCAATGTCTTCCGTAGCTCCGTGATGATAGAACCGAGGTAAGCGATTCATTTCACCACTGCAACTTCTATTGTTCCATGCCAGGATATCCCAACCCAACGAAGAAAAAAGCTTCGCAGGTCGCTTGATGTAGTGGCGGTCTGAACTTCCCTCCAGGCCATGACTCAAGACAATCAGTTTTTTGCTTCCCTGCTTTATCCAGTCCAGATCGAGGAAATCTCCATCAGAAAGCTCAAGACGTTCCCGTTCAAAATAGACACCATCTACTTTGTAGTAAAGTGACGGGACAATGGTTTCCATATGTGCATTGGGAAAGTACCAGGGTCTTTTATATGATGATGGAATCAGGGGCACATTCGGCTCAGTTTTTGCTTGTACAAAAAGGTTTATAATTGCGACCCAATTTAAAAGGACTAAATGAAACTAAGGACGAGCTTAGGGGTAATAATTACGATCTTTTCTGTCTACGTGTATGGACAATCCATCACTATAAAAGATGAATCCTCCAATAAGCCTATTCCTGATGTTTTTGTGTATCATGAGAATAAGACGAATGTGTCTTATTCCAATGAACAAGGTGTTGCTGACATTTCAGATTTTCCAAAGGGACTCATTTTTATCCAACACCCATCCTACTATGAAAAGTCCATCGCCTATCTTGGCTCAGCTATTAGCATTAACATGTCGGAGAAGATCGTCACATTCAACGAAGTGGTGATCTCTGCCAACAAATGGGAACAGGAAGAAGAAAGTGTCTCACAACAAATCCTTTCTGTTAACAAACGATCGGTTGAGTTTCAAAATCCATCGACTGCTGCTGATATGCTAGCAGGAACGGGGGAGGTCTTTGTTCAAAAAAGTCAGCTTGGGGGTGGTAGTCCAAAACTTAGAGGATTCTCTGCAAACTCTGTGTTGTTGGTCGTGGATGGCGTTCGTATGAATAATGCCATCTTCAGAAGTGGGAATCTACAGAATGTTATCAACATCGATCCAAATGCACTGGAGAGTTCTGAAGTGATCTTCGGACCAGGCTCGGTCATTTATGGAAGTGATGCACTGGGAGGAGTAATGGATTTTCACACGGTAGACCCAAAATGGGCTACTGAAAATGAAAGTATCGTTTCGGGTAATGTACTCGCCAGGTTTGCCACAGCAGCCAATGAACAGACCGGGCACGTTGATTTTTCTATCAGCCAACCCAAATTCACTTTCTTTCATTCAACCACCTTTACCTCATTCGATGATTTGAAAGCCGGAGAAAACAGGAGTGATCGCTATGAAGGTGAATTCGAGCGAAGATTTTATGCGCAAAGGATCAATGGGGTAGATCAATTGGTTGCCAATGAGGACATCAACCTACAGCGGTTTTCTGGTTTCAACCTTTTTAATACCGTTTCCAAGGCCAAGTTCCGGCTTGGAGAAAATGCAGACATAGGTTACGGCTTCTACTATAGTACAACTTCAGATATCCCACGCTACGACAACCTAACGGAAACGATAAATGGAACCGATTCCCTCAATGCTGCTGAGTGGTATTACGGACCCCAGGAATGGCAAATGCATAACCTCCGATTGAATTATTACGGAACGCACGGACTGTTTGACCAGGCACGATTGACGATGGCATTTCAAAACTTTGAAGAAAGCAGAAATGACCGTCGATTTGGAGACGACCTGTTGCGAACCCGTACTGAAGGAGTAAATATGTATTCAATTGCCCTGGATTTCGATAAGGAGTTCAATCGATCGAATCTCTACTATGGATTTGACTTCTTTCATAACGACGTTAGTTCAGACGCTTTTCACAGGAACTTAGAAACCAACGAGATCACAGAGACCACTCCACGCTACCCGGATGGCGGAAGTGATTATACTTCTGGTGCAATCTACGGAAGCCTGGTTCACCGGCTATCTGAGAAACTTGTTTTCAATTCCGGATTGAGATTCAACCACATCTCACTTTCAGCCAGCACGATTGATTCCGCAGCTATTGCCAACAATGCATCAACTATCAACATTAATAATGCTTCCATAAACGGAGCACTCGGGCTGGTCTGGAATATGAATGAGATGTTTAAATTCAGCTACAATTTCTCAACTGGGTTCAGAGCTCCCAACATAGACGATGTTGGTAAAGTCTTTGAGGTTGGAAATAGCATCATTGTTCCCAATCCAAACCTGGATCCTGAGTATTCCATAAGCAACGAAGTATACGCAGAGCGAAAGACAGAAAGATCTTTGATTCGGGTAGTGGGTTTTTACAGTCGGCTATTGGATGCTATCATCGATGGTCCATTTAGTATAAATGGAGCAACTCAATTGAATGGCCTGGAGGTTTTCTCTAAAATCAATGCTTCGAATGCTCACATGTATGGTACAAGTATTTTCATCAGTGCTGAACTATCTGAGCAATTTGCCATTGAAAAAAGTCTAACCTGGATGGACGGAAAAGATCTGGATAATGATCAGCCATTACGACACACTACCCCGGTCTTTGGAAGAGCCTCGCTTGTATATAAACAGAAGAAACTGAGGTCTGAATTCTTTGTCGAATACAATGGTGATAGGAACCGTTCGGATATACCAGGTGCAGAAATAGACAGGAAACCATACCTATATACTTCATCAGGATCACCTGGGTGGTACACGTTGAATGTTCGATCGACCTATCAACTGAATGAATTCCTCAAAGCCAATCTCGGAGTAGAAAACATCCTGGACCAGCACTACCGGCCGTACACGTCCGGTATTAGTGCTCCAGGAAGAAATTTCATTTTTTCTCTGAGAGCTACGATCTAGTTGTTGGGTTTTAAGTCGAAAACCCTGGAAATGTTGAATCCATAGTGGATGTCCCCGTCAAAGAAATCACCCCTCGTTTCTCCGATAAAGCCCCTCTCATTCATTTGAATGGCGTTCGTAAAGTGAAGCTGGAAAACATGGCCACCGGTTTCAATATCAACTCCCATTGCAAAGGCATTCTGGAATTCGTCGGAGAAGTCACTAAGCTGAGGATAGTATTCAGCATTAATGGCAATTCGATTCGTCACTTTGTACCTCCCTCCCACTCCAACAGAAACAAGCAGGTTATCGTCTTGCGGAGTTGGGACCAGGTTTCGTTGAATAAACGTTGGCATTAATTGCAAGCTCAGATTGGAATTAAATTTCCTTGCTATCAAAACTTGTCCGGTATAGGCCAACCGATCAGTTCCTTCAAGGCCCGTCTCATTAACAGTCTTTCTTGCAATACTTCCGAAAGTAGTTACCGTCACCGGAGTTGTATTTGACTGCCTGATCAAACGGTACTTTGCAAAAGCGTCGATGACCTTATCAAAAGAAGAGCGTCCAATTCCAATATTTAACTGGTCGGTTACCCCGTACTCTAGTGCCAACCTGATCCTTGCGTTATCCAAACCCCAAAATTGTCTGTGACCGGAATTAAGCGTTCCAAACCGGTGACTAATGATGAACTCAAGTACCCCATTGGACCTGACCTCTACATTGTGACCGTTCACAAGGCGCGTGCTTTTAAAAGTTCCTGTCACGTATTCATCACTACTACTTTCACTTTCAAGCAATTCCATCAATTCATCCTGTGCATGAGCAGCAGTTGACAAAAGGATCACCACTAAAAGGCTAATTTTCTTTAAGTGCTTCATAATCAAATTTTATTGTGACTTCAACTTCTTCGGCAATATTGTAGAAAACGGCTTTAGGTATCTTGACCTTGTAATCCTTCAGTTTGATCATAAAAACTGAGGCTAGCGATAACTGCCCATTTGAATTGGTAATCGTACCTGGGATCTCCACTTGTTGCGTTTGTCCGTGAATTTCCATTTCTCCGACTGCAACAGCTTCAGACTCCCCATTGGAACCATTCCAGTCTTTGATCACTCCTTTGAAATAAGCTTTGGGATACTTGTCCGATTCCAGGTAATTCTCATTAAAGTGCTCCTGCATCAATTTTTTCTTGAATTGAAAGGTATTGATAGGAACAGCAAAAACGATCGCCTGATTACTAAGGTCAAGGATGCTTGTCGCTTCAATAGTGGTTGCTTCAATATCCTCCAATGGTGCACTCGAATAAAACCTAATAGACGAGGACGAAGACTTATACCGCTGGGCATTGGCACCAAGCCCAAGCAGTAAAAGACCGAGGAATAAGTAACTCTTCATGTTAATTCTGAGGTGCGCCATCATCTACCCAACATGCGATCAATGCGATTTCACTGGCTGACAGTGACTGACCTGAACCAGCCGGCGGCATGGTGCCTGCTTCGGTTCTTGACTTAATACTACTCGCATTTGACTGAACATTAGAGAAAACCGTCCAGTTGCGATTGGCTCCATTGTCTCCGTTGTGGCAACCTGAAACTGCGCAATTAGAACTAAGAATTGAGCTGATTTGACTTGACCAACTTGTTCCTGAACTTACAACAATACTCTCTGTCGTAGAACAGCCTGTTCCGTCAATTACGGTGACATCATGGCTTCCGCTTGAAACTCCGGAAAAGTCTCCTGAACCCTGGGTACTTCCTCCATCTAGTGAAAAAGTATACGTTCCATCTCCACCGCTTGCCGTAGCAGTTATCGTTCCAATTGGATTTCCACAATCTGAATCTGTGGCTGTTAGCGAAACAATAACTGCATCACCTTGCTCCGTCAAAGTAGCTGTCGTAGTAGCTGTGCATCCGTCCGCATCCATAACAGTAACCGTAAAACTCCCTGCCGACAAATCTGAGAACGTGGTTCCATCCTGAAAATCAGTCTCGTTAATGCTAAACGTATAAGGAGCGGTACCACCTGAACCGGTCACTTCAAAGCTTCCCAAAGCTGGGCAATCCGGATCTACAGTTCCGGAGACACTGACGCTCAGATCTGATTGGCTACAATCGACAGATGCTCCATCGTCGTTTGAACAGCTCATCAGAAATGCCATCGTCAGGATTGATAATATTAAGTATATGTTTTTCATAATAGTGAAGTATTCTTTTTTTTAATTATCCGGTGCCCCGTCATTAACCCAACAAGCAATTTCGTCTATCTGGATCTGTGAAAGATCCCCTCGATCAGCCGGTGGCATAGTACCCGCTGAGGTCCTTGCCCGAATTCGGCTCGCATTGCTCATAACCTGGGCACTCGTTCTTAAATCTGGCGATCGGGAACCGTTATGGCAACCCGTCACCGCACAATTCGATGAAATAATGGGCATAATATCGGTCGCAAGACTAATTCCCGAGCTTACGACGATTGATCGAGTTGCCGAGCATCCCTCATCATCAGTCACAGTAATGGTCTTTGTTCCGTTACTCAGTCCTGAAAAACTGCCTGAAGCCTGTAAAGATCCTCCGTCAATTCGAAAGGCGTACGGCTCAAGACCTCCCGTAGCGGATGCAGATATTGTCCCTGAACTTTCTCCACAAACTGAAGCCGCCGCATCAAGTGATAGGGTAATTCCTCCAGGTTCTGACTCCAATCGCTCCTCTACTGTAGCCAGGCAACCATCAATATCTTTTACGGTAATAGTATAGTTACCTGCCGAAAGACCTTCAAATGTTTCAGCTGACTGGAAGTTCACCCCATCCAGGCTATATAAGAATGAACCTGATCCTCCGGATGCCTGTACGGTAAGGGCTCCTTCAATATTACAATCTGGTCTCACCTGACCCGTTACGGCAACAGAAAGATCAGAAAGTGAGCAATCAATTCCGGGATTTTCTACGTTGTTGGAACAGCTCAACAAGAACAACGTGAATAGCGGAACGCTTATCTGCAGTAGATATTTACTTTTCAACCCAAGCATTTTGAATAGTGATGTTATAAACCTCAAACAGCGATCAGAGGTCTATTGTTACTTTTCTGCTCACAAAACAATCTGAATTGCTACAAACCCATATTGAGGATCGGTAGACAAAACGTAGACCGTGCTAGTAATTGTAGTCGGTATTCTCGGATTTGATTATTTCCCAGGTGTGATCTGAAAGGAGTCTGACCTGGGCTTCAAAGGATTCATAAGGCAAATTAGCTCCCCATTCTTCCGGGCTGATCATTGTTAATACGTCTTCACCTGTCTTTTTTCGATACAGGTAATAGATCTTTCCGATCACAGGCTGAAACGGAACTGTTGCCTGGTAGATCCGCTCAGATATTTCCACTCGTTGCTGAAGGTATTTCGCTTGCTCTATCAAGGTTTGCATTTGCTCGAAAAGCTGCCTGAACTGACGGTCAGTCTGATCATGCATTGCAGCTACAGCGTTACCTTTTATTCGTCCTTTATCCTCGGGCTTGACGATCGCACTACCTGCATGATGTGCGTATTCTATCAAGCCAGGTAGATCCGCGATCTTGTCCCTGTCTTTTTCAAGGTCAATTTGAGACAAGTCAATTTTTCCGCTCACTTTGTTTGCTCCGTCTTGTTTTTTTGGCCCGGCCATGTTGTTCTTCTGCTAAAATCGACAGCTACTAGTACAATGATGATCAAAAATATGATAGCTCCAATTAAAAAATTTCTTTTTGATCTTGTCATGTTCTAATCTTGAACTTCAAATTTGCGGAAATAGTTTTTAAAATACACGTATGAATATTGCAGGCAGGATCCTTCACAAACACGACACCCAGGAAATCAAGGAATCGTTCAGAAAACGAGAGTTCATTCTCGAGTATGCTGAAAACCCGCAATACCCGGAATTTCTAAAGTTTGAGTTGATCCAGGCCAACTGTGAACAGCTTGATGCCTTCAATGAAGGTGACGAGGTGAATGTCAGCTTTAACCTAAAGGGACGTAAATGGACTGACCCGAAGGGGGAAACCAAATATTTCAACAGTCTTCAAGCCTGGCGCATTGAGAAAAAGGAAGGCACACAGGAACAGCCGCCTTCCGATGCGGATTGGATGAAAGAAGACTTTTCGCAGGATGATGACCTACCCTTCTGACCGCTTCTTTCTAAAGGTAATTGGAATGTAGTGCTCTGTTGGTAACCCGATGTGAGCAAGATCCCAACTCTTGTCATATCCATTGACCATTTGTCGAATACACTCGACTCTATCCTCGGTAGGATAAGGGCAATCTTCCCAGTAGAAGATCTCCACACGGTATTGATATTGTTTCTTTATTCCATTGACGCGAACTTCTACCTCAATGTCCTGTTCTTCATTCAATTGGGGTATTTCAATTCCAATGATTCCCATATTCAATAATTATTTTTGATATTTAGCTACCAAATAGTGTACCTAAACGTGTAACCAACTATTTTTCAATACGTTAGGATATTTCCCGATGAAAACATTAACCCAATTTCGGACACTTTGTTGTTCAAATTCAATTCCATTGGTGCTCACAGCACTTATCATTTTTCTTTCCTCGTCATGTTCACAGTCACCTGAAAATCGGCCCTCACCGCTCCGGTCAGATAGCACACAACTTGGAAGTAACCTCTTAACTGTCATTTACAGCAGCCCTGGTGTGAAGGATCGGCAGATCTGGGGAGAGCTTGTGGAATACGATAAAATGTGGCGAACAGGAGCTAATGAGGCGACCATATTTACTACAGATGAAGATATTCTACTTGATTCGATACCTCTTCCCAAAGGAAAGTACTCTCTCTTCACAATTCCAGGACAAGACGAGTGGGTTGTCATATTCAATAAAGAATGGAATCAATGGGGCTCTTACCAATACGATGATTCGCTTGATGCAGCAAGGATAGTTGTGAAACCAGTTCTTTATGAAGAATCAGAAGAGCGTATGAATCTCTACTTTGAAGACGAGTTCTTAAAATTTAGATGGGAAAAACTTGGATGGTCAATTCTAATACGGTAGTCCATTAACTTGACCGAATGACATTATTGGCCAATTTGATCATTAAACGCGCAATCTTGTCCAGTGTACCGTCGCAATCCTGAAGCAAAAACCTTTTTCCCATCATTTTAGGGTCGACAAAACCAATGTAAACATCTCCGTTTTCCTCCCATACCAGCATTTTCAATGGGAGATCTAAAGCGGTGGTCTGGTTACATTTGATCAACGCGGTGATCAAATCAGGATCTTCAAACAGGACCACTCTTGTAGGGGAGATATCCAGGTTGCGTTTACTGGCGATCTCATCATGATAAACCGTTTCGAAGTAAACAAGATCCTTTTCCTGGATCAATGTAATTAGTTTTTCTGTCGTCTCTTCAACCGATTGACTGCTTCTGAAGATGGTCAAATTTTGACCTGTAGCCAGATAAGCACCAATCAAAAGAACCGCAAAAAGCGTTACTCGAGGCAGTGACATAATAGGGCGTAATTAGGGTGATACTAATGCGAATATACGACATGCTAGCCGAAAAAGGTGCTTAATTATTCGTTTCCAATGGTTGATATATAATCTGAAAAAACTAATTTGGCAGCAATAATTGCAGCTTTAGAAGAAAGCATTAACCATGAACATATACGCGAAACTCACCCTACTTTGTCTTTCACTCGTATTGTTTTCGGCAGCTGTACTTTCCTACTTTGCTGATCGGCAGGTAGAGCAAGAATTGCGTGAGGGGATTGTTTCCAGTATCACCCAGCAAGCTGAAGAGGTCAGTACGGATATCGGGCGTTTCGTCTTTTCAAGATTGAATGACATCCGAATGTCATCCAAAAATCCTCACTTCACAATTACTGGTATCGGAAGTGATTTCCTGACAACACGCCTTCAGGAACTAGAGAATTTGAGCGACCTCTATTATTCGTTCTCTTTCTTTGATGCTAACCGGGTACGTGTTGCAGATAGCAAGCGGCTTTCAATTGGAAAACAACATAGCCCCACCCTTTACTGGGAAGACCTCATCAATGGTGAAGATTATGTAATGGATATCTCAACGTCCGAATCAATCGATCGGGTTGTGATGCATTTTGCTTCTAAAGTGAATGACATTAATACCGGTGAAAATATTGGCGTTCTGGTAGGCCGAATTCTGGTGAACGAATTATTTGATGTTGTTGGCGATTTTTCCTTAAGTGCGGACAGCTCAAGACGTCTGGACATTCACTTAATTGATGAAAATGGCTTAATCCTGTATTCCAACACGAATCCGCAGGGCATGCTTGTAGAACGGTACACGCAGTTTGATTTGGTCAACACTATGAACGAACCAGGGGTAAATCGCGAAGAACGTGATGGAACCTTGTACTTCGTTTCAAACGAAACCGGATATCTCGATTATGGTGGAAACAATTGGAAGCTTGTATTAAGCATTTCCAATGAAAAAGCATTCGCACCACTGAACAAAATAAGAAAACAGATACTGCTCGCAGTACTTCCCGTAATAGGCTTATCCATCATTTTTGCACTCATTGCAGCTAATGTATTTGTCCGACCTATTGTAAGATTGAGTAACGCCGCGAAAGAAATTGGGAAGGGGAACCTGACGGTCGAAATTCCTCAGGGATCCAAAGATGAGGTTGGGACATTAGCAAAACAGCTATCGGAAACCTCGCAGATCCTGATCAAGCGTATTGAACAGCAGCGAATGATGAATGCGAAGCTTCATGATCAAAAAGGGAAGATCGAGAAGCAGAACTCTCAATTGGAGCATGTAACTAAGCAGATCACGGATAGTATCAGCTATGCAGAGCGTATTCAACGATCTACACTGCCGCCTTTAAGTACTATCCAAAAGGTATTCCCCGAGGCGTTCGTAATGTATAAGCCAAAAGACATTATTGGAGGTGACTTCTACTGGTTTGAAAGCGTTAGACGTGGGAATAGCGAGTACCTGATCGTTGCTTGCGCAGATTGTACAGGCCATGGTGTTCCGGGAGCCATTATGTCCATTATGGGCAGTAACCAGCTGACCAACATTATTTACTACCAGAACTACATTGATCCCAAGAAGATCGTGGCTCGACTTGACAAGGTGATCAAGTTCGAACTACAAAGTGAGCACGATGACGGCACTAGTCGGGACGGGATGGAGATAGGTGTCTGTGTGATTGACCTTGATACACTTCGAATGGATTTTGCTGGAGCAGGAATCCCTTTGAGACTCCTGAAAAAAGGCAATAGTGAAATGACCATCCATAAGAGCCCAAGACTGATGGTGGGAGGAATTGACGGAGACGAGCAGGAAGTGATTTCCAAACTTAAGAAGGAAGTAATTCAACTTGAGCCAGGTGATAAGATCTACATGTCATCCGATGGATACCAGGATCAATTTGGTGGGGAGAATGACAAGAAATTCATGAGTAAGAATTTCGTAAAACTTCTCGAAGAAAGCTCTCAAGGCACCATGCTTGAGCAAAAACGTACCATCGAACGGACGTTTGCCAAATGGACACGCAATTCAGCCCAGACAGATGATATTGTCGTCCTTGGTTTTGAAGTAAAATAAGAGTTAGTATAGATCGAGCAGACTTGACTCTACTTTAGTTTCGTAGAGTTCATCAAGCGCTTTATTAAGGGCGTTCAGCAATTCCGTATCCAGGTCAATATCAGTATTCAGGTCTTCCATCTCCTTAAGTGTGTAGCCCTTGCTTCTGATCTCATCTACACATCTCAGCACAATCCTTGTCCATGATTGAGGACTAATATTATCTGTACACCAGTTTTTAAAATTGCTCGCCTTAATTGCCATTCAGCACTATAATTTAAATCCAATGATTGAGATATCGTCGTTCAGGCTTTGGCCGGATTTCCAGCTCTCCATAGTTGAGGAGAGGAATTCCTTTTGTTCATTCATACCCATCCCCTGAACTGATTTTAACATTTCTTCAAATTTCTCCACAGAAAACTTAACTCCATCTTCGTTCTCCTGGTTGTAGAAACCATTTGAGAACATATAGTACGAAGCTCCAGGGTACATATCGACCTTCTCTGCCATCAGGTCTTCAAATGAATCCGTTCGATCACCCTTCAACATGATCATTTCAGGTCCATTGAAAATGATCATATCCTGATTGACTGCACTAAACTGAAGTTTGTTCGCATTATGATCAAAGAGTGCAACTGATACTTTCAGGTCACACTGAAGTTCATTAGATCCGGCAGCATCCAATTCGTATTTCAATTCATTAATGATCTCTCCGGTATGGAATATTTTTCGATCGTGTGTCAGGTAATTCAACACAGAATCTGCGATAAGAGTCTTCAATGCTCCCACTATTCCTTTTCCGTCAAACTCAATCAATGAAACCACCGTGTAATCCTCGGTCCTAAAGTTCAATCGTGTAGTCCACACAAATTCCTCACTGAAGAGGTACTTCGTTTCAAACATCACAAAGTGATCAGAGAATTGCCTGGTCAGGTATCTCTCATTAGGAAGCATCGACTGTTGTAGCAAGCCAGCATACCGAATGCTATCTATCAGTCGCTTATTTATCTTGTTTAGCTCTTCCGTTCGTTCCTGCACGCGATTCTCCAGTTCAACATTGGACACTTCAAGTTCCTTGATGTGGTCATCACTATCCAATGCCGCCTGGTATGATTCCAAGCCTCGCTCAAGGACACCTTTCATCTCATCAAAGTTCCACGGCTTAGTGATGTACTTATAGATACCACATCTATTGATCCCGTCTTTGATCGCTTCGATATCTGTAAATCCGGTAAGAATGATCTTGATCATGTCCGGGTGATCCGGTAAGATCTTTTCCAGTAATTCCGTACCGGTCATCTCAGGCATCCGTTGATCGGTCACAATTACCTGGATCTCGTTATCTCGTAAGATATCTATTGCTTCAAGTGGGTTAGTGGTCGTAAATACATTGAAGTATTTTCTAAAATTCGACTTGAATACACGAAGGTTAGTAGCCTCATCGTCTACATAAAGGAGGGAATACTTTTTATCCCTTACTCTGGTGATCTCCCGCTCTTCTAATTCTTCCATTTAGTCAATAATTCTAGGTTATAGGGTGTGATGACAAATTTAGTTACTTTCAGCTACTTCTTTTTGATCCTCTTCTTTTGTTAGCGTAACTCGTTTAGGTAAAGTGATCGCAAACTCAGTTCCCTTACCAACCTCACTTGCCAATTCAATTTTACCTCCATGCTTTTCAATAATACCGTAAGTAATAGACATTCCGAGTCCCGTACCTACACCAACTTCTTTGGTTGTAAAGAACGGTTCCCAGATCCTGCTTTTGATATCATCAGGAATCCCGACCCCATTATCCTTGATCCGAATGGAAACATCATTCTCAGACTCTTCTGTATAGATCGTGATCTCGCCATCTTTCTTTTCTTCAGGCATTGCCTGAACGGCATTGTTAAGGATGTTCATGAATACCTGGTTCAACTGTCCAGGGAAACACTCGATCTCTTTCATGCTTTCATCGTAGTGCTTAGTGATCGCAATACGGTCTTTCGTTTTATTCCTGAGTAGGGTAAGCGTCGCGTCGATGTTTTCATTGATGTTGGCATTTTTCGCCTCCTCTTCATCAAGTCTGGAGAATACCCGAAGACCTTTAACGATCTCAATCGTACGGCTCACTCCATAATTCACATCTTTGATCAAATCATCCAGTTCATCAATGATCTCTTCATACTCATGCTCTTCTTTAAGTGCTTTTACATCATCGAGCACTCGCTTCGGATCCTCTCCTGATTCAATGCGGCCATACTCCTCTGCAATTTCTCTAAGCGATTCAATAGACATCTTCAACGATACCATACCACTTGAAATAAAGTTGATCGGGTTGTTGATCTCGTGTGCAATACCGGCAGTCAACTGACCCAGTGAAGCCATTTTCTCAGAGTGTACCAGCTGAGACTGTGCACTCTTAAGAGATTCAAGTGCAGAACTAAGTTCCTCCTTCGAGTTTTGTTCTTTCTCTAGTGTAGCCTGTAGTTTTTTCTCTGCAAGGAATAGTTTTTCATTATCCTGAAGTTGCTTATCCGCAAGCTCCCTGATCTCCACTTCAGAATCCTGTAGTTTTTTGTATGCCTCATTCAGTTCGTCCTGTGCCGAGATCAGCTTCTCGTTAATTCTGATCTGCTCTTCTGATGACTTAAGCAACTTCTCTTCAGATTCCTTCAACTTGTGGTTCCTGTCCTCCAATTGCTTCCGAGAGAGGTATAGTTTTTTGTTAATGACTTTTTGTTTCTGGAAGTTGATCTTCAACTGCCCTTCTGACTTTTTCAGCTTAACGAAAGCTTTGTTTGCAGACAGGTAGTTTTCACTTGCCAGTTTCACGAGTGGTCGGAATATGAAAAAGCCCTGCAAGAGGACAATGCCAAGTAGAATTCCAAATCCTGTATACTCGGAAAGCGAAAGACTAGTGCTTCTGCCCTGGGCATTATTCACCAGGTAAGTGGTAATGTCAGATGAAGCCTTATCATAATCACGTATCGTGTTGATCATGATCTCGATCGACTTCCTCAGGGAAAGAGCATTTACATCCGTCTTGTTTTCGGTGAAAGCAACATCCAGGAGGTTAGCCGCATTTGCATTGATCTCAAATTGACTGAACCTTAAGGCCTCCTGCAAGGCAAGATAATTGTCGGATTGCACCGGCTGACTGATGCCTAGTTCATTGCTCCCATTCAGCAATGCTTCGTGACCCTTTTGCCATTCGGGATAGATCCTTCGAAGCTCGTTCTTAAAAATGTTGAAGTTTCGTTCAGTGGTAGAGTAGCCCATACCAATCGCATTTTTTACCAGCTGCTGACCTAATCCGGTCTGCCTGGAGGCTATCTGAACAACTCTAGGATCTTCGTTAAACGCCCCTATTACATTCCGTTGAAGAACGAAGACATAATACGCAACTGATCCGGCAATGACTAGCGCTGTGAGGATGTATGCATTAGCATATAAGTCCTTCTTTAACATAAGCTTAGTTGTTGGTTAAAAAATTACCCTTAAAGTGACTCCAGACACACGCTTTTATCAATAGCCCAAAACCACTATACATGAGACAGCATAATGACTAAACGCTGGCATCTTATTGCAAATCAGGGATTTAGTCAATAATTAGACCCATAGGGTAAACCCTAAATTAGAAAAATACAATTTAATTACTAGTCATTTCAGGTGGATAAATATGAAAAGTCAGATAAAATCATACTTTTGCGATGTGTTTTAACAAGGTGAGTGATCTGAAAGAAGGTTAATTCGTTAAGGCTCAATGAGTAAGTTTTGATGATTAAAAGATTTGGTTTAATCGGATTTAAGCCTTTACTTTCCAAGAAATAATCACCGTAACATTTAAATGGATTATCTAAGGAGCTATAAAAATATTTATGATCAAAACATCATCCTGATGTTCAAGGGCGAACTTACGTTCGATCTGGTTACGGCGATGATTGGATCATTGGAAGAGCGGCTTGAAGAGATCGAGGAAAACAGGAAGGTGAAGAAGAAATTTTATAATGTTTCTACGGAGTGTATTCAAAACCTATACTATCACCTGGATGAAGTTAATTCTGATGAGAAAGTCATCAGTAGTTTTGACTCTCATTCAGCACTGATAATGATAGCCGCAAGAAAGCGGTTTTATAGCCTTCAGACCGGCAACTACATTCCTACTGAAAAAATCGAGCTCATCCAAAAACGTCTGGACGATATTAATGCTGTCTCCGCAGATGATCTACGAGCGCTTTATAAGCGAGTACTGGCCGAGCAGGAGTTTTCTGATAAAGGAACAGGTGGCTTGGGTTTTATAGATATTGCCAGAAAGACCGGGGGGCAGAAACTTCGGTACAAATTTCAACCGGTTACAAGCAAAGTAAGTTATTTCACTTTCCAAGTGAGATTACCAAGGGTAGAAGATCTTAATCAATGATTAATAAATAAGGAGGTTTAAATTAGTCGTGGCACATATGGAAAAGGTATTCATCGAACCAACTCGAACCACACCGCTAATTAATTTTGATCCTGACGAAGGAATTCTTGAAATGAAGGGCCGATCAAGCCCTGAAAACTCAATTGAATTCTATCAGAAGGTGATCGATAACTTAGACGAGTATGCATTCTCGGGGGGTGATCAACTCACGGCTAATATTGCTTTCGAATATTTTAATACGAGTTCATCTAAATGCCTTTTCGATGTATTCAAAAGGCTAAGTAAGATCGAAGATAGCGGCAAGACAATCACAATCAATTGGTACTACGAAGAAGGTGACGATGATATGATGGAAGCGGGTGAAGATTATAGTGACCTGCTGGATTTGGACTTCAATTTCAGAGAAATTGAGGTAGACTAGTACAGAGTTAATGGACAAGAATCAAGAACTTTACTACGACGAGATAAGCAGTCTCCGTGAGTTTAGGTCAAAAATTGATAGCCACGCGGTTTATAAGGAGGATTTAGACGACTTTTCTAATGAGTACGAAGAGCTGATTGCACAAGCCAAAGTAATTACTCGGGTCTCAGATCGTCTTCAGAAGAAATTAGATAATGCCAACCTCCAGATCCGCGATCAAAACGAGGAGATCAAATTCAAGAACATTGAATTAAAAGACACAGTGGATCAACTGGTCAAAGCCAGGGTTGGAAGGCGAGCATCCACCATCATGCTGTCTGTTGCATTGATCCTTTTCGTCCTTGAGCAAATATTCTTGGAGCCACTTATTGAAGAGAATATTGATATTCCTTATGTAGGATTAGGGATATTAGGTATCCTTTTCATTCTCGTTAAAGTCCTGGAGTCTTCATTAGAGAAGTATTTCATGAACCAGGAGAAACGGAAGATCCTGGAAAGTGAATCCGAAGATAAAACGAACCAGGGATGGAGCTAAATCCCAAACAAAAACGTTTTATAGCCCAGGTTACCAAGAGTCGTCTTTTCTCCTTATTCCTTTTCAAAAATGTCCCAATGGCCTGGATGGCAGGCATGAGGTTACGAGAGCTTTCAGCGGAAAGATGTGTGACTTCCGTTCCCTTTAAGCGACTTAATAAGAATCCATTCAAATCGATGTATTTCGCCGTTCAGAGCATGGCTGCAGAATCTTCTACTGCTACTCCTTCCCTACTGGCAGCCACTGGTTATTCTCCCTCGATTGCATGTATCATTGTTGATCTTCATGCTACATTCAGCAAGAAAGCTACAGATGACGTTTATTTCACTTGCGAGGAAGGAATGAAAGCCTTTGATGCAGTAGAAAAATGCCTGAAGACGGGAGAAGCTGAAACTGCCTCCTTCAAGACCGTGGGTAAGATGAAGGATGGGACGATCGTTTCAGAGTTCATCATCACCTGGTCATTCAAGCAACGAAGCTCATAAGTCTTTTAACAGTTTATTAGAAGAAGTGTCTTTCCACTTAGCTTCAATTTCCTCCAGCGTTCCTTCTATGGCTTTGAAAGCCTCACTCTTGCGATCATCGAAATCACCCATACCCTGTGTTTCATATAAAGACAAAATGGTGTGGATATCCATCTGATGAATATCAAAACTAGGTTGATAGGTTGGAAGATCCGAATCAGTCTTATTGATCAACTTTGCTTTCTCGAGCTCATGGCAGATATCTATAACATAAGTTCTTGGGATATTGACGGTACCTGCAAGCTCTGATTGTGTCATTGCTTCCCTGTTTTCAAATTTTTTCACAATCCGGTACAGTAGCAAGAGCATCAGTTTCTTCTTGTGGTTAAGACTGATCTTCAGTTTATCAGTCTTCACTACATATTCATTGACGTACTGAGCTCCATAAGTGATCTCTGCCCCAAATAGAACGATCAGCCAACTAAGTTGAAGCCAGATAAGGAACAATGGAAGAATAGCCAGACTGCCATAGATCGCGTTGTATCTGGCAAAAGCAAATTGCAATTCTATGAAACCCCATTGAGTAAGCTGGTAAAGTGTACCAGCAAAGATCCCTCCGGCTAGAGCTGGGAAAACTTTGACTCGCGTGTTTGGAAAAATGAGATAAAGTAGAAATAGCAATAGCCAGATCAATGTGTATGGCAGGAGTTTCAAAAGAAAGAGTATCCCCGATCGGATCTGTCCAAGGAACTCCAGGTCTGAGATCAGGCTCTGGATCTGTCCTGTAACAAAAACCGTAGCACTACTCGCAACAATCAAAAGGACCGGACCGAGAAGCATTACGGCAACATAGTCCGAGATCTTTCGCTCCCAACGTCGGCTCTTTTCAATATCCCACATATCATTGAATGCCTCCTCAATATTCATAAGCAATCTCAAGACCGTGTAGATCAAAAAGACCAATGAAATACCGGTGATTATTCCTCCACTTGCACCTCCCAACATATTCTGAGCCAGAGGAAGCACACTTTGAAGTATTTGCTCCTGACCACTGAAATACCTGCTGAGTTCCCGCTCCATTAATTGCTCAATACCAAAGCCTTTGGCAATCGCAAAGAGCATTGCTATCACCGGAACAATGGAAAGCATGGAAAAATAAGTTAGCGCAGATGCCTTCTCCGTACACTTATCATTAATAAATTCTTTGACAGCTATTGCCCAGATCCGGATGAAACCAAAAAGGTAGCGCTTACCAGTGGGTTGTGATCTTAGCTTGATTTTCCAGACATCTTCTTCGATGAACTGCCAGAGTTGCTTGAGCTTATTACTCATATTGGGGCTGAAAGATAAGCCCAAAAATCGTCAATAATTGGTACAAAAAAAGAAAAAGGGGCAATGCCCCCTTTTCACCTAATCACCTGTAAAAAATCACCTATCAACCTATGACATGAAGATATTACCTACATAACATCCTTAATAGATAATCCCTTATTTAAACTGATTTTAATTCTAATATTGTGATTTCCGGCAGAATACCGATCCTTCCGGGATAGCCAATGTATCCGTACCCGCGATTCACATAAAGGTACTGTTCACCCTCTTTGTAAAGGTCTGCCCACTGCTTGTATCTATACTGAACCGGGCTCCACCTAAAATCTCCGATCTCTATTCCGAATTGAAATCCATGGGTATGGCCTGCGAGCATCAAATCGATATCAGAGTAGTCTGGTCTGATCTGTGCGTCCCAATGACTGGGATCATGAGAAAGTAATATCTTGAATGGGTGATCTTCAACTCCTTTGATAGTTTGCTCCATGTCTCCGTACTTGGAAAAACGCCCGGCTCCCCAATTCTCACACCCTAAGATTGCCAGCTCTTCACTATCTACTTTGACTACCCGGTTTTCATTCAGCAAAATATCCCAACCCATGTATCGATGCATATCATGGATATTTTGAATATCCTTGAGCTTTTCCTCAGGAGAAGGCCAGCTGGAATAGTCACCATAATCATGATTTCCCATAATGGAATACACTCCGAGTGGGGCATCTATCTTTTTGAAAATATCAAGGTAGTCTCTTGCCTCCTCACTTTTGTTATTCACCAGGTCTCCAGTGAAAAAGACCATATCTGCCTTCTCACTGTTTAGTAAATCCACCCCGCCATGTACCGCTATTTTATTGAAGAAACTCCCGGTGTGAATATCGGACACCTGACCTATCCTTAGTCCGTCATACGCTTTAGGTAGGTTAGGAAACGGAATAACTTTCCTTCGAACTCGATAATCATGAGCTCCGGATATAACTCCAAAAGACATGGTAGCAATTGGGATAGCTCCTGCGACTATAGCTGTATTTGACATGAATCTGGACCTTGATTCCGAATATGGATCCTCCATCCATGGAAAGAGATTGACCACCCAGGTTATTATTCTTCGAATGTCATCTACCAACAAGAAAACGGTTGTGAACATTTTACCTGTCAATAGCACAAAGAAGAAGGTCGTGATATACAATCGTAGATTCTTAAAAACCTTCGGGTCGATCTTCGTGTACATCAATACCCCGGTTACCGCCAGGGTACTAATCGTCCAGTAGGTGATCATCACCGTTCTACGCACCCACGTAGACGCACCTTCCAACATCGACCGGATGATCAAAAAGATGTAAACATCCATCGCGAAGTAGATGATCAGTAAAACGATGAGAAAGTATATTCGACTCATATTAAAAAGCTCTCCCGAAGCTTCGGGAGAGCAGATATTAACTTAAACCTAACCGACGATTAATCCTATCAAACAGGTACATAACCGGTGATGCTATTAACGTATTAGCTATAGCCAAGGTTAGCATCATTTATGCAGCTTTTGCCTCATCCAAAACTTCCATCTGGATGGTCCTGTTTGCGAATAATCGATACTTGATTCGATACACAATTGTGAATAGAACCGGAACTATGATCAACGTAAGGAAGGTAGCTACCATCAATCCAAAAATCACCGTCCATGCCAGCGGTCCCCAGAAGATCACGTTATCACCCCCTATATAGATCTGAGGATCAAAATTCCCAAACAGGGAAGCAAAATTGATATTCAGACCGATCGCAAGAGGGATCAATCCAAGGATCGTTGTGATTGCTGTCAGCAATACCGGTCGCAACCTGGCCTTACCTCCTTTTACAATCGCGTCTCTCACATCTTCCTTAGATAGGAAATCATCTTCATCCATTCCCAACTCCAACTTTTTCCTGTCCATTAATAACTGCGTATAATCCAGTAACACAACACCATTGTTAACAACAATTCCTGCCAGGGAAATAATTCCCATCATTGTCATCATAATCACGAATGGCCATCCAGTTAACATCAGGCCTCCAAACACGCCAATGAAACTCAGGAATATCGCCAACATGATGATCCCAGGCTTAGAGACTCCACCAAACTGAAAAACCAGGATCAAGGCAATCAATCCGAGCCCGGCAAAGAACGCCCCCATTAAGAACTCCATCTGCTTGTTTTGCTCTTCGATCTGACCAGTAAAGTCAATTTTAACTCCAGGAGGAAGGCCATTAAAGCTTTCCATCTCGTTTTGAATTTGAGCTACGATAGCGCCTGCATCTGTAAAGCCTGGTTGTAATCCGGAGTAAACGGTTACGACACGTCTGGCATCCTTATGCTTGATTGCACTAAACCCGGAAGTATTCTTTTGTCTTGCAACGGCAGATACGGGAACTTCTTTGATTCTTCCACTTGACTGGTCCCTAAACGTAATGTTCTGATTGAACAAGGCACTTGTGTTATACCGGATATCACTATCAAATCGGACGTTGATATCATAATCTTCACCATCCTTCTTATAAACCCCGGCTTTCTCACCAAAAAGTGCTCTTCTCAGCTGGCTTCCAACCTGTCCAACAGCAACTCCCAATTCACCAGCTTTCTTACGATCTACAACGACCTGCATGGAAGGCTTGCCTTTATTTACATCAATTTTCAATTCTTCAATCCCCGCAATGTTCTTGGTATTGATATAATTCCGCATGCTTTCGGCTGCAAGGATCAATTGGTCATAATCCTCGCCCTCAATTTCAATATTGATCGGATAACCAGCCGGAGGACCCACTGCATCTTTTTCTACTGATATCGCAACTCCGGGATAGATCCCTATTAAAGCATTCTGGATCTTCTCTCTAAGTTTTTCAGAATCTTTTCCTTTTCGAAATTTGTACTCCCGCATGGAAGCTGTGATCTTTCCACGGTGAGGCATCTCTGCTGCCGAACCTCCATCAGTTTGCGGGTTTCCAGCACCCTCTCCTACCTGGGAAACAGAAGACTCAACCAAGAAATTGGAACCGTCATCCATGTATTCCGAATCATTGATGATTCCATATACCTGGCTCTCGATTTCATTGGTGATCTTGTTTGTCTTTTCTATTGCTGTCCCCTCAGGGTACTCGATGTAGACTATGATCTGGTTTGGAGTATTATCCGGGAAAAATTCAATCTTCGTTCTGCCTGAACCAACCGACATTCCAAAAGCCATAAAAGCAGCAATTAGCATGAAAACTGTGAAACCGAAGTACCAGTATACATTTCGACCTCTAAGTGCTTTCTTCAACTGTCTTTCATAGAAATTCTCCAACCATACCAACACACTTCGCTGAAATCCATTCGCCAACCCCTTGATGGCATATTTATAAAGCCAGAAGAGGATCGCCACAAAAATCATTAACGAACCAAGGCCTCTTACGTCTCCACCAAAAATCAAAATGAATGTTCCGAAACCAACCAGAATGAAGGTCAGTCGATAAAGCTGCTTACGTGTCAATTCCTTGTCTCCAGTTTCCATGAATTGGGAAACCAACATGGAGTTCATGAAAATCGCCACAAAAAGCGAGGAGCCTAACACTACTGAAAGTGTGATAGGGAAATAGATCATAAATTGTCCCATCACCCCGGGCCACATTCCAAGAGGCACAAACGCCGCTACAGTGGTGGCAGTCGAAATGATAATAGGGAAAGCGATTTCGCCAATTCCTTTTTTTGCTGCCTGCTTCCTCGATAGCCCTTCTTCATCCATCAAGCGATAGACGTTCTCTACAACCACAATCCCGTTATCAACCAGCATTCCCAGTCCCATGATCAATCCGAAAAGGATCATCGTGTTCATCGTGAATCCTAAACTTGACAGGATCGTGAATGACATGAACATGGACATAGGAATCGCAAATCCTACAAACAATGCGTTTCTAAATCCAAGGAAAAACATCAAGACAGTCACTACCAGGATAATTCCAAAAATGATGTTGTTTACCAGGTCGCTCACCTGGTTCAATGTCCGTGAAGATGAATCATTTGAGATGGAGATATCCAAATCTTGTGGAAAGTAGTTTTCCTGTGAGTCAGCAATTATTCTTCTGATCTCATCTGCAGCATGGATCATGTTTTTACCTGCTCGTTTCTTCACATCAAGCATAACCACGCTATGTCCAAACTCTCGTGCATAGGTGGTCTTGTCTTCCTCTTTAAAGCTCACCTTAGCAATGTCTTTTAGGTACACAGGAGCTTGATTTTCTGATTTCACGACGAAGTTTTCCAGATCATCCGGCTCTTCTATTTCACCCAAGATGCGGATCGTTCTCCTTTGACCACTTGTCTTAAGGTTTCCTGCAGACATGGTCATGTTACCGTTAGCAATCGTATTGATGACATCATCGAAGCTTACCTTGGCTGCCATCATCTTATAAATATCAACCGCAACTTCTACCTCTTTTTCCTGAGCTCCTCTTATGTCAACTTGCTTGATTTCCGCTAGCTCTTCAATTTCATCTTGCAAGTACTCTCCAAATTCTTTCAACTTATCGACCGGATAATCCCCGGAGATGTTGATATTCATGATTGGAAACTCTTCCGAAAAATTCAGGTCAAAGACATTCGGTTCTACTTTTGCTCCGTTGAATAACGGCCAGTCTTCACTGGCTACCTCTCCGTCCACTTCATCCTTCACTTTTTGTTTGGCCGCATCAACAGTGATGTCTTCATCAAATTCAACTGTAATAATGGCATAGTCCTCCTGCGAAGTGGAAAGGATCTCAACCACATTACTTACATTCTTTAGTTGCTCTTCTAGAGGATCGGTGATCAACCGCTCAATATCCTCTGCCGTGTTACCAGGAAAGGGCGTACTGATATAGATCTTCGTCTCCTTGATCTCCGGAAAATCCTCCCTTGGCATTGAGAAGTACGATGACAGACCCACAATCAGGAAGATTGCGATCATTACATAGATCACCGAAGGGTTGCCAATCGCCCACGACGATAATCTAAACTCCTTGTTTACTTTTTTCTCTGAGCTCATGAGTTATAGCTTTAAGATTTTTACTTTCTGTCCGTCTTTCACACTCCTTGCTCCTTCTTCAATAATATTTGCACCATTTGGTATTCCGGAAAGCACCTCCACATAATCTCCCTGCGTTTTGCCTGTAGTTATAATAACCTTGTTCGCATTTGCAATGTTGCTTGCATCTACATTAGAGGCTACAAACGCATATTGCTCGCCTTCTGCATTCTCTGATATGATACTTTGAGGTATCAAGATCGCCTGCTCATTTCGATAGTCATTTATTTGAACCTTTGCAGTGAGGTTTGGTTTGATCTTTCCTCCCTGATTTGGAACAGGCACCTCTACGGTAAACGACCGGTTATCCGGATTAATGAAGTTACCAGTTTGTCTTACACTCGAAACAATCGTTTCATTCAGCACCGGGAAGAACACATTAACCTTTTTACCGGGAGTTACATCCGCTATGTATGACTCAGGCACATATACTTCAATAAACATGTTGGAAAGGTTTACGATCCTGAAAACTTCAGATCCAGGTCCACCGGGAACAACCACAGTTCCCTGATCTTTGATCACATCATCGATGATACCTGAGAATGGAGCCCTGATCGAATACTTACTCAACTGGCTTTCCATTTGATCAACTGCACTTTTCTGAGACTCATAATTGGCTTTCGCCTGCAAGTATTGGATCTCTGAGCCTATTTGCTGCTTCCACAAACGTTCCTGACGCTCATAAGTAGTTTCCGCCAGAGCCAACTGGGTTTTCATTTGAATCAGGTTGCTGCTCATTCCACCATCGTCAACGGTGGCAAGCAAATCACCTTTATTCACTTTCTGCCCTTCACTTACATGTACTCTAATAAGTGTACCTGCAACTTCAGGATAGATAAGTACATTCTGTTTTGTAGTAACATCACCCTGTAGTTCTACATAGTGATTAAAGTCCTCAAGTTTTGCCTGAAAAGTGGTGACAAGCGGCAAATTAGCATTGCCCTCGCTCGCGCTTATGGCTGAGTCAAGAAGTGCGATCTCCTTGGCGAGCGACTTATATTGTTCAGATAGCTCCTCTTTCTTGGCTCGTACCTGATTGACATCTCCACTTGCGATCACAGCATTTACTGTGCTCACTTCCTTGCTCCCACATGCGGAAAGAAGGATGGTGATAATGGTGAGTTGTAATATATTGATCTTTTTCATGATCGTCAGTTGTTATAAAGTATTCCTAGTGCTTTTTTAAGTTCGATTTCTGAGTTTATTGCGTCATATAACGCATTGAGATAATTGGTTTGTGCTTCTTTAAGTGATGCATCAGCATCGATCACTTCAAGATTTGAACCTACGCCCTCCTGGTACTTCACTTTAGTGATGTCGTAGACATCCTGAGCAAGCTCCACATTTTGCTTCTGGACATCCAACGTCTCCAATTGACTGGTCAAATTGATTCGTGATTGTTCAATTTCCAGGTCGATGTTTTTCTTCAGGAAGCTCTTCTGACTCTCAATCTGTCTTGCCTGGATTTTGTTTTGTTGAATTTTGTTGCTTTTCAAAAAACCATCGAATACAGGAATGGAAGCTGATATTCCAATGATCCCGTAATCCAACCACCGGCGACCTCTGAATAACCTGGATGACTCAGCAGATGCTGTATTCCAGCCATATCCAAATGATGCATTCAATTTTGGCAGATACTGTACCCGGTTATTCTTCATTTCGAGATACACAAGGCTTTCATTGGTCAGCAATTGAGAATATTCAATTCGCTTTCCGTAATCAAAGTTTGATATTGGTATTGATGGAACTTGTACGTCCACCTCGTCAAGGCTTCCCTGCAAGGCAATTGGTTGACTTAAATCCATCCCCATCTGGAATTTCAAAAGTTTCCGACTGAGGTCGTTAAGTTGATTCAACTTACTTCTTTCCACTCTCAGGTTATTGTAGTTGACCCTGATCCGATCAACGTCAACCTTTTCAGCAAAACCAGCCTGATACATTTGATCCGTCTCAAAGAGCAACGTATCCAATCTGTTCAAATTGATGTCCAGTAATTCAAGCTGCTCCGAGGTGATCAATGCATTGTAAAATGCCTTACTGACCGCCTCTACAACATCAATTTGTGACTTGATATGATCCTTAGTGGATAGTTCTCTATATGTCCGTGAAGCCTGAAGGCCAACAAAGTAGGAACCATCAAAGATCAACTGATCAATCGAAAAACCAAGGTTCCCATCATAGTTCTGTGCAAACGATACTTCTTGCTCCGTACCAGCAGGAACAGATGGATCGAATGTACTTATGTCGATCAAGCTTTTAGGTGGTTCAAAATTGTAATTCAAACCACCATTGATGTTCGCTTGAGGTAATCCAATGGAAATCGTTTTTCTAACTTCTGCATCCGCTATTTCCTTATCCATAGCCGCTATCTTGATCTGTTCATTATTCTCAAGTGCATAGCCAATACAGTCTTCCAGCGTAAGATTCATCTCTTGCTGGGCAATCGCTCCGCTCAGAGCAATTAGGGTAGTGAGTAGTGTTAGTGTCTCTCTCATTTTTAGAGCATATGATTTAGCGTTTCTGTTTGTAAGTGTTCTTCATATTTTTCACGACCTGCATCTGTCAACAAACCGTGGATGAAGTGATCCAGTATTTGCAATTGAACACTGGCAAAATCAAATTCGTGTTGAGGAAATGCCTTGGTATCAAATGCTAATTGCACCTGCTCTACCCGAAGAATAGAGAGTACCTTAGGATCAATTTCCTGTCTGAAATAACCTTCCTTGATTCCTCTTGCAATGTTTCGCTCGATATAACCCCGAACGGTAGTGTTCTTAAAGTGCATGTAATGATCCCAAGCCTCTGAATGATACTTCTGCATATCAAACAAGACGGAAGGATTCATTTTGAAAACATGCTTTCTCAGACACATCGTGACAAGGAATATCTCGTGTATTGCATCTTGTGCAATCATTTCGATCTGTTCGAACTCTTTCGATTCAAGTTTCAAATGGTAGAGTGCTACCTCTGATACCAATTTGTCCTTATTGTCGAAGTACTGATAAAGTGTCTTTTTGGAAATTGATGCCTCGCGGGCAACATCATCCATGGTGACACTGCGTATCCCATACCTCATAAAGAGTGGCTCTACATCTAATATTATTTTCTCTTTCGCTTCCAAATCCTTTGGGTTACACGTTGAATACTCTGGAAACTCCAGTGATGATAAAAGTTTCCATAGTGCAATGCTACGAGTTTATTTATTTTTTGTTCAGATTTTTTAAACTTTTTTCCCAACCTTGACCTATTGATGGGATCAATTCATTCCAAATGACGAAAGTGGTCAGAGCTACTGGACAGCTGAAATATTCCAAATTCGGAAGGGGCTCCGAAATTTTATTGGCTTTTCATGGGTTTGGACAAAACAAAAAAAACTTTGAGCAGTGGGGAGAAGTTTTGGGTGACCAATACATGATCTATGCCTTTGATCTCTTTTATCACGGGGAAAGTGAGCGGACATATGGCAGACTTACTAAGGAAGAATGGGCCGATTACTTGCAGGATTTCCTGGTTAGGGAAAACATCCATTCCTTTAGTTGTCTGGGTTTTAGTTTAGGAGGAAGATTTGCCATTGCAACTTCGTTACAGGTACCTGATCAAGTCATTGAGTTGATCCTGATAGCACCTGATGGCATTTTTCTTACTGTTTGGTTTAAGCTTGCCACTACCCCGATCCTAAGAAACATCTTCAAATATGTCATGCTGAATCCGGACAAACTGGAAAGTCTTATTCAATTCCATGAAAAGACCAGAATCGGCAACCAGTACGTTGCTGATTTTGTCCGAAAAGAAATGGGCAGCAGCGAAAACAGAAGACGTGTTTACCTGTCATGGAATCATTTCAAATCATTAGGCTTTCGAAGAAAAGAATTGATCCAAAAATTCAGGTCAAGTTCTTTCAAGAGAAGGATCATCCTGGGTTCAAAGGATCACATTATTAAACCAGGTGGAATTTTGCCAATCATTGAGAAAATGGAAGGTTTCCAGGTAGACATACTGGAAAGAAAGCATCACCAACTGATGGATCCTGAAGTAGCCAAGTTGCTCCAAAATGACTAATTTCATTCGATGAAATTCATTTTCTCCTTTCTTACAACTCTACTGTTTCTTGCCAGTCACGCGCAAGAACCAACTCCTGAACAGATCAAGCAGGTTGAGGACGCCAAGAAGGCGGTCAAACGAATGAAGGGAGAAAAATTCCCGGACTTTGAACTCACATCACTTAATGGCAAGACTTACAAAAGCCAGGACTTGAAAGGAAAGATCGTTCTCTTGAATTTCTGGTTTACCAGCTGTCGGCCATGTATCGAGGAATTACCGGATATCAACGAACTTGTGAGAGAATTTCAGTCTGAAGACATTGTTTTCATCGCCCCGACATTCGATCCTCAACCTAAAGTCGAGAAGTTCCTTAACCGGTTTGACTTCAGATACGATATCGTATCAGATGTGAAGGATTTCGTACTAGCGAACAATGTCCGATCCTTTCCAACTCACTTTGTGATCGACCAGGAAGGCTACATCGACAAGGTGGTTATTGGTTATTCCGTTTTGACCGATAACATGCTTCGTAAATCGATCAATAAATTATTAAAGTAGAACTATTCCTTCCTTACTGAAAGATTTACTTTTGCGGCTTAAAACAGTCGCTCTTCTATGATCCAATTCTTCCAAAAATCCGATAACGAATTTATAGCAGTTGGAACCCATCAAACACTCACAACGGAAGAGATCAAAAAGCTGACATGGTTGTTTTCAGGAGCCAATCCGGTTGAGGGGAAAGCGGTCAACGGAAATTTTATTGGTCCACGAAAAGAAATGGTCTCACCCTGGAGCACAAATGCAACAGATATTGCTCACAATGCCGGGGTATCCAGCATTTACCGAATCGAGAGTTACACAACTTCTGATGCTTTCGATCCCATGTTGCAGCAACGCTATCAGGTTTTAGATCAACAGCTGTTCGAACTTGACCGTACTCCGGAAGAGATCATCCAGATCGAAGATATCAGAGCTTATAATGAGCAGGAAGGCTTAGCACTTAGTGATGAAGAGATTGAATATCTTGAACAGGTCAGTCGGGAATTGGGTCGCCCACTAACCGATTCTGAAGTTTTCGGATTCTCACAGATCAACTCCGAGCACTGTAGACACAAGATCTTCAATGGCACGTTTGTGATCGATGGAGTGGAAAAAGAACGATCTCTCTTCCAATGGATCAAGCAAACATCTAAAGATCATCCAAACTACCTGGTATCAGCCTATAAGGACAATGTGGCTTTCATCGAAGGTCCTATCGTTGAACAATTTGCTCCGGTTAGTCAGGATAAACCAGACTGGTTTGAGGCTAAGGATTTTGAATCTGTTATTTCCCTGAAAGCAGAAACTCACAACTTCCCCACTACAGTCGAGCCCTTCAATGGAGCAGCAACAGGCTCCGGTGGCGAGATCAGAGATCGCATGGCAGGTGGTCAGGGAAGTATTCCATTGGCAGGTACTGCCGTTTACATGACTTCTTACTCACGGTTAGGGCCGGGGCATTCATGGGAAAAGGAAGCTAGAAAGTGGCTTTACCAGACCCCACAAGAGATTCTAACCAAAGCTTCCAATGGAGCGAGTGATTACGGAAACAAATTTGGCCAGCCATTGATCTGCGGAAGTGTTTTAACATTCGAGCATGAGGAGGCAAACAAGAAATACGGTTACGACAAAGTGATCATGTTGGCAGGAGGAGTTGGATACGGAAAGAAAAAGGAAGCACTGAAGAAGCAGGTAAGCCCAGGAGAAAAGATCATTGTAATGGGCGGTGACAACTATCGTATTGGAATGGGCGGTGGAGCTGTTTCTTCTGTGGATACCGGAGCTTTCACATCGGCACTTGAATTAAATGCCGTTCAACGATCCAACCCTGAAATGCAAAAACGTGTGGCTAACGCTGTGCGTGCGATGGTTGAACTTGAGAATAACACCATCACTTCTATTCATGACCATGGAGCAGGTGGTCACCTTAACTGCTTATCGGAATTAGTTGAAGAGACTGGTGGGAACATCAACGTCAGCAAACTCCCGGTTGGAGATGAGACACTTTCTGATAAAGAGATCCTCGGTAATGAATCCCAGGAGCGAATGGGATTAGTGATGCCAGAAGAGCAATCTGAATACTTGAAAAAGGTTGCCGAACGGGAGCGTGCACCTTATTATGAAGTTGGCAAAACCACTTCTGATCATGAGCTCAAGTTTGAGAACAATGGCAAACCCTCTCCTTTCCATCTAAAGCTTGAACACCTGTTTGGTTCCTCTCCGCAGACCATTCTCACTGACAAATCCCAAGCGTCCAGTTTTTCTACATTAGAGTATTCAGCCTTGAATGTAGAAGAATACCTGCAAGCAGTTCTTCAATTGGAAGCTGTGGCTTGCAAGGACTGGCTTACCAACAAAGTAGACCGGTGTGTAACCGGAAGAGTGGCTACTCAACAAACTTGTGGGGAACTTCAGTTACCGCTGAATAATGTATCGGTAATGGCATTGGACTTTAAATCCAATAAAGGAGTTGCAACATCGATCGGTCATGCCCCAATTCCAGGGTTGATCGATTCTGCAGTTGGTTCGAGACTATCGATTACGGAGGCACTATCCAATCTTGTCTGGGCTCCACTTACTCATCGGCTTAAAGGAGTTTCGTTAAGTGCCAACTGGATGTGGCCCGCCAAGAATGAAGGTGAAAATGCACGTCTTTATTCAGGAGTTCAGGCAGTTAGTGAGTTCGCTTCTGCACTAGGAATCAATATCCCGACGGGTAAAGATTCCATGTCGATGACACAGAAGTATCCAGGCGGTGAAAAGGTTTATGCTCCCGGGACTGTGATCATCAGTTCGGTTGGGGAAGTTGAGGACATCAATAGAACCATAAGCCCGGCTTTGGATGTGAGTGCTGAAAATTCAAAGATCCTCTACATTGACTTCTCAGGAGGAAACTTCGAGTTAGGTGGTTCTTCTTTTGCGCAAACATTATCGGGAATAGGAGAAACAGCTCCTGATACAGATCCGGAAACAGTTAAAATAGCCTTCAATGCTGTTCAGGAACTCGTTCACAAAGGACTGCTCATTTCAGGACATGATGTCTCATCTGGTGGGCTGATCACGACCTTGCTGGAAATGAACTTCCCAAATACAAGTGGAGGATTAACTATCGACTTATCAGCTTTTGATGAGACGGATCTTGTCAAAATCCTTTTCTCAGAAAAGCCTGCCGTCATTGTTCAAACAAATAGTAATGAAGCTGTTGAGATGCTATCAACCGCTGGTGTTACCTTCCATGAAATTGGAACACTGACAGAAGAACGAAAGATCCATATTACAAAAGGAGAATGGAGTCACTCTTTTGACATTGAAGAATCCAGAGCTACATGGTTTTCAACCTCTTACCTACAGGATCTGCAGCAATCCAATGCTGAAGAGGCTGAACTACGACTAAAGAATCGTTTCCAGCAACCTCTCAGTTATAAGTTTCCATCTCGATTTGATGGAAAAGCAACTACTTATGGATTGGATTTCAACCGTAAGGAACGATCAGGAATCAAAGCGGCCATCATTCGGGAGCAAGGTGTGAACAGTGACAGAGAAATGGCTTACGCACTTTGGCTTGCTGGCTTTGACGTAAAGGATGTGCACATGACTGATCTTATCTCTGGTAGAGAAGATTTGAGTGAGGTTAACCTGATCGTATTTGTAGGAGGTTTTTCTAATTCAGATGTCCTGGGATCGGCCAAAGGCTGGGCCGGATCGTTCCTATTCAATGAAAAAGCTAAGAAAGCTCTTGACGATTTCTACGCTCGTGAAGACACGATGAGCTTAGGTGTTTGCAATGGCTGCCAGTTAATGATGGAGCTTGGATTAGTTTATCCAGAATTGGGTGATCGCCATCCTAAAATGCATCACAATAGTTCCGGAAAGTTTGAATGCGCATTTATTAATGTAGACGTACTAGAGACTAACTCCATCATGTTGAAGTCCATGATCGGATCGAAGCTAGGAATTTGGTTAGCTCATGGCGAAGGAAGGTTCATTCTAGAAGGGAGCGAATCTAATTATGCAATTCCTGTTAAATACAGTTATCCGGAGTTCCCGGGAAATACCAACGGAAGTGATTTTGCAACCGCTGCTGTTTCTTCCAGAGATGGCCGACACCTCGCTATCATGCCACACCTGGAACGTACGCTTTTCCCATGGAACTGGGCTTACAAGAATGGGTTAGAAGGAGCGGAAGTTTCCCCCTGGATGGAGCCATTCGCCAATGCTTTTGAATGGGTTAAAAGCCATTCAGCCGCTCAATAGCTAACAAGTTCACCTGTTGTACACATATTCTGGTTGATTAAAAATCAATTCGAGCCAAGTTTTGCGAATTGAATTAATCAAAGAATAAATATGAAAATTTTTAAAGGTGTTTTAACGATAGCCACAATTTTTGCAGCATTAGTAATTGGTTGCAAAAGTGAAGATGATAGCCAACCCCTACCTGAAGAACCGCAAGACGAAGTACTGTTGGTATATGAATTGAATGAGGGTTACAAACATCCCTGGACCCATGAACTAGAGACTGCTCGAATGATCTGGATCAGTGATGATGAAGGTGTACAGGTGACAGAACCTGTTGAAGTCAAAAATGGTGAACAAGTGACTATTCTGAGACCAGAAGAATTCGTCGATGAATCTTTCACTGTTCATGAAATGACATCAACCACCGCGACATCTCATGAGATCGAATACGCTGTACTTTTCTCTACTGGAGGAGTAACCGCAGGAGATTTTATCAGAAAAGACATAGCTGAGTTTTTGCGAGGTGAAGAAATCGGAACAGCGACACTACAATTCTCCAATGTTCCTGAGGACATTACATTCAAAATCTCTTCTGGAAAAACTACCAATCAATCAGGTATTGCAGATGGTGACAATGAGATTACCTTATACGAAAACTCAGCTTATGCCTATGTGTGGTTTTTTGACAGTAATGATGATTTCAATTACATCTATGTTGACCACTTAGAAGTAGGTTCAACGAAAGTAGTCGATTTCAACGATGCTAGTACCGAAGTAGACATCTATAATTATGAGACCCCCGAAGGCTACTCTATTGTTTATCGTACCGTACAGGCTTTTCGACAATCGGGTGACTTTCTAAATGATGAGATTAGGCTTCCGGGTTATCAATTCCCTAAAAATGAATCAGCTATAAATGATCGATCTGTTGTTTTCAGTCTCAAGAATGAAGAAGATGATTCAAAAAGCTACGCTTTCACTTTGTACTCTGATCTACCAAATGAGTTGAGTTTACCAGAAATGGACCTCAATGTCATTAACGGTGATGTCAATGACTTGAATGTCTCAGTCATTGGGCCAAAAACATACTTTGACTATCGTACAATTCTATCTCCTTCCGAGACTCTTTCAAGGATTTGGTACTCAATCACTGAGACTCCTGGTGATGTTAAATTTCCGGTCCTACCACAATCCATTCAGGAGCAATTTAATGTAGAAGGTTTGTCTTCTTTTCACGGGGATTCACAGGTCTTCACAACATTCTTGTATGATCACCTTGATTATAAAGAATTTGTAGAAAGGCGAATCGGAAGATCCGACCTGGAAATGATAGAAGGCATTAACAATTTTTCAGGATACTTCCGGATCATTGATTAGCTGTGCTAAAGTATGGAGCGGAAGAATTAGGGAAAGTGAATAATCAGTTGATCAGCTATTTCATTTTAGTTTTTATTCCCCTAATTTTGCCGTCCGTTTTGGCCTATGTCCCGAGCCCCGATAACTATCGGGACGGGATGGCAACACGCCTGCCTGCCGGCAGGCAGGTCTGATTCAAAATCAGACTGAGTAACCGGCAGAGCTAATGAAGTAGAGCTTAAAAAATATCTTCGGTATTGGCCTATGGTGTAACTGGCAACACGTCTGATTTTGGTTCAGAAGAGTCTAGGTTCGAGCCCTAGTAGGCCAACTGTAAAAGCAATCTCAAAGGGCATTAGTTATCCTGAACTTGTTTCAGGATCTTGTTTAGAGGTTAATACTTCGACAGATTCTGAAACAAGTTCAGAATGACTCTCCAAATTGAGATTGCTTTATTTATTAAGTAACATGTCGTCTGTAAAAATTTTCTCCGGATCAGCTACCAGTACGCTTGCAAGTGCAATTGCCAATAACTATGGCAAACCATTGGGCAGCAGTGAGAAACAAACGTTCAGTGACGGAGAGATGGGCGTTTACTTTACAGAGTCCGTGCGGGGATGTGATGTCTTCCTTATCCAGTCCACCTTCCCTCCTGCCGATAACATTCTTGAGTTGCTATTGATGACAGACGCTGCTCGTCGCGCGAGTGCTAAGTATGTCACGGTAGTGGTTCCTTATTTTGGATATGCCAGGCAAGATCGAAAAGACAAGCCCAGGGTAGCCATCGCGGCTAAGTTGCTTGCTAACATTCTAACTTCCGCCGGGGCGGACAGGATCATGACCTGTGATCTTCACGCCGGACAGATCCAGGGATTCTTCGACATTCCCGTTGATCACCTGGATGGATCAGCCATCTTCGTCCCCTACCTGAAAAGCTTGAAACTAAACGACATGATCTTCGCTTCTCCCGATGTTGGAGGAACTGCCAGAGCCAGGTCTTATGCTAAGATGTTTGAGGTAGACATGGTGGTATGTGACAAGCATCGAAAAAGAGCTAACGAAATTGCCTCTATGCAGGTGATTGGTGATGTGGAAGGTCGTGACGTTGTGTTGGTCGATGATATGGTAGATACTGCAGGAACGATCAGCAAAGCTGCTACCATTATTAAGGAAAAAGGAGCCAACTCTGTGAGAGCAATCGCTACTCATGGTGTACTCTCCGGAAACGCATATAAAAACATTGAAGAGTCTGCTTTAGAAGAGTTGATCATTACCGATACAATTCCTCAAAAAGGAGAATCTCCAAAAGTGAAAGTATTGACCGTGTCAGAGTTGTTCGCCAAGGCGATCCGAAAGATCCATGACCATGAGTCAATCAGCTCATTATTCATCAAATAAGTAATTATTAAGTCAATATATATTTTATGAAAACTGTTGAGATTATAGGGTATAAAAGAGCAAATCTTGGCAAGACGGAAGCAAAGCGCTTACGGGAAGAAGGAATGGTACCATGCGTAGTGTATGGTGGCGAAAAGCAGATCCATTTCTACGCACCGATGATCTTGTTCAGAGACTTGGTTTATACCGACGAAGCACACTTTGCCATGCTTACTATTGAAGGTGAGCCTGAACCATTTGAGGCAATTATGCAAGACATTCAGTTCCACCCGGTGAGTGAGATGATCATGCACATTGATTTTCTTCAACTTTTCCGTGGAACTCCAATCAAGATGAGTATTCCTACAAGACCTGTAGGTAACGCTCCGGGTATCCAATCAGGAGGAAAGCTGATCAGAAAGGTGAAATTCCTTACTGTAAAAGCTTTACCAAAGAATATGCCTGAATTCATCGAGGTAGATGTGTCAGGTCTCGAGCTTGGTAAATCCATCAAAGTTGGAGAAATAGAGACGGAGGATTTCGAAATACTGAATAGTCCACTTGTAACTATCGCGGGTATCGAAGTACCTCGAGCATTGAAAGGTAAATCCGAAGAAGAACTTGAGGAAGAAGGAGAAGAGGGTGAAGAAGGAGCAGAAGCACCTGCAGCAGAAGCACCTGCTGAAGGTGGAGGCGAGGCTTCAGAATAATAGATTTTTGAATCCCAATGAACTTCGTTGGGATTTTTTTGCTTCATATATATAACTACTTATATAATAATATATGGACTATTTGGAAACACTTGGATCTCTTGCCTTAGCTTCACGAATGAAGCGACTAGTTGATCATTTCAGAAAGGAAGTAGAACAGATCTACAAGACCCTTGACCTAAACTTTGAAACTTCACTCATGCCCATCATACAACTGGTTGATCAATATGGAAGCGTTCAAATAGGGCAGGCAGCTTCTGATCTCAAAATTTCTCAACCTGCTGTCACCCAGTTCTGCAACCGGCTGGAAGCTAGAGGACTGGTTAAAATCAAAAATTCACCTGATGATCAACGAAAGCGTGAAGTATCCCTTACCCAGGAAGGAAAACAGTTGATCCATTCGCTTCGACCCATTTGGGACATTATGGAAAGTGAGATCAATAGCATGATGAAGCAAACAGATCATCACTTAATGGATGCAATGGAGAATATGGAAATTCAACTATCTACTAATGAAAGATTTTCAAAGCGAGTGCTGGATCAGCTTAATGACACCCGAAACGAAATTGAATTCCTTGAGTTCAACGATTCGCTTGCTCCGCATTTCGAAGAATTGAACAGAGATTGGATTGAGAAGCATTTTGAGATGGAGCCTTCGGATAAAAGGTTACTCTTACGCCCTAAAGAATCAATCATTGACAAGGGAGGATTCATCTACTTCGCCAAACTCAACAACGAGATCGTAGGAACCGTAGCGCTGATCAAGGTGAATGATCATGTTTTTGAGTTGGGTAAAATGGCAGTGTCTCCTGACCATCAGAAAAGCGGTATTGGAAAAGCAATGCTTGATCATGTCATTGCTGAAGCAAAAGTGAAAGGTCTTGACAAACTCGTACTCTACTCCAATACTAACCTGGCTCCAGCGATCAATATGTACTTCAAGAGAGGATTTCGTGTCATCCCAAAGTCAGATCACCACAATATTCGGGCAAACATCAAGATGGAGATGCCGCTGAATGATTAGCATTGCAATTGTTATGGAAGTTCAATTTACAAGAGCAGAAATTTCTCACCAGGAAGATTGCCTGGACATGATCCGGGATTTCTATTTAATAGATGGATATGGGTTTGATCGAGATCAAGCGGCAATCAATTTTCAGGAAATGATGGATCATGACCACCTGGGACGGTTTTGGGTGCTACAGGTCAAAGAAGAGATAATTGGTTATCTCATCCTGACATTTGGCTACAGCTTTGAATATGGAGGAAGAGATGCTTTTATTGATGAATTCTATCTGAAGGAAGCATTCCGCGGAAAAGGTCTTGGAACCGAAATTTTAACACTTCTTGATGGCTATGCAAAAGAACTCAACGTCAATGCCATTCACCTGGAGGTGGAACGGACCAATCAGGCTGGAAATAGTTTGTATTTAAAAACCGGGTTTAAAGGGAATGACCGATCATTGCTGACCAAAACGCTTTCTAAATGAAATTCCTGATTGCAGGTTTGGGTAATATCGGACCCGAGTATGAATTGACACGTCACAATGTCGGCTTTCTGATCCTTGATCGTCTGGCGGATCTCAAAGGGTCTTCATTTGAGCTATCGAAGTTGGCTTATCACACCGAAGTAAAACATAAGGGAAGAACACTTGCTCTTATCAAACCAACAACTTTCATGAATCTAAGTGGTAAAGCAGTTAATTTCTATCTGCAGCAATTGAAAATTCCAAAGGAAAATCTTTTGGTCATTACCGATGACATTGCCCTACCCTATGGAAAGATCCGGTTGAAACCAAAAGGCTCGGCTGGTGGACATAATGGATTGAAGAACATCGAGCAGCTAACTGGCGGGCAGAACTACGCCAGATTGAGGTTTGGAGTTGGAGATGATTTTTATAAAGGCAACCAGGTAGATTACGTGTTAAGCAATTTCACTTCTGAAGAACTTGATTCCTTGACTATACATATGGATCGGGCGATCGAAGCAATCCATTCCTTCTGCACTATTGGAATGGAGCGGTCAATGAATCAATTCAACTGATTCTGTAACCATTCGAAACTTTCTAGGTAGTATTTACATCATGCAACCAGGAGTCTGACTTCTTGTCTATTATCTAAACATTGAAAACCATGCGATACTACCTTAAAATCACTTTTAGGAATTTTCTTCGGCACAAAGCTTCTTCTTTAATCAACCTTATCGGTCTCACAACTGGTTTATCATGCGCCTTCTTCATCTATCTCTGGGTTGATGATGAAATGAAAATGAACAAGTTCCATGAGAAGGATGATCGACTGTTTCGGGTGATGGAGTACCAGACCTATTCAGATGAGATCAATGCTACCAACTCCACACCAGGGCCACTGGCTAAAAATTTGAAGATTGATTTTCCGGAGATCGAGTATGCTGCCACAACGACATGGATTGGGAAATCCCTTTTGAGCTATGATGAGAAGTATTTTAAGGAGGATGGATTTCATGTTGGATCGGATTTCTTCAATATCTTTTCTTATCCCTTGATTGCTGGTGATCCTGATAACGTCCTGGCTGACAAAACATCTATTTGTATTTCTAAACGATTAGCAAATAAATTCTTTGGTGGTGCAGATGCAGCCATGGGTAAGAGTCTTAGATACGAAGAAGATCGTTCATTTTTGGTCACAGGTGTCTTTGAGGATTTACCTCGTCACTCCAGTTATCAGTTCGACTGGGTAATTCCATTTGAAGACTTTGAAGACGAAAATGACTGGGTCAAAGAGTGGGGTAATAACGGCCCTGGAACCTTTGTGATCATACAGGAAGGTGCAGACCCCCAAGCCATAACAGAAAAAATCGCCGGATATGTTAAACTGAAAGATGAGGACGACAGCAATGTCGAGCTATTTCTGAGGAAGTATTCCGAACAGTATCTCTATGGAAAATACACAAATGGTGTCCAGGACGGAGGCCGAATTGAATACGTAAGACTCTTTTCCATTATTGCCATCTTCATCCTGGTTATCGCCTGCATTAACTTCATGAATCTGTCAACTGCACGCGCATCTAAGCGCGCTCATGAAGTAGGCGTACGAAAAGCTATTGGTGCCGGACGAAACAACCTGATTGGTCAATACATCGGGGAGTCTAATCTTATTGCTATGGTTTCAATGCTCCTATCCTATCTTATTGTGTTGATCTTTCTTCCACAGTTTAACGAGATAACTGACAAATCAATCGCTTTTGAGCTCACTCCAAAACTCATTTTGATTTCTCTTTTCACCGCGATTGTAACCGGAGTGCTTGCTGGAAGTTATCCGGCGCTATACCTCACCTCATTCAATCCTGTTAAAGTATTGAAAGGTGAGATCAAAAGTTCATTAGGCGAGATCTGGGCAAGAAAAGGTTTGGTGGTATTTCAGTTCACAATCACCATTATTCTAATAGTTGGCGTCATAGTGATTCATAAACAGACTCAATACGCTTTCACAAAAAATCTTGGGTACAATCAAGACAATCTCATACTATTCACTCAAGACGGTGGAATTAATGACAAGAAAGATGCATTTCTCTCCGAGCTGAGAAATATTCCCGGTGTAGTCAACGCCTCTGCTACCAGTCACACATGGGTACACCGAATGAACAACACTAGTGGGCTTGATTGGAGAGATAAAGCTCCCGAAACCCGGGTTCTTTTCGAGAATATTTCCGTTGATTACGAATTTCAACGAACCATGGATATCAAAATGGCGAAAGGAAGGTGGTTCAGTAAAGATTTTGGAGCCGATAGTACCAAGATCATCATCAATCAGGCGGCAGCTAATTTGATAGGTTTTGAGGATCCGATCGGTGAAACGATCAAGTTGTGGGAACAGTACGATATGCAGATCATAGGTGTAACTGAAGACTTTCACTACCAATCCATTCATGATGAGGTGGCTCCGGCATTCTTCAGGCTAAGGCCTCAATACACCTGGAACATCGTTACACGTCTGGAGGCAGGAAATGAAGTTGTCGCAATAGATGCCGTCCAGGAATTGTATGAAAGTTTCAGTCCTGGTTTCATTTTCGAATTTGAATTTTTGGATAAGAACTACCAGGAGCTTTACAATTCAGAAAGAAGGGTGGGCACACTTTCCTCCTATTTTGCTGGTTTTGCCATACTTATCTCGTGTCTTGGTCTATTCGGGTTAGCAGCATTTACAGCAGAACGCAGGATCAAGGAGATCGGAATAAGAAAAGTTCTGGGTGCTTCTGTTTCGAACATTGTAATGATGCTTTCAAGTGATTTCACCAAACTGGTAGGCGTATCCATTCTGATCGCACTTCCAATTTCATATATCCTAATGCGTGAATGGCTCTCCAGCTTCGCTTATAAAATAGACCTGAATGCATGGATCTTTGTTGGTGCTGCTATCGTATCCCTGGTCATTGCATGGCTTACGGTCAGCTCACAGGCATTGCGCGCAGCGCATATCAATCCCGCAAGGTGTTTGAAAGACGAGTAGTTCAGGAAATCAGATAGTTTACAAGACAGGCAAGCCCTGCCCCAGCCATGGGTCCCAGCACCGGGACCCATGCATATTCCCAATCACTAGTTCCTTTTCCCTGGATTGGAAGAAATGCATGCACTATACGAGGCATAAGATCACGTGCCGGGTTGATAGCGTATCCTGTGGTACCTCCCAGACCCATTCCAATGACCATAACCAGAAGCCCAACCGGAAGAGCTCCAATGGAGCCTAATCCAACGATCACATCCGATCCATTATTGACCGACGGTTCGTTGATGTAAAAGATGACAAACATGAGGAAAAACGTTCCTGTCACTTCATTGAAGAAATTCAGTGAATAATTCCTTATCTGTGGAATTGTCGCAAAGACTCCCAGTTTGACACCAGGGTCATCCTGCAGATCAAAATGATCTTTGAAATTCAACCAAACGATCAAGGCACCGGCAGCAGCTCCTAATAGCTGCATCGGGATGTACATGATGATCTGATCCCAGGGAAAAAGTCCCGCGAAAGCCAAACCAAAAGTCACAGCAGGATTGATATGGGCACCGCTATACGGACCCGCAATGGTCACCCCACAGAAAACTGCCAGGCCCCACCCAATATTGATAAGTATCCAACCCGAACCAGACCCTTTGGTCTTTTTCAACAACACATTCGCATTGACCGAATGGCCGATTGCAATCAAAGTGAATGTTCCAAGAAACTCGGCGACAAGTGGAGTCATTGAAGGTAGTGATCTTATTCATCGTAAAAATACAATAAAGCAATAGATCAGAAAAGGAATAAACCACCGAGACTCTTAGACTTTTCTCAATTATGCCCTTTGTGACTCCTTGGGCCTTAGTGGTAAAAAATAAGTCACAAAACATTAAGCAATTGCTTTTCGTTAACTTAGCACTATGAATTTCAAGAGAATATTGAAACAGATTCGAAAGAAATTTAACAGGTTCATCTATCTCTCAAGATCTGCCACCTGGTTAGGCGGAGTGTAACCTCACTTTTGAGTAGTAATGCGAAAGCTGTTGCTATTACTTCTTATTCCACTTTCCTTTTCCTCCCTCTGTCAAACCTTTGAGGAGCAATTAAGCGACGCGGCGCTTGAGCTTACCAAACAACGAGTCACTTACGATCCCAGCTACTTCTCTATTGACTATCCTAATGGTGATGTTCCGCCTGGTAAGGGGGTTTGTACAGATGTGGTAATTCGGGCTTATCGAAAACTTGAGATCGACCTTCAAAAAGAAGTGCATGAAGACATGGCTGCCAACTTCAGTCTGTATCCGAAGATCTGGGGGCTCTCTTCTACGGATAAGAACATTGATCATCGACGTGTTCCGAACCTGATGAAATTCTTTCAGCGTCACGGAACAGAACTTTCTGTTTCCTCAGACCCAGGTGACTATCTTCCAGGAGATATTGTGTGTTGGAATTTAAGTGGAGCGGTCACCCACATAGGGTTGGTGGTCAATAAAAAATCAAGTGACGGGAAAAGAAACCTGATCGTCCACAACATTGGAAGAGGTCAGGTCATGGAAGACATGCTTTTTGACTATCGTATCATTGGACACTACCGCTATAAGAGGGATTGAAATTATTCTTTCCCTGCTATTTCTTCGATAATATATCTTGGCCTCCCTTTGATCTCCTGATAGATCTTACCAAGATACTCCCCAACGAGCCCTAACGACAACATGTGCAGACTACTGAAAAAGAGGATCACAATCATTAGAGAGGTCCAACCCTGAACATCCTGACCGCTGAATTTTACATAGAGTACCCAGCCCCCCGCTATCAACGAACCCAAAAACGTAAAGATCCCAGCAACCAGGATCAAGCGAAGCGGACGAACGGAAAAAGAGGTAATACCACGCCACGCGAACGAAAGCATCTTCTTCAATGGATACTTGGATTCTCCCGCCTTACGTTCCTTCCGATCATAATAGACCATGGCTGCTTGAAACCCAATAGATGGGAAGATGCCTCTAAGGAACAAATGATACTCTTTGAACTTCAAGAAGTTCTCCAGAATAGCATTATCTATCAATCTGAAGTCCGCATGATTAAATACCGTTTGGGCACCTAACTTCCTCATCATGTGGTAAAACAGGAGTGCGGAGTTCTTCTTGAAAAAGCTATCGCTCTTCCTGCTTTTCCGAACTCCATAAATCACATTGGCTCCTTCCGCTAGTTTATCCACCATTTCCGGAATCACTTCTATGTCATCCTGCAGGTCAACATCAATGGTTAGGTAACCATCGTATTGCTCCTTGAATGTCTCCAATCCGGCCAAAAGAGCATATTGATGCCCAAAGTTGCGTGACAGCTTGATCCCCTTAACATCATGTCGACCGGCACTCAATTCCTCGATGATCTGCCAGGTACTATCTGAACTACCGTCATCAACCAGACACATGGCACTGTCCTTGTCCAGTTTTCCGTCGGAAATCAACGAATTCAGGAGACTTCCAATCTTTTCCTGAAACATATGAAGTACCGCTTCTTCGTTGAAGCAGGGAGCAATAATGAGCAGTTTTTTCATTAGGCTGGATTCGGACACAAACTACGGCTTTTCAGGTGATTTTGGAAACAGTTTTTCGCAAAGGCCGCCGACCAATTAGCCAAAGCCCGATGTAGGCCAGCAGGAAATCCTCAAAACCTTTGATGACCGTCGCTGAAAACGAGGCTGCTATCGCATTTATCGAGACGTTTTCGGGATCAGATGTTTATACCAATGAGAAATGGTCCAATCCCTTTGAGTAAAGATTTTTGAAAGATCATGCAGCGTTTTTAAAAGTTCATTTGTCATCACTAAAGAAACGTGATCACTTCAAGTACACATGATATCTTATGTGTATCCATGAAACCATAATGAACTTTAAAAATGAAAGCTATTTTTTACAAAGCCCTAATACTGATGTTGCTGGTATTCTCACTGTACCAGTGCAACATCATAGAAAATGACAGTTTACCAACTGCTGATGCACCAGCTGAATTTGTTGGTGAAATAGATGAGTCTACTGAAGTGGCAGTTCCTCCTGTTGGAGCTTCTGCGTTAAGTATTCCAGTTATAACTGGAATACTATCAGAAGACGTTCAGATTTTACAAGAACCATCCAATGGAACACTAACGATCTATCAAAATGATGAGCAGGATTTTGGTAACAACCAGGTTCAATTGAGCACGCATTTCCTGATCTTCACTCCTGGACCAGACTTTGTGAGCGACGAAATCATAATTGGGATCGCTGCAACTGGTGGCACAACAACACACAGGTTCACATTACGGTCTAATGAATCATTTGAAGGAGATTGTAAATTCTATTTTGATGAACCAGCTCATATTGAGATCAGTGACGTGAGTTTGTGGGATCAGAGTGTCTGGGATGAGCTGCATCAAAACCATAATTATTGTCTTTCTCCAGCCGGACTCGGTGGTGGTGTATCGGTCAGTTTTACCATCCAGGAATTACCATCCGAGAATACCCGTTTTGAAAGAAGGATAGAATATGTCGCTTGTGAATGCTGGGGAGAAGCCGGAAATCCGGGATCATACGCTTCATGGGAAATACCACAAAAGGCAACTGAAATGTGTGACTATTTCAGAACCTACATTGTGTACGCTGATATAGAAAATTAACGCCCAGAGCCCGCATATCAGCGGGCTTTCACTATGTTGACAGACCAGGCGTTAATTGCTCAATGTGCAAAGAATGATTCAAAAGCACATAACCTGCTTTTTGAAAGATACAAAGAGCGGGTCATGGGAATCTGTGTCCGTTACCTGGGTGATCGGGATGAAGCCAAAGACATATTCCAGGAGGTTTTCATCAAAATTTTCGCTAGTATCAAAAAGGAAAAAGGAAAAATTGTTTCACTTGAAAAGTGGATAACAACGATCACAGTAAGGCTCGCAATCAACCACTACCATAAACAAAGGCGTGGCTTTGACGCACTGGATCAGGTCGATACAAATACACCGATCCTATCAGATTCAGAGCTTAACATTATCGCCAGGTTAGATGCTGAGAAGATCTATGCCATTATCCAACGTCTCCCGCTGGGATATCGAATGGTTTTTAACCTATACCTAATTGAAGGATTCAGTCATAAGGAGATCAGTGAGATCCTGAAAATATCGGAAAGCGCCTCACGATCTCAACTTACCCGTGCTAAGTCACTTGTAAGAGCAGAAATAACTCAACTTGAAAAAATCGCCTTATGAATTACGAAGACCAGGAACTAAGAAATATCATGCAGGCCAAGTTTTCCGGGTTTAAACGAGAGACATCCATGCAATTAGGTGACTTTCACTACCCCAAACCAGCCTTTAGCATACCGACAACTTCACTTACGATCACTGGCGCAGTAATAGCCTCAGTAAGTGCTTATCTCTTCTTTGGTATCGAGAATAGGACAGAAACCTATATCCCCGGGGACCAGGATCAAATCATTGAGATGGAATCCGGGAATAGCCCGGAATCGACAACAGTTAATGAGGAGTTTGAAGAAAAAGATAATACTCAGATAGTGGCTAATCGTTCATCACCAATCCCGATTAATCCATTGTATGAATCTGATGACGCTGTTGCTTCCGAAAACGAGGTTAAAACCACTTTGGAGAAAAGCTCCTCAGAACCAGTGGTCATCGAAGAAATAAACGACGTTGAAACGAGGGAGTCAGCCATCACCGAAATAACCGAATCGGACGCTTTGATTCTAGCTCGTTACCCACTTGATTATGAAGCGAACATGAATTCCTTCAACCCAACTTTCCATGAGATCGATCTTCATCGAAAACAATATCAGTCATTGATCTTTTTTGAAGTATTGTCAATCAAGGACTTTCAGTGGATCTCGCCAAATGAATCCGACACGATCCTGATCGAGAACATTGAAATTGGAGAGGCTGACCAGGCAGCACCTTTAGCTCTGGGGATTGGTTATCGTCGTTTATTGAACAACCGGTCAATGGTTTCTGCTGGAATACTCTATCGGAGTTATGCTTCAAACATACGATACAACCGAAGCGGCCAGCTTGCCACAGAAGAAAAACTCAATCAAAAAATGGCAGTTCAAAGCATTGGGCTGAAAGCTGGAATAACCAAGCCACTAAGTAAAAAGCCGATTGCCAATCATCTCATGATCGAATTAAGTTATTCGAGACTTTTTGACATTATTGCCGAAACCAATGATCCCATCATATCCAATCAATCTTTCAATAGAGGGCAAACGGATCTTTTCCTGAGCTATGGGATCAACTTGCTAAGGAGACATAAGATCTATTACACAATATCACCAGTATTTACCTATTCATTATCCAAGCGGGTCTCAAATCCGATCCTCAAGCACAGGTCATTTGGATTTGGTCTGACAATTTCCGCTAATCTCAAGCACTAAAAAGTTAATGACTCATGCTTTTTAGGCATCTTTGCGCCAAAAAAATACATGATCCAATTTCTTAAGAACCTGTTTGCTGGTGATCAGACTCCTTCTGTTGAGGAGTTGCTGAAAGAAGGTGCTACCATAGTGGATGTTCGATCGGTAGCTGAGTATGCTGGTGGACACCTTAACAACTCAGTCAACATTCCTTTGGATCAGTTGAAAGGGAGGCTCAATGAAATTGACAAGGATAAGCCGGTCATTACTTGCTGCGCTTCCGGGATTCGAAGTGCATCCGCAAAAAAAGTCTTACTTTCCAACGGATTCTCCCCAGTCCGGAATGGAGGAGGATGGGGAAGTTTGCAAAAATTTGATTCCTAGGTCAATACCTGGCCTAACTCTACGTTAAAGCTGACAGACTGTCAACCTGATTTCCATTTCTCTACTTAATGCGGGGATTAGCACTAACATTTTCACTTTTAATCGGACTTGTTGCATTTGCACAAAAGACCATTGTCTCAGGTAAAGTAACCGAGGTAAGAACCGGTTCCCCGGTGCCTTTTGCAACAGTTGTATTTACAGGTACCACCGAAGGAGCAATTACAGACTTTGATGGCAATTTCATCGCTGAAACCTCAAGCCCTGTTGACTCAATGGAGGTGACCTATGTTGGGTATATCAAGCGGGTGAAAGCAGTGCAAAGAGGAGTAGAACAGGTGGTCAACTTTCAATTGGAAGAAGATATCGTCCAATTGAGCGAGGTGGTTATCCTACCGGGTGAAAACCCCGCGTTTGCAGTCCTCCGTGAAGTCATCAAAAACAAAAAGAAAAACGATAAGAGGGAATTAGAGGCTTACGAGTATGAGAGCTACACGCGAACGGAATTCGATGTTGATAATATGTCAGAAAAGTTCCGAAAGCGGAAGATCATGCAAAAGATCACCAACGTACTCGACAGCATTGACCAGATAGCAGGAGAAGATGGCAAGCCGCTATTACCTATTTTGATCTCAGAAGCTATTTCCAGGTTCCACTACAGAAAAACACCTGTTGCTCGTCACGAGAAAATTCTTCGAACACGAGTGAATGGGATCGGGATTACCGATGGAACACTGACTTCACAAGTGATTGGAAGTTCTTTCCAGGAATACAACTTCTATCAGAACTGGATGAATATCGTTAGCAAGGAGTTTGCTAGTCCAATAGCGGACGGCTGGAAACTACTGTACGAATACGAGTTAACTGACAGCTTGTACATTAATGACAAGTTCTGCTATCGAATTGAATTCTTTCCGAAACAAGCGCAAGACCTGGCATTTACCGGCACCATGTGGATCACGAAAGATGAGTATGCCTTACGTCGGATTGATGTCTCCGTCCCACGAACTACCAACCTGAATTTCATTGAAAAGATCAGGATCCAGCAGGACCTTACCCAGACGGAAGATGGCGCATGGTTACCGGAAAAGACAAGGGTAGTCATCGACATCATTCAATTGACAAAGAACACCGCCGGGCTTATCGCCAAGTTCTATGTTTCCAACAAAGATTTTGTAGTCAACCAACCCAAGGAAGATGACTTTTACCTGAATGCCATCAGCATGGACCCAAATGTCCGTCAGGAAGATGATACCTATTGGGTGGAAGCAAGGCACGATTCGTTGACCCAAACAGAAGAGAACGTCTTCATCATGATCGATACGCTCAAGAAGATACCGGTGGTGAAAACCATGACTGATGGTGCTCGGTTTGCCCTTACCGGCTACATTAAAACCGACCCTTTCGATCTTGGCCCCTACTCTACCTTTATTGGAAACAATGATGTCGAAGGTTTCCGATTAGGAATTGGTGCCAGAACAAACATTAGCTTCAGTAAGAACTGGGTATTCGGAGGTTATGTGGGCTATGGTTTTGATGATGAGCGCTATAAGTATAACATTTATGCTTATCGGATTCTAAACAGAGATCCCTGGACAACTTTCCGCCTTGAACATCAAAAAGAAGTGGAACAGGTTTGGTTACTAAACCAAAATGTTGATCCCGCAAGTCTCTTTTACTCTTTCAGCCGATTTGGAACACTGACCCAGCCATTTCTTAAAGAAAAATATCGTGTAAGCTTTTCTCGTCAACTGGCTAAAGGTCTGAACGCCAACCTGGCTTTCAGGCATGAGCTGCACACACCGTTATTTGATTTCAACTACTTCAATAATGAGAGCAGAACCACGACGAGCTCTGCTTATGAAATCAGTGAAGCCACATTAGATGTCCGGTATGGAAAAGATGAAGTTCTAGTTGTCAATGATAATCAGCGAATCAACCTGGGAGCTATTCGAGCACCGGTTTTCAATATCCAGTACTCCTACGGAATGAATGACATACTTGGGAGTGACTTTGACTACCATAAACTTCGAGTCTCTATCCGCAAAAGGCAAAAAATGGGTGTTCTTGGCGTATCCAGATTTAATGTCGGTGGCGGCTATTTCTTTGGTACGGCTCCTTACTCGATGTTATTTAATCCAATAGGCAATGAAACTCCGGTTTATGTTGGGTTCGCTTATAACCTAATGGACTTCTTTGAGTTTTCCTCAGACCGGTTTGCTGAGATCCGATACAATCATTCATTTGAAGGGTTTTTCCTCAATCGGATCCCCCTCATGCGCAAGTTGAAGCTACGTTCAATTGTCAGTGCCAACGTCCTTTGGGGAGACATCAGGGAGGAAAACATTCAGATATCTCGATTCCCAACCGACCAGCTGGGTAATGCTGTCATACCCTTTAGAAGATGGGGATCTGACCCATACGTTGAGGTTGGTTATGGGGTAAGCAATATCTTGAGAGTGCTGTCAGTACAAGCCTTTCACAGGCTAACGTATAATGATGTCAACACGAACAAGTTTGCTGTGAAATTCACGGTTGAACTAAGTCTATAACTATTGCCAGGTCAATGTCCCTTCTGAAGTACAATCTAACTCAGGACTATTGTAGTCATTGGCAACAAATGCTTCAAACGATTGAAAGAAACAAGGGTTGAAAACGGTATGACCATCTATCGGGAATTCAATGAGTGTTGAGTTTGGTAAATAGTCATTAGCATCTATCGCATTCGTGATTGGAGTAATTGGATCATACAATCCATTGACTATAAGGATAGGAGTTTCGGTTTCCACTCGCTGATCTTCCAAATCTTCAGATCGAAAGGTGTGCCATTGCTCCAGGATTTCCTGATCGGTTGAGAAGAAGGAAACACCAGGCTTCAACGATTGAAACTCTTCCAGATCCCTTTCCAATGCACGTTCTTCGTTGAATTGCACCTCTTCCCGGGCCTGAACCGACCAGTAGGTAGCAAGGTTAATGAAGTTGACCGTTTGTGAAGTGCGATTGATGGAAGATGAAATAACCGGTTCATTACCTGTACCCAATGCCTTTATGAAAGCTGGAATTTGCTGAATAAATTGCCTCTGATAGAGCATCTGCTGTATGAGCAACAACGCATCCTGCGCATTAATCACAAAGTCATTTCCCTGATAAGTGACTTTTAGTGGTTGATCCCTTAAGCGGGCGATATTATTTTCAAAGAGCGTTTCCAATTCCGGATACCGTTCATTGCATGAAGGATCGTTTGCACATTGCTGGAACAGGTAGTCCATGGACCTTGCCAGGCCGGGGATAAACCCATCATAAATATTCACTTCCGGTGGAAAAATCCCCATAAACACTGCTGCTTCTGCAGCCTTGTATTCTCTTAGATAAGTAAAACCCAGTCGGGTACCATAGGAACCTCCAAAAAGGATCCATTCATCAATGTCCAGGTGCTTTCTAAGCGCTTCCAGATCTGCCGCATTTTCCAGGCTATTGTATCCAGCTACATCAACATTTTTTTCATTCAGCTCATCTTTGCATCGATTGCAAACGTCAATAGCCTGCTGCAACTCCTCTTCCAGGCTGAGGTCCATTGCCATGATGTCCATAAACGCTTCTCCAATCCACTGACAGTTTGCTCCAGACTGACCTGTGCCCCGGGCATCAAAAAGAATGAAATCATGCTTTTGATTCAGCGACGTAGACTGAAAAAATGGAGCCATCTGAAGAGAAGACCCGCCCGGACCTCCCTGAATGAAAACGATCGGTGGTCGGTCTGTAACTGTTTTTGAAGGGATGAATGCATAGGAAATCTCAATTTCCCTAGAACTATCAACCTGTCGATTTTCGGGAACCTTTAGCTCGCCATACTTTATCTCAGTATCCCGATCTTCTTTGGTTGCAGATGTGCAACCGAGAAAAGCAAAAAATAGGATAACGACTTTTAAAGTTTCTTTCATGTTTTTTGTTTTATGAGATCACTGCACCATTCTCGGCATCTGATCCCGGATTTACCGCTACCAACTTTCCGTCAGCGTTTTCCGCAAACAGCAACATTCCTTGTGATTCAATTCCCATTATTGCTCTTGGAGCAAGGTTTGCCATTACCACAACCTTCTTGCCCAACATATCTTCAGGAGAAAAATGCTTTGCCACACCACTGAGGATCGTACGCGTTTCCGAACCCATATCCACGGAAAACTTCAGGAGCTTATTCGATTTCTCAACCTTTTCCGCAGTTTTGATCTCACCTACCCTCAAGTCCATTTTCATGAAATCATCAAAAACCACTTCATCCTTTAGCGGCGATACGTTTGGTTCGGCATTTTCTTGTTCGTTCATTTTTTTTGTTTCTAGAAGTTTGTTGACCTGTTCTTCAACGGTTTTATCTTCGATTTTCTCAAAAAGGAGTTCAGCCTTACCAAGATCTTGTCCTTCAGGTAGCAAGTCTACAGTACCCGCTTCATTCCAATTCCGTTCCTCTGTGTTTAGTATCGAAAGGAGTTTTTTAGCTGTAAAGGGCAGGAACGGCTCACACAAGATGGAAAGGTTAGCTCCGATTTGAAGCGCAATATTCAGTATGGTTCCAACCCGTTCCGGGCTCTCTTTGATGAGTTTCCACGGTTCTGTATCCGCCAAATATTTGTTGCCAATCCGGGCAAGCTCCATCATGTTGGTCAGTGCCTCACGAAATTTGAACTGATCAAGTGATCCTCCGATTTTGGATGGAATTAACGAAATGGATTCAATGACCTCACGATCAATATCCAGAAGATCCCCAGCCGAAGGCACTTTTCCATCAAAGTATTTGTGGGTCAGTACTACTGCACGGTTCACAAAATTCCCAAAAATGGCAACCAGTTCATTATTGTTTCTTGCCTGGAAATCCTTCCAGGTGAAATCATTATCCTTTGTTTCCGGAGCATTGGCGGCCAAGGTATATCTTAAAACATCTTGCTGATCCGGAAATTCTTCCAGGTACTCATGCAACCAGACTGCCCAGTTTCGAGAGGTTGATATCTTATTATTTTCAAGGTTCAGAAACTCATTTGCGGGAACGTTATCAGGTAAGATGTATGATCCCTCTGCTTTTAGAATGGCCGGAAACGTAATGCAATGGAAAACAATGTTATCCTTACCTATGAAATGAAGAAGTCTGGTATCTTCTGATTTCCAATAGTCTTCCCAGTTCTTACCTTCTTTCTCTGCCCACTCTTTTGTCGCCGAAATGTATCCGATGGGCGCATCAAACCAAACATAAAGTACCTTTCCTTCAGCTCCTTCTACAGGAACCGGAATTCCCCAGGATATGTCCCTGGTCATTGGTCGCGGCTTCAGTCCGCTATCGATCCAGCTTTTGCACTGGCCGTAAACGTTAGGTTTCCATTCCTTATGTCCCTCAATGATCCATTTCTTCATCCAATCCTCGTATTGGTCGAGCGGAAAGTACCAATGCTTCGTTTCTCTTAATACCGGAGCTTCTCCGCTCAACATGGATTTTGGATTTTTGAGCTCTGATGGGCTTAGGGTAGTACCACAATTCTCACATTGATCACCATACGCCTCTTCAAAGCCACAGTTCGGACAGGTTCCCTTAATGTATCTATCTGCTAAAAATTGACCTTCCGATTCATCAAAGTATTGTTCCGAACTTTGCTCTATGAACTTACCGTCATCGTATAATTTCTTGAAAAACTCCGAAGCTGTTTCATGGTGGATCTTTGAACTGGTCCTGCTGTAAACATTAAAGGAGATCCCAAATTGATCCAGCGAGTCTTTGATCATCTTGTGGTAATGATCCACAACTTCTTGTGGGGTTCGACCTTCTTTTCTTGCTCGAAGCTCGATGGCTACTCCGTGTTCATCTGATCCACATACGAATGCTACATCTTCCCCTTTGCTTCTAAGGTATCTTACGTAGATGTCAGCCGGAACATATACCCCTGCCAGGTGACCAATATGGATCGGTCCATTGGCATAGGGAAGTGCAGCTGAAATAGTGTGTCTTTTATATTGCTTCAACCCCAAAAAATCTTGACTGATTTATAATTAAGGCTGCAAATATACTTTGAGAATATTCGAAATATGCTGGGCTCAAAATGTCTTATGGTAACTCAACGACAGACTTTTCTTGTTTAATTCTTAAAACATAGAAGTTCTACTTTTACATAAGGTCAAACACCAACTATCTCAAGCTGAACTTGTAATTCATTATTTCCTCAGAAAGTCGAAAACTGTCACCTATACCATTAAGCAGGTAAACCTCATCATCCAGAACAAAAGAAGCCGGAGCCCACCTTGATTTCTCTGGATGAGATTCAAGTTGCTCCCATGAGTTTGACTGAGGGTCGTAGGACCAAAATTCACCTTGATCCATTGAGGTGTGACCTTCACCGTCACCACTTAGCACGTAACCTTTGCCATTGAAAGAAAATTGTGTGCCCGCGACTCTGCCTTCCCCTGGTAAATCTGCCATTCTCACCCAGGTATCAGTTTGAGGATCATATCGATAGAGGTCATTGTAAATTCTAACTCCATGGCCAAATGCAACATATACGTAATTGCCTAATGAAAATTGAAAAGGGTGATGTCGTGGACTGCCTGGGTAATCGGATTTTTTTGCCCATTGATCAGTAGCTATATCATACTCCCACCAATCATTGAGATCGGAATCGACAGTGTTTCCCAATCCCATATATAATTTACCATTATTCGCGACCAATGCCGGATGTTCTCTTGGTTTGCAAGGACAAGTTGCCAATTCGTTCCATTCTAAGTTGCTACCATCAAATACCCATAAATCATTTAAAAAACCGTCATCGTTGCTTCCAAACCCGAAATAGGCTTTTTCACTCCATACATCTCCAATTCCATAAGATCTAGGTGGTCCAGGATAATCACCTAGCGAAATCCATTGATCGTTATCCAAATCATACTTGTAAAATTTTGCCAGTGATTTTTCTTGAAATCCTCCCCCCACAATGTAACCCTCTTCGTTCAAAGAAAAGGCGTAAGAATGGTGAGTTCGAAATTCAAAAGGTAAAGTGGCGATGCTGGACCATGAAGAAATGTTTGCAGAATCATCTGATCCACATGCAACCATGAATCCTAATGATGTGTAAAGAAGACAGAGCCTAAGAAAATTGATATTTGTGTTCATAATAAATAAGCTAATTGTAACTGCTAGAAAACCATATGGCATGAGTTGCACCCTAATTATCCATTATCTACATATCATATACACTGATCTCAATCCTTGGTATCAACTCATTTAAGTGGTTTTGGTCAAATCAGTCAATATCAACCAGCCATCATTAACTCTAAATCAAATTTTAAAGTGAACATGTATTTACAAGATTGTAATCCGTACTTTTGCGGCCGGAAAGCAGATCATGAAAGAAATCAGGAACATCGCCATCATTGCACACGTCGACCATGGAAAAACAACCTTGGTAGATAAGATCATCTATGCTTCACAGATCTTTAGGGAAAACCAGGAAAAAGGAGAACTCATCCTGGATAATAATGACCTGGAAAGAGAACGGGGCATCACCATTCTTTCAAAGAATGTATCAGTTGAATACAAAGGGGTTAAGATCAACATCATAGATACTCCCGGACACGCAGATTTCGGTGGCGAGGTAGAGCGCGTACTGAAAATGGCTGATGGGGTTATTCTTCTGGTAGACGCTTTCGAAGGACCCATGCCTCAGACGAGATTTGTCCTTGGAAAGGCCCTTGGACTTGGTCTTTTACCAATCGTTGTAGTCAATAAGGTGGATAAGGAAAACTGTCGACCGGATGAGGTGCATGAGCAAGTGTTTGATCTCATGTTCTCTTTGGATGCCACCGAAGAGCAATTAGATTTCACAACACTTTACGGATCAAGTAAGCATGGCTGGATGAGCGAGGATTGGAAGAATCCTACGGATACCATTACTCCTCTACTCGACAAGATCATTGAAATTATTCCACCGGCTCCATTTAAAGAGGGTGTTCCAGCAATGCAAATCACTTCTCTCGATTTTTCTTCTTTCACGGGAAGAATCGCCATTGGTAGAGTTTTCCAGGGAACCCTTAAGGAAGGTGCTCAGCTTGGTATCAGCAAGCGAGATGGAAGTCTGAAGAAAGTTCGCATCAAGGAACTTCATGTATTCGAAGGACTGGGAAAAAGAAAAGTAACTGAAGTTGGTGCTGGTGATATCTGCGCCATTACCGGGATCGAAGATTTCGAGATCGGCGACACGATCACAGACTTTGAAGAACCAGTAGTCTTACCAAGGATCGCCATTGATGAGCCTACGATGAGTATGCTTTTCACCATCAATGATTCACCTTTCTTCGGCAAAGAAGGAAAGTTTGTTACTTCCAGGCACCTTCGGGACCGATTGCTCAAGGAGCTTGAGAAAAACCTGGCATTACGTGTGGAAGAAACGGAATCAGAAGATAAATTCATGGTTTTTGGCAGAGGTATTCTGCACTTGTCCGTGCTTATCGAAACCATGCGCAGGGAAGGATATGAACTACAGGTGGGACAGCCACAGGTGCTTTATAAAGAGGTTGATGGCGCTCGACACGAGCCTATTGAGCACCTGGTTATTGACGTGCCAGACGAATTCTCAGGAAAAGTGATCGAAATGGTAACGCAACGAAAAGGTGAGCTAAAGATCATGGAGCCAAAAGGCAACATCCAACACCTGGAATTTGAGATCCCCTCTCGTGGATTGATCGGGATGAGAAACAATATGTTGACCGCCACAGCTGGAGAGGCAGTTATGACTCATCGTCTAAAGGACTATCAACCCTATAAAGGAGATATTTCGGGACGTATCAACGGATCGTTGATCTCTATGGAAAACGGACCGGGAACACCTTACTCTATCGATAAACTACAAGACCGGGGATTCTTCTTTATTGATCCCGGAGTAGATGTTTATGGTGGCCAGGTGATTGGAGAGCACTCCAGGGGTAGTGATCTGGTTGTGAATATTCAAAAAGGAAAGAAACTTACGAATATGCGTGCTTCTGGGTCTGATAACAATGTAAAAATTGCACCAGCCAAGAAATTCAGCCTGGAAGAAGCATTGGAATACATACAAAAGGATGAATACGTTGAGGTAACTCCCAAGTCCATTCGTATGCGAAAAATATACCTGGACGAGAATCAACGAAAACGTATGGCTAATGCCGGGTAATCGGTAAACACTTAATCATAAGGATTTCTGGCCGCTCATATAATTTAACCTCAGTTAACAGTTGTTGCATTGTCTTTGCTATAGACTTACCGAAAAATTAGGACCAATATGAAAAATTTGCTCGCTATCGTATTCACTGCCTTGTTAGCAACTGCTACGGCCCAGGATAAATACCAGGTTACGATCGACCTGACAAAAACACAGAACGATAGGGTACCAGTTGAAATCTCCTTTCCCGAGATCACAAGTGATCAGGTGGAATATCATATGGCTAAGATCGTTCCGGGAACATACAGCATTTCTGATTTCGGAAGGTTCGTTATGAATTTCAAAGCACTGGATGAAAACGGGGAAAAACTGAAGGTTTCAAGGAAATCCACCAATCGATGGACGATTGAAGATGCCACAAAACTTAAGAAGATCACCTACTGGGTTGAAGACTCTTTTGACGACTTTGAAGGATACGGAAACAACAAACTTTTCGAGCCGGGAGGGATGGGCATTGACACAGATAAAGGCATTTACGTGATGAATACTTTCGGTTTCATCGGTTACATTGATGGGTTAAAATTCAGGCCCTACGAACTTACGATCAAGCATGATGAAACTGTGTACGGAGCTACTTCATTGAAAAGAACTTCGTCCCAAAGAACTTCGGACATATTCGTTGCTGAGAATTTCAATTTCCTTGCTGATGCTCCGATCATGTATTGTGAGCCAGATACGGTAAGTAGGAATATCGCAGGAGCCAACATTCTCGTCTCCGTCTACTCCCCGAATGATAAACTATCAGCACAGGATGTTATGGACAATATTGATGACCTAATGGAAGCACAGGCAGAATATTTGGGCGGTGAACTTCCGGTTGATCGCTATGCATACCTGATTTATTTGTTTGATGGGCCTCCGATCTCTAACGCCTGGGGAGCTCTGGAGCATTCCTATTCATCGCTGTACACACTTCCGGAAATGGACCCTTCGAGGATCAATCAAACTGTTCGGGATGTAGCAGCACATGAATTCTTTCACATAGTAACTCCATTGAACATCCACTCCGAAGAGATCCATGATTTCAATTATATCGAACCTGAAATGAGCCAACATCTTTGGCTTTACGAGGGAGTTACAGAATATGCTTCTCATCATGTACAGGTCAAACACGGATTGTACGATCTCAACGCTTTCCTTACTGAGATGAGTGGTAAAATGAATGCACAAGACCAGTACAACGTTGATATTCCTTACACCGAATTCAGTGAAAACATCCTTGAGCCTGCCAATGAAGCCCGCTATGCTGACGTTTACAGTGGCGGTGCACTCATTGCCATGTGTCTTGACCTGACGATCATCAAGTCTACCAATGGAGCGAAAGATCTACAGTCAGTTCTTAGAGAAATGTCCAAAAAGTATGGGCCTTTCAAAGCATTCAAAGACGAGGATTTGTTTGACGAGCTTGAGCAGTTAACTACAAAAGAAGTTGGAGATTTTCTTCGTGCCTATGTTGGAGGTGTTGAAAAGTTACCTTTCAGCGAAGTACTGGGATGGGCAGGAATAGACTACACCGGAGCTGGCAAAAAAATGGTAGCCACAACCGGCAAAATTCAGTTTGGGGTTAACGAAAACCAGGAGATCTTTCTTGGTGATGTTTCTTCGGTAAATTCCTTTGGCGAATCAATGGGTTACCAGGAAGGAGATGTTTTGATCTCCTGGAATGGTGAGAATGTATCTCTGGAAACCATTAATGACATTATTGAAAAGCATTATCTACTCGAAGAAGGCGAGAAAGTGCGGATTGTCGTCAGACGTGAGGTAAATGGAAAAGAAAAAGAGGTGAAGTTGAAAGGTAAAGCGATGCTGGTTGAGACCAGTGAAAACCATAGGATGGTTCCCGCAGAAACGTTGACTGAAGATCAAAAAACGATAAGAAAAGCCTGGTTGGGGGATATTTAGTTTGAGCACCTCAGTTATTCTGAATTTATTTCAGAATCTAGCTAGGGTGGGTTAGACTCTGAAACAAGCCTGCCTACCGTCAGGTAGGTTCAGAGTGACCTAACGTTCCTTAAGGACTATCTAAAGCTTCAACTTCCGCATTCCCTTGAAGTAGAGCCACATCATTTTTAGCTTCGATCCCTCCTTCTTTCTACCCATTTCCATTGCATCCCATAGTTCATCCGGGATCGCATCCAACATATTGAATTCTCCGGCACCCTTCAGCCATTCTCCTCCATCAATGGTGATCACCTCTCCATTGATGTAGGCCGAATAATCCGAGACAAGATAAGCAGCCAGGTTTGCTAGCTCCTGGTGGTCGCCAACTCTTCCAATAGGTACCTTTTTCGCCGGATCATATTTCTTCTTCAAGTCACCGGGCAAAAGCCTGCTCCATGCGCCTTCCGTTGGAAATGGACCTGGAGCGATCGCATTGCTACGAATTCCATACTTTGCCCATTCCACCGCAAGGGAGCGGGTCATCGCAAGAACGCCAGCCTTTGCACAAGCCGATGGAACCACATAACCCGATCCGGTCCAGGCGTAAGTAGTCACAATGTTGAGAATATTGCCTGCTTGCTTAAGGTCGATCCAATCCTTACCCATCGCAAGGGTGAAATTGTAGCTTCCTTTCAGCACGATTTCAACAACCGTATCGAAAGCACGGTTAGATAAACGCTCCGTAGGGGTAATGAAATTACCCGCAGCATTATTGAGCAAAACATCGATTGAGCCAAATTTCTCTTTTCCCTCCTTTATTACATTTTCAACCTGGTCATACTCACGCACGTCACAAGCGACAATATGAACCGGATTCCCTGTTTTATCCGAGATCTCTTTAGCGGATTCTTCCAGCACTTCTATTTTCCTGCTCGTGATGATAAGGTTAGCTCCCAGTTCTGAAAAATAGGTTCCCATTGACTTGCCAAGACCAGTCCCACCTCCTGTTACCAGGATGGTCTTTCCTTTCAAAGCGTCTGGTTGTAGCATTCCCTGTGCGTAATTCATTGATCAATGTTTTTAGCAAGATAGAGCTTGAATGCTGGAACAAAAAAAAGAGGGCGACAATTTGTGCCGGCCTCTTTGCTACGTTACTAAGTGGTGAATAGAGCGGTGTTTAACTTTTGATCAAAGCTAGATGTGAGACCAACACCAGTCAATACCCACTTTGGGGTATTTTACTTATGGTCCCAGAGTCTAAAAATGATAACGACGGACACCACAAAGACCCCTAGTAGTGAGAAAAAATACAGGTAGTCGCCGTAAACAAGATTACCTATAGCAAAGAGCGCAGAATAGACAGCAATGCATCCGAGGAACACACTGATAATACTGCTACCAAATTGACCAGTCGCTCCTGTTCGGTACTTTTTCCATCCAATGTCTGGTTGGATCTTTTTCGCAAAGTTTGCGAGCACTTCTTCTGATTCAGGTCTGGTCAAAAGTGTACCAACCACCCAGGCAACCGTCGTTACAATTGTCGCCAACAATAGCTTCGACGCAAAGTCATCCAGGTAGGCAGTGGCAAAGTAACCATCGGGAACAACCAGAACCAGTACAAAAGCATTGATTGTAGCTACGATCATTGCAATGATCTCAGTCCAGGCATTGATCCGCCACCAAAACCATCGGAAAAGAAAGATGGCTCCCGTACCAGCGCCTGACAATAAAAGGATATTGAATGCTTGCGTTGCATTCTCTAAAAAGGTCAGAGCCATTAACCCAGCAATCACCATCAGCAGAACAGTTGAAAGTCTTCCCATCATCACCAGTTCTTTCTCATCCGCTTCAGGTCGGACAAACCGCTTGTAGAAATCATTCACCAGGTAAGAAGCTCCCCAATTCAAATGCGTGCTAATGGTTGACATATAAGCTGCAATTAGCGAAGCAATCACCAACCCTAACCAACCCGGGGAGAGCAACGTCAACATAACCGGGTAAGCAATATCGTGCCCAAGGTACTGATCCTCAATTGCCGGGAACTGCGCTTTAATGGATTCAAGGCTTGGAAAGAGGATCAATGAAGCCAAAGCCACAATGATCCATGGCCATGGCCGAAGTGCATAATGTGCGAAATTGAAAAGCATGGTTGCTCCTACCGCATGTTTCTCGTTCTTGGCAGCAAGCATTCGTTGCGCAATGTAACCTCCACCTCCAGGCTCCGCACCGGGATACCATACTGACCACCATTGAACCGCTATTGGTATGATGAACATGGAAACCAGAACCGAAGTATTGTTAAAATCAGGAAGGATATCCAGTTTTTCAACAAGAGACGGGTGTTCAATTAAAGAGGCCAGGCCACCCACTTCGGGTTGTGAAACAGCCACATAAGCCGCATAGACAGCACCTGTCATCGCTATTATGAATTGTACAAAATCTGCCCAGATCACTCCCTTGATCCCACCAAGTGCGGAATAGATCACAACAATTACGGAAGAGATCAAAACAGTCTCAAGAGAGGATAAGCCAAAGAGTACGGATGAAATCTTAATGGCCGCCAACACTACCCCACCCATGATCAGGCAATTGAAGAAGAGGCCCAGGTAGACCGAGCGAAATCCGCGGAGAAACGATGCTGCCTTACCACCGTAACGCAATTCGTAAAACTCCAGATCAGTCATCACTCCGGTTCGTCTCCAGAGTTTCGCATAAATGAAAACGGTCACCATCCCGGTTATCAGGAATGACCACCATGCCCAATTTCTGGCAACGCCACCTTCTCTCACTATTCCTGCGACAAAATTTGGAGTGTCGGTAGAAAAGGTCGTTGCTACCATGGATATCCCCAGTAACCACCAGGGCATTGACTTACCAGCAAGAAAATATTCAGTAGTGCTTTTTCCTGCGGTCTTGGAAGCAACCCAGCCAATAAGGATGAAAACAACGAAGAAGACACTGATGATCAGCCAGTCGAGGGTGTTGAGGATCATGCATCAAGTTTAACTCATTTTGTCAAACTGAAAATTCCTTAGCAGTTAAAACTATCATCACCTCGAATTCATCCATAGTAGTAACCTTTTTGAATTCGTCAAGTATTTTCTTTTTGATGCAACTAACACCGGGAGGCCTTTGTCTCTTTGATCATAAAACTCAACTTAATCTGTCATGCTAAGGAACTTCTTCATTGTCACACTTCGAAACATTAAGAAAAACGGCCTCTACTCTACGATAAACATTGCCGGATTATCTGTAGGAATTGTTTGTAGCGTCCTGATCCTCCTCTGGGTTGCGGACGAAGTATCGTACGATAAATTCCATCCAAAATCTGATCGGCTATACCAGCTTTGGGTCAATGCAGAATTTGACAACAGGATCACCAATTGGCGCTCTGTTCCTCTGCCCACTTATGAAGCAATGAAAGCAGCCCACAGTAGTGTAGCCAATACCTGTGTTACCGGCTGGGGAGGTGACCGATTGTTAACGGTAGGTGATACACGGATCATAAAGCCGGGCTATTATGTCAGTGAAGAATTTCTGGAAATGTTCGAGTTTGAGCTGGTTTCCGGCTCTCCGGAATTAGCCCTAGACGATCCCATGTCGATCGTGATAACGGAATCATTAGCAAAGATCCTATTCGGAGATGAAGACCCCATGGGTAAAATGGTAAGGATGGAGGATGAAGGGAATCTTCAGGTCACAGGAGTAGCGAAAGACGTTCCTGAGAATTCGTCCTTCGAATGGGATTACCTGGCCACCTGGAAATACAGGGAGTCTGTACAGGAATGGGTGGTTCGAAACAAAACAAACTGGGGCAATTACTCTTTCCAGATCTTTATCGAGTTGGATGATCCTGCCAAGGAACTGGACGTTGAAGAAAGCATCTTTAGTATGTTAGCGGATAATGGAGAAGATGACATGCCAAGGCATCTTTGGCTTCATCCAATGGAAGAATGGAGGCTCTATTCCAATTTTGATGACCAGGGAAATCAAGTTGGCGGTAGAAGTGACTATGTTCAACTCTTCACTGTGATCGCAGCGTTTATATTGATCATTGCCTGCATCAATTTTATGAATCTTGCAACGGCACGGTCAGAAAAGCGAGCAAAGGAAGTTGGGATCCGGAAGAGCCTGGGTTCAAAGCGTACCGACCTCATCAGTCATTTCATCGGAGAGTCCATTCTTATTGCATTCATTGCTTTTGCCATTGCGCTGATCCTCACTGAAGTTGCACTCCCTTTTTACAACGACCTGGTTGATAAACGACTCTTTGTTGATTACTCCTCTCCTGTTTTCTGGCTGGCTGCCGTTGGAGGTATTCTGATCACAGGTCTTATCTCAGGTAGCTATCCAGCTTTCTACCTATCGGCATTTAAGCCTATTACTACTCTAAAAGGTAGCGTGAAAGCTGGGAAAGGCGCTTCCACCCCACGAAAAGTATTGGTCATTCTACAGTTTGGGTTCTCGATCTTACTAATGATCAGCACGGTAGTGATCATTCAACAGATAGAATTGGTTCGAGACAGGGACCTGGGCTATGATCAGGAAAACCTCATTTCTGTGGAGATCACAAATGACATCCGGGACAATTATGAAGTGCTTAAGCAAGAGCTTTTGCAAAGCGGAGTGGCCCTGGGTGTAACCAAATCAAACAGTCAGATCACCTCGATCAACTCAAACAATTTTCTTGGATGGCCAGGAAAACCAGAATCACAAAGGGTGATCTTTACCACAATCGCTGGTGATTATGACTATGCCCACACCATGGGAATTGAGGTTTTGATGGGAAGAGACTTCTCCAAAGAGTTTGCAAGCGATTCAGATGCCATAGTCATCAACAAGGCTGCTCTTGACCTAATGAACCTGGAAGACCCTATTGGAACAAACCTTGATCTTTGGGAAGAAAAAAGAAAGCTCATTGGAGTATTGGATAACTCACTAATGGGCTCGCTTTATGACCCGATCAAACCGATGTTTGTTGTGATCGACGATTGGGGCGGCTATGTCTCTATCAGGATCCGAAAAACCAACGACCTGCTTGCAGACCTGAAAACTATCGAGGGCATATTCGAAAAACACAACCCAGCCTACCCATTTGAGTACAACTTTGCGGATGTGGAATTTCAGCGGAAATTCACTACGATCGCATTAACCCGAAAATTAGCAAGCCTGTTCTCTGTTCTGGCATTCATAATAACCGGTCTGGGTCTATTTGGATTAGCAAGTTATACGGCTGAGCAACGTGTAAAGGAGATTGGGATACGCAAAGTGCTGGGAGCCACTGTAACAAACCTTATCGCTCTCATGTCGAAAGATTTCACAAGGCTCGTAGGTGTTTCTTTTCTCATTGCAGCACCATTGGCCTGGTATTTATTAGATCAATACCTGGATCGTTACCCAATCAGAATAGACATTGCATGGTGGGTCTTCCCAGTTGTTGGATTACTGGTAATGGTCTTTGCCTTGCTCATCGTTGCGGAACAAGCACGCCGTGCTGCGCAGGCTAACCCGGTTAATTCGCTAAGAGATGAATAAATAATTGCGTATTTCCTTCAAAAGCATTTAGTTGGGTCTCCGATTAACTACAATGTTGGATGACCACAGAAAAACTCACTGAGGAATTTGAATCTTTTAGAGGACAATTGAAGTCTTATTTGCTTCGAATGACGGCAAGTGTCCAGGATTCGGAAGATTTGCTCCAAGAAACGTATATCAAAGCATACTCGAAATTGGGTAGTTTCAAAGGAGATTCTTCTTTGAAAACGTGGGTTTTCGCCATTGCGTCGAATCTCGCCAGGGACTTGCTTCGTGCTAAGAAAAGATGGCCGGAAAACGTAACTGATATCTGCAAGGAAGCTGCAATGAATAACCAGGAGTTCTTTCAGGAGGCGATGCAGATCCGACATCAATCTCCACAAGGCAACTTTGAGATCAAGGAACACATTGTTTTCTGCTTTACGTGTGTTTCAAAGTCACTTCCACTGGAACAACAGCTGGCGCTGTTCTTAAAGGAAGTTTATGAATTCAAAGTCAAGGAAATCGCACGGATCACTGATCAAACAGAAGCCATGGTCAAATATTTTCTTCATCAGGGACGAAGCAAAATGATCGAGGTATTTGATGGCCGGTGTTCATTGATCAATAAAGAAGGTGTTTGCCATCAATGTACTGAACTCAATGGCATCTTCAATCCAAAACAGAAGGCCCAGGAAGAAGTAGCAAAAGTTGAAATGGCCAAGGCGGCCGAAAGTAAGGACAAAGAAGAGCTCTTTGATCTGCGAATGAAATTGTTAAAGCAAATTGATCCGTTTGAGTCCGGAGCTGCAGAGTTGCAACTTCATCACCTGGAACACAACCGAAAAGTGATGGAGGCATATTTAAAAGATTAAGGTCTGCCTATCATTTCAAAGCCATCGATCGTCAAAGATCAAAAGACAATTTGAAATGAAAACGACCCTAATTCTTCTATTTACGATGACTACTTCAATAATGGTGGCCCAAAGTCAAAGAGCTATCACAACCAAAAAAACATTCAGCAGACAAACGACAGTATCGATTGATATCGAAGCAGACCCAAGTATTGTTTGGGCTTTGTTGACCAATGCATCTGACTATCCACGATGGAACTCCACTATTATCTCGCTGGACGGGGACATTCAATTAGGTGAAAAGATCTACTTAAAATCAACCCTTGACGAGAAGCGTATTTTTAAACTTAAGATCAAGGAATATCAGCCTGAGAAAAGACTGGTTTGGGGAGATGGAAAAGGAAACAGGATTTATACCATAAGAGAAATACCAACTGGTGTCAACTTCTCGATGGACGAAAAAATCGGAGGCATTATGTTTCCAATGTATGCTGGATTTATTCCCTCTTTTGACGAATCATTTGATCAGTTTGCAACAGACTTAAAACGAGAGGCCGAGCTGATCAACAAGGTGGACTAACGTTCAGGACCATTTGTGCAATTTGGAATTCTTCCTGACATAAAGCGGGTGTTTGGGAGTACCGTCTAAATTTCTACCAAGGCATCTCGCATTTGGAAATAGTCGTGTTATTGCCTCTACTCTATTTAGGTTACCCTGCTTACCCCATGCAAAAACAATGGACCGGCATTGCTTTCCATATTCTTTTAAGAAATGATCATTTTCTGAGCCAATAGGTTCTGAAGATTTAAAAAGGTCAGCCGGGTAAGGAGTGATGTAAGCGTACAGGTTGGTCATGATCAATTTTCCAAACCCCCAATCACGGGCCAGTTTCTTTATTCTGCGAATGGTTGGGTCATCATGCTGTTCATCGCCTCTTGAAGGATTTAACCCTATGAACATAACAGCAGGCTTATTCGGATCCCATGCTCGCCAAAGCACATATCTATATTGTCGATCCCTGGAAAAAATTGCTCCGGATGATTGATTGGACTCCATCTGAACTTGATTAAATCGTATAAGAAGTATACATAAAGTATTCTTAAACGCCTCACCCAAACATTTTTCTAAAAAAGCACGTTGCTTTGCAAAGCTGTAATTAACGACGTGAAAAAACTGAAACGGATCATTCTGCTTGTGCTAATAGTAGGATTGGTTGTATTTGTTAACTATGTCTACTCTGTAAAGTTCCGAGCTTCGGATTCAGAAGTGATCGAGCAGGTTGCGAATAACAACACCGATGTTACCATCGATTACCTGTCCTATGAAAGCCGATCTATCAGAAATATACTGGTAGAAAGAGGTAATGATCAATTACTCATTTTACTTCATGGAGCACCAAGTTCAAGTGGTCAATGGATACCGCTGGTGAATGATTCAACACTTGGTAAGAAGGTGGATTTTCTGATGATAGACCGGCCTGGTTATGGTTATTCTAATTTTGGAAAACCCATTATTTCCATCAGAAAACAAGCGGAGATCATTCATCAGATCTCTTCAAGATTGAAAGAGCAATATGATCAGGTCTTTGTTTTCGGCACCTCCTACGGGGGTTCTGTCGCATCCAGGTTACTGATGGATTACCCGGAATTCCTGGATGGTGCAGTATTGATGTCATCATCGATGGCACCAGGTGAGGAATACATTTACCCTATTTCTTATTTCATTGAAAAGTATCCCTGGTTATTTCCAGAGTTATTGGTTGTTGCCAATAAGGAGAAATTATCACATTTCAGTGAACTGAAGAAAATGGAACCATTGTGGAGTAAGATTGTCACCCCTATCCTATTTATCCACAGTACTGCAGACGATCTTATCTACCCGGCCAATATTCCATTTGTGCTTGAGCGACTTAATCAAAAAGTGCCGTTTGACACCATTTGGGTGAAAGACGGTGAACATAGTTTGTATTGGTCGGATCGTGAAATGGCAAAGTCAAAACTCAATCAGTTCATTGATTCCTTCAAACCATTGATCATACCTACTGCTAAATCCCAGGCAGCAAAGTCAAGGTAAGCTTGATCCTCATTCGGTTCTAAGACTTCTTGAAGGATTCACAATAGCAGCTCTTAGTGATTGATAACTAACCGTTCCTATGGCGATGACTATCAGCAATAGAATCGGAAGTAACAGGAGATCAGCAGAGATACTTATTCGATACGCGTAATTCTCAAGCCAATTTTGAATTACAAAATAAACCAACGGTAACCCGATGACCGCTGCAATCAGTATCAGCTTCATATAGTCTTTGTATATCATCATTAAGATGGATGAAACAGAGGCTCCCAAAACTTTCCTAACACCGATCTCTTTGATCCTCAAACTGAGAGTAAAGGAAGCCAGCCCAAACAGACCAAGGCAGGCAATGATTACTGCTATTACTGAAAAGGTTGTGAATATCTGTCCGAACTGCTTATCGGATTTGTATTGTCTGTCATAGTAGTCGTCCATGAAATAGTAGTCGAATGGATTGTTTGGGAAGTGACTTTCATATTCTTCCTTGATGAGATCCATGGTGGATCGAACATCACTCGTTCCAAGTTTAACAGATATGTTACTGACTCCTATTTCGGCATAAGCTAATAGCAGTGGCTCTTTTTCCTGCCTCAATGAATACCAATGGTAATCCTTCAACACCCCAATAATTGGGAAGACATTGTCTCCAACCCTCATCTTCTGACCTAATGCGTCTTCAGGGCTTCCAAAACCAAATGCTTCGACCAATGTCTCATTGACCACAACCTGACGTTCATCACTTTTCAGATCCTGCTGATGAAACCTCCCAGCTATCAGTTCCATGCCATACGTATTGTGAAAATTGTCATCCACCCACATCATTTTCATCGATTGTTCCTCTGATTCATCTTGTCCATCCCTGATCATACTGCCTCCCCAGTTATATTCCCCACCAGGAATAGCAGCTGATCCTGCAATTTCTGAAATCCCTGGAAGGGACGCCAATCGTGTTTTAAACGCCTTTACCTGGTTGTTCCTTTGTTCCTCATCATCGTATACCCTGGGACCCCTGATCGAAAGAACTCTTTCAACATCCATACCCAGATCTCTTGTTCTCATAAATTGGATCTGACGAAAGACAGTAAGAGTTCCGGAAATAAGAAAGACACCAATAATCAGCTGAAGAACAACAAGTCCTTGTCGCAATCCAAACTTTTGATGACCACTGAACGAGGCTCCCTTAATTACGACTGATGGTTCAAATCGGGAAAGCACTATAGCTGGATAAAATCCACTAAGAAAGGTCCCACCAATGAATGCAAGAGCGAAGTAAACCCAGAAAACAGGTTCAATTCCAACACCAAAAACCAGGTTTTTGTCCAGTACGTTGTTCAGAAGTGGTAAACTGAAATAAGTGATCAGGATCGCTAAAGTGAAAGCAATTCCATTAATAATGAATGCCTCAAGAAGAAACTGAGTGATCAATTGTCGCTTAGCAGCTCCAACAGATTTCCTGATCCCCACCTCTTTTGCTCGCTTTAATGCTTGAGCAGTTGCCAGATTAATGTAGTTCAACCAGGCAATCCCAATGATGAAAATGGCAACTACGCCAAATAGCACAAGCGTTTCCTCACTGACACCTGCCTCTGCTTCATCCGTTTGATCATTGAGATGGATATCGTTCAGCGAAGTGAAAACCAAGTCAGAAGATGAGTTGACAACCTCATGTTCTTCCGCTTCCCGCTCATTGATAATATCCTTTGCCTGCTCAAAAACCTGTTCTCGATTAGCCCCTTCCTCCAGGAGTGCATAAGTATTAAAATTGAACCAGTCCCATCCCTCATCGTTACTGTATTGTTGGTTTTTTAAGAGCTCATGAACCGGAAGTAGAAAATTGAATGAGAAGAGCGTGTTACCCGGTAAATCCTCCAGAATCCCGGTTACCTGGTAGGTTCCGGGATACCAGCCTCCATCCACGTTAATAAACTTTCCGATAGGTTGCTGCTCTCCCGGCATGTACTTTTCTAGCATGGATTCAGTAATAACAATGGACATGGGTTCCGTAAGAAGCGTCTCCCGATTGCCTTCTAATAGCTTGTAGTCAAACATTTCAAAGAATGACTGATCCACAAAAAACATGTTCTTGTCTTCTTCGAAAAACTGTTTTCGATCCTCCCCTTCACCATACGTAACCACTGCACCGTAATACTGCAAGTGAACCCTGGTGACTTCTTTTATTCCAGCTATGGTTTCTTTGATCGTTTCGGGTAGTTTGAAAGGCGTATAGCTGGAAAGTCCCTGAGATTCTCCCCTACTGTAGTAGTCTATATCAACTCGATACAGCTGATCCTTATTTGAGTGAAACTGATCATAGCTGGACTCAAAGGAGGTGTATTGCAGAATGATCAAACACGATGCTATCCCTATAGAAAGTCCTGTAATATTGAGAAAAGAAAAAACTTTGTTCTTTCGGATGTTTCGAAAGCAGATGAGGAAATAGTTGCGTAGCATTTCAATTGAGAGTTTAGAGTTATTGACAGGTTTACTACCCTAAGATGGGTGGGTTTCCCAAAAAGTTGTATGCACTGAAAAAATCCACGATGAATGTTTTTCTACAAAAGTGAAACAACATCATCCAAGCTCCGTATGAGAAGTTCATGGGAGAAAAGATCATCGGTGAGCTTCAGGAATTAGTCCTCCTGGTAATTGGCAACCTTGGAGATCAGGCGTATGGACTGGCAATTAAGGAATTCATTCATGAAGAATTAGATCGACCGATCAGTATTAGTGCGATACACGCCACGTTGCAGCGGTTGGAGAAGAAAGGGCTTGTGACTTCATATTATGACAACAGCCAGTCTACCGAACGTGGTGGGCGGCCAAAATTGATCTTTCAAATGACGGCAATTGGTGAGAAGACCATTGCGACACAGCGCCAACAGCGTGACCATCTCTGGAAAGGAATACCCGGATTGTCCTATCAATAATGAACACACCTCCTCGGATCATACATGGGCTGCTCAGGTGGCTAATACGATCGGAATTGTTTCCCGGAGTTTACGGAGACCTGTTGGAGGAGTATCATGGCAAAGTACAAAAGACCTCCAGATCCAGGGCGAATCTCTGGTTTCTCCTGGCCGGTCTGGGGTTTGTCCGCTTCCCAATTCTATTCAGCAAAAAAGAAAACTATCCTGTTATGAATACATGGAATAACTACTTCAAGATCTCTTTTCGAAACCTGCTTCGACACAAGGCCAATACGGCTATCAGCCTGGTAGGCCTGGTCGTCAGCTTCACAGCGTGCCTGGCTATGATGCAATACATCACTTTTGAAAAGAGTTATGATTCGTTTCAAAATGAGTCACTGTATCGGGTCACACATCAAATGACCACCGCAGCTAGCACCAACCTGAATGCAAACAGTTTTTACGCAGTAGCCGCTGACCTCAAGGATCAGGTTCCGGAAATTGAAGATGCATTGAACCTGATGGCTGGAGGAACGGCCATTTTCCACATCAATGATTCGACCATACGACAGGATGAACTAATCTTTTCTACACCGAATTTCTTCGAGATATTCAACTTCACCCTTCTCGAAGGTGCATTGACTGATGATCCCTCTTCAATCGCAATTTCAGAATCAGTGGCAGACCGCCTCTTTCCAAGTGGTTCAGTAATCGGCAGGCAAGTTGAGATGGGTGGCTTACTGGGTCAGGATGTTCAGATGAGGATCGGAGCGGTTTATAAAGACTTACCCATCAACACTCACGTACGTGCAAAAGTCATTGTTCCAATGCCCAAACTAGTCAGCATTGCTGAGGAAGCTCAATTCTTCGGTCCCAATCTATCCATAGAGCAAGTAAGATGGCTCTGGCTAAGTTTTCAAACATATGTGAGGCTGAGTGATGGTGCAGAGGTAGCGTTAGTCGAAGAAAAGGCAAACCAGGTCGTGGAGACCAACCGCAAAGAGCGGAATGAACAAGTTGGTCAGAAACATGTAGTCTTCCTTCATCCTGTTTCCGATGTTCATACAACGGCAAATGTTACCAATGAAATGAGCCCTTCGAATGACTTGAGCATCATCAATCTCTTCACTATCGTTGCAGTTGCTGTTCTGATCATTGGGTGGATCAATTACATCAACCTGAGCACAGCCCGATCCATGAATCGGGGAAGAGAAGTTGGGATACGTAAGGTGCTCGGATCAGGTACTCTTCAATTGAAAATTCAGTTTCAGACCGAAGCATTCATTCTCAACATAATAGCGTTCATTGTTGCACTGGTACTGGTTGTTTTAGTTGGGCCTTCATTGGAAGAACTTACGGGAGTGGCCTTTTTTAGTACTTTCTATGACAATTACCTGCTCTTAGGTTCAGCTCTGTTTGTGATGATCATTGGAAGTTTTCTTTCAGGGTTTTACCCAGCCCAAATTTTATCCCGTTTCAGGCCCGTTGAAATCCTCAAGGGCAAATTCAGCAATTCGGGCAAAGGCGTTTTCCTAAGAAGGATCCTGGTTGGACTTCAATTTGCCTTCACCCTCTTCCTACTGTCTGGTTTGATGGTCGTTCACCGTCAAATGAGTTTCATGTTGGATCATGACCTGGGAATTGACATCAGCTCTACGGTGATCATCAGCAATCCACCAAATGCTGCACCAACCGAAGAGTTTACCAGTGAAATGACAACTTTAAGAACTGAGATCAGCCAATTGGCCGGGGTGAACAATGTGGCGATCTCTTCAATGGCTCCTGGCATTCCGATAGGTTGGAGTACATCCACACAAAATACAGATCCAAAACACCCTCAAATCTTTATAAACCGTGCTACCATCGATCATAATTTTATGGAACTATACAGAATACCACTTATTGCCGGAAGGATTTTTGACAAACGATTCGGTACTGAAAATGGAAATGTAGTAGTCAACCTCAACACAGTTGAACAACTTGGTTTCAGCACTCCGGAAGACGCCCTCGGATATGACATGGAAGTAATTAACGGCACTTTTCGTATCGTTGGAGTAGTCGATAACTTTCATCAGCAAGGTGTTCAATTCGCCATCAATCCCATAATGTTTCACCTGGACTCAGCACTTACCGGTGGATTTCTGACATTAAAAGTAGAACCGAGTCGCTTGCAGGAAGTAATGGGTCAGGCACAACAATTGTATCAGAAGTTCTTTCCCAGAGCACCTTATGAACAACGGATAGTAGAAGATGTATATGCCGATCAATACAACAGTGAAGCACGATTTCGAAGCTTATTCGGAATTTTCACCAGTGTAGCGATCATCATCGCCATCTTAGGGCTGCTCGGTCTGGCCTCTTTCCTCCTCAATCAACGACTGAAAGAAATATGCGTCCGCAAAGTGTTGGGTGCAAGACTCGGTGGGCTATTCGTCATTCTCAACAAAGAGTACTTCATCATCTGTAGTGTTGCTTTCACTCTATCAATACCGTTTGCAGTGTATATGATGAAGGAATGGCTGAACGGGTTTGAAAACCGAATTGAGTTGAATATGTTCTACTTCATACTTCCGCTCCTGATTACGTTGACCCTCATCGTCCTATCTACCTTCAGGCAAACGTTAAAGGTTTTACAAACCAATCCAGCCCAGATCTTAAAAGAAGAAGATTAACACTGATTACGGACTTTGATGATCGTAGCTTAATACCCTCCTCAAAATCCACCTGTCTTCTTCCTTGATCCAAAGATGTGTGAATTTGGCAGTACTTGTTAAGTATGGCTCTTTGTCTCCTTCCCTGGCATAAAATTCGTGCACACCGCGTTGAATTGCTCCATACAATCTTCCATTTGCCAATAACGGATAAACCTCAGTAGACCCATCCATAAGCTTTCGTAATGGTCGGTATTCCAGCGAACAAATGTTATTGCGAATTGCTTCCACAAATGGTTCCTGTCCAAAAGTTGTCCCTGACTGATCATGATAAAACTCAAAGTCTTTATCAGTAACATCATAAAGTACATCAACAAAACAGTTGTTAAACGATGCTTCAAAAAGTATGCTATCAAGCGCCATCACCTGATTGTATAAAGGATCTCCTTGTTGCACCTGCGCAGAGGCACTAAAGCAACTTACGCCGAAGATCAAAGCGGCTATCATTAGTCTTTTCATTTGTTTGTGAGTTTGTTTCGCCTCATTAGACAGCCTCTCCAGGTAAGATGTTTCAAATCTTAATGTAAAATATTTTTTACATATAGTATAACATTTTTAACTTTGTGTCCGTAATAATTAACATCAAGTAAAAACTACCATACACAATAACTCGACTTGAAAAATGACGTATCACGAAAAAAAAAGCATTGTAAGTGTCCTGACGACATTTCTGGTCTATGGGATCTACTACACCTACATCTATCAGCGATACAGTAATGTAGTGATGACACCAGAAGAACAATTGCAGTTCTGGGGAAAAACCGTACTGATCATTATTCCAATCACGATCGGAGCGAAAATCATCGTTCATATTCTATTTACGATCATGAATAGCGTTATCGCAAAAGAGGATCATCCCGGCATGGAAGATGAGCGTGACAAACTGATCGAACTGAAATCTGCCAGAAATTCCTTTTTCATTTTTGGACTTGGATTTGTTGCTGCGATGGCAGGAGCTGCATGGGGGCATTCTGTGAGTACAATGTTCATCATCTTCATTTGTGCTGGATTGATGTCCGAATTATTCGAAAATGTTTCCAAGCTTATCTACTATAGAAGAGGAGTATAAATGGCTAAGAAACACGGCATCAGGAACACTATCAGAACACTTCGTTTTCACCAAGACGAAATGACTCAGGAAGATTTGGCCAAAAAAGTGGGTGTCACTCGTCAAACTATAGTGGCCATTGAAAAAGGGAAATACTCTCCATCGCTGGAACTGGCGTTCCGAATTGCCCAGGTTTTCAATACCCCACTTCAAGAAGTTTTCTCTTATGAGGAAATAGATAAGAAATGTTAATACTAAACTGCTGCTTAACCAATATGGATTCTTTACTGCACTACATACCACCGGAAGTAAGCCATCAATACCTGATCTTTCGAACCAACATTTCAGATTGCCTGAAGGAAAGATTTATCACCCCCTTGTTAGACCACCATCCTATGATCGGCCGATGGTGCCTTGACACAACAGATCGTGACAATGTACTCAAAGTCCAACCCATCGGCGAACTGGAGGCCTATCATGTAATGGGACTGATAAACTCCTGCGGATTCTTATGCGAAGAGTTAGAGGATTAGTTAGTAATCCCTAATAACGATTTCTGTATTAAATCCTTTCGGAGAAGTAGGAAATGTAATACTGCCGGACATTCCCTCTAGCAAGGTTCTTATGATCGTGTGTCCAAAACCCTGTGGACTTTTACCAGAAAGACCCGGGCCATTGTCATGATAGTTAATGACAATACTTTCGTTATGTAAAGCAATACTTAATTGAATTTTGAAGGAACCGCTTTCTGCTATTCCATATTTAATTGAATTTGTCACTAACTCGTTCAGGATCAATCCAACATAAATACCCGACTCGACATTTAATTCAATGTCTTCTATATCATAGGCCAACTCTACCTGCGATTGATTTGCCAGTGAACCAACAACCATATTGATCAGATCTGGAACATATTCTCTCAAAAAGATCTTCCCGAATTGATCGTTTGTATACAATTTCTCATGGATCAATCCAATAGACTGCACCCGCTTCTTTGCTGAATCCAGTACTGCTTGCCCTTCACTTGAGCCAAGCCTTCTGTGTTGCATATCCAACAAGTTAGTGATCATCTGAAAGTTATTCTTGACTCGATGATGTACTTCACCTAAAAGAGCTGCATTTTCCCTGATCTTTTCTTCCACCTTGTTTTTCTCCTTGAGAATTTCACTGGTTCGTTCCCTCACTTTTGCTTCAAGTCTCTTTTCAAGATCTGCCTGAATACGCTCATTCTGTTTCAACTGCTCAAGATAGAGTTGTTGATTGTAGTTTTTTTCCTCATAAAATTGCTTCGTGATGTAACCAAGTGCCACTGAGAATAGCAGCAATTCTCCTAACATGCCTGATTCCAAAATGACCATCTGATCAAAGTCAACATCCAATTGTGCAACAATCGCTGCTACAATAAGGATGGAGGAACCAATGATGACAATGCGCCCTCTCAGGTTCCTGGCTTTTACGATGTAATAAATGATCATTGACATCAAGACGATCTCAAACACCATGAATGTATATCGGTAAATCGCCAGATTGATGAAATTGACATCTGTGAGGTATAATACAATTTCAAGCGTCATTTGAACAGTCTTGTAAATGATACCTACTCGTAGATAATAGCCCGCCTTTGGTACGGAAGATCGGTAATCTCCCAATTCATTGATAAAAATGAAATAGAGAATAAAAATGGAGCTATACAAAGAGTATGCGACGTTTACAGACAGTTGATCAACAACTGGAAATACGTTTTGTATAAAACCGAAATAGTACAGGAAATACAAAATGGCTGCCAAGATGTAAAGTGAATACTTGTAGTAAATACTCCACTTTGTTACAAAGAACATAATGACATTGAAAAGACAGAGGAAAGTGAAAATTCCAAGGAAGATGGATTGAGAAACAATCAGGAGTTGTTCATTCTTTGTAGCAATATCCATTGGAGTGAACAGCACATCAATTCCAGTCGGATTAGTCTTGCTAAACTCGGCTACCTCAAAGCTAACTACGGTTGTATCCGATTGTGCCAAGCGAATAGGAATAGAGTTAAGTGGACCTGTATGGTTGATCACCTCCTCTCCTTTTCTCACGATCCAATTGGTTGCCTTGATGTTTCTACTACCCAAACTTACTGAACCAGTGATATCGTTTTCAGCGACTATTCTCACATACAACGTATAGGTTCCTTTCGTTGGGATCTCAGCTATTCTTTCTTCCAGTAGGCTTCCATCATTGAGTCTAACCTCACCATAAAGATCAGTCGTCTGGTAGGAGCTGACTGGTACTTGGGAGGTAGCAAAAAAAGAGCAAAAGAGGAGTATTAAAGTGGATACCGTTTTCAAAAAAGGCGGATTTAGTAGGTGGTCAATCAGTGTATGTTTTACGAAAATATACGTGCATCACCTTTAAGAAAAAAGGCTCTTGGTAATTGAATTTATTTCAATTAAGTGCAGAAGATCTTCCACAAATTGGATAACAAATACCGGCGAGGACTATTTCAAACTTGATGTTTGTCATCATCTGATAGAGTAAATTGACGGATAACTCTCCTTTTGACACGAGTTATCCCTTTTTGATTCATTCACTTCTTTCGACTCTTTCGTTCCGATCAAATAACCTATTGATCGTATCAATAGCCAGCTAAATGGTTTTCTTGTTTTCATCTGTGAAATCGGTATGTGAGTTTGATTAAAAATGTACTTTCTAAAGTCCTTGAAAACACCTGCCGTCGTAAGGATGAAATGAGACGACTTCCCGGAAGTGAGGTATCAGTCAATCCCTGGGACCAGACCAGATAAAGCTCCGAGCCAGGTCGGTACTCCCAACGATAAACAAGGTTGGATCGAAACTGTGCAAATGAAAAATCAGGGTTGCTGATGGTATGATCAACAAGTTCATCACCATCAACATCTACCTCAAAAGTTGTAAGCCCATCTTGTTCACTCCGGATAATGTCGAAGAATTGTAATTGCTCTTCTCCAAAGGATTGAAGTGGATTCGTGACAATTCCAAAATCCTGGTAGCGCCCTGTGGAAATAAAGGGCTCACCATAATACTGGATAGCCATATTCGGGTTAATGATCAGATCTGCTCTCAATACCAGGCTGAGTGTGTTTTGATCAAGCATGGATACAACATAGAGTTGTTCCGAAGCTGTGTTGATCGTTTCGTTGTATTGAAGTCGGTGACGGATCTTGGTGTACTTTGGGCTAGCAGAGAGACGGATTCGGTCCAATGGTTGATAGTTAAACCCGATCCCGTTTTCGAGCAGGTAGTAGCTTCCCGTCCCTCCTGTTTTTGTCCAACCTGAATATGTGATAAAGAATTTCTTTCTGGAATCGGTATTCAATGCCCACCACAAACCATACTGATCAGAGAGTTTGATCCTGGGGCCACCCTGCAGCAACGACTTGGAATAAACATGGGGTTGAGCAAAGTAACCAAGTGTTACCGACCAGTTATTCTGGAAAGTTGCATCAGTAGAAACATCCCAGTCGATATAGTTAAGTTTTCCCTCAAAGTCCCAGTTAAACCAGTGCTTGTACCCAACACGTGCGGTTCTAAAGATCCCAAAGGAATTGATGGATCGATAAAAAAACCCGGTATAATGCTGGATGATGTCAGCTTCCCGCATAAAACCAATGTCATTAAGTTCTAACCCTGGGGAGCGCCAGGTCAACCCTGTTTCCGCCTGAATATGCCCATTACCTGTCTTTCCAATCTTTATATCCCCTCCCGTACCGGTAAGCGAACTTTTCGTAGAATCTACCTGTAAATGACTTGCCTGTCGTTGAAATAAGTGAGGAATAGATTGTTGAGTTCTAAGGATTGATTCCCTTGAACCACTCACATGACTCATCACCAGGTTTGCTCCCACATACCAGTTGCGATTTTGCCATTGATGAAGGAAGTCAACACCCCCGGTTTTAGCGGTCTGATGTAGAAAGTTGGTTTCATCATGCTCCGCCCTGGCAACAGAAGTGAATACTCCTCCGATAAATGTTTTGCGATCATTCAGGTCCTGCAAAGCTCGAGCCACCAGGTAGTTGGTTTGTGGCTCGATCAGTTGAGTCAGCCCATTGCTGAAGGCTGCTTTTTCCCTTGCCGTAATACTCTCCAGGATACCAAATGAAAGTCCATTCTTTGTCTTTCCACTCAACTTCACTGCTCCCAGAATAGTCGTCCGCTGCGGTTGATTGACATATTCTCCGGAATCTACTGAAACGGTGCCTTGAGGATTTCTTCCGATCCGTCGAGAGTAGAACAAATTGTCAGAACTATAAGAACTACCAATAATGGGCGCAGAAAATCGGTAGTCAAATACATTCTTGTTCTCAATAAAGAATGGCCGTTGTTCCTGAAAAAAGAGTTGAAACCCGTCAAGGGCTATGGCCGCTGGGTCGGCTTCTACCTGGCCGAAATCCGGGTTAATGGTGAAGTCAAGAGTAATGTCATTTGTGATACCGACCTTACCATCCAACCCGACGTTGGCGGATGATTGATGGCTATCCCTGAAAGGATTCCCAGGTTCTTTTTCAAATGTATTGATCGATCCCACCACGAATGGTTGGATCTCAAGCTGACGCTGTGCTTTTACTGATCTGATCCCTTTAAGGAGTCCAAACTCACTTACCCAACCAGGCGCATCCTGGGGAACTCTTTGCCAAACAGACAATTCTTCATTTCTCAATATTCTACGTTGTACCTGAAGTCCCCAAACCTGGTTTTCTGCATTGCTAAAGCGAAGCTGACTTAGTGGAATTTTCATTTCAGCAGTCCATCCACTTTGTGAAGTGCTGCTTTGAGCATACCAAATAGGGTTCCATGCAATATCTTCTTCGACTCCATTCAGCGTGATGTACTTGTCGCTTTTCACTCCAGCCGCACTGAGCGTAAATGAAAATGCAGTACGCTGATCATGATAAGTATCCAGGATAATCTCAACCCAATCGCCGTTGTACCCGTCACGCCTTGACATCCACTGATTGATTCGAGAAAGGTCGCTTTCATCGCAACGGATCCCTACATAAAGGAACTTGTCATCATACAAAATTTTAAATTGAGTTTGTGCGGAAGCGCTGGTTCCTTCGTTGGGCAACCGTTGGATGAAGTCAGCACTCCAATCAGAAGACTTCCACACTTCATCTTCGAGAGACCCATCAATAGCGGGTCCATTGCTTCGTTCGATTGAACTAGCATCATAGCTTCTTCGATCGTTCTGAGATTTTGCCTGATAACTCAAGGTGAGCACCAGGATTAATTGTAAGATCAATGGTTTGTTCACGTCTCAGTCAGTTTTAATAACCTCAAAGGACGAGTGATCGAGTCAGGGTGGATAATATTATCGATGAGATGTCTTGGAGGTCTAAGCTGAATTTTTTTCAACTACACTCAATGGGCTTTCTCTGTAGATTTGAAGTATGGAGCTCAAGTATTTCAGACTGATCAAGTCGATCGAGGAGGAAGGAAATATTGCCAATTCCTCAGAGCATCTTTTCCTGACTCAATCAGCTCTAAGTCATCAATTGAGAGAAATGGAGGACCGGCTGGGCTTCAAAGTATTCAACCGAAGCAGGAACAAATGGCAGCTGACCAAAGAAGGAGCAGAGCTCTATAAAATTGCAAACAAGCTTTTCGAGACCATTGATGAGGGATTCAGCAACATCCAACAAATCAAAGAAGGCGCTAAAGGTTCTTTAAAAGTTAGTGCGGAGTGTCAATCCTTCTTTCATAAGTTGCCGGCATTCGTCCAAAAAATGGGTATCCTCTACCCAGAGATCTCCATTGATTTAAGCATGGGTGCCACCCACCAGACCATTTCTCAAATCCTGTCGAATGAACTGGACATGGCCATCGTAACAACTGAACCGGCTTCTGAGCTATTGTATTCAGTCAAGGTCTTCGAGGATGAAATAAAGGTAGTCATGCACAAGGAGCATGAATTAGGTGAGGCTCCATTCCTGGATGCAAGTGATTTTTCAGACCTCCACCTACTCATCAATTCATTCCCTTTGGAAAATGTTTCTGTATACGAGCATTTCTTAAAAGCCAACCGGATCGTTCCAACCAAAATAACGGCCATCCCTTTTACAGAGGTTTCGCTGCAGTTAATTGCTGCCAATATGGGCGTTATGTGCGTGCCTGAATGGACCTTGAAACCATTTAAACTGTCCGATCAATTGATTTTCAAGCGCATTGGCAAAAACGGGTTGAAAAGAGCTCATTACCTGGTGATGCGAGAGGCTGATCGACCACTCGAGTACTTCGCAAATTTCACCTCTAACTTCCAGGAGGATTTCAGTAATGTCAGAGGGTCTTGAGCGGTGATTTTAAAATGACTACACCTGCAAATTTTTCACACTAACTTTTATATTTGCACTCCGTTTTCACCTTCAGTCTTTGAGCTACGGGCGAAAACGTTCAGAATTCCCACGGAGAGGTGGGTGAGTGCCTGCCTGACGGTAGGCAGGGCTGAAACCGTTTCAGCCTTAAATTTAAACGGAGAAATTGAGTCGAAAGAGACTCTGAGTTTTTTAGCACTACACGGAGAGGTGGGTGAGTGGCTGAAACCACATGTTTGCTAAACATGCGTGCGAGAAATCGTACCGGGGGTTCGAATCCCCCTCTCTCCGCTAAACTACGCTCGACCAAGCTAACGCTTTTGTTAGCTTCGTTTAGCGGGCCACTTTAAGGATAAAGATTCTATATGTGGTTTGTATATGTTCTGAAAAGTAAAATTCAAGTTTCAGGTATGTTGGTTCCACTAACAATTTGAACAGAAGACTTACAGAACATAACAATGGTGAGACCCAGTCAACCAAAGCATATATTCCATTTGAGATAGAAGCTTTTATAGCTCTCAATAAGGAATGGAAAGCGAGAAAACTTGAGAAATACCTTAAGACAGGATCGGGACGAGCCATTCTTCGAAAAAGAATACTAATGATCGAGCGATTTTGAATTGCCGAAACTTTAGTGAAGGCAATGGTTCGCTAGCTCAACTGGATAGAGCTCCTGCCTTCTAAGCAGGTGGTTCCAGGTTCGAGTCCTGGGCGAATCACTTTACCCGCCAACCGGCGGGTTTTTTGTTTCATGAAATGAATGAACCGTCACAATACATAGTGATTGGGAAATCTTCGGCCTTCCTCCAATTCTCATATTTTCTGGTCAGTTTTTTCTTGCCAGCTTTCAAAAATCAAAGGGTGGATAGAGCTCCTGCTCGTTCCACTACGGCTTCTAAGCAGGTGGTTCCAGCCGGGCGGACGTCTCCGTTCGAGTCCTGGGCGAATCACTTTACCCGCCAACCAGCGGGTTTTTTGTTTCATGAAATTAATGAATCGTCACGATACATAGTGATTAAGAAATCTTTGGCCTTCCTCCAATCCTCATATTTTCTGGTCAGTTTTTTCTTGTCAGCTTTCAAAAATCAAAGGGTGGATAGAGCTCCTGCTCGTTCCACTACGGCTTCTAAGCAGGTGGTTCCAGCCGGGCGGACGTCTCCGTTCGAGTCCTGGGCGAATCACTTTACCCGCCAATCGGCGGTTTTTTTTGTTTGTTTAGTATTCAGCCTGCCTTTACGGAATGTAATTTCACTTGTCTTGATTCCCTTTAAGCAGTAATTCTCCAATGAATGTATGATTGCATTGATTAGGATACTCTAAAGTGCTAAGGAGGTCTTCAGTAGCAATGAGCGCTAAGTCCTCTTTCGGCATGCCCATTCATTATCTATATTGGTCTTTTCAAGTAATTCAAGTCTCATTGGTAGACATTTACTCAAGTCATTAATGATATTGGTTAATAAATAAATCATATTGAATGAAAATGAGATCAATTTTAATTCCGGAAGGCAATCATGCAGTAATTAGGATCAGTTTTGTATGTTTCTTGTGTGCTTCGTTACTATCCTACTCATCAAGTTGTCAGACAATTGAATACGGTGACAATCCCAAATCTGGCCACTTTGCACAAAATCAGGGAGTAAATATTTACTATGAAACCTACGGGTCCGGAGACCCTCTTGTGATCCTTCACGGGAATGGCGGTTCTATTAGTGCAAGATCAAGTCAAATAGAAAAATTTTCGAAGAAGTACTTTGTAATTGCAATGGACAACAGGTGCCATGGTAAAAGCGATTGCCCTTCAGGTGAAGTGACATTTGAACAAATGGCGGATGATATGAATTCAATTTTGGAATATTTGAATCTCTCAGATGTGAATGTTTGGGGACATAGTGACGGTGGAAATATTGCTTTGTTGATGGGAATTTCTAACCCTACAAATTTCAAAAAAATTGTTGTTAGTGGGGCGAATCTACGACCCGACACCACTGCTGTGGATCCAGCTGTTTTACCTTTAATCGCTCATATGGAAAAAGATGCGGATGGAGATCCTCTGAAATCCAAACGGTTGAAACTTCTAACTGAACAACCAAATATCAGTAAAGAAATGCTTAAACAAATCGAAGCAGATGTTTTGGTCATGGCTGGTGATCGTGACATCATAAGGCATGAACATACTTTGGAGATCTTTGAAGCGATAACAAATTCTTTCCTTTGTATTCTCCCAGGATCAACGCACATGATTTTTCAAGAGCGTGCACTGTGGTTTGATCAGATAGTGGATGATTTCTTCACCCAACCTCAAATTCGTCATACAACAGTTCAAGCAATGCAGGGAACGATGATAAAGCATTGATATCAATCATCTAACCATAAAGCGGACAGATAGACATATTCTAATGAGATTTCCTGCAAAAAGGATTCGTTGGTATTCAGGATATTGAAGAACCTAAGACTTAAAGGGTTGGTAGTTAGCCTGTATCATGTAAGAAGATATACCATATGATCAAAAGCCCAAACAAATAGAGCCTTTCTATTATTAGCTCATACCACGTTACTTCTTCCGATAAGTTTCTTGAAATCTAAGAGTCCAACTCTCACCGCCATCCCTTGAGTGTTCACTAGTTCTGAGAAATGTGGAATCATTGACCGGCCTAAATGCCTGGCGCGAAAGTACAGGCTCATTTCCGATGATAAACTCCTTATACATGTACCAAACACCATCAACCTTTTTTCCTTCCCAAATTTGAAATAACCCGTCAGCGGCCATCCAAGCAAAATCCCATTTCTTACTTCTTGAATCCCATGCTCTCCAAGCCTTCTGATAGATGTGCTCGTACCCTGGTTCGATCCATTCTTCCTCGAACGAGCTGTGATAGAGTGCCCGTTTTACCTTAAATGATGGCTTTGATGCCAGCTCATTACCTTCCAGAAAATACCAGTCGCCAACCCAACAATCAAAATAGGTTGAGTCGGTTTTTATATTGCAAGATTGCGCCCATGTAAGTTTTATAGAAATACAAAATAATAGAATGAGAAGTGGTTTCTTGTTCAAATTTCAAAGCGTTTAAGAAAGTTAGACTTTCTGTTTTTCAAGTGCCAGGACTGCTAAATCGTCCCAGTTTTCAATTTCTTCATACGGAAATTCGAACCAGTCTTTCATAGGAGGTTTTGATTCAAATGGATTCAGTAAATCCCATTTTTTTATACCAAAGCTCTCAGGCTCAAAATCCCGCCCTAAGCGAAAGATCATAATACCTTCATGAATGAACGCAAAGTTCTTATCCAGATACTTTATGGATGGATGCGACATCATCGTACCAGCGGATACTCCTTCTTGTTCAATCAACTTAGCCTGAATGGCGCTGAATTTTTCTTCTGCCAATGTCCAAAGCGCCTCCGGGGTTTTGAATTTCCTTTTTGAATGCTTAGCCATATTATGAGTCTTAAGAGATTTCTTATTTCTATTCCTTCCCAACCATTCTGTAGACCTGTCCATCAGGTGATTGAAAGTAAAGCTCTCTCTTTTCTTTATTTTCTTTTATAATCGAAACCCCTGATTTTTTGACTTTTTTGTATCGCTTATCAAAGTCTTCAACTTCTATTTTCACCCATGGCGCATTCATCGCCTGCTCCTTTGTTAATACTTTCTCCGAATCAGACATGTAAATGATATTGATTCTCTGATCATTGTCAAATTGAATGTAATCCCTTGGAACTTTTGATTCAGGAGAAACAAGGTTGGCTCCCAAAACATCCGTGTAAAAGGATCTAACCTCTTCCATGCTTGAAACATTACAGTTCAGCTTAATATCAGCAATGTCTATTCCCGAAGTATCCTGAGCCAGGGCCAGTAAATTCAGCAAACAAAATGCAATTGAAAGGAGATAAAACTTTTTCATAGAATTCATTTTTTTTGATTTCGACAGTTAAGGATTTCAAATGTTGAACGAATTAGCGCTTGGAATAAGGACTTTTAGCGAGCCATTTTGAATGAATGGTCAGGAAATGACATTGGATGGCTCTATGCTCCACATCCATGAGGATACAACTGATGTCTAGCGAATGAATACCTGGTCCCTAAGTCTCATCTCCATATTTACCACACGTTAGCCAGTCACGTCCATTCATTCAATTATCAATAACCAGCTCTATCCATGGTCAGAATCCATCGTTTCTTGGGCAAAAACTTATAATAAAATGAAGAAAATTCTGATAATTACAACAATTGCGCTTTCAGTCGTTGGACACGCTCAGGTAGAAAAGAAAACTATTGTTTTCCCGGAAGAATTGGAAACCGAGCTGGCACTTAGCTCGCTTCCGGATCACCTGAGAGATGGGGCTGGTGTTTACTTATTTAATGAGGATAAAGGGTACTTTAAAAAGAAAGAATCCTCAAATGGTTTTTTCGCACTAGTAGAACGAGTCCCTGAGTTTCCGGATGCGTTTGCTCCTGTTTCATTTGATGCAGAAGGCGTCCGTACACACATTCCCAGAATTCTTGACCGTGGAAAGTGGATAGCTGAAGGCAAGAGCGCTAAAGAAATCAAGCGATTAGTAGCTGATCGGTTTGCCAACAATACTTATAGCATTCCACAAAATCCTGGTATTTCTTACATGTTGTCTCCGACCAACATCTTACCTAGTCCAACTGGAAAAGTGGCGCTTTATTATCCACATTACATGATCTATGCTTCTTTCGCAAAGAGTGAGGACTTGGGTTTCGATAAGTTTCACTGGCACACTGCTGCTCCAATGCTATTGGACGGAGGACCTCATGGGCTAATCGTGATACGAGTTGGAGATAGTGAGACAAAAGCGATTCGTGAAACTCAAAAGGATTTGATAGCAAAAGTCGAAAAACATCTTGGAAAGAAAATTTCATCGTACGAAATAGCCAAGTCGCATAATCACTAATAATTCTCGGGGCGAAAATCAAATCGAATTATGGAAATTAAAGGAAAATTACCCGGTTACATTTTCTTATTTGTCACAATTGGCTGGTTTGCAACATCATTCCTACTTAGTTATTCTGGTTTTTTTAAGAGCAGACCTATATTGGGTATTAGCAACATCCAACTTTTCATAGTTGCGCCTATGATCCTGTTTTGGATCATATATGGAACTGTTAAGCAATTTAAGACCTGGATATTGAGCCTGGACTTTCTCTTCCTGAACATGCTTCAAATATTGAGAGTGTTGGGCTTGGGTATCATACTCATCTGGGGATATGGCCTGCTTCCAGGAGGTTTTGCAATACCCATGAGTATATTGGATGCATCGGTTGGAATTCTTGCTTTGTTTGTTTGCTATGGCATTGTCTATCAAAAAGATGGCTGGTTAAGGAGATCTCTCTGGATGAACATATGGGGGTTCACAGATTTTTTCGTCACGATCACTTTGGTGTTTGTCGGAGGACCATTGAGCATAGATCCACCAGCGCCGGGTGGTGCGAGAGCTACTTTAGCAACCTTACCACTTTCTATGTTTCCAACCTTTGCAATTGGTTATTTTTCTTGCCTGCATTTTATGGTTTTCGTCAACATCAGCGCGATGAAAAAAGATGCGAAAGTAAGTCAAGTCAAAATCCATTAAAGTGGTGAATTACTTTGTACTAATACTTGGCAAAGAGCCGAAAAAATCTCCAGGAGATATGTATAGCAGATTAGTCAACCATATCTCCTGGCTAAAAAAATGGAACAAGAAAGGTTGTGACATAACTGGAAGTAGATTTACAGATCACAACATATACGTCAGTGAATCGGAATTGCATCATCCAAAGTGCTATTCCGGATATATGAAGATCAAAGTGCAACATCCCAGTGATCTAAAAGCTGCAATTGATGAATTTCCCATCCTCGAAGATTGTGATCTCGAGGTTTATGAGATTGACGAAACCAAGTAGTCACGAAACCAAGTAGTCAATAAAGCTCTTATCAGTGGGTATCCCGAAAAAAAATATGGTAATCCGGACAGGTCTTCGCCGTTGAATCTGTTTTCTCGTTGGATGAAAATTTAACGATCTCAATGGCATTATGGATCACTCTATCCGATTTCCTTATAAACATGACTGGAAAATCATCAAAGTCGATGATTTTCAACTGCATCTAAAACGATCTGGATTAGTATTGATAATTGCGATCCTCGTAGCGCACTTCGCAGGATATCAGCGGTTACCTTGGGATGCTGACTACCGTTTTCCACTTCTTAGTGTGTTACTTGTCTCTCTTTTCGGAATAGTTATCTGCACATTCAATTTCTACATTGTTAAAAAGCTCATCAAAACTAAAGATCCTACAAAGAGTTTTAGTCTTATCAATGAAATTGGATTGGTCACGCTATCTACATTCATCATCTATTCTATCCTACATTTAGTGGTAAACATCGGGTTGTTTAATTCCGCTTTCAACATTTTCAAATTCATGAATTACCTATTCATTGCGGAAGTGGTAATGGTTTTTGAATACTTGATTATGAGAAGTCAGGTTAAGCCAGACTCAGTCATAAACCATCCATCAGCCATTTCCAAGTCTATTCTGATCAAAGCAGGCACAAAAACCTTTCATGTAAATCCAGACGACATAGCATTGCTTTATTCCAAGGGTGGTATAGTTACACTCAAACAACAGAACGGAAGTAAGACTGTTACCAACTTTAGCTCATTGGAAGAAGTCGAAAGGCATCTTCCTAAAACCTCTTTCTTTCGAGTAAACAGACAATTGTTGATTCATCGCGACATGGTATATGCCTACCGGCAAATGCCCAATCGAACACTAATGATCGAATTAGATGAAAACGTCTGTAACGGATATAGTCATGATGTGCGAATTAGTCGATACAAGAATACAGCGTTTCGTGAATGGTTCGAACGTTCTGATGTCTCCAAAAATTAGCTTATAGGTCATTTTGCTCAACTACCGGATCGTTGAAAATTATCTGAGAGAATTTCCACAAGCCACCAATTTGTTTAAAGACGTTGAGGAAATTTCCCTCATTCTTATAATTCTTACCTTCATAATTATAGACTAATTTGAACCTCCCGTAGGTCAAACCAAGATCTCTGGAAAATTCTACTCCTTCAAAATCGCAAGTGAATACGACCACCTCCGTTGGTGAATATGACGGGTCAAACCAATAAGTCGCCAACTCATCAATTCCCTTAACCATTGGAGCTCCATGGTGTGGCATAAAGACTACATCCTCTGTCATCAAATTCATAACTGCTGCGGAATCTCCTCTGATCCAGGCATTCTGAAATTCTAACCGTAGTTGCTTGAGTTCTTCGGAAGGATCATTGGGTCTTGGATCGGAACAACTCCAAAGGCCAATTCCTAAAGCTGCAGTAATGATTGGGTAAGAAATGAATTTGAGTATCATTTTTATAAAGGCAGCCATCAAAAAGAAAAAGTGCTTGCTTCTATTAATAGTCATAATCGCTTAGTGGTGCTTCAAAATAGTTTAACCTGACCCTTCATGAAACACCGTAAGATGGGATCTATCTAAAACACTCTATAAGTGGAATTCTGCCAATTGTTTAGGGTTTATTGACAAAACGAACTCACTCTTCGAAATGCCTCGTAATTAAGTACCAGCCTTGTACTTCATATATGTGTAGATGAATAAAAACCTTAACTGAAATGTCCTCAAGCCCGCATTTCAATTGATATACTAAAAACAACTAAAATCATGGAAGATTACATGCTATTAATTGAAGGAGATGGCTCGAGAAAGTCACCCGAAAAAATGCAAAACCAGTTGCAGGAATATATGGCCTGGATGGAAAAATGGAAAAGTTCAGGACAGTATGTGGAAGGAAGCCCTTTCAAAACAGAGGGAGTGTATCTGACACATGGAAATCAAACCGAAGAAGGTGAGTTTCTAAACCCAGAGACTACAATTGGAGGGTACATTCATGTAAAGGCTGAAAACTTGGAAGGGGCATCTGAAATTGCCAAGGAATGCCCACTTCTGGATGGATGCGGAATATACGTGAGACCGTTTCTGAAAATGTAGAGAGAATTCAGTCCACCGCACCAATGCGGTGGACTTTATTAAGCCGACTCAATTATGTATTTAACAATAGCAATCATAATCGTCATTGCCTTGGGATTGCTCCTACTAATTCCCAACAGTACGAGTTCAATTGAAACAACCGTTTCGATCAATGCTCCGGTCAATGAGGTATTTCAGTCCTTGCTTAGAATCGACGAGGTAGATCAATGGGTAGATGAAGTCATCGAATCAAAATATGTTTCAGGTCTAAAGGAAACTACAGGAGCTACCAGGCAATGTCATCTAAAAGATGGAAACGTTGTAAAAGAGCAAATCACCGGGATTGAAAAGAATAAGCTTATTTCTATGGAGATGGTTGAACATAAGCTCCCGGTCAAATACTTCAAATGGGACATCATCACGGAAGAGGTGGATACGGATCAGACTTCTATTACACAGCAAACCGCTTACTTAATGAAGCTTGGGCTTATCGGAAAGCTCATGGATCTATTAATGGTGAGAAAGTCCCTGGAGAAAACCCTTAAAAAGGCTTATGGCAATTTGAAAACTAAACTTGAAAATGATACTGTATGAATGAATTCATATTACTGATCAAAGGAGATGGGAATCATGGATTTTCTGAAGAAGAGATAGAAAGAAGGAGAGAAAAATACCTTCAATGGATGAACGAACTTCTTGAGAAAGGGAACTATGTGTGGGGTCAACCACTCAAACCATCAGGAATCCATTTCAGAAGCACGGAGAATTTTATCTCCGACGGGCCGTTTCTGGAACCAAAAGAGATGATCGGCGGAATTATTATTATCAGGGCAGTACACGAACATCAGGCTCAAGAAATTGCCTCCTCCTGCCCCCTTCTTGATGAATTTGAAATTTTCTTAAGACCGGTTGATGAAATGGGTTGAAGAAGGATCAGGTATCGAAAATCTTGTTGATAACCTATTCAGAAGGGAGTATTCAAAACTCGTATCTTACCTCACACCACTATTGAATGGTTCAATACAAAGTGCCGAAGACATTGCTCAGGAGGCCTTGTATGAGGCGTGTAAAAGTTGGAGAGACAATACTGTCCCTGAAAATCCTACCGCCTGGTTATTCAAAGTCGCCAAAAGAAAGGCATTTAATTATTCTAAGCACATTTCGATTGGGAAGCGGATAATCAATGAGTCATTCAATCAAGAAAGAAGTTACTTAAACGAGGAAGTACTGGAAACTGAAATTCTTGATGGAATGCTTAAGTTATTCTTCGCGTGTTGTAGTCCTCAATTACGGACAGACAATCAAGTAATACTTACGTTGAATACATTGTGTGGATTCAGTGGTCGGGAAATTGCCCTGGTCTTAACACTTGAAGAAGAGGTTGTGAAGAAAAGGCTGGTAAGGATCAAGCAGAAAATACGGCAGGGTAAGATCGAGTTAAAAATTCCGACATATAGAGAATTACCATCTCGACTAAATGCAGTCAATAACATCCTCTACTTAATGTTTCTAAAAGGCTATGATAATGTTGAAGATGGACAAAGTTCCAGGTCAATATGTCTTGAGTCCATGCGCCTTGCTAAACTGATCATAGAGCGGTTTAAGGAAAGTTCAGACACCAATGCTCTTCTTGCTTTAATGTGTTTTCACACCGCAAGGTTTGACTCAAGGGTCAACAACCAGGGAACAATGAACCTGCTTGAAGATCAAGACAGAGAACTTTGGGATAAAACGTTAATCAAGTACGGAGTGTATTACCTGAGCGAAGCGTCTGAGTCTAAAGGTGATCTTTCGACCTATCATATTGAAGCCAACATAGCAGCACTTCATTGTCAGTCATCTTCCATACAAGCAACGGATTGGATAAAAATCAATCAGCTTTACAATTGGTTATATGTCCTTAAGCCTTCTCCTATCACCCTTCTGAATATTGCAATAAGTGAAGCCATGCTAAAGGGATATGAATATGGTCTGAAGGTATTGGAATCATGCGTCAGGAAAGATCAACGACTAATTGAGCTAAACCTGTACCATGCTGCCAAAGCCAAGTTTTACGAAAAACTACAAGAGTACGAGCCAGCATTAAAATGCTACAGCATAGCTCATGAGCTGTCTGAAAACCAAAGTCAGCGACGATTCTTATTGGAAAGAATTCATTCCTTGAACGATAAGATCCAGCTGAATCTACACCTGGAAGTCAACCATTAGTCAAATACGTACTCCATTCTACTTAGGCTATACTTCTTTCGATATTCCATAGGAGTGCAACCCGAGTGTCGGAAAAAAATCTCCCGAAAGGTCTTAGAATCATTGTATCCCACGGCATATTGGATTTGACTTATCTGGTGATCCGTATTGGTCAATAGTTCCTTGGCTGCTTCCGTCCTTACCCGTTGTAGATACTCATTTGGTGTGTTTCCGGTAAGCTCCTTAAACCTCCTTACCATTGTCCGCTCACCAAGCATAGCTACATCCGCTAATTCATGGTTTGATATCTTCTTATCATAGTTGGTTTCAAGAAAATCCTGTGCCCTCTTTATGTTATCATCTAAATGACTTTTCTGAGAATTAAAGACTATGAACTGATCCTGGTTGCTTCTACCATAATCCACCTCGAAAATACCAGCAATGTAGAGCGAAGTTTCTTTGTCAAAGAAGACCTCTATTAGGTAAACAATCAAGTTCAGAAAAGAGTAAGCTCCGCCACTTGTATAAATGCGTTGATCCTCAGTTATAATATTATTCTTGGAAAATTTCTTGTTCTCATACCTTGAGTTAAACAAAGAGGAGTATAGCCAATGTGTCGTGCACCTCTTTCCATCAAGAAGCCCGGCCTCCGCCAAAAGAAAAGATCCCGTACACAAGCTAGCGACATGGGCACCTTTTGTATACTGTTCACATAACCAATTCATCAAATCCGAATTAGCTGTTAGAGCCTCTTCAATTTCCTGTTTTATTGCCGGAACAATGATCAAATCACATTTTTCTATCTCCCTCCAATGAATTTCCGGCCGAACATAGAAAAGGCCATCCAGTAGTTTCGTCGGTTTCTTATGGCCCGCAATGATCAACTGATGATCTCCATTGTTGTTTTCAGAAATCGCCGCTTTAAACAACTTGTAAGAACCGGAAATAGAGCTTAAGACCAGTTCTCCATTTGGAATTACAATCACTATTTTCATCTGTCCAATTACCCTCCTTTTTTGGTATTAAAACAAAAATATCAAAATCTTTCCACGATTCGACATATTCAACTCAATTGAGTTACTGCCCCCAACTCCTTAACTAGGGATACAATCGACTTCTCATATATCTGTCCGTAAACCCACTTAATTCATCTGGATACCCCCTTATCAACCAGGCATACAATGTGTTTAATTATGGTATGAACTATCTGATTATCAAGTTTATCCATCTCCTGTTCTTATCTTTTCTTCTCAATCTCTCATCATCCTATCGCTCGTCCGGGAGTGAACCGGAGAACCGGGACAATCTGCAATCATTTCAGGAGAAACCAGGATCAATAACCACATGCAATACTATTGAATCCGATACCTCGACTCTTTCAATTGACATGAAGTTAGAAGCCTACATTCAGCGAGGGAAGCTTCCGGGATTGACAGCAATTATCACAAAAGATGGGAGGCGTATTTATGAAACTGCAAAGGGGTTAGTAAATATTGAGAACAAAAAGCGTGTTGGATTGGATACTCGCTACCGAATGGCCTCTTTGACTAAACCAGTCGTGAGCGTTGGCGTACTTCAACTCATTGAAAAAGGCCAGCTTAAACTATCTGACAAAGTATCCAGCTATGTTCCTGAGATCAATACACTTCAATTGTACGACACTCAAAAAAAGGTTGGAAGGAAGGTGACCATACATCAATTGCTAACACATACATCCGGTATTTCATCGCGGTTTTACACCGATGAAACTTCCAGGCGATATAAAGGCTTAAAATTTGATCAAGAAACATTAGATGCCTTTGTTGAAGACATTCTGAAAATCCCTGTAGCTAGTGATCCTGGAACAGCATTTCGCTATGGTTTCAGTACAGATGTTCTTGGGTTGGTTATTGAGCGAGTGACTGGTCAATCCTTATCGGACTATCTGGAGGAAAATGTATTCAAACCACTTGAAATGACTCAAACAAGTTATGAGTTGTCTGGAGAAGTGGCTGATTATTATGTTTTTGGAGAAAACAATAAGCTCGAGTTCAGAAAAGGTTCACCGGCAGCCTTTGCTCGTGGAAACTCCGGACTCGTTTCAACAGTGGGTGATTATACCAACTTCGCATTAATGATCATGCAAGGTGGCAATTTCAAAGGCAAAGTGGTTTTGAATCCGGAAACTATCTCCTTAATGTCGAAAAACCACTTACCGGCAGATCTAACTCCTATCAAAATCGGAGAGCTGGCATTTGATGGGTTAGGATTCGGCTATGGTGTGAGTGTCACTTACGAAAAAAACAACTTAGGATTCAGGCCAGGCTCTCTTTGCTGGATCGGGTCTTCCCATACCTACTTCTTCGTCGATCCAATAAATCAAGTTACGGGAGTGCTTCTTTCCAGCTTGCCAGATATGGCAAACAGCCCATTGATCTTTGAGTTTAACGGAATGGCTTATCAAGCTCTCAATGAGCTTCAAATTCCAATTAACTGAATAACGTAAAATGAGGGTTGGACACTTTGTCAAAAAACCCCTCTTTTTTGGGTAAATCCTTCCTTCCATGAATAAAAATATTCACGAGCTTACTAATAGAAAAACATAATTTATATGTCAAAACTATTTACTTATATATTGGTAACCTTGATGGCCTTTGGCAGTCTTGGGCAGAAAAAATCCAGGAATACGGAACTGGGTTTTCTATTGGAATATCTGGAATCTTCTAAAGTTCATACTATAGAAGCTCTTTCACAGGTTGATGACGAAATGTGGAATTATACACCGAAAAACGGAGGCTGGAGTATAGCTGAATGCATGGATCATATAATCGTTGCAGAATCCGGTGTGTTTGACAATCTTAAAAAATCGTTAAGTGAAGATCCCAAAGAGAAGGAATCCCTGAAACACAGAGATGGCTTGATCATAACCTTTACATCCGATAGGGGGAAAAAAGCGGAAACTCCATTACCCCCTCCTTCATCAAATCTTTCTAGAAGTGAATCAATCAAACGAATTGAGCAGTCCAGAAGCGAGATCATCAATTTTCTCTCCGACAAATCACTCGATCTCAGAAACCACTATGGAAACGCACCATTTGGAAAAGTAGATTCCTATCAATTAGGATTGGTGATCGCTGCTCATGGTTTAAGACACACGGCGCAAATAAAGCAGGTCATAGCAGAGTACACAGGCAAACCAGCTGAATACTAGCAATTTTTAATTCATAGGGGATTAGCAACTCAAACTTCATGTTGCTATCGGGGGTCCAATTGGTCCCCCTTTTTCTTTATTTGCTATTGCCTCAGCTTGTTGAAATTATCTTTGGTTAAGCATTACTTGGATAAGACCAGCATCTTCAAATAATGGATAACTCTTACCTCCTGTCAGACCATCGATGAATTCGGAAACCGGTATTAACCAAACAATTCCGTTTGATTATAGTAAGCCACAATTAAGAAACATTTATCCTCAACTCAGTAGTTTCCCTGGAGTAATATCGCGATTTCAAAAAAATGGAGGCTGAATCATCCAGAAGATGGGAATCTAAAACAGCCTGATTGAGATAAGAGGTGAAAGAACTCTCAAAACATGCTTGCTCACTAGAGTTCTGTGAGAGCAATACCCTGTTTTCAATTCAACAAAAAAACCACCCGCCGAATGACGGGTGGTTTTTTGAAGTTATCGTTAATCTAACTCAGAAAGCTGTGACAATCGGTGCTGCAATTGCATTACCTGCCAAATCTTCCAATGTTAAAGTCAACGTTCCATTTGTTCCAGAGGCAATCGTGTACGTGAAGTTAAACACGTCATCATCGATAGAGCCATCAGCAATAGTTACTGATACCGCATCGCCATCAGCGTCCGCACCATCTATGTCTCCATCACCGTCATCATCAACTCCGGTAATATCCACGGTGAGGGTTGCATCACCAATGTTCTCGTCTAGTGCGATATTATAGCCATAGCCAACATTACCACCTCCAGAACCTATCACGAATGATGAGTTGTCGGTAGCAGTTGGAATAGCATTATCAACAATCCAGATATCTGCCAGGGTAGTATCTACCATTGCAAACCCAGTTGCAATTGCTGAAGCAGCTGAAAGTGTTACTGAAATAGTATCAGTAGCTGCAGCTGTAGGCGTCAGGATCGCATAATAAACCGAATCATCTCCATCTTCATCCACCAATGCAGCAACTGCTCCAAAAGCATTGTCAACCTGACCTGTAGCTGAAACTATGGTCAACGTTGGATCAACCAACAACTCCGTCGTGAAGTCATTTGTGAACTCAAGGAATAAGGTATCCGCTGAGTTGATACTCTCGTTCTTCACTGAAGAAGTTGTCAATGAAGTAGTTTCTGTTGCAATTGTTGCTGAAAAATCAGCAACCGCATTCAAAAACTGACTTGCATTTCCTACTGGATAAACTACTCCACCTCTCGTTAAAGTAGGTGCAAATGTGAAATCATCATCTTCTGACATTGAAGCAACAGTTACGCCTATAGCTGAAGCTATGTCGTTCAAAGAAATGCTTCCTGAAACACCTTGGTTTCCTTCCGCATTTGCTGTGAAACTGCTGTAGCTAATAGACCCACTGTTGGTTCCATCAGAGATGGCAATTTGAAATGATTCTACTGTTGATCCATTGCTCTCGTCAATGAACTCCACCTCCCACGCTAACGCAGAAGTAGGGTCCGACAAGATCAGGTCACCGCTTGGTGCAGACACCCAACTCGCCAGCGCTGCATCAGCACCTCGAGCGAAGATGTCATCATCCGCACCTCCTGCAGTATCGCAACCTGAAAGGCCAACTACGACCAATACTGGAAAAACGATATATAATATATTCTTCATGTTATTCTAGATTTTAGTGCATTAATTAATTAGGATCCCAGAATACCTGCGGAGCGAACAATGTCACTGAATTTTCATCCGGTGCATTCGCATTAAACAAGTACTCGTTGAAACCATAATTCCATCGTCTGGGAATCGCTGTTCCTGATACAGGAGTCAATGAAGGAATGCCTGTTCTTCTCCAATCATTGAATACTTCCGGCTGAACGAACAACCCGATGTATTTCTGAGTCATGATATGGTTAAGCGTTAAGCTTCCGGATCCTGGATCAATGGCAGCCTGACCTACATAAGCAGTGTATTCAGCTCCATCACCTTCGAATCCTAATTCCTCAAATGATGCACTAATTGCTTCCAGGTACGCAGTATGCGCTGTAGCAGCCTGACCAAGCCTAAATGCACTTTCTGCAATGATGAATTGGATTTCTCGATAAGAGATCAAATCCTGGCGAAATGCATCAATTAAATACGGATGACCTGTTGGTGTGAAAGTAACATCAAGTACTTCCAATCGATCATCATCGTTCAGTGATGTCATCAAAGCTCCCATGGAATCATCGTGGAACTCGATATCACCAGTACGTCCATCATTGAATCGGTGCCACTGAGCTCCATCAGGAGCAGTTCCATATTGATAAGACATGTTGTCACCTCTGTCCTCAAAGGAGGCCTGCGCGCTAGATAGTGCATTCGAATAATCACCAAGGTGCAGATAGTACCTGGCTAATAAGGCATTTGCTGCTTTTAACCATTGATCCACATCTCCACCGTAGTATAGGTCTTCACTTCCTGGCGCTACCGCACCTGGAGATTGACCGAACAGAGAGATTGCCTCATTGATCAAATTGAATCCCGCTGTATAAACGGCTTCATCGTCATCATACGCCGGACTGAAGTTTTCAGAACCTAAGCCAGCTTCAGTGTAAGGAATGTCTCCCCAAACATCTACAGAAGTCATGATCATAAAAGCTTCCAACATGTTTGCCACGGCGAGGTAATGATTATAGCCTAATTCTTCAGCCTCAGCCTTAACCGGAAGCAATTCAACAAGGACGTTCTCATAGTAATCATTCATTGCATCATCAAACCTTACCGGCTGAATCGCATATTGATTGAATGCTGACCACTGTCGAGCTACTCCTTCTACCTGCTGTGTGAACATACTGTTCCATCGGGAAAACGATCCACCGTATGTGTCAGCAAGAGAGATCTGTATCTGAGGGAGAAGAGCTGAGATCGGAACAGTCCCCGGTTTATTCGGATCCTGGTTGAAATCTCCTCCTAAAAAGTCCTCACATGAGAAGGCTGTCAATACCAATCCCATGAGAAGTATATTCTTGATCTTCATGAATTTCATCTTTACCTATTAGAAATTAACATTGAGTCTGAACATGGCAGTCCTGGTAGCAGGCTGGTTGAAGTAGTCAAAGCCTTGACCATTTCCAGTTCCTGTCAGTGAAGTCTCAGGATCTACTCCGTCATACTCCCACTCATACCACAAGTTTCGACCTACGAATCCTACAGATGCACTCTTCACAAACGTGTTGCTGAATAGTGACGCTGGTAGGTTGTAGTTAAACTGAAGCTCTCTCAATCTGATCCAGCCTCCATCTTGTACAAACTGCTCTCCTACTGCTCCAAAGCCTCCTAGTGAGGAAGTCCAGTAATTCTGGTCTCTTACAATAGGAATATTGTTTGGAGATCCGTCAGAAAGTACTCCGTCAATGATGAAAGGTGACTCTTCACGAGTGTCAGCAGTCAGCTGAGATCTTCCAAAGAATGAAAGTGCCCATGCTGTTCCGTTCCACATGTCCCCTCCTTGTCTCCAGTCTAATAGGAATCCAAAACTGAAGTTCTTGTAAGTCAGGCTGTTTCTCCATCCTACGATGAAATCAGGGTTTGGATCACCAATTGCTCGCTGTGTATTGTCAATCGCCTGGTAGCCATATTCAACTGAAGTAGGATCATCGTTGATCACGATAGGTCCGCCAGGGATGTTCAAGTCTGTATCTGCATCAGTACCTGCATCTTGTCGTAGGTAAGCTCCTCCGAAGATTGCACCGTACTGGTTACCAGTTACCAGGTAAGTACCCGCACTCTGGAATCCTGCCAGGAATAGTCGCTCAATACCTGGAGCCAACTCCTCAACAATACTTTCATTCTGAGTGAAGTTCAATTGAGTATCCCAGTTGAAATCTCCTGAACTAACAGGTGTAGCATTCAAGGTTACTTCCCATCCTGTTGAGGTCATTCGACCTGCATTTTGCCAGATACTTGAATATCCACTTGTTCTTGGAAGTGAAGCGTTAAGGATCGCATCTTCAGACTTTCGGTCGAAGTAGGTCACATCCAAACCGATCTTACCATCCAGGAATCGTAAGTCTGCTCCAATCTCGATAGTAGTTGTCAACTCTGGAGTCAACTGAGGGTTTCCAAGGGTGTTATCAAGCTCAAAAGCAGTCACCCCGTTGATTGGCCAGGTTGGATTGGTTCCCCATCCGTCTCCTAATCCATTGATGTTGTCTACTTCATATGGAGTTGAAGTCAAGTAAGCAAATGGAGGAGGTGCTCCTACCTGTGCCCAGCTCAATCTCAACTTACCAAACGTCAAGATATTGCTCGCTGGCAATAGCTCGGTGAATACAAATGAAGTTGAAACTGATGGATAGAAGAATCCAGCGTTTCCAGCATCAAATGCTCCTGGGACTACCAAACGAGAATCGTAATCCTGACGTGCTGTCAACGTTACAAACACAGTGTTTCTCCAGCTGGTCTCTACCTGCCCGAAGAATCCCAACGTTCTGAAACGTGTGTCATCTTCTAATGCACTGATCGCAGTTGCATTACTGATATCCAGAAATCCCTGGAATACCAACGCATCTCCCTGACTCAGCACCTTATGCCGGTTAAAGCTGAACATGTTCACACCTGCTAAGTAGTTCAACGCGAAATCATCATTCAACTGTCCTGATCCACTAACGTTCAGGTAGAAATCAGTCTGACGAGTCGTGTACTCATCCAATAGGATCGTACCAGTTGTATTGGTTCTTGATCCAATTTCGAAGTTCTGCTTCCTGTTATCTGTAGTGATGTCAGTACCAACATTCATTCCGATGTTGATCCAGTCACTTACTTTATAATTGGTCTGGAAGCTTCCGAAGATTCGGTGTACTTCCTCCTCTCTCAACGCATTGTTAATTACCCAGTATGGATTGTCATATCCACCACCACCCCGGTAGTTTCGCTGAGCTCCTGTTGGGAAAATGTAAGATGAAGGCTGATCAACCGCATCAAAACCAAATCCATTAGAGTTGTCAAAAGAAGATGGAGTTCGATACATACCTAGCAACAGACCAGACGTGTTTGATCCCTGCTGGATCCTGACATGGTCTGACCGTGTATAATTCATGGTAGCCTGGAAAGAAAGGGCTTCAGTAGCCTGAAGTGTAGTTGCTACACTTGCGGTCTTTCTTAAATATTCCTCATTAGGAGTGATACCTTCCTGATCGTGGTTTGAAGCACTGAATCGGAAAGTAGCTACATCTGAGCCTCCGGAAATACTAATGGAAGAAGTGTTTGTTACTCCTGTCTGGAAGAAATCTCCTACGTTATCATAAACGTTTGCTGCCTGACCACTTCCCGTTCCAGCCGGAACCAAGAAACCATTTCGGTCATATAGATAGTTTCCATCATTGTCAAACCCAGCTGCTCCGGGTGCGTCCGGGTGATTGGGATCATTGGAATATTCCAAGTCAGAAATTCTTGGTCCCCAAGATGCAAAAGCACCGGTAGAAGGGTCTTGATAGCTCCCTCCAGATCCTTGAGCATAAATATTCTGCAAGTTTGGAGTAGTTGTGATGTTGTCAAAAGCAGTTTGGTGTGTAAAGTTCACACTCAAGCCAGCTCCTTTCTTACCTTTCTTCGTTGTGATCACAATCACACCAGTAGATCCCGCTGTACCATAAAGTGCTGTCGCTGCAGCTCCTTTCAATACACTAACAGACTCAATGTCATTCACATTCAAGTCCATCAATCGGTTGGATTGTGCTGTACCTGCTGTACTAGCCTCAGTTCCTGTGATGTCACCACCACCAATTGTGTTGTTGTTGGTTCGAACACCATCAATTACAACAATTGGCTGGTTGTTACCCACCATGGATGTCACACCTCGAATCAAGATCCTTGATCCTCCACCGGCAGAACCTGATGCTCTGGTGATCTGGATACCTGCTGCCTTACCTACAAGGGCATCTACAGCATTCACTGCTCCAGAATTTACCATCGCTTCACTTTCCACCTCCTGAACCGCATAACCCAGGGCCTTCTCGCTACGCTCAACTCCCAAAGCAGTTACAACTACTTCTGAAAGTTCGGTCACGTCAGCACCCATGGTCACATCGATCACAGTCCTGGATCCTACAGCAATCTCTTGTTGTGCAAATCCAATGGAAGAGAACACTAAGGTCGCTCCCTGATCTACACTAAGGCTGAAGTTACCATCCAAGTCGGTGGTCGTTCCGCTTGTTGTGCCTTTAATCACAACATTCACTCCGGGAAGGCCTTCACCCGTGTCATCGGTGACCTTACCTGAGACCGTCCTTTGTGCCATTACCGAAGCAACAGCAAACAAGAACATCGTAAAAAACAGTAAAAGTTTACGCATGTAATCTGTGTTATTAGTTAAACAATATTTACTTAGGCGTACAAGCTCATAAGGCATACCATCTGACGCTTCATCGGAATGGGTAAATAATCGCGAAATGCCATCAAGAATTCGCCATTTACCAGCGGATCATTCCGTGTGTCTGAATTATTTACAGTTCACCATTGAGTAATAGCAGCGTGGCAGAAATGATCTTTTGAAGATCCTGAGCTTCGGTTTGTGCTCTCAAAAAAAACAGTGATTCGAACTGGTGAAACATTTCTATTTTCTCGAAATGCCAGGATATAAGTCCCACTTACCAGTTTGATTTTTCTCAAATGGATAGGCTCTTCTAACTTGGCGGTGTAGAGTTCGAATAAGGTATGTGCTTTGAGCGGGATTGATACTTTACTCGGTTTAAAAACAAAGGTCGATACGTTTGAAGTGCTGGCCCCCCAATTGGGGGGCCTTTTGTTTTTAATGAGCAGCTACTCTGACCTAGGCTGCATCTCGTTCAATCAAATAGCTATAGAGTGATAAAATGGGAGGTCCCTGTCAACCAGCTATGAAAATCCTTGTTTCTGTGCCTGCTAACACTTATATCCTCCTCACACAATTCATCAGGCACCGAATCCAGTGTGATCCGCAATTTCCGATCCCCATGTTTCTTTACTGATGAAACGGAATGCTTATTAATGAGGAATTGCCTGTTTATCTGAAAAAATTCCAAACCAACACCATTCAATGTTTCAGCCACCTCTTCCAATGAATTGAATTGGGTTAAATAGCTCTTGTTAGACCTCATATAAACCTTAATTATTTTGGAATGTGTCTTAAAACAAATTATTTCACTGGGATCTACGGCTATTTTCAAACGACCCGTTTCTATTAGCAACTTATGATGCCTTTCATTCTTAACACTCTTAAATGCGCTCAGGGCGACTAGCGAGTACTCAGTAGTCATGACCAGGAGTATGATGAATAAAAATTTCACATATCCTATAGCTGAAAATTCATATTGCATCACTACAACATTGATCAAGTAATACAAAACTGTATAGGAAAGAACGGTAACGCCTGTGATAATCAATATTCTGTGAATCAGTTTCAGGCCTTGTTTAAATCGTAAGTGCGTATGAACGATCCAATTGACAGAACAAATGGACATTCCAAACAAAAAAAGAGTAACACTTGATTTGAGCGGGAATAGGTAGCCCTCCTCCCATGGCATTACTGTATAGACAAAAAAATGAACAATTATTAGTGTAATGAGAATGATGACAAGTGTTCTCACACCATGAAAAACTAGTGGCTTTTGTAGCATAATACTCTCGACAATATCTAATTAGATTATACCTAGATTATCATCCGGGAGATTTGTGCCCCCTTCGCTAATTATGCGTTTTTTAATGAGTGGTACAGAAAAGAGAATAAATGGATAATCTACTTCTACTCACAAGCCCGGTTTGACCTTCGACAACTCAAGACTCTTCATATCAAGGCTCATCTAATAGCTATTGATAGAAGTTGTTAACATTTACTCCACCGCTAACTGAAAGACTTCTCGATAGGTCCTTTTATTAGTAAATTGGATTCCAATGGAAGTATTCAAGCTATCAGGTCAATGGGTTTTGGCCTTTGTTCTTAGCTTTCTGCTATGCAAACCAGCGTCCTCCCAAACAATGCAATCATCCGGTTACAATGGGCAAAACGCGGGTGCAGCGATCATGTCGGACGAATTCCGGATGAACTTACCGGGGAACCAAAACCAGGGAATTCAGTTCTTCAAGCACAATTACATAGCCCCTACAATCGATTTAAGGTCAATCAAGCAGGTAACAGGTTTTGATATACCAGATAATGTATTGATCACCCCTCCAGCCGAGCTGGATGATTTTGAACACAAAACGGTTCTTATTGGTTTGGCAGGATCTGATTCTGATCCGCATTTGATCATTTGGCTTGCCATAAACTATGAGAAAAGTGAAAATGTGATTTTATATCTTGACAGAAACCAGGACAGAAACTTCCGTAATGACGTAGGCCCTATACATCTGAGTGCAGGCAACCCAAAAGCCATCAACATCACTTCGAATGGCGAACCGATTTCTATGGAGTTCTCGGTACCAAGGCCTGAGAATTCATCTCAAAAGGCTTCAGCTTCTGTTAGGTCAAATGAGATAAAATTCTACCGTCAGCGATACATGACACCTACGATTGACCTAAGGATGATAAAAGAAGAAACCGGCTATGACATTCCGGAATCCATTTCAATTGTACCTCCCAGGCTATCAAGCTTCGAAAGTGTGATGGTTATGGTGGGTTTGCAGAAAGATTCACTAAATACAAAAATGAAGATCTGGCTGGTCAGCAACTACGATCTCCCTGGCACGAAGCTCTACATGGATTATGATCAAAACAGAGATTTCACAGATGATGTAGGACCGCTCAGCGTTCGAACACTTAGTCTTCCACGAGCTACTCCTATCAACAGATACTCTGCACGTCAGGAGGTAACGAATGAAACCCAAATTGAAAGCAAAACACAAAAACCCAAAGAACGAATTGAAAATGTGTTGACTCTTGAATTCAATGCAGGTGCCGGATCCGGTTCACTTGCCTATTCGGATGGCGGAATAGGTTATAATGTAAATATTTCTGAAAAAATGATCGGTGCAGAATTGATCTATCATTCGCGTGTATTCTTTTATGGCATTTCCACATCCCTACAGAACCACTACTTCTATGCATCGTATGGTGGTTTTGGAGGTGGAGTTAATTTGGATATACATCCGAATAATAAATTTCAATTTGGTTTGGTTACAGGAGTTAGAGCCAAACTTTCCAATTTCATTGATTTTGTTCCATTGATCCGTACAGGCTATACCCAATATCTGAAATCAGAGTATATCTCCAACAGGTACTCGGATGAAAGCTACAAGCTTGAACTAAGCTCATTTCTGGAATATGGATTTAGAATGGAGTTTACCGTAGGAGCTAACAAAGCATTGGCGGTTGAGTTTGCGAACAACAGGCAACAATGGGAACCTGAAGGTTTACCTAATAGTAGTCGATTCAAGTCAAAAATGAGGATCAACAAGTATCGAATAGGTTACAAGTTCGGTTTGTAAAGCACTTCCTGCCGGAATATTGGACTTCCCTGCCGGTTTTCCAGCTTCCCTGCATCATGTTACTTCTGTCCTGGGGACTTGGGGGCACTCCTTGCAGGATTTTATTCCTTCCTTGGGAAAATTGATAGCCTTCTGCGGAATTTTATTTCTTCCTTGGAAGTTTTGCGTCGATTTCAATTCGCTTGTTGCCATTCCCGACCAATATTGAAACATTCAGGCAAAAAGCACTGTTTGATTATTTATGATAGTAGATGTCATACTTATGGGCCTGGCATTCTATCTGGCAATCCCTTTCATCGCCGGATATTGTGCGAAAAGCTATGGCAGAAGTTTTTGGCTATGGTTCATTCTGGGAGCCTTCTTGCCTGTTCTTACACACTTTCTTTTATTTGCCCTGATTTTCGTTGATGAATACACCACTCCAAAAACAGCGCTAAGCAAGCGTGAGGAGGCCGAAGCAGAACAATTGGTAAAGGATTTAATGGCCGAGATAGAAAAGCCATCGGTAAAAAGTTCTGGCTAACCATCTCCTCACCAACCTCTTAACGAAATGCTATGATGGGTCTCTAAGATTTCGATCGCTCGATCAAGATCACTTTTTTTTCAATCCCGAGTTTTTTCATTTTAGCGAATAGAGTCTTATCCTTTATTTTCAAAATCTCAGCGGCTCCTCCCGGGCCACTTACTTTTCCTTTGGTTTTCTTCAGGGCTTTCAAAATGTAATCTCGCTGCATGTCCTCAAATGGAAGAAAAGAGTCATCAGCATTCCTAACTTGCTTACCTGAGGGTAACCAGCCGCCTGGATACAGGGTAGTTCCGTCCTCGACAATAACTGCACGCTCGATCAGGTTTTCCAATTCACGAATATTCCCAGGAAACGGGTAATCCATCATAGCTTCTATCGTTTTTTTGGAAATTCGAGTGAACCGCTTACCTGCTTTTGCTGAGTATTTACTTAAAAAGAACTGAGCCAGCGAAGGGATATCTTCTTTCCTTTCTCTGAGTGGAATATTATGGATCGGGAAAACATTGAGCCTGTAGTAAAGGTCTTCCCGAAAAGTGCCATCCGTTACCATTTTCTCCAGGTTTCTGTTGGTAGCAGCTATGATACGGACATCAACAGTTACAGTGTTACCTCCCAAGATATCAAATTCACCTTCCTGAAGCACTCTTAACAATTTTGCCTGCATTTCAATTGGAACTTCACCGATCTCATCCAGAAAGAGCGTTCCTTCATTCGCTATGGAAAACTTTCCTTCCTTATCTGCAATAGCTCCCGTAAATGAACCTTTCTTATGCCCAAAAAGCTCACTCTCAAACAGTTCTTTAGGAAGTGTAGCACAATTCACTTTTACCAACACGTGATCTTGTCTATTGCTATGTTGATGAAGCGCATTTGCCAGCAACTCCTTTCCTGTTCCTGACTCACCGGTTATTAAAACGGTGGTTTCAGTTGGTGCCACCTGCTCCACTTGTTTAAGGACCTTAGCATAGGCTTCACTTTTACAAATGATGTTTTGGAATTGGCTCTGCTGGCGTATTTCCTCCTGTAGGTATTCATTCTCTTTTTCCAGCTGATTCTTGAGAGACTCGATCTCTCTGAATGCCATTTTTAGATCCGCCTCCTGCCGCTTCCTTTCAGAAATATCCCGGAGTATAGCACAGTTTAGGTCCTGACCTCTGTAATGAAGTAAATTGACAGAAATATCAACCGGGAATTGGCTCCCATCCTTTCGGGTCGCTTTCCATTCCATTCGGAAATGCTTACGCTCTTTTATGTCCTGAAAGTGATCCCTCCACCACTTTTTATCAATGTCCTCATCAAGATCATAGATCGTCACCTTGTCAAACTCTTCTTTCGAAAACCCTAACTGGGCAATGGCCGAATCGCTATAGTCCACCAAATTCCCCTCCTCTGACCAAACAAACACGATATCATCAGATTGGTCTATGACTTCCTTATAGAGTCTGAGTGCAAGTATATTCTTGTGAGACTCGCTCACATCCTGGTAAACCCCAATGAGCTTGTTGATCTTGTCCTGGATCACGATTGGCTGACCAGCACACCTCAACCACTTATCATTACCCCTGGCATCTTTGATCTCAAGTATCTCATCAAATGGAATGGCTTTAACGAGGGCGTTGGAAATGTGCTCCTGGAACTGATCAGGATCCTTGAAAAAACGGATAAGATTGATTGGGCGAATATCTTCCGCTTCATCTACTCCGAATATTTCTAGTAACTGATCAGTAGCAATGATCGAATTATCCTGAAGATTCAATTTCCAGCCGCCAACACATACCAGTTCTTCAGCCTTGTTCAATACACGTCGGTAAAATGAGGATTGTGTGATCTCATTGACAACCGCACAAATCAATTTTTTTCTGTTATTTGAGAAAAACTGAGCAAAAACTTCTACATCATAAAGAAAACCATCCTTTCGTTTATGAATGGTCTTGAAATTTATGGTGCCGCTCTCCTCTACCTCCCTCCAGTGTTTTGACCACTCTTCACTAGTTGTCCTTGGGTTAATATCATAAATACTAAGGTCTTTAACCTCGTTTTTAGTATATCTAAGCTTGTTTCTTAACAGCTGATTGATGTATTCAATCTGTCCTCCCTCTTTGATCCACATGATCTCATAGGGCAGATTGTCCAGCTGCCACTCTTTAGCAGCCAGCAACAGGTTTTGGTCGGTCATACCTCTAAGTTGAAGAAAAACACCTTCATTTTTCTGAAATATGAGAAAAATCTGAATTAGAAGAAAAGATTCACGACTCATAAAATTATAATCACCTATAAATCAATGACTTACGATTTGGCATGCCATTAGAAACAGAGGGAGCAAATGCCTAAGAAATGAAACGAAAAGAATTCCTGTTGAAATCAGCTTTAGGAGCACTCGGAATTGGATTGGGAGCCAAAGCGACTACAGGCGAGAAAAGCGAACAATTAAAAAATCAAGTTGGGTTTAATCACATAAAGACAATGGAAACAAAAACAACAACAAGTGTTTTGCACAAGGCAGACACCAGAGGACATGCCAACCACGGATGGTTAGACTCCTATCATACTTTCAGCTTTGCTAATTACTACAATCCTGAAAGAGTGCACTTCGGTGTATTAAGAGTATTAAACGATGATACAGTAGCACCTGGTAGAGGATTTGGCACGCATCCACACAACAATATGGAGATCATCTCCATACCACTAAGTGGAGACCTGGAACATAAAGACAGCATGGGAACCACTGAGGTGATCAAAGAGGGTGAGATTCAGGTAATGAGCGCTGGCACAGGTGTATACCACAGCGAGTACAATAAGAACGATGACAAAGAAGTCAAATTCCTTCAAATCTGGGTATTCCCAAATGAGAAAAATGTGACTCCACGCTATGATCAGATCCAGATAGCTGAACTATTGAAACCTAACACATTTTCACAAATCCTTTCTCCAAACGAGGATGATCAGGGGGTATGGATCCATCAGGATGCATGGTTTCAAATGGGACAGTTTGAGGAAGCAACCGAGACTATTTATGATCTGAAAAAAGCCGGAAATGGTGTGTATGCATTTGTCCTGGAGGGAAAAGCCGAGATAGAAGGTCAGCCATTGGGAAATAGGGACGGATTTGGCCTTTGGGATACCAATTCCATCGAAGTGAAAACTGAAGCCGGAGCTAAGATCCTTTTGATGGAAGTACCAATGAATTAATCAATTGAACCAAAACAATAAAATCAATACAAAAATGAAAAAGCAAGTATTAGCAGTAGGAATGTCAATGTTAGTTTCATTCGCATTCGCACAATGGAAGCAGTATAATCCGAATCCAAATAACGATCCGGCAAATGCATCCTCCGAATTACTAAATCCAGCTAACCACGCACTATTACTAATTGACCATCAAAGCCAAATGGCATTTGCGGTAGAATCTCAACCCATTGAAGAGTTGAGGAACAATCTTGGATTGCTCTCTGCATCAGCCACTTTGTATGAAGTACCTACAGTAGTAACTACTGTTGCAGAAAAATCATTTAGTGGTCCTGTGTTCCCTGAAATCAGAGAGTATTTCCCAAACTCCGATGAGTACATTGATCGATCTACGATGAATTCATGGGAGGACACACGAATTGTAAAAGCAATCAATGACCTGGACAGACCAAAACTGGTCATTGCAGGACTTTGGACTGAGGTGTGTACGCTTGGTGCAGCACTCTCAGCACTTGAGGATGGCTATGATGTTTATGTTGTTGCAGATGCCAGCGGAGGCACTTCCCAGGAAGCTCATGACATGGCGATGACCCGAATGATCCAGGCTGGTGTGAAACCAATCACCTCATTGCAGTACCTACTTGAGATCCATAGAGATTGGGCTCGCAGCGATGTATACAATGATGTTGTGAAAATCTCCAAAAAGTACGGGGGAGCTTATGGGCTAGGTATCGATTACATCAAAACCATGAGCAAATGGCTTACTGGTGAGGAAGCAAGCGAAGCTAAATCAGGAAAGTAATTCAGAACCATGAAGGTGAGGAATCCCGTCCTCACCTTTTAATCCAAAAAAATCATGAAGACATTATTCAAGAATAGCTTATGTATGCTTCTGATCTCCGTGGTAGCTGTGGCATGTAAAACGTCCAATCAGGAGCAGGTTGAAACTGCAGACTTGATCATTCATAATGCCAAAGTTGCTGTCATGGATGAGGCGAGAACAATACAGGAAGCGATTGCTGTGAAAGATGGTTTGGTATTGGCAACAGGATCCTCCGAAGAGCTCCTTAAAATGAAAGGAGAAGCGACCAAGCTGATTGATGCCAATGGTAGAACTATCATCCCCGGACTGAATGATTCTCACCTTCACCTGACACGAGGAGGACGATTTTTCAATGCAGAGCTTCGATGGGATGGTGTTAAAACACTTGCCAGAGCATTGGAAATGTTGAAAGAGCAGGCAGAAAGAACCCCCGAAGGACAATGGGTTCGAGTGATTGGTGGATGGAGTCCTTTCCAGTTTGAAGAAAAGAGATTCCCAACACCGGAGGAGATCAACGAAGCAACAGGGAATGTTCCCACCTATGTCCTCTTCTTATATAGCCGAGCCTGGTTGAATCAGGCAGGTTTAGATGCATTAAACATTGATGAGAATACAGAAGCTCCGGTGGGAAGCTCGTTTGAAAAGGGCCCGGATGGAAAACTAACTGGTGTACTCTTAGCGGAGCCTAATCCAACAATCCTATACGCCAGAATTGGTTCATTGCTACCACTGAAATTGATAGAAATGGTCAATGGGACCAAGCAGTTTTACCGTGAGTTGAACAGCTTCGGTATCACAAGTGGAATTGATGCAGGTGGTGGCGGACACAAATTCCCAAGAGATTATAGAGGAACTCAAACCTTGGCCGAGTCAGGTGAAATGCCTATCCGATTATCCTATTACCTATTCCCTCAAAATAAGGGAGCAGAGTATGAAGAATTCAAGGAGTGGATGGCGACCAATGAAGTAGGGCACAACGGCGAAATTCACTTAGATCACGGATATGAGTTGGAAGGAGGAGGCGAATTCCTTGCCTGGAGTGCGGGTGATTTCGAGAACTTCCTGGCACCTCAGCCAATGCTGGAAGATCGTCCTACCTGGAGAGAAGACCTGAAGCGAGTCATTCGCTTACACGTGGACAATGGTTGGCCTTTTCGAATCCATGCTACCTATGGAGAAACGATCACCAACATGCTTGAGGTCATTGAGGAGGTCAATGATGAAACAAATGGAAAGCTGGCTCAGAAGAGATGGCTCTTTGACCATGCAGAAACGGTAAAAGTAGAAGACCTGAAACGGATCAAAGCGTTGAACGGAGGTATTGCCATCCAGGCGAGAATGGCCTATGCTGGTGAATTCTTCGTGGAACGATATGGAGCAGAAAAAGCCAAACAAGCACCCCCTGTTAAGAAGATGATGGATTTGGGACTTCCCGTCGGTGCTGGTACAGACGGAACACGAGTTGCGAGCTACAACCCCTGGCCTGCACTATACTGGTTGGTGACTGGAAAAACAGTTGGAGATTTCCAGCTGGCAGAGGAAGCTAACCAACTTTCAAGAGAAGATGCCTTGCATCTGTATACTAAGGGAAGTGCCTGGATCTCTCAGGAAGAGGACGTAAAAGGGACTTTAGAGAATGGTATGTACGCAGATTTCGCGATGCTTTCCTCGGATTACTTCACCATACCGGAAAAGGAGATCAATGACTTAAGCTCAGTCCTCACAGTAGTCGCGGGCAATGTGATCTATGGAGCTGAAGAGTTTGCAGAAATGACTCCACCATTACCAGAACCAATCCCGGATTGGTCACCCGTAAAATTTTATGGTGGGTACCAAAAATAATTGGATTGAAGAATGAATCAACAGAAACATTCTTACCAAATCTTAAAATCAAAACAATCGAATAATGGAAACAACAATAGAAACAAATACATGGGCGATAGATCCGACCCACTCAGAAATTCACTTTAAAGTGAAACACATGATGGTCTCAACTGTCACCGGATCATTTGATGAATTCGAAGGTGCAGTGAGTACCAAAGATGACGGTTTTGAAGGAGCAGAAATTCAATTCTCTGCAAAAACCGATAGCATTAACACTAGGAATACCGACCGGGACAATCACTTAAAGTCGGATGATTTTTTCAATGCTGAAGCATACCCGGAGTTAAGGTTTACTTCTAAATCATTCAAAAGGACATCTGATGATGAATTCGAACTGACTGGTGATTTAACTATTCGGGATGTGACCAGGGAATTGAGTCTAAAGGTCGTTCATGAAGGGACTGCAATAGATCCTTATGGCCAAAACAAGGCTGGATTTGAAATCTCCGGAAAGATCAATCGGAAAGATTTTGGACTTAAATGGAGTGCCGTAACTGAAGCCGGAAGTGTCGTTGTATCCGATGAGGTACGACTGGTGCTCAATGTTCAACTCCAGGAAAAGTAGAAGCTATGATCAGGCAAATGCTATCTCCGGCTATTCCAGGAAAATCTGTGATTGACCTCACATTACTTGGCTATCGAATGCTGATAGCATTTGCCATGATTCGAACACATGGATGGAAAAAACTGGTGGATTTTGAAGGAACAATTACACATATTCCTGATCCTCTTGGAATAGGCGGATTGGCAAGTGCTTTCGTCGCTGTAGGTGTCAATGTAGTTCTAGCAGGTTTTGTAGCTATCGGATTACTCACAAGGCTATCAGCATTAGGTATTTTGACCCTGACGATATCTGGCTTCTTCCTGGTTCACTTTCAGGACCCCTGGCCTATCAAGGATGTCCCGCTCATGTATTCCATCGCATTTGCTCTAGTACTCATCATGGGTCCCGGCAAATACTCAATGGATCACCGATTAATCAAAAACTAAAAAAGGGTTCAAAGTGAAATCACTATTAATACTTCTAGCCATTGTTTCGGGAGCAGTACTTCCCATTCAGGCTGCACTCAACGGCAAAATGGGAAAAGCTGTTGGAGATCCTGTTTACGCAGCGTTGATCTCATTCGTCATCGGCTCGGTGGGGTTGCTTGCCTATGTGCTGATCTCCAAGACACAGCTTTCATCTATTTCAGAAGCAACCCAGGTAAACTGGACCGTATGGATGGCAGGTATATTAGGGGCCTTTTATGTGGCTTGTGTCATCATCCTCGCTCCGAAATTGGGAGTCGCACTCACATTTGGACTAGTAGTCACCGGTCAACTGGGAGTATCACTAATTATTGACCATTACGGCCTGATCGGGATTCCTATCAGAGAAATAAGCTGGCAAAAAATCCTCGGAATCCTAATGATCATTGCTGGGGTTGTAGTCATTCGAAAGTTTTAGCAATGAAAATTGGATGGTCACTTATTGGCTTGCTACTGATCTTTTCAGTGGATGCACAGGACGAGTCATTCAACTTTAGTCTGCTTAGACAGAATGATAATCTTACTGGATTTGAAAATGAAGAAGATAAATCGTTCTACAGCAGCTTAAAGTACACAGAACTATTCCGGAATGGTTCGGTATCCTTTGGGGGAAGCTATCGAGGACAATACGAGTTCTTTAAAAATGAAGAGTTCAACTTCTCTCCAAATCGCGAGAATGGATGGTATCTGCAACGCATCCTTCTTCACACAGATGTATCCATCAACAAGAACCTATCGGTTTTTGGTGAAGTTGGTTCCAGCATAATAAGTGGAAAAGAAGAACTTGCCCCTGTTGACAGAGATGAATTGTACATCAATCAACTCTTCGCTCAATATCTAAGGAAAAACCTAACGATCAAGCTTGGTAGGGAAAACCTGAAGTTGGGAAGTAACCGTCTACTCGATCCAAGAGAAGGCCCGAACGTAAGACGATCCTTTGATCAGTTGTCCATGAAGTGGTCTGACGAAAAAAGAAGCTACCTGCTGTTTGGCGGAAGTCCTGTAGTACCTGAGCAAGGAGTTTTTGACAACAATACCTTTCAAAATGAAGAGCTTCTGTGGGGATTCTATGTTAACCGATTGATGTCAGGCTCATTCAACCTGGATGCCTATTACCTTGGCTCTCATTACGATACATTGACCTATGCCTTAGGATCAGAGGAAGAATGGCGACATAGCTTTGGGCTAAGAACCTGGAGGTCTAGTGGTAAATGGCAATATGACAATGAAGCGGTCTTACAACTTGGCTCGTTTGGAAGTCAGGATATTTTCGCATGGACCATTTCCTTTAATATCAAAAACCAACTCAACACCAAGAATCAAGTCGGGATCAAAACAGAATTGATAAGTGGTACTACTTCAGAAAACACTTTGGGAACCTTCAATCCGCTTTACCCGCGAGGAGCCTATTTCGGCAGAGTAGCACGATTTGGTCCCGCAAACCTTATCGACATCCACCCCTACTGGACCTTTCGGTCAGGTAAGTTTATGATGGAAATAGATTACGATGTTTTCTGGAGGTTCTCCAAAGACGATGCGGTCTACGGTCCGGCTCTTAACTTAGTCCTGGAAGGTGAATCTAACAGCCGTTTCATTGCACAACAAATAGGCACCATTTTCAACTATGAGTTCAGTCCATTTGCGATGATGGAGTTAGAAACTAACTACATTTTCCCCGGCGACTATATCAATGACCTCCTCCCCTCATCTGACAATTTGCTTCATATCGTTTTCACAACTGAAATACGTTTCTAATCAAAAGGTGTAAAGGGTGATTTCCCTTATCTTGACCATGTGAACAAACGCTCTGATAGCTTTCTGCAGACGGTTAAAGCCTATGGAAGAAATCTCCTTGGCTTCATTCGTTCAAGAGTGGGCTCACAAGAAGATGCGGAGGACATCCTTCAGGATGTCTGGTATCAGCTAAGTAGGATTGTAGACCTTGACGAGATTGAGAACATCAGCGGATGGCTCTACCGGGTGGCCCGAAATCGAATAACCGATAGCTATCGTAAGCAGCGACCTGAGGACGACCTTAACGATGAACATTTCCTATTGTCGGAAGACCTTCCAGATGATGATCTTTTCAAAGAACTGTTTTGGGAAGCACTTTTTGGTGCCCTGGAAGAGCTGCCCGAGAAGCAACGAGTCGTATTCATTCAGAATGAACTGGAAGACAAAACACTCCAGGAAATTGCCGATGAAACCGATGAAAAGCTCAAAACGATCATCTCAAGGAAGCGGTATGCTGTGCAGCACCTGAGAACACGTTTGCAAACATTTTATGACGACCTGATTAATTATTGAAATTTGTAACTTCATTGAATCCATGAGACCTGGAAAAATATTCTTCATTCCCTTTTTTATCGCAGCAGCCCTGTTTGCATTCTCTGCTGTGGTCATGCTCCTATGGAATAACATTCTGACACCTGTTCTATCAATCAGTTCCATCACCTTCTGGCAGGCAATGGGAATTTTCGTTTTAAGCAAAATTCTATTTGGGTTCAAACCTTTCGGTGGATCACGAAGACACAGGTTCGGACCACCCCATTCCAAGCGTTGGAGGAATATGAGTTCAGAAGAAAAAGCACAGTTCAAAGAAGCATGGAAACAACGTTGTGAGTCCAAAAAGGCCGATTCTGAAAAAAGTAAAGAAAGTTTAAAGTAAAATCCGGTCTCGTCCGTCTTCCTGGTTGAAACAATAATTATCAGGAAATGAACTATCATTTATTAAGGACTATTCTATTCGGTGCTGTGCTAGGTGCAGCATTGTTTTGGGCACCTTTCTTCATTTTGAAAGTGCTCCTGTTTTTCATGATACTGGGCTTCTTCTTTAGAGGCTTTAGAGGAAGAAGGTATTACGGCCCGTCTGGTTGGGCATATGCGGATAAGATCCGAAACATGAGCGATGAAGAGTATGCTTCGTTCAAAGAAAATGTCGGCGGCAGATGCGGGCACCAGGGATGGAGAAAGTCAGAATCAAAAAGTGAAGAGTCATGAGTAGGAGAAATAGGTTTTTGATCGCTTTGCTTTCGGCAGGATTCACGTTCGCATCGCTTACTGTAGCAGTAGGCACCGATCATTGGAAATATCGAGGACACTACTGGGGACATCATGGTCATCACCATGGGTGCTATGACCATCACCACCATGATGGGGATTCAGAAAAACCCGAAGATCCGGGTACACCAGAAAGTTAAAACAGCAAAGCCCCGCATAAGCGGGGCTTTTTTTATGACCTATTCCTAAAAAGTCTTAATTGCCAGATCCATCAGGTAGTGCACAATTCCAAGCCAGAATATGTCCCTGCTACGGTATGCGGTATACAAAATAAAGGTTGTCAGACCACCGGTCAGGAAAAAGAACGTGATAATATGACTCCATGGATCTCCTTCAGCAATTGAACCAGGCACATGAGAAACTGCAAATAAAACTGCCGGAATAAGGATTGCCCATTTAATACCAACAACCCATTTGAGTCTCACAAAAAGGAAAGCCAGTGCAACATTTTCAAAGAAAACTGCTGGAAAGTAAGATAAGGATGATAGGCTCACGCTTCTACTCGCAATCTCAGTCAAGCGAGCCCATTCTCCTCGCAAGCCTGCAAAAATCAAAACTCCAACAACTGATGCTACAATCCCAAATGTCAGCTTAAGGGGGATGTGTTTTACAGAAAGAAAAACCGTTTCCGGCCCCTGTCTTCTAATGATCAACACAAGAAAAATTGGCGAAAAAATGATAACATTATTCAATGGCCAAATCAGTAGATTCAACTTCTCATTACCTGAATGGGGGATCAGGTAGCCACTGGAATATAGTTGTCCGATTGCCAGTATTGCTATCGCAGCTATCAAACCCAACACCAGATCCTTCCAGGGTTTCTCAGGTGTTGGAATGTTCTGAATTTCCCACAATCTTCCTCCCCTGTTCAAGAAAAACCAAAGTCCACATATCGTTCCATACGCTATCGTAAGAGGAACAATAAAGAAATGATTGGATTGCATGATCTCTTCCATGATATTATCGCATTTGAAGGGTTTCACCATAAGTGGTTACAGAATGCCCACCTGCTTCGAGGAATCGCTTAATGTGGGTGACATGAGCACTACCAACCGTGACCAGAACTCTACCCGCCCTTTGTTGCTGGGCGGTCCTGACGATCCGCTCCGCCATGATCTCGTTCCGGTTCAACCAGTATGCTTTCACCAACCTGGCTTCCTCAGATTTGGGCAGACGCTTGGGTATATCATCAATAAGTTTTGAAAAAGCCGTTTGGAACTCCTGACCATTGATGAACTCAATGAGTCTGCCTTCTTTTTCTGCCTTTCGGTACTTCTTTTGAGTTTTCAAGTAGACCCGCAATGGTTTCCATTTGAAACTGAACAGCAACTTTTTGAATACTTTGCTGTTGTGAGCAAGGAATTCATCCTCCCCTTCGCGGTAGTCCATTCCTTGAAGCTTTTCGATACCAAGCTTCTTAGCTGCCGGAAAGACGATCAATCCATATTCAGAATTAGTATGCCTCTTTTGAAAAGCTGAAAAGTAACCTAAGGTGTCGCCTCTTCGCTCAACCAGATACCATTGATAATAGGCATTCCAAAAATCGTAAGTCGAGTAATGGTCAGCCCCCACCCTAACCTGCTCCTGGTAGTGATTCAGCAAGGCAAGTGTATCCTTTAACTGATCTGCTTTATTCATCTCAGTTTGCCAGACTTCCTTCAGACTAAGAGAGTCAAAAGTTGGTACCGACTCAATACAAATGATATCTGGTTTTAGGTCTACAATAAATTCAATAGCCTGATCGATACTTTGCAATGACTGATATTCGTCTTTGAAATAGTGAGCAGTTCCCATGATCGTAATGTCAAGCTTTTGTTGAGCCATTGAAAGACTGCAAATCCCAATTAGTACTAGTGTGATTGATTTTTTCATTTTTTCCTTCAAATCACCGCTTAGTGCACATAATACGCCGGAAGTATGCTCTCAAAGTCGGTTTTGAATGTCTGAACTCCGGGTATTTGATCGCTCAATGGATAGAATGGATTGTCTGAAATCCCTATATTCAGGTTCGAAATCTGAATGGTGAATGTGGCTTTCACTTGATTATGACTTGCTCAAAAAGTGGAAAACATTTGTTTTCACTACACTGATTACTCAATTAGTATATCAGGCAATTATCTACCTCAATCCCAACAACCTGGACTGGGTTGGTAGTGAAGAATTTTCACTACTTAATACACTCCAGTTCGTTTTCATCGATCAATTTTTAATTGAATGCATATCCGTTGCTATCATCTTTCAGTTGATCAGGCTGTATGCGATTCGATTGAAACTAACTGAGCTAAAGCTGAATGTTAGGGATATCCTCATGTATGAAGTCAAGTTCTTACCCGTATTGCTCCTCGCATTCTTTGTTTTCGCTCCGGCAACATTAACCGTGAGGTTTCTCTATCATCAGTTGCCAAACCCGGATTGGGAAGTCTACTTCAATGAATACTTCTATAGTACGTCGTTGTACTTTATCTACCTGGCACCGGTCCTGGTGATTGGCTACAGCATTCTGAATGTGAACCTTATTTATCAGTACAACAAACAGCTTGGCGAAACAGCTACCAAACTGCATAAGTCAAAAAAAGCTGTTACAAAAAGCAGGCTTTGGGCCTCCGACGATTTTGGAGAATTGTTTCTCGATACGGAGAAAATTCGATGGATCGAACGGGCTGACCGAAAGACTTTCGCATTTACTAATGCGGACAAGTACCGACTCAAAGAAAACATCTCAGAACTCGAAGAAAAGCTCGATACCAACAAGTTTGTCAGGATCAACAGGGGAACAATTGTGCACCTGGAGTTTGTACAGAATTACTCTTTTTGGGAAAACGATAAGTATGTTCTGCGAATGAAGGAAAGTGAGCAGGAATTCACCATGAGTCGAGAACGATTGAACAAGATCAAGGATCGGTTTTTAACTCCCACTACCTAAAGAGGTAGCAGCTATTCCATTGAACCGAACTAATTCCCTTCTGGTCACTAAAAAACGTTAATTAACGTAAAACTCTCATTAGCAAATTCCCCCATTGTAATAATTTAGCGCCGCTATGAGTTGGGCATACTCGCTTGGAACGCTGGAGTTAATTTTTATCCTCGCTTTTATTGTTCTCTACCTGCTTTATTTAATTCGGGTAGTACGTACAACTCAGCGACTGGACCTCCCTTTTCATCGTGCTATTATCAAACTGGTCTTACGGGGAGCGTATTTCATTTTGCTCATCGTTGCACTTATCGGCCCGAGTTTTGGAGATGCATCAAGAGAGATCAAAACGGTGGGGAAAGACATCTTCATTTGTGTGGACCTCAGCCAATCAATGAATGCATTTGATGTCCAGCCTACCCGACTGGAAAAGGTGAAATTCGAGTTAAAGAACATTGTTGAAGCCTTCAGTTCAGATCGTATTGGGCTGATCATGTTCTCCAGTGAAGCATTTATGCAATGCCCGCTAACCTATGACAACAACGCACTTAACCTGTTTATTCAAACATTAAATACAGGACTCGTTCCAAATATGGGGACTGACTTTGGTCCACCCTTAGAAATGGCCCTGGAAAAGTTGCTGGCCGATGATACAGTACTGACTCGATCAAAGTCAAAGGTGATCATCCTGATCAGTGATGGAGAGGACTTTGGTGATAACACGGATGAGGCAGCCGAGGAGGTAGAATCGGAGGATATTAAGTTGTTTACGTTGGGGGTGGGTACGGAAACAGGAAGCCAGATCCTGACCAACCGTGGATTCAAGAAAGACCAACAGGGAAATGAAGTCTTAACCAAGCTAAATTCAGAATCACTGGAAGACCTGGCGGACAAAACAGATGGAGAATATTTTGAGATCAATGAATCCAGAAACGATGTAGAACGTTTGATAAGTGCCATCAACCGAATTGAAGGTGAATTACGGGATGCCAAGCAAGTGGATGCGACGCAAAACAGGTATTATTACTTTCTTGCACTTGCATTAATGCTCATGGCATTGGATGTTTTGATCAGTGTAAAGGTGATTAAGTTATGAGGTTAATTCTTATCGTCATACTGGCTCTTCTGACTAACGATCCACGTGAGATCGCAAAGGTTAATGCGTTAAAGAAAGAGGCGGAAGAAGCGTTTTTGAATGGCAACTATGAATTGGCCATCAACAAATACAAGACGCTTTATGATTCCCTGGGGATAGACGAAGATGAGATCAAGCTCAATTTGGCTCATGCCTACTATAACCTCAGTGATACAGGAGCTGCACGGCTCAACTACAACAATGTCAGCACTTCTTCAAATTCAAAACTGAAGTCTATAGCTTACCAGCAACTGGGCGTAATGAGTAAAGAAGCAGGCAAACTGGAAGAATCGTTGCAACAATTAAAGTCCGCCATCAAAACCGATCCGACCAACCAGGAGGCTCGCTACAATTATGAAGTAGTCAAAAAGCTATTGGAGGAGCAACAACAAGACCAACAACAGCAACAAGATCAGGAGAACCAGGAAGGAGAAGACGAGCAAGAGCAAAACCAGGATCAGCAACAACAAGAAAACCAGGAAAATCAGGACCAGGAAGGCGAGCAGCAAGAACAGGAACAACAAGAGCAGGAAGGTGAAAAAGAGGAAAACCAGGAGCAGAAAGAGGGAGAAGAGCAACAGGAAGAGAAATCTCAAGAAGAGATGACAAAGGAAAAGCTACAGGAAATGAACATCAGTGAGGAGAAAGCCAAGATGATCCTGGAAGCAATGAAAAACAATGAGATCCAGTACCTGCAACAACAAAAACGAAAAGCCACCGAACGACCCCCAAGTGGCAAGCCTGACTGGTAAGCTTTCGCTATTATTCCCTAACAAAAATTGGCAATCTCTTTAGATTGATTGACCTTTGCAGCCAGTCGGGTATCATCACATATCGTGAACTATTTCGACGTTCTAAACATTAATTCAATCAAAAACCAAAAATGAAAGAAGTATACATTGCATCTGCCGTAAGAACCCCTATCGGAAGTTTTGGAGGCAAACTTTCCGGATTCAGCGCCACTCAACTTGGGACATTCGCAATCAAAGGAGCTCTCAAAAAATCAGGAGTCGACGCAAATGAAGTCAACGAAGTTTTTATGGGAAATGTAATGTCTGCCAATTTGGGACAAGCGCCCGCTCGTCAGGCAGCTATTGGAGCAGGAATTGGTGATAATGTACCATGTACCACTGTGAATAAAGTGTGCTCTTCCGGTATGAAATCAGTGATGTTGGGTGCGCAAACCATCATGTTGGGCATTAATGACGTAGTGGTAGCCGGTGGAATGGAGAGCATGTCAAACGTCCCTTTTTATGTTCCAAAAGCTCGATTTGGATACAAATATGGTCACGGTCAACTGGTAGACGGACTAATGCATGACGGCCTATGGGAAGTTTACAATGGGTTTCCGATGGGTAACTGTGCAGACAACACGGCGAAAGAAATGAACATCAGCAGGGAAGCCCAGGATGAATTTGCTATTGAATCTTACAAGCGCGTTGCAGCTTCCACCGAGGCTGGTGATTTTAAAGACGAGATCGTACCTGTAGAGATCCCTCAGCGAAAAGGAGATCCTGTTGTGATGGATACTGATGAGGAATACACGAATGTAAACTTCGATAAGATCCCGAACCTTCGCCCGGTCTTCGATAAAGAAGGCACAGTAACTGCTGCTAATGCTTCAACCATTAATGACGGTGCTTCTGCACTTGTATTGATCAGCAAGGAAAAAGCAGATGAATTGGGGATTAAAGTGATTGCAAAGATCAAAGGATTCGGAGATGCCGCACAAGAGCCACTTTGGTTTACTACGGCACCATCCAAAGCGATCCCTCGGGCACTTGCCCACGCAGGAGTGGAACAAGATGAGGTTGATTACTGGGAAGTGAACGAAGCATTTTCTGCAGTTGCTCTTGCTAACCAGGAAAAACTGGGATTGGACCCGGAAAAACTGAACGTATTCGGAGGGGCCGTTGCTATCGGTCACCCACTTGGAGCATCTGGTGCAAGAATTATCGCAACACTTTGCTCGGTTCTGGATAAAAAAGGAGGTAAGATCGGTGCAGCAGGAATCTGCAATGGTGGTGGCGGAGCGTCTGCTATCGTCATTGAAAAAGTTTGACCAACCTCAAATGGAACATATCTTCCATCCCGAATAATTGAATTCGTGAAAAACAATAATAAAATTTGACCCTGCGTTTTGAGACGTAGGGTTTTTTATGCGCTTTTTAATCATTTTCATTCTACTTCCGTCCTTTGGTATCACCCAGACCAAGATCAATACCTTCTACGATCAAGGTCAGCTCAAGGAAGAATACCATGTCCTGGAAAAAGACAGCAACCGAGTGGATGGAGCATATACCATGTTTGATCCCACCGGAAAGATTATCCTAACCGGGAATTATGAGGATGGAAAAAGGCAAGGTGTTTTCAAGAATTTCTATTCCAGCGGCCAGCTACAGCGAGAAACACTCTATCAAGATGGATTAAGAGAGGGACTAACCAAAGTTTATTCTCCAGAAGGTAACCTAATGCAGGAGGCAACCTTCGAAAAAGATACACTTGTTGGAACTATCAACTTATATGATGAAAATGGGAATTTGAAGGGGGAAACGCAATTCCAAAAAGGAAAGCCGGATGGAATGGTCAAAAATTACTTTTCGAATGGAGAAGTGAAAGAAGAAACCATCTATCGAAATGGAAAACCCAATGGGATAACCAGACAGTACTATCAATCGGGAAATCTTAAACTGGAAGCCAATTATGTCAATGGACTACTGGATGGAATGTACAAAACCTTCTACCCCTCCGGCAAATTGGAAATGGAAGTGTTAAATGAGCGAGGCAAAAAATCAGGGTATGTAAGGACCTACTATGAAAACTCACAGATCAAATCAACCGGAGAGTACGTCGATGGTGGATTACAAGGAGACTACCTGGTTTACTTCGATAATGGCAATCTCAAAAGCGAATACAAATACAACAAGGGGTACCGGTATGGCAAAAGCCTGGATTACCATCGAAATGGTAATATCAGGATGGAAACTTCCTTTTCAAATGGCGGGCTAAACTCTGCCGTCAAAGAATACAATGAAAAGAAGGTGCTTATTGCGGAAAGGCATACTCAGAATGAACTTCCTCATGGTACCTGGAAAAGTTTTGATGACAAGGGCCGCCAGCTAAAAACGGAGCAATATGAGAAGGGTAAATTACATGGCTTATCTACCGTTTTTGAAAACGGGAAGAAAACCAGTGAAACCGAATACAAGTTTGGAAAAAAGGCAGGGCCGCATGTAGTGTTTTATCCGAGTGGAGACCTTAAAGTGAGGGCTAATTACGAACTCAACCGACTTCAAGGAGAATACAAAAGCTACTTCAAAAATGGAAAGGTAGAATACGAAGGAAACTACGTTAGAAACAAGCGGAATGGCCCTTGGATCTACTTTGATAAAAAGGGGAATTCAATAAAGGAAATTACCTATAGGTTTGGTGAAGTAATTGAAGAAAAATAGCTCATTTTTGAGCTGTGATCTTTTTTAGTACTTTAAAAACATTCCTGAAAGACAAGGAATATCGCGACCTCATCGGTACGGTCATTGCAATCCTTGCTATCGGAACAGTGGTCTATCACTACCTGGAAGGGTGGACCTGGTTAGATGCTTTCTACTTTTCATTCATCACACTGACTACCATTGGGTTTGGAGATTTTGCTCCAACCACTGAGGCTGGAAAGATCTTCACAATACTCTACATCATCGTGGGCGTAGGAGTGATCCTTGCTTTCATTAATACCCTATACAAACACTATAGCTCACTTATCCGGAAAAAACCAAATCCGGAAGATGATTCCAAGCCACTAAAACCGTGAACCCAGGGAAGAATGAACGTTGGAATGATTCAAACGTAAATACAAATCGGAAATCTTCAAATTACACTCATTTTTGATTGAGATTTACAAAAAGTATTATCAAGAGATAATATCTTTAGTAGACCTAACTGCCATACGAGATTGAATGAAAAAATATTATTTGAATAGCTAACCATCAAGGAAATGTTTGTTCGTAGAGTTGTTTGCATTAGTGGTCTGTTACTTCTTTTTCATTGCGTTTATAGCCAGGAAAGTTTAAAGAGTAAATATCAAGAATTGACTCAATTATATGACGGTGAACAATACGAGGAAGCCAGGGTCTTAGCGGATACACTGTCAAAACAAGCGATAAGTGTCGGCGATCAGGAAATTGAATTACGAGCCAATGTCATCCGGGCGTTTTGCAGACAAAGGTTGAAAATGATCGCTAACCAGACTGTTCCCCTATTGGAAAAAGCTTTGGAAAACCCTGAGTTTATCGATCCAAAATATGAGGCTGATATCTATTGGGCACTCGGGGCTTCATACCCGGTCAGTGGTGATCACTACAAGTCACATCTTGAAGATCATTTCAAGAAATCTGACTCATTACTCTACATTGGCTTGGAGTTGTTTGAAAAAAGGAATGACAGAGATGGTGTTGTAAGGGTCCACAGATCCCTGGGTCTGGCAAGATTTTATGATGAAGATTTTATTGGAGCCATGAACTCCTGGCAAAGGGCCTATGAACTTGCGCTTGAGTTTGATTATTCAGACATGGTTGGCCTGGTCACGAATATTGCAATACTTCATAACACAGCCAATCGCTGGGAAGATGCACTGGAAATTGGTAATAGTCTTCTTAACGATGTTGACAAAGACGAAATCTATTGGAAATACAGCAATCTATTCCTAACGATGGGCAATGCTCAGGGTAGATTGAAGAATTGGAGGCAGGCCGCACAAAATTATGCGCAGATTATTCGGATTGTCAATGATGACAAAGGGAAGCTGGTGAAGATGTGGACGTATGAATCACTAGCCAGATGTTATCTGGCTTTGAAGGAATTTGACTCTCTTGAATATTGGGTCAATCAGTCGGAAGAATATTTTGATCAGATTAATGCCAGAAGGACAAGGCATTACATGAACCTTTATAAAGGCTATTTGGAGCTTGAAAAAGGAAGTTACGAGAAAGCCTTGAGTTATGCGGATCTACATCTGAAACAAGCTCAGAAGGACAATTGGGCGGACAAGTACAGTGAAAACAACAAGCTCAGGTATGAAATTTATCGAGAATGGGGCAAGCCCGGTGAAGCGCTACCATTCTACGAAAAACACATGGCTTACGAAGATTCAACCAGCAATTCCAACTTTTCGAAAGTTTTTGATGACTATAAAGTTATGCTGGCAACTGCTGAGCAGCGAGCCGATATTTTACAGTTGGAAAAGGATGTTCAGTCAAAAAATCTACGAATTTGGTTGGTCAGTATCGGGCTCGGGCTGTCACTCATCGCTGCATTTTTTGTAGTTAAATATTATCGAGTCAGGAGAATAAAGGCCCAGGAAGAACTTTTCAGAAAGGAGCAACAACTAACAGATCATACAGTTGCTATGCTGAGAAAAAACCAGGCTATGGCTGAAATTGATGAGTTGGTTAAAGGTATTGGTAAAAAAAGCAATGGGGAATTAGTCAGGTCCGTGCAACGGATGGAGCGAGTACTATCTTTGGATCGTAAGGAGGAAGAAAGCTGGAATCAGTTTTTGGAGTATTTTGGCGCGATTCATTCCGACTTTTTCACAAAACTCAAAAACAAGTACAAAGACCTTTCTTCCAATGACCTAAAGCACTGCGCATTGATCCGGATGAATCTGTCACTGAAGCAGGCAGCAGACATATTTGGCGTGGGACCAGGAAGCGTGAAAGTGGCAAGATACCGTCTTAAGAAAAAAATGAATCTTGATGATGACAGCAGTATCTTCGATGCATTGGCAACAGTGTAGATTATGGCTATTTCTGGGGGTTTGCTTTTGTATCATGATTAAACAGATCAGCTAAACCGTAAATCTCAAAATCGCGTTCAAGGCTGTATGCCTTCAAAATTGCTCGCTGTTGTCATTGGAAGTTTGGTGATCCTTGGTTGCTCAAAGGAAGAAATCGTTCCGAAAAGGTTTTATCCCAGAAATGACCATGAGGCCTACTGGTATTCATTGAAGCAAGCCAACCTGGAGTCCACTGCCCTCGGATCCGAGTGGATCAGTGCTTCAGAAAAACCATTTGAAAACCAGATCAAGGTTCAACTCCCCTATCAGGAAGCATTTCTATTGTCGGAAACTATCCCTGACGCTCTTGGCTATAGGTTTGAAGTGAAAAGAGGGCAAAGGGTTTTAGTGGACGTTGGTTTGATTGCGGAAGACTCAACACATGTCTTCATTGATCTCTTTAGAATTCAAAACGATTCGTTAGGTCAGTATCTCCATGTAGCCTCTGCGGATAGCGCACTTCAATTAGCCTTCGAGCCAAGAAGGGATGCTTCTTACCTATTGCGGTTGCAGCCGGAGTTACTTCGGGGCGGTGACTTCTCACTTTCCATTGAAAACGTTCCCACATTGGAGTTTCCGGTAGCTGGAAAAAACAAAGCGGCTATTCAGAGTTTCTTTGGAGACCCAAGAGATGGTGGACGTAGAGAACATCATGGTGTAGATATTTTCGCCAGGAGACACACTCCGATTCTTGCACCTACCGAAGGTGTTATCAGGTTCGTTGGAACAAGGGGATTAGGTGGGAAAGTGGTCTGGCTATACGATTCGAAAAGAGGCAATCATCTATACTTTGCTCATCTCCAGGAACAACTGGTTCAAAGCAGACAAAAAGTAAAACCGGGTGATACACTTGGTACTGTTGGAAATACGGGTAATGCACGCTTCACTCCTCCCCATCTTCATTTTGGGATCTATCGAAACGGTCCGGTGGACCCTTATCCTTTCATTGTGCCGGAATATCCCCGGCCTTCAGAATTTGAACCCGATACCGTATTACTTGGGAAAAGACTTGCGTTGAACAAGCCATTGTATCTGAAATCTGAAATGAGACGAAGATCAGTCAATCTAGACACACTGCAAACCGAAGAATGGATAGAAGTTCTTGCAGTCAATCACAGGTACGTTCGTGTCAAAACATCAAACGAACAACAAGGTTTTCTTAGAAAAAATGAGGTCCTTACCTTATCTCCTTAAACAAGACACTGATCAACTAGTCAATTAATTTACTAGTCAACTAATCCTCCAGCTATCCTTCATACCAAACACGGAAAATTGTTCCTGCCAGATCATCCGAGATCAACATTGAGCCATCTTCAGCAATCACCAGGTCTACGGGTCGTGCCCATGCTCTGTTGGTTTCTTCATTAAGGAATCCGGTAATAAAGTCTTCATAGCTCGTACCAAATCCATTGTTCTCTGAAACCATTGTGATTTTATGACCTGTATGACCAACCTCCTCTTCCCTGTTCCAGGAACCATGTTCTGCAATGAATATCATATTCGTGTATTCACCTGGGAAGCTGCTACCGGTGTAGAATTTGACACCCAAAGGAGCGACATGAGGTCCCAGGTTTTGAGCAGGCTGTACAAAATCGCTGCATGGATATTTATCTCCAAACTCAGGATCCTTTATGGTCCCTCCATGACAGTATGGGTAGCCAAAATGCTGACCCAACTCAGTTACTCGATTAAGTTCGCAGGGTGGAGAGTCGTTACCCAACCAGTCACGTCCATTATCTGTGAACCACATTTCATTGGTTTCAGGATGCCATGTAAACCCGACGGTGTTCCTTACTCCATGTACGTAGACTTCACGATTCGATCCGTCAGGATCCATTCGGGTGATTGAAGCATACATTTCATTCTTACTCTCGCAGATATTGCATGGAGCTCCAACTGGTACGTAAAGTTTTCCATCCGGTCCAAAAGCAATGAACTTCCAACCATGATGTCGGTCAGTGGGGTAATCATCGTAGATCAAAACCGGATCCGGGGGGTTATTCAAATTGTTTTCGATATCATCAAATCGCCATAGCTTGGAAATTTCCGCCACATATAGTGATCCATCCTTAAAGGCAACTCCGTTTGGGGTTCGCATACCACTGGCGATCACATAACGTTCATCTGCCTTCCCGTCTCCATTGGTATCTTTAATTGCATAGACCTTATCGCCATTTCTGTTGCTTACAAACAATGTTCCATCCGACCCAAGTGCAAGCGATCGGGCGTTGTTTACGCGAGCAAACACATCGATCTTGAATCCATCAGGCAAGGACAATCGATCCAATTGAATTCCTTCCAGGGAAGTTAACTCCACATCTACTGGTTCGTCAGGATCCTCTGCCTTCGGATTCTCCGCAGACTTGGAGGAACAGGAAGCTAGAATTAGCAAAATAATTGTGGCATGAAAGAGCTTCATAGTTGTCGGGGTTTGCTACTCAATATTACGCATAACCAACTCAATCAATTAAACAAAAGCCCAATTACTTTTGCAGCATGATTGACATTACCAATCTATCGTATTACCTGGGAGACCGAGCTTTGTATGAGGATGCTTCCCTGTTCATTGGGCCAAAGGATAAAATCGGACTCATTGGCCTGAATGGCACTGGCAAATCAACGTTATTGAAAATGATCTCCGGTGAGGTGCAGCTGAGCTCTGGCAGGATTACAAAAGGAAAGGATACGACGATTGGTTTTCTTAATCAGGATCTTCTCTCCTACCAATCCGATGATTCCATTGTGTCGGTAGCCATGCAGGCATTTTCTGAAACGCTCAAACTACAGGCTCAAATTGATGCGGTCATTAAAGAAATGGAGGAAAACTATCGGGACGAATTGGTAGACAAATTGACCAAACTCCAGGAGCGATTTGAAGCTGAAGAAGGTTATACCTTGCAATCCAAGGCTGAAGAGTTGCTGGAAGGGATCGGGTTTAAAACAGCAGACCTTAAGCGGCCATTGAGTGAATTTTCCGGAGGATGGAGAATGCGGGTGGTACTGGCAAAGTTGTTACTTGAAAAGCCTAAACTTCTGATGCTGGATGAGCCAACCAACCACCTGGACCTTCCTTCCATTCAATGGATTGAAAGCTATCTTCAATCATATGAGGGTGCTTACATCATTGTCTCTCATGATCGTGAATTCCTCAATCGAACAACAAACAAGATTGTCGAAGTTACCCAGCAAAAGCTCCATGTCTATAATGGTAATTACGACTATTATGAGCAAGAGAAAGCGTTAAGGAATGAGCTACAGCAAAATGCCTATGAAAACCAGCAGCAAAAAATCAGGGAAGCGGAGCGTTTCATTGAGCGGTTTAAAGCAAAGGCAACTAAGGCTAAGCAGGCACAGTCCAAAATGAAAATGCTGGAAAAAATGGATCGTGTAGAAGAAGTGATCACCGATAACTCCCAGGTCAACTTTCGTTTCAATTTCAAAACCAAATCCGGAAGGCATGTAAAAAGGCTTGTGAATGTCTCCAAATCGTATGGTGAGCTGAACATTTTAAAAAATACGAGCCTGGGGATTGAGCGAGGAGATAAGATCGCGTTGATCGGAGCAAACGGTAAAGGGAAGTCAACCGCTTTACGGATCGTTGCAGAAACGGAACCTTTCGAAGGAAAGGTAGAGACCGGGCATAATGTAATTCCCGCTTTCTATGCACAACATCAGCTCGAAGCACTGGGCCTGCAACACGAAATTTTGGAAGAGTTAAAGCTGGCCGGAACAGGCAAGACAGAACAGGAATTACGAAGTGTATTGGGATGTTTCCTGTTCACTGATGACGAAGTATTTAAGAAGATCAAAGTATTGTCTGGTGGTGAAAAATCCCGTGTGGCTTTGGCAAAAACGCTGATCTCCGAAGCTAACTTCCTATTGCTGGATGAGCCAACCAACCACCTGGATATGCTTTCCGTCAGCATACTCGTGCAAGCGTTGCAGCAATATGAGGGGACCCTTCTACTCGTTTCTCACGACAGGCACTTCATTTCAAAGGTTGCCAACAAGATCTGGTGGATCGAGGACCATGAGTTGAAAGAGTATCCCGGAACTTATGAAGAGTATGCCTGGTGGAAAACCCAGCAGGAGGAAAAGGTTGTCCAGCAAGCCAACAATCAGGTCAAAGAGAAAAAGACCAATACCAAGCCTCGTGACAACAAGGAGCAAAAGGTCACAGAAAAAGAGCTATCAAAGATTGAAGGTCAAATAGAACAGCTTGAAGAAACTATTTCTTCGCTTGAATCTCAACTGGCAGATTCTTCTCTCTACGAAAACCAGGATGAATTCAAAATCATTAACTCTGATTACCAGAATAAGAAAAACGAGCTGGAGGCTCTTATGACCCAGTGGGAATCAAAGATCTCTGGCTAGTTATTTTACATTAGTCCTGTACATTCGGTTTAACTTTCAGAAATGATCATCTTTAATCAAACCTGACTTGGATGGAAAAATTCGATTCAATAATCATAGGCACAGGACAGGCTGGACCATCTCTGGCAGCCAGATGTGCTGCAGAAGGACTCAAGACTGCAATCATTGAAAAAGATAAGTTTGGAGGAACATGTGTGAATGATGGATGCACCCCTACCAAAACAATGGTAGCAAGTGCAAGAGCCGCACATGTAGTGAGAAGAGCTGCTGAGTATGGCATTAATGTAACAGGTGAAATCTCGGTAGACATGAAGCAAGTGAAGGCAAGAAAGGATGCGATAGTAAAACAATCTAATACAGGTGTTGAAGGATGGCTCAAAAGCACAGAAAACCTTACCGTCATTGAAGGAAAAGCTGTTTTTAAGAGTAATCGTGTCATTAGTGTTGGAGACCAAGAACTAGAAGGTGATAGGATATTCATTAACGTTGGTGGCCGGGCGCGTATACCCAATGGCTATGACGGAATTGATGTTCTAACAAACACTTCGATCCTCGAATTGGATTATGTCCCAGAACACCTAATTGTGGTTGGAGGCAGTTACATCGGATTAGAGTTTGGCCAAATGTTCAGACGTTTTGGAAGTCAGGTAACGATCATTGAGATGGGCGATCGACTGGTAAATCGGGAAGATGAGGATGTTTCAGTGGAGATCCAAAAAATCCTTGAACAAGAAGAAATCAAGCTTCGGTTGAAGGCCACCTGCCTGTCTGGAAGAATGGAAAACGGTAAGGTTGTCGTTGATGTAGATTGCGATTCAGGGGATCGAAGAGTAGAAGGTTCTCACTTGCTGCTAGCCGTCGGAAGGGTCCCGAATACCGACGATCTTGGTCTTGAAAACACGGATTTGAAAACCAACGAACGAGGCTTCATAGAAGTTGATGACTCCCTAAAAACTTCTGTCGAAGGGATCTGGGCTCTTGGCGATTGCAATGGAAAAGGAGCCTTTACTCATACTGCATACAATGACTTTGAGATTGTAGCAGCCAATCTGTTTGATAATGATCCAAGAAAAATCAGTGACCGGATTACCTGCTACGGGCTTTACATCGATCCTGCATTTGCACGTATTGGAAAGACGGAAAACCAGGTAAGGGAATCAGGCAAAAAGGCACTAGTAACAACCCGATCTATGGAACGGATCTCCAGGGCAAGAGAAAAGGGAGAGACCAATGGATTTATGAAGATCCTGGTCGACGCAGAAACTGAAAAGATCCTGGGTGCTTCAATTCTGGGGATCGAAGGTGATGAGATCATTCACTCATTGCTTGATATCATGTATGCTGATGCTCCTTATACCGTCATTCAAAGAGCTGTTCACATCCATCCTACAGTCTCCGAGTTAATCCCAACCGCATTAGCTGAATTGAAACCTTTAAATTAGACCTTCTTTATTTTATCTATAAGCTCAGACGATTGCTCCCAATCCATATTCACAATCGGTGTTTAGTAGATTGTTGGGATTGATTGTCCATAGTTTTTCTTAAGAAGCATATCAATAGCGTCAAATAGAAGCGCCTTGGTTTTTCCATAAACCATAAACTGTGGTTCATTAGTGATCTGCTTATCGTTTCTCCAATATTTAGTGCCCGAGGTGATAAAAGCGTCCAGAATCAAACGATCTGAAACAAGTAATTCGGCAATTTCAATGGCTTGCTTTTCTTCTTTGGTAAGGATATGTACCAGGATCATGATGGTAAGTTTCTGTCAAAGACAGATCAGTTTAAAGATCTCTATGATCAATTTTCAAACAATACATGGTCAAAGCTGGTGGAATAACACATAATTATTCCACATCATTCCCCGATTGTTTCTTTTAGCCTAAAAATGAAATCAATACTCCGGCGGCCACTGCTGAACCAATCACCCCGGAGATGTTGGAAGCCATCGCATATTGCAACAAATGATTAGAAGGGTCGTGCTTTAAGGCCAGATCATTGGCAACTCGTGAAGCCATAGGAACAGCACTTAGCCCAGTTGCTCCAATCAACGGGTTAATCTTCTTCTTTGCTACAAGGTTGTAGATCTTAACAGCAAAGATCCCACCTGCTATAGAGATGGCAAAGGCAATGAATCCCCCACCTATGATCATTAATGTCTCTAGGTTCAAGAACGCCTTGGTAGTCATAGTAGCTCCAACGGAAAGTCCCAGGAATATCGTTGCTGCATTTAAGATCGTATCTGAAGCTGCTTTAGATAGCCGACCTGTGGAAGCACCAATTTCCTTGACCAGGTTCCCAAAAAGAAGCATTCCAAGCAATGGAACCGAAGAAGGCACTAAAAGAGAAACAATCGTACCAACACCGATAGGGAATAATATCTTCAATGTCTGCAAATTCTTTATCGGAACTCTTGAAGGGTGTAGCTTATCCTGCTCCTTCATGTTGATCATCAACTCCTTCTTCGTCATAGTCAAACGCACCACAAAGGGTATGATGACAGGGACAAGCGCCATGTAGGAGTAAGCAGCGATTGCGATCGGACCTAGCAAATGTGGTGCAAGTTTGATCGTCGTATAAATAGCTGTAGGTCCATCTGCTCCACCAATGATCCCCAGGGATGCAGCTTCCTTCATTGTAAATCCAAAGGCTACTGCAGAAATGAGGACGGTAAATATGCCGATCTGCGCTGCTGCACCAAAAAAGGCCAGACGTAGATTCCGAAGCATCGGACCAAAATCTGTTAAGGCACCTACACCAAGGAATATGATCGGTGGTAAAAACCCGGTCTTTATCAGGGAGTAATAAAGAAAATTCATAATGCCATGCTGAGATGCAATTTGATAAAGCGTTAACGACTCATCAACTTTTTCAACTCCCATTTGACCACCTGGAAAATTGGCTAATAACATACCAAAAGCGATAGGTACAAGGAGCAGTGGTTCGTACTGCTTCTTTATGCCCAGGTAGAGTAAGAAAAAGGCAATAAGGATCATCAGCAGGTATTCAGGCTGTTGCCCGATCTGCTGCAATGCAGTCATCTCATAAAGCTTTCTTAATAGATCCAATCCGCGGGAATTTAGCTAAGTCGGATCAAAACGTCATCATCTAGGACACCATCTGAATCTTTGACAAGAATTTCACTTACTATTCCCTCAACATCGGCTTTCACTGCGTTACTGACCTTCATCGCTTCAATGTAACAGACGATATCTCCGGCTTTCACCTGATCACCCACCTTCAGGGCAGTCTCGGAACTATCACGTGTCATATATACTGTTCCCTCCAACGGTGCCAGGATCTCTTTGGCGGACCCGTTTGCAGAAGCTACAGGTACCGGTGTTTCAACTTTGCTTTCCTGTACAGGATGATCAACCCCATTGTAGGAAACCGATACTTTGAACTGCTCTCCGTTTACATCGATATTTAGTGTCTTTGGTTGAACAAACGAAGGCGCCTCCGCTACCTTTTCCGTCGCTTCACTTCGTTTCTCTTGCAGGTCTTTTTCAAAGGACTCCTTCGCCTTTCCTGATTTGAAATCTTCGTACTGGGTTGGATGCATCGCATACTCGAACAGTTCTTCATCATCAGGACCAGTATCCCAACCATTCTCTTCCATTTTCTTTCTGAAATCATCTAAAGCATCCGGCTGCAAATCTTGTGGATCACCTTCGAAAAACTCTCTACCCTGTTCAGCTGCCAGCTTAACTAACTCCTCTCCTACTTGCCCTGGTACCCGACCGGATTTACCCAGCACCATATCCCAGGTGTTATCATCAAGTAGCGACCATCGTTCCTTGCCTTTCATCATCTGCATCACATTTACCAGGGCCGCATTCTTCACATATTGACTATATGGGGTCACCAAAGCCGGATAACCCATAATCGGCCATATATGCTCAACTTCTTCAAACAAGGCGATCAACAGTTCATCCTGTGTGACTTCAGGTTTGTTCTTTTTCGCCATCCATTTGTTCAGACTAGACAAGTTATTTTCAAGGTCCGCCATCAAGCTTCCCATCATACCTCCTGGTAGGCCCGGACCGATCAATAAGGCGTTCATCTGTCGATTCTTGGGGTTAATGTAGTATCCCAGAAAGTCGTCGATAAACTCCTGTGTCAGTGTTCTGGCCTGCATGTAGGCTTTCATGTTGATATCTGGTAGAGAAAAACCAGCGTCGCGAAGCATTTCATGAACAGTGAGCAAGTCAGCATGGCCTGTACCGTAAGAGAGCGGTTCCATTCCAACATCAACGAACTCTGCGCCTGCCCTCGCAGCTTCAAGTGACGAGGCAACACTAAAGCCAGGGCCGGAGTGACCGTGGTATTGAACAATAATATCTTTTTTGATGGCTTTGATCCCTTCTACAATGCGTCCAATAGTAGCCGGACGGCCAATACCCGCCATATCCTTGATACAGATCTCTTCTGATCCCATATCAATGAGCTCTCCGGCCATCTTGATATAGTAATCAGCTGTGTGGAGTTCGGAATGAGTGATGCATAGACAACACTGGGAGATCATGCCTCCTTCTTTCGCATAATCAATAGACAGCTTGAGGTTACGCGTGTCGTTCAATCCGTCAAAAGAACGTGCAATATCTGTTCCCTGGATCTTTTTGAGTTTGTACATTAATCGCCTCACATCACGAGGGACAGGATACATCCTTAGACCGTTCAATCCACGCTCAAGCATGTGTGTTTGAATACCCGCATCATTGAATGCCTGGGTCCATTGCCTAACGGAATGATTCGGGTTCTCCCCATACAGCAGGTTGATCTGCTCAAAACCGCCTCCATTGGTCTCAATCCTACTGAAGCAGCCTATATCTACAATAGGTTCAGCTACGCGAACCAATTGGTCAACTCTCGGCATGTATTTGCCTGATGATTGCCACATGTCCCTGTAGACAAGGCTTAGTCCTATTTCTCGTCCCATAATGTTTGGTTAATCTTTCTCTATCTTGGTTATTCTTCCCGTGCCTTGTGTGAATGTTTCCACTGCTGCAGATATAGCCGCAATTTTTGCCGGTGCAATCGGACCATCATCAGAAGAGCCATTCAGTTTGTTAGAGAGCTGGATCAGGATGTTGCCAGTCACTACCACCAATGAAAGAACAACAAAAACGGTGATCATTCCAATGGTCAAAAGAGACAATGCTGTAGAGATGTCACCGGCCATAGATTGTACTTTAGATGGTTAGCATAGCTAAATTAAGGTCAAAATGCCTATTTAACTAGAATTATTACAACAATGAGCCTTGATGGATCACCGATCTTTGGATTGATAGTCCTTTAGTTCACCAATTACTTTTTCCAATTGATCTCGAACTGTCACAAAAAAATCGGCTTTTGCAAGGAACAAAAATCGATAGACGAAGATGATATTGGCAAATTCGTGAGAGTCCAAAAAATCGTCCTTCACCATCATTCTTGAAGTGAAAACGATGTTTTTGACATAATAGGGCTTGTATAGGTCTCTCAGGTTCTGATCTATCACATCATCATATTGATCTGTTCCTTTATAGTATTGTTCGTAGAGCTCAATCACTCCGTTCCTCAGCTCAAAATCAGAGATCAGGTCCATATCCCCTGATGACTTTAATGACTCATAGGTAATTCGCTGTGGGTCAAATGGCGGATTGTATTGAATACTTAAAAGTTTGATCCCCAAGGAATCTTTATCGTAAGATTCTCCAATCGTAGCATCTGACAAATAAACAACCGCATCAGCAATGAGTCTATTGACCTGAATCAAGGTATCCATGACTTCAAGATCCGTCTCCAGATCTTTAATGAGTCCTCCAATGTATTTGGCCTCTTGACGTTGATTGGCTTTATCCTCCCGATATCCTTCCAAATAAAAGGCAATTGTAATACCAAGGATCACAACAAGGAGGTTCGCTATATGGTCAAGCCAATTTATCTTCATTCTTCAAACTTATTCAAAATCGCTTCGGCCTGGCCCAGGTGTCTTTTTTCATGGTTAAGCAAAAGCCTTAACGCATCCTCCAAAGTGTAGATAATCATACCAGTGACCGGACTCCTGATCCAGATCTTTTCCGTCTCCATTTCCTTCATTTTGATCACACGTTCCTTCAGGTTTTCCTGACACTCCTTGAATTCTTCAATGTAGGAAAGCTCATGTGTACTTGTAGCAGGCACAAATATTGAAGCGGTTTTACTCTTTCGTTTTGTCTCTGGTGTGATTGAGTTGACAACCATTTTGCCTAATGCCTTAGGAATAAACTTCAGGCCAAGCATACCCGGGTTCGTATGGTTACCATTCCCTATGGTATCAAAAGTCTCAAAGTACAATTTATTTGAAGTAACGATGTGATCCAATAATTCCCCAATACTCCACTTCTTTGGTGCAGGACTGGTGTTCAACTGTTCTGTTGTGATTTTGGAAACCAAAAGTTCAGCTCGTTTGGTTTGCTCATCAATAGCATTGATCCAGGCTTCAATGTCCATGAAAACAATGTTAAGAAAACCACGGGAGCTATCCCATTATTCAGTCGATCAAAACGGTATGATTTTGTATGATCTCGTTATTACTCAAAACTCTTAGAAAATAGAGTCCCTTAGGAAGGTCACCGGTAGATAACTTGGATTGACCACTTGCTATGCTGAATTCTTTCAACATTCGATCTTCCAGGTTAATAAACTGAACCTTCAATACCGAACCTACCTTATTATGTAGAAAGAAGGTTGAATTGGTTATGGGGTTGGGGTAAATGTCAATTACATTCTCACCTTCATGAGCCATGCTAATAACTGGTTTTCGCTTAAGTGGTAAGTATCTGGAGAATATTTCAAAAACAGAGGCTTACGGAAGCATATAAGCCATTATGTATACTTTTTGTTGACGGTTTCTTGCACTTTACCAATGAAGTTTTAGAAAATAAGAAGTCGGCATCAATCTTGTTTAGATATATGATTTAAGGAAGAGTTTGAATTACTTTGAACTATCAATTTGACGCCATGAAAAAACTTGCATCAATCTTAGTATTACTTCTCGCCATCCTGGGGATTCAGTGTAGCAGCGTTCCGGTAAGTGGCCGATCCCAGCTAAGTCTAATTGGGAATGATAAGATCTTTCCAATGAGCTTTGAGCAATACGAACAAGTGAAGAAAGAAGGGAAAGTATTGACCGGTACTGATCAGGCAAGAATGATCAAAAGAGTAGGTACAAGGATCCAGCGGTCAGTAGAGCAATATTTTGTTGATCTGGGTCAACCAAATTATTTGGATGACTACCAATGGGAGTTCAACCTGATAGATGAGGAAATAGTGAATGCTTGGTGCATGCCCGGTGGTAAGGTAGCATTCTATACCGGAATTATGCCTATCTGTAAAGATGAAGATGGTGTTGCTGTTGTGATGGGACACGAAGTAGCTCATGCAATCGCAAATCATGGTCGTGAACGGATCAGTCAGCAATATGCTGCGCAGGCAGGATTGACTGCCGTCGGTTTGGTATTAGGAGCCGGTGGCTCGACAAGTATTCCTCCTGATCTTATCATGCAGGGAGCTGGTGCTGCCACTTCTCTTGGGATACTTGCTTTTTCACGAAAACATGAATCAGAAGCTGATAAGTTAGGCCTTTACTTCATGGCCATGGCCGGATACAATCCACAGACCGCTCCTAAGTTCTGGGAACGAATGGCGGAAAATAGTGGTGGGGAGCAACCTCCTGAGTTTGTCTCAACACACCCTTCGCACGACACACGAATCTCGGATCTGAACGCCAACATGCCAAAAGCCATGGAGTATTATCGAGCAGCTAAGAATAACTAGTTAATCGGTTGCTGGCTGAGTTTTCCAGCGTTCATGCATCCATACCCATTGAGTTGGGTACTCTTTGATAAAAACCTCAAGTGAATCACTGAATGCCTGGGTATTTGTTTTGATATCTGCTTCTTCATCCCCAGTGTTGACAACCGGAATTTCCGGCCGAATGGTGAGAAATTGCTTTCCATCTTTCAATGACATAGCCATTGGAACAACAGAAGCTCCCGTTTTCTGAGCAAGTAGTGCTGCACCAATTGGAGTGGCCGCCGGTTTTCCGTAAAAATTCACAAATACATTCTTCACCTTATCCGTATCCTGATCAATAAGCATGATGACCACTTTCCCCTGTTTCAGGGCTCGCACCATTTTGAGTGTATTCTCCCCACGATGAGTGAAATCTATTCCCCTACTCGTTCGATTATGGACCAATAGCCTATCCAACGCTTCATTTTTCAAACGTGCCCCCACACCAACTGATGGGTAATGTAGTCCGCAGTAGGTACCGAAAAGCTCGAAAGCCCCCCGGTGACAACCCAGCGCAATCACCCCATTCCCTTTCTTGAATGCCTCTTCCATGTACTCCTCTCCCTCAACCCGAATCGCCTTTCGGTATTGTTCTTTGGTTCTAAGAGAAAGACCCTTGGCAAGGTCAGCGTAGTTTCTTCCCAGGTTTACAAAAACTTCTTTAGCCATCTTTTTGGCAGAGGCTTCATCCATATCAGGATAACCTATTAGTATGTTCCTCACGGTTTTTTCCCGTTCTTTTTTTACAATGGAAAAGGCTAAGCTTGATAGTGTGCTGAAAATTGCGTGGAGCCATTTTCGTGGCATCCATGAACTGATCCAGATCAGGCTTTTTACCAGGAAAACAAGGAAAGAATATTTAAGCTTTCTACGCCATTGAGCCATGGCGCGAATTTACATAAGGTTCCTTTCTATTGTTCGAAGTACTCTTCCTCCAGACCTGGTATGATTCGACAAGCGTTTTTATAGTAAACCTTTTTCAGCACTTCATCGGAAAGACCAAGGCCATACATTCTCCAGAAGGCATGGTATTTCTTATAATATGGAAAGTACTCGTCTTCTGTCTCCAGCACCCGAAAATACGTGTAAAACTCTTCAGGATTGTAAGCATCCTTTGCAAACAGGATCCTGTCCTGGTATTCTTCAAAGAATCGTTTTGCTCTTCTTGGCTGTCTTCCAAACTCAGCAATTACTGCTCCTATCCCAAAATTCACATTCGGGTATTTTTCGAGGTGTGCACTTGCCTTGTCCAGGTCATTTGCCATCCATCCCATATGTGCATTGATAAAGGTCGTGTTTGGATGCCTGGCAAAAATGTTGTGCTGCTCCTGAATGATCTGTTCGAATGGAGCCGGATCATCATCGTTACGTTTTCTTCTTGGTCTGAGCTTTAACTCCAGCCATCGCTCGTTATTAGCATCCATTGGTTGCCAAAAAGGCGCCGGATCAGCGGCGTGGATCAATACAGGTATACCCAATTCTCCACACTTTGCCCAGATCGGATCAATACGTGGATCGTCGATTGCCACACGATTACCATCTACGTCCACATTCCTTAGGCCTAAACTTTTATATATCTTCAGTCCGGTAGCTCCATTTTCAACATCCTCTTCCAACTGCCTAACTGCTTCCTCCGTCCAACCGTCTTGACCAATATTCCGGAATGAAACATTCGTAAACACTAAAATCCTCCCTGGCGCTTCTCCATTGATCCTCCGAACCATGCCAGCCAGGTATTCCTGAGAGCCGATATCCATGATCGAACGGTCAAACCCTCGCCCACTTAAGTTAACCATTGCTCGCATGTTCAGTCTGTCCATCTCGCTTACCAATGAAGCAATTCGTTCCTTCGGAAGGTTGAATTGGTGGCTGTGAACGTCGATGAATGGAAACTTTGCCTGTTGCACAGGGTTCTCTTCGACAACAAGCGTCGAGACAGGGTTGTAGTCTTCAAAACTTACATCCTGAATTGCTTCCGTTTCCTGAGCAAATAGGTGTATGGAAATGACTAGACCGACTAGGAGGAAAAATGTTCTCATAGAATTAGGTTTTAAAAGCAATTATACGTCTGGATGAGATAAAGGATTAATTGGAGTCAAAAATCCAATACTAAGAATTTAATAATGTACTTAGAACCGGATTATAAATTGATCCAAGTCATTATTCTTAGAAAGATCCAACTTCTTCTTAAGCCTCCATCTTGTTTGATGAACTCCTTTCAGGGTTATGTTTAGCAACCGGGCGATTTCCTTGTTCTCAAGATTTATCCGGATAAATGCACAGAACTTGAGATCATATTGTGTTAGCGCGTCATACTTGAGGTTTAATCTTTGAAAAAATTTTGGATGCACCTGCTCAAAATGAAATCTCAAACTATCCCAAACCTCAGACTCATTAACCTGGCTGTCTAGCGCTTTCTCAATTCTGGACGCTTGTATTTCGGGATCTTTTTCTTCAGTCAACATATGGATTATCTGGGATTTGACATTGCTTAGGAGAGTTGATTGCTGATTTACCTGTAGAGCCATTTGTGCCAATTCCCTGTTTTTAGTATCAAGTTTGATCTTTGCAAGACCAGATCTGTAAGAATTTCTAACAAGCAGTATAATGACCCCAAGAAAAAAAGCGACCAAATAGAGTATGATTCTTTGCCTTAAGATCTCATTTTCCTTTGTTTTTAAAAGGAGTAGTTTTTCCTTTTTTTCCAACTCGTATTTCGCCTCAAGTTCCAGCACCTTACGTTTAACTTCCGAATTATCCAGACTATCCGCAAGTGCTTTGTATTTCTTGTCATAGTGAATACCAAGCTTGGGTTTTCCCAGTGCCAAGAATACCTTAGCAAGCGACAAATAATTGTCCAATTCAACTGATTTATTATCAATAGTAATACACACTTCCAAACTGGCCATTAAGTGTTTCTCGGCTTGTTTAAGGTCTCCCAGGTAAAGGGAACTCTTGCCGATGTTACTAAGAACCATTGCTTCCCGAGCGGGGAAACCTGCTTTTTCAATTAGTTCAAATGATCGCTCAAAATAACTCCTGGCAGCATTAAATTCACTCTTACTCAGAAGCAGCACACCAATGTTGTTAAGGACATTAGCCATTCCAATTGAATCAGCTAGTTTTTCCTTAATCGTAAGTGCTTTTTCGTAGGCAAGCATTGCTGAATCCTTCTTATTAATATGCTTGTAAATTATCGCCAGGTTATTCAGAGCCTTACTTACTTGCTGCTGATAATGATGCTTTTGCCAAATAGATTTCGCTTTATGCAGTGACGTGATAGATTCGGAATACCTATTCATTCTGAAGTAAACCTCTGAAAGGTTATTAAGCACTGCAGCTCGTTGAAGCTCATCGCTGTATGATTCTATGGCCTGAAGAGCTTGTAGAAAATGTGAAGTAGCCAACTCATAGTTTGACTGAATAGTGTAAATACTACCTAATCCCAATAACGCTTTGGTGACCATTTTTTCTTCTTTTTCCTCAGTTGCTAGCTTCAACATGAATCTGAATTGTTCGATTGCTTCATTGGTGTTTCCACTTCTTGCATGTGCTTTTCCCATTTTTTGCAGACTAAGTAGTACCCATGGTGATCTTCCGGTTTTTTGTGAGAGAACCAATGCCCTTTTAGCATATGTCAGAGAGCTATCAACATTAGTCTTCATAAAGTCATCGGATTTTTTCAAATAGCCCATCATCAAAAGTGAGTCCTGTTGGTATTCAGGAATAGGTCGGGAAAGGCATGAAATTGATGCAATCAGAAGTAGCAAGTGAATAGGTGTTTTCATTCGTTGGAAGATTCAGGAACAAGCATACCTTTTTTGAATCACAGGAAATCACTACTGAGGTGAACAATCAGTAAACTGAGGATTTGAATCAAGAAAGGCCTGCTCTATGAACAGGCCCTTAAGCAAAAACGGGAGTTTCTCATTGGAAGCTAATCCGCAACAATTAATCTCCTCCAAGTCCTTCTCCCATCGGCGGATTGTTCAATTAATAAGACCTCTTTACCGTGAACAAATCCAAGGTCAAGTTCAAACGTTGCAACAGGAGTCTCAAAAGACTTCATGAAGAGAACTTTGCCATTCAGGTCAATTACTCTCAATACCTGTTCGTCTCCTACGATCATTTTGATCGTAACAACCTCACTTGCCGGATTAGGATACAAGCTTAGCGCCTGACCCTCGTCTATCAGTTTTGGGTATCCACTCTTGCTCGAATTACTCAGCGAATCTTCCTGGATCACGAGAACAGCGTTTTCAGAATTGGTTTGAGCTAGCGGTAAAACATCATCCACTAATACGAGCGTCGTATATAATTCACCCCAGGTATCCTCATCTTTAGCTCTCACATTAAACGTATGTAGCCCGGGTGAAAGCGAGTGTAATTCGTTAGTCAGAATGGATTCAATCATCTCATCGAACGAACCATCTTCGGCTGCAAACGAGATTCCATTACCTTCACCCGGATCAGAATCCCAGAAATACTCAGTATTAGTAATCTTATGCGGAAGCATCGGTGGTCTTTCATCTTCTACGGATATGACTACCGTGTAGGGGATGCCCCAGGTCCCATTCTTTCCTTTTGTTCTTATGTTGAACGTGTGCAAACCTTGTGTTGGCAACTCAGTTGCACCTGAAAACAAGGTTTCAACTTCTTCATCAAAAGATCCGTCGCTGGCAATGAATGGAACTCCCAAGCCTTCTCCCGGATCAACATTCCAAAAAAACTCTGCTTCTACAACCTCATGACTTGTAGTTGCCTCAACATATTCTTCAATTGAAACCACCGATTGATTGACCTCTCCCCAATTACCTGACTTATCGAGCCCTCTAATATTGAAAGTGTGAGTGCCCGGAGCAGGTAGCTCAGAGATTGAAACAGAGAGCATTTCTATTTCACCATCATAAATGCCATCCTCGGATTCAACTGGAATTCCGTTTCCAACGCCTGGATCAGTGTCCCAAAAGTATTCTGCACTGACAAGTTGATTTGCTGTATTTGCTGGTTCATATTCCTCTACAAGAATCACGGATGTGTGAACATCACCCCATACTCCATCCTTGCCTTTGGTACGAACATTGAATGAGTGAAGACCAGTCGTAAGTGAATGAGTCACTTCAATTTCAAATTCCTCGGCAATCTCATCGAACACACCATCAACAGTGATCATGGGTGTCGCAAGTCCTTCACCAGGATCAATATCCCAGTAATATTCCGATTGCACAATTTGATGAGCTGGAAAGCCCTCTATGTTCTCTTCGAAGTGAAAGGTCTTGGTGAATGTGTGTCCCCATCCATTATTATCCCGAAATCTTACTCCAAAACTATGAGCACCTGTAGTTTGACTCACACCATCCAATATTACCTGCTCAATCACTGAGTCGAAGGCTCCATCAAAAGCTATCAACGGTGTACCTGACCCTTCACCGGGATCACTGTTCCAGTAATACTCAGCCTGCGTTATCAGATGCAATTCAGGTATGAGAAGTTCCTCCTGCTGGATCACATGGGTGAATGCAGGGCCCCAACCAGCAGCATCTTTGAAACGAACACCAAATACATGTGGGCCGGAGGATTGACTTACTCCATTCAATAACACCTGCTCGATCGCTGAATCAAAGGGCTCATCAAAGGCAATCAATGGAATCCCTGCCCCTTCACCGGGATCACTATCCCAGTAATACTCTGCTTGTGTGAGCTCCGGTAATACAAGTGTAAGGCTAGACTCTTGCTGGATTACGTGCGTAAAAACAGGGCCCCAACCTGAAACATCTTTAAAACGAATTCCAAATACATGTGGGCCGGAAGTTTGTGATACTCCTCCCAGTATCGCCTGCTCGATTGAAGCGTCAAAAGCTCCATCAAAGGCAATCAATGGAATCCCTGACCCTTCACCGGGATCACTATCCCAGTAATACTCTGCCTGTGTTATCAGGTGCAATTCAGGTGTGAGAAGTTCCTCCTGTTGGATCACATGCGTGAACGCGGGACCCCAACTAGCAGCATCTTTAAAACGAATTCCAAATACATGAGGACCAGGAGTGTGTGATACTCCTCCCAGCATCGCCTGCTCGATTGAAGCGTCAAAAGCTCCATCAAATGCAATCAATGGAATCCCTGCCCCCTCACCTGGATCACTGTCCCAGTAATACTCTGCCTGTGTTATCAGATGCAATTCAGGTGTGAGAAGTTCCTCCTGCTGGATCACATGCGTGAATGCGGGACCCCAACCTGAAACATCCTTGAAACGAATTCCAAACACATGGGGACCGGGAGTTTGTGATACTCCTCTCAGAATCGCCTGCTCAATTGAAGTGTCAAAAGCTCCATCAAATGCAATCAATGGAATCCCTGATCCCTCACCAGGATCACTATCCCAGTAATACTCAGCCTGCGTTATCAGATGCAATTCAGGAGTGTGAAGCTCCTCCTGCTGGATCACATGCGTGAAGGTTGGTCCCCAGCTAGTAGCATCCCTGAAACGAACACCAAATACATGGGCACCAGGTGATTGGTTTATACCTTCAAGCAGCACCTGCTCGATCGCCGAGTCATAGGATCCATCAGCCGCAATTAATGGTGTGCCCAGCCCCTCGCCTGGATCAATATCCCAATAGTATTCGGCATTGGTCAATTGGGCTAATCCCGGCACACTAAGAATCAACATGAACCAGATACCTATAAGGTTTAGGATTGTACGACTTTTCGACATAAAAAGGCCTTAATAGTCTACTCCAGTAACCTTGATATCTATTGTTTGACCATCATTAATGATGGATGGTGCATCAAGAATTGATACAACCGGTCTGCCATCAGCACTCTCTCGTATTTGCCTGTAAACGCTATAAGCCATCGACCCACCATTACAGCCAATATCACTTCTTGTTAGATCTGCATCATAATACGATTTGGATGGATTCCCGGAATCAATGCCCAGACCTGGTGAGTCTCCAGTCTCTAAATCAACGTATGTCCCAAGATCAGTATGAGCAGAATCACTTGGTACAGTTACCTCCAGTTGGTCATAAGTATAAGTTGGTAAGTCGTTGGGCCAGAAGCGAATGTCAGCCATATGGTACTTCCCTTCCTCCCAATCGGATTCGGGACTGTGAAAATTATACCCCATGATCAACTTTGTATTGAAATACACTCCATCCGGAACGGCCACATCATAATTCAAATAGACTTGATCATTGCCTAAGTGAAACAAGTTGTTTTGAATGTAGTGCTTGTCATCACTGGCTGGTTCCCAATCTGATCGCGGACCATACGTGTAGTCGTTTTCAATGTGATAGCTGAAACGGATGCCATTCGTATTGCTACTCACATCTACGTGTCCAAAAGTATTATTTACGTAATAGTTTGAGGAGTTGTCCTTAACAGTGCTTATGTCCAAACTTGCTCCACCGTCTGTTTGGAAATAATTATTTCTCACATCTACCGAGTGAGTACGAGTTTTAATCCGACAATTCTCAAACTCATTCCCAATGATTCTTATTACTTCCGAATATGGAATTAACGAACCTTCTGGTTCCTGCTCGATATAAACTACCTTCAGTTTTGATCCTACTAAGTTTCCTGAACTTATTTTAGTTTGATAAGTTGAGGTACAAAAAGCAATATTCGAGGTTATGTTCTTTCGATCAAGTAATGACAACCAATAGTCGACATAAGTAAGATTAACATAAACTCTGTTGCTTGTTATTTCATGATCATTAGCGCTGATCACTCCACCTAAGTTTTGGGTTCTGTTTAGATCAACATTGATAATATTTACTACTGAACTATCTGGAGCACCTTCTATTGACAATGAGAGCATTGAAAATTTGGCTCTATCGGTTGACTCAGAAGACATTATGGTAAGCGACTTATTGATTATGATGGTGGAATCTTCTTGATAAAGTCGGTCATCTGTAAGTGGAACCACTGAAATAATATCGCCAGCGGATGCTGCAGTCACAGCTTCAGCCAGTGTATTATAGTCACCTCCTTCACCAGGTTCTGTAACCGTGATAACATTTTGTGCAACAGCAATGATTGTGAAAACAGACATGTACGCGTATAAGAAATATTTCTTCATTGTTATGTATTTTAAAAGTTTTAAGCGATTGGTTTTTCGGTCAATTATCGACTGCTTCTGCTTTGACCTGAATAGTTTCACCAACTCTGACACGTCGCGGAATTTTCACAGAGAAGACCCTAGGTTTTGAGGAATCTGAAGGCCAATAATTAGTCATTGTTTGAGATCCGCCGTAGCAACCAGCATCATTCCTGGTCAAGTCGGTATCTGAATAGATGGTTTCGGTATGTCCAAGGTCTACCCCACTGGATGAGTTATAATCTGCGTCAAAGACAAACTCTTGAGTTAGTTCCACATTTGTCCCATCTGGCATATTAGTTGATTCCTGACGATGAATAATACTAACATCATCATCTCCAACATTGAATTGGAAATCAGAAATACCACTCACACCCGTCTCATAAAACATATAGCTCGAAGGAGAAGTGGTATAGGCATCCATCAGGTTGCTGTAAATATTCAACACTGAATTTGATGGTTGGTCAATATTACGGATCAAGTATCGGGTTGAGGAGTAATAGGTCATTTCGATTGAGTTATTCATTATCTCACTCGCTTCGCTATCATCGTTTCTCCAGACCCCATCAATTCGAATTGCAGATTGATCCGCTTTAATGTAGTTGTTATTGATTGAGAAGAAATAGTCGTCACTTTTCACATCTATTCCGACTGTTTGTCCCCCTGTCACACGATTTCCGATCAGTTCAATTCTTTCCCTGCTCTTCGTGCCTGGGTTAAGTTCATCCGTGACCACTACCGAGTTGATCTTATTGCCAACAATCAGTCCTGAACGGAAGGTGAGCTTGTCAATATCGCTATTGACAACTGTCAGATCAAAATTGTCGTGATCAAAACTGAGGTCATTTACATCGACGCTTAGGATCTTCAAAATGGTACGATCCTGTGACGAAGTACCATCTGCGGTACTGGTAATGTGATCATTGGTCCCCGAGAGCGTAAGGTGGGAGATAATCACAGTATCTGAAACCGGAGCTACTTCGATCGACCCTTCTACAGTGAAGTTTACTCCTTCTGTTTCCGTGGTAAGTGTAATTGCTTTGTCAATTGAAATGGATTCGAGGTAAGCACGACCACCAGACTTGGGTTCTACAACAATTATGTCACCAGCGTTGGCTGCTGCATATGCCTCATTTATAGTACCGTAAGCACCAAAAGCTCCTCCTTCTCTAACCGCCAGTGTATTTTGAGCAGTTACCTGACCCAATATGGTCATTGCCATAAACATGGTTAAAAAGCATTTCTTCATTTGGTTAAGTTTTGAGTTAAAATCAATTGGCTCAAAACTGGACCGAGCCTCTTCGGTGACATAAATTCACACTTCTACAAAGCTTCTACAGGTTCCTTTTTGGGGAAAGCTTTTGGTGAACATCCCGAACTGATAAAGCAGGATTGATTCTCAATTATTAAATCACAGGTGAAATGAACAAAATCTACTAATCTCCAATTCTTAATCTATAATTTCGCGTCATGTCAAGACCTCAATTCGACGACATTTTTATGGAGCTGGCTGTCAACCTTGCCAAGCGGTCACATTGCATTAAAAGGCATGTTGGTGCAGTGCTTTCAAAAGACACAAGGATCATCTCCATAGGCTATAACGGACCACCCTCTGGCACGCATAACTGTGATGTTGAGTGGCCGGATACCGGTTGCCCAAGGGACTCTAAAGGTGGATGTTCTCTTGCAATTCATGCGGAACAGAATGCTATTTTGTATGCAGTCAAGAACAAAACTTCTGTTGAAGGGGCTACCCTTTATGTAACGCTCTCTCCATGCCTGGCTTGTGCAAGGATCATATTTACCATGGGGATCGAGCGAGTGATTTTCCTTAAATCATATGCAGAGCATAAAGGAATTGCTAATGACGAAGGTGTTGACTTTCTTCGAAAATTTGGAGTGACTGTTGAAAAGTACGAAGGCAGCCTGGAGAATGTCAGCGAGCTCGTCTGATCAGAAGCCTCCTTCAAAATCACCTCCCTCGTACTGACCTCTTCTCCGTTGACGCTGTTTTTTCTGATTCAATCGATAAGTAAAGGATAGTTGAGAGGTCCTTGATCTCCATTGGAATTCACTTCTTTCGTAAAAACCTTCATTGAAAGTTTCTCCTCGATATTTTCGTGAGTTTAGCAAGTCCCGCACACTCAGCGCTAGTGTTCCATTTCCATCTAGCACATCTCTGGAAAAACCAAGATCAATCGATGTGATCGAGAACCGCTTGCCCTGTACGGTATTTCTAGGAGCTCGATAATTCACATTGATCTGTGCGTCGAATAGGCTCTTCAACTTGAAAATGTTGCTGAATCTGGTGGTCAACGATGTGGCAGTCGCCGAGTTAAAGGAAGTAGATTCATTCTCAAATGTCACCGTACCCCCCGGAGTGTATGATCGAAAGAAGTTCGCATTACCGCTGATTCGATACCACTTGGTGATATCCCTTGAAATATTCACTTCAACACCGTACGAATCCTGCTCTGACACATTGTAGGGTCTTGTTGTGGTTATTCCATCTGCAGAGGTAGATCTCAATCGCTGTGTAATGCCGTCATCATAACGATAGTAAACACCTGTGTAGAGTGATGACTTTCGACTATTGATCAGGTAACCAACTTCATATGAATCTGTAAAAACTGGCTGAAGATTTGGATTTCCAACAAAGAAATTTCGACTATCAGAGATTGATGTGAATGGGTTCAAAAACCATCCCCTCGGTCTTCTGATCCTGCGGCTATAGCTAACCTGGATCGCCTGGGATTCTGTCAACTGGTAAGTGAAGAACGTACTTGGAAAGAAATTGCTGTATCGCTGCACGTTTCTTTCATTTTGCGTCTTTTGGAAGGTGATCAAATTGGTGCTCTCCCAACGCATTCCAAATTGCCAGGACAGCTTATTTATTTTATTGCTGATAATCCCGTAAAACGCCAGTACTTCTTCTTCATACTCAAAGTCATTAGAGAAGTTGGTATCAATCTGCCAGTCACCGTTTTCATCCCGTTCTTCAACTAAATATTCATTTCCTACCAGCCTGTCAGTATACCTAAAGCCTACTTCTATGTTTCCGTCTTTGCTAAATGGATGTGAATAATCTGATTGAGCCATTATTCGCTCTTCTATTTCATCGGTACTTGATCGTTGAAATAGAAAAGGCACCTGGCTGGCGGCATTAAGACCTATTGACTCTACAAGATCAGAACCTTCCTGCTCATTGTTATTTTGATACTGAATATCTGCTGTTAGCTTTTGTCCTTTCTTCCCAAAATTCCTGGTATAATTGATGGAGTATTCCAGGTTTTCGTCATCCTCAGTTTCATCATCACTTCTTAGAGTAAGAGAATCTTCCCCGGTAACGAATTGATCAAAGTATTGAAGCCTTGTCTCGTTATTCTCATCAGAAAATCGATATAGAAATGCAAGTGTGATGGTGTTCAGGTCATTGAGATAAAGGTCCGCACCAAATCTGGTGCTGTAATTCACGCCTCCACGGTCATGCTCCCTGGATCTGTCGGTAGTTTTGGTAATAGGATCTCCGAACTCCTGGTAAGATTCACCTGATCCCGGATTTCTGCGATAACCAGCTCCAACATTCGTAAAGAAATTGATCCAATCTCTCCTGAAATTCAGATTCACAGATCCTCCATGATTAGCTGGTGCTCCGGTATTGACCTGAAAGCTTCCATTAACACCTTTGGCTTTCTCTTTCTTCAGGACAATATTGATGATCCCTGCCAGACCTTCCGCATCGTATCGGGCAGATGGGTTGGTAATGATCTCCACTCGTTCGATAAGATTTCCATTCAGTTGTCTGAGCGCGTCATTACTTGAAAGCCCGACCAAACCTGAAGGCTTTCCGTCAATCAGGATCCGTACGTTCTCACTTCCCCGAAGACTAACATTTCCTTCTACATCCACTTGGACAGAGGGAAGATTATCCAAAATGTCTGTAGCACTTCCACCTAAGTTGCTGAGGTCCTTACCTATGTTGAATACTTTCTTATCAAGCGTCATTTCCATTTGAGTCCGCTCTGCTTGCACAACTACCTCTTCCAACAATCGCTCATCTTGTTTGACTTTTAGTTCTCCCATATCAAAGGAAGTGGCTCCACGTCCCAGTTTGATATCCTGAACAACAATATCCTGGTAACCCATAAACTGGACTTTAGCGTAGTAATTTCCAGGCTTGGTTTCAATCCTGAACATTCCTTTATCATCCGAAAGGCCGCCTGTAGCAAGGGTTGAATCGCTGGTATTAAATATGCTTATGGTTGCAAATTCAACCGGAGCTCCCGACCCATCTTCAAGAAGTTTCCCGGTGATGGCAAAGGTTGGTACTTGACCACCTCCACCCCATTGTCCGTTTTGGGCGCTGGTTGAAAAAACCCCTAAAGCAAGCAGGATGAGAATTTTTGACCTTAATTCCATGATACAATGTTAGCTAGTCAGTCTGATTGGTTTTTGAAGAGATTCTGAAGGAATTCTAATTTTTCACTGTTAAAAAACTACTTTCAGGTGATGTTGTTCGCCCGACTGCATATAATCCAGTGAAAACGAATAGAAATCACAGATCTTTTTTACAATTGCCAGCCCTAGTCCCAACGAGCTTGAGCTCTGGTTTGACTTCTTGAATCGCATAAATAATTCCTCAGGTTGTATAGTTAGATCAGGGCCTGAATTCACGATTTCAAAGTATTCGTTAGTTAGCTTTACCTTAATGGTTCCATTTTCCCAATTGTGACGGATTGCGTTGTTGATAAGATTGGTAAGCATAAGATCAAGCAGTACTTCATCCGCCCTTAGAATAACAGCTTCTTCGACTTCCTTTGTAAGCTTGATAGATTTCAACCGGATCAACTCATCAAACTCTTGCAGGATACCGGACAGTCGATCGCTTGCATCCAATTCAATAGCCTGATCGAATTCCTTGTTTTCAATTCTTGTGAGAATGGAGAGAGAATTGCTTAGGTTACTCAATCGCTTAAGCGTATTCTGAGCCGAACTGATATGCTTGACCTGCTCCTCAGATAATTGCTCATTCTCCATCAACATTTCAAGCTTTCCCTGGATAATGGCTATCGGCGTTTGTAATTCATGCGAAGCATTTTCTGAGAATTCTTTGAGTGTTTGATAGTCCGCTTTCACTTTGGTTGTCATTTCTTCCAGGAAATGATTGAGTCGTTTGAATTCTCTCACCCTGGATTTCGGGAAGGTAATTTTTTGATCTGGTTCGGTCAACGAAAATTGTTTGATCAACGATAGTGACTGGTTGAACGGTCTTAGCAAGTAATACGAAGCGATGAAACTGATGATCAAAACTGCGCCTAACAGGATTACATACATGGTCACCAGCGATTCAGTAAGGCCTTCTTTAATATCATCCTGTTCTACGATCACATCGTAAATGGAAATAAAATACGTCCTGCCACCTACCTGCTGGATTGCATCAAGTTTTAAATGGGGTTCTATTCGATCAAGTTGGCTATGCATTACCAGGGTGTCTGAGAAAACTATTTGCTCTTTGTAATTTCCCTGCAATGGATAAGCCAACATCTTGTTGAAACTTAGCGTGTCCTCCAATGGTCTCCTCTCCAGTCTCATCCTGATACGATCGAGTCGCTCACGCAGAAATCGTTGCTGTTCGGTATTGATTTCCTTCAGCATAATATCGAAACTGATTACTCCTCCCACCAGGAAAACGGCCAGTGAAACAATGGCAAAAATTATCGTCGCTCTCAGAATCAGGTTCATGATTCGTTCAGTTTATATCCTACGCCGTAGACTGTCTTTAAGTAATCACTTCCACCAGCCGCTAGGATCTTTTTTCGTATGTTTTTGATATGCTGGTAAACAAAATCAAATGAGTCTGCAGTGTCCATGTAGTCTCCCCACAAATGTTCCGCAATCGCCTGCTTTGTCAGTAATCGATTCTGATTCACAAAGAAATAATGCAGCAACTCATATTCTTTCCTGGTAAGATCTAATTGCTCGTCAAAAACAAGCGCTTCATGTGTCTCCGGATCCAACGTAATCTCCTTGAACTTGATAAGCGATTGTCCCTTTTGCTGTCGCCTTCGAAAGATCGCTTTGGTTCGAGCGTTAAGTTCCGCTAAATGGAAAGGTTTAGGTAGATAGTCATCCGCACCAAGATCCAAACCTTTCAATTTATCGTCAAGGGCATTTTTAGCAGAAATGATCAAAACTCCTAACTGTGGCCAGTTCTCTTTCACCATCCTCAACAAAGACAGTCCGTCACCATCAGGTAGCATCAGATCAAGGATCAAAACATCATACTGGTATCCGTAGAGTTTTTCGGATGCGTTATTGAAGGACCCGGCATGTTCGCATATATCCCCCTCCTTCGCAAAATAATTTTGGATACTGCTTGCCAGTTCTTCCTGATCTTCTACCAACAGAAGCTTCATGGTACAAGGATACAGGAGCTTTTTGAAGAAATTTTGAATTTCAGATCACGTTGACCTCCCGCTCAAGCTCAATGCCAAATTGTCGGTCGATTGATTTTTTGATCTCATTAGAGAGCCGAAGCAGGTCTTTTCCCCTCCCATTGCCGTGGTTGACCAATACTAACGCTTGTTTATTATGAACACCAATTTCTCCCTCTGTGTAACCCTTCCATCCTGCATGTTCGATTAACCAAGCGGCTGGAACCTTGACTTCATCTGTACCCACTTCATACCCCTTTATATCAGGAAATTCTGCTTCCAACGCTTCAAAATGAAGCTTTTCAATAATCGGGTTCTTAAAAAAACTTCCTGCATTTCCAATTTCTACAGGGTCGGGCAGCTTGGACTGCCTAATATTGATGACGGCCTGACTAACAGCTTTGACAGAAAGTTCCGAAACGCCCATTTGCTCCAGTGTTTCCTCAATAGCTCCATAAGAAACGTTAAAAGTGGGATTCTTCTTGAGTAAGAAAAACGCCTTGGTAATCACATATTGATCCTTCAGTTCTCCTTTGAAAACGCTGTATCGATAACCAAAATGGCAATCTTCCCGAAAGAACGTGATCGACTTACCGGTTTTGATCTCATAGGCTTCAAGTGAGTGAAATACTTCTTTAAGCTCAACGCCATAGGCTCCAATGTTTTGCATCGGTGCAGCACCGACTGTCCCGGGTATCAGGGACAAATTTTCTACTCCACCGTATCCCCGCTCCACACACCACAAGACAAATTGATGCCAGTCCTCTCCAGCTCCTACAGAGATAAGAATATCTTCAGCAGATTCTTTAACGACGGAAATCCCTCGGATCTCATTTTTTGCAACAACCCCGGAAAAGCCGTGAGTGAACAGTACGTTGGAACCTCCACCTAAAACCATTTTCTTGTGAGCCCTGAACCTTCCGGTCTGATAGATCTCATCGAGATCATCAATTGAACTCACAATGGCAAGGAATCCTGCATTTACATCAATTCCGAAAGTGTTGTATGGTTTGAGGGAGACGTTCTGTTGTACGATCAACGGTACCTGCTTTTAGGCAAATAAAGCAACAGCCCGTCAAATTAGCTAGAAGTGTCTCATCAACCACAGCCTTGCATCTTCCCACAACTCCGCATTGCTTGAACGGAAAAACCCGAAATGGCCGATCGACTTCAAACCAAATTCATCCGGATACCAGTGATAGTGTTCCTTTCTCTGGCTACCGTATTGAGCAACCAGCTTCTCAACCGCAGACCTGGGTGCAAGTAGCTTATCATCAGATATACTGATAAACCGGACAGGGATCTGCACTTCTCTAAAGTTGCTCAATCTCTTTGCACAATCCTGGATCACTCCGTTTTTGTGTCTTCCCCACTTGGCCCACTCTGTAGCAACGTACTTAGGCAAATCCTGCTTGCCTCCATAAGCCCAGCCCGGAAGTTTACCTGTAAGCGTAGTTGTAGCGGGAAGTGTTAGATTCCAAAAAAGCTTGACAGACAGTTTTTGAGCTCCTGTCCAATAAAGGCTGGAAGCCGTTTGACTTGCCACGAAATAAGCTGCTCTTACTTTTTCTTTGTTCTTGGCCAATGGAAAGATCTGGCCGGCTATACTGTGACCGACCAATAAAATCTGACGAGTCTCGCCAAACTGATCCGCCCAGTCAATGACAGCTGTTAGATCCTGTTCGCCCCAGTTCGACAGGCAAACGGAACTTGGGTCTTCCGTACCCTTTGATTGGCCGATCCCTCGGTAGTCAAAAGTGATAACCTGAAATTCGCTTTTAGCCAGGTACTGAGCGAATTTGAAATAGTACTCTTTGTTGGTGCCAACAGCAGATGAGATAATTACAAGTGGCTGTCCTAACTCACCAAAATGGGTAGCGGAGATCTTTGTTCCATCCCCGCAGGTTAGTGATAAATCCTGTTGCATTCTTCTACTCCTTTTTCGTTTCAGAGTAGTGACACGCAAGGACTTAGAGCAGGTTTGGCTGCTTAGGTAAACATCTGGTTAGCATTTTGAAGAAGTACTCAAATCAGGGTAGACAAGAGGTGAACATGCTATTTCTCATAGACAATTTCGCCTCCAATAATGGTCATTTCAACTGACGTACTCAGGATCTCTTCTTCATCAATTGTCATGATATCTTTATCCAAAATGGTGATATCAGCCCATTTCCCTACCTCAAGGCTTCCGGTTTGATCTTCAAGAAACGCTCCGTATGCTGCATCAAGTGTATAGGACCTCAGCGCTTGCTCACGAGTCATTTTCTCAGCAGGCTCGAAACCTCCGTCAGGTGTACCTTTCAGTGTTCTTCGACTTACAGAGGCATAGAAACTTGCTAAGGGATTAATCGGCTCTACCGGTGCGTCAGTACCATTAACGATCTTTGCTCCGGATTGAAGTAGCGTCTGCCACATATAAGCTCCCCATTCAATTCGTTCCTTACCCAATCGATTGATAGCCCATGGCCTGTCAGAAGACATATGGATTGCTTGCATAGCAGGAATAACCCCAAGTTCAGCAAACCGCGGAATATCATCTGGGTGAAAGTGTTGTGCATGCTCAATCCGAAACCTTGGTTCTTTCGGCGCACCTTCGGGGTATAAGTTGAAGGTCCTCTCGTAAATATCCAGTACTTCTTTATTGGCACGATCTCCGATGGCATGAATGCAAACCTGGAAACCAGCCTTATAAGCCCTTGCTGTAATATCCTCTATCGCTTCCATCGGCATCACATTATGTCCGTGTACACCTGGTGCATCAGAATACTCTTCAATCAGCCAGGCCCCCCTTGATCCCAGGGCTCCGTCAGCATATAATTTAACAGATCGAACAGTCAATTGATTGTTGAAAAGGTTCTCCTCGATCCCGTTTGAGAAGTACTCGTCCAACAACACACTGTCGCGACCATTGAGCATCACATAAAGCCTGAGCTTAAGTTCGTTTTTCTCGGCAAACTCCTTAAACAGGTTAATGTGGTCCGGTCCGGACCCAGCATTATGAAAGCCGACTATTCCATTCCTGAAACATTCTTCCAAAGCGAGTTTCAGCGCCTGGGTATCGGTTTCTTTACTATTATCAGGAACAACTCTTCCTATCAGACCCTGGGCGGTCTCATTGAATATACCTGTTGGTTTTCGATCAAGGCCCTTAAAGATCTCTCCCCCATCAGGCTGGTTTGAATTTTCATTGATCCCTGCAATTTCCATTGCTTTGGCATTGCCAAGAGCTGCATGACCACTTGCATGCCGCAACCAAACAGGATGGTTTGGAACGCGCTCGCTTAAAAGATCGTGTGTTGGAAATCCTCTAAGCATATCTTCCGGTTTCGTCTCCCACTTATCCTGGTGCCATCCCCGGCCCAGTATCCATTGTCCTTCAGGGGTCGTCTCAGCCCGTTTTGCTACCATCTCAACTACCTCTTCGTAACTCTGCGCCTCTCGCAGGTCAACATTCAATAAGGCATAACCCATGCCCATGATGTGAGCATGCCCTTCGATAAGACCAGGTATCACAGTTTTTCCGTCCAGGTCAATGGATCGGCCATCATATTTCTTGGCACCCGAAGCAGGTCCCACATACACGATTGATCCATCGTTTACGACTACTGTTTCTGCCTTCGTATTATTTTCATCTCCGGTATACACTTTGCCATTCGATAGGATCAAGTCCACTTCTTCTCGGGGAGTACACGAAAAGAGGATTATCAATGCGCAGATAAGAAATACCGGGGTTTTAAAGAGGTTCATAGTTTGGTTGGTTTTTGGTTGTCTAAGGGTAACAAAAATAAGCCCGTGTTTGACATCTCTGATAGGATAAATGAAAGATTGAGTAATGATTGAATATTTGCTACCAAGAGAGCTTCTGAATCAATTATTAAGGTATCTTTGCGCTCCGTTCCAAAATGGAGCCTCTTGGAGAGTTTTTCAAGAGAATGTTGTATTAAAAGCCCAACAGGATTGACTCACTTGTTGGAGTGTAAAACGAGTCACATGAATTATGGCAAAAAAAGAAGAAGCGCCAACCGCAGAAAAAGAGACAAAAGCGAAAGCAACCAAAGAAGAGAAGTCGGAAAAGACTACCACAAAAACAGCAGCTAAGAAAGAGGAGAAAAAGGAAGAGGCTAAGGCTAAAAAAACCACTACTGCTGCTAAGAAAACCACGGCTAAGAAAGAAACACCTGCCAAGGAAGAAAAGGAAGCTAAAAAGGCTGAAGAAACTGAAGAAGTTGAGGCAACTGCAGAGGCAGTAGAAGCGACTCCTGAAACAATAGAAGAGCCTAAAGAAGAAGAGCCTAAGGAGGCTGCAGAAAAGGAAGAGCCCAAAGCTGAAGCGAAGAAGGAGGAAAAACCTAAGGCAGCCAAAAAAGAAGAGCCACCATTTCCTGATCCGGTCGATGATTTCGAAGAAGACGAATTTGCTGATGATTACAGCGCAGATGAACGTAAGGCAATGGAGAAGCTTTACGCCGACACACTAACTGAAATCAACGAAAAGGAATTGATCGATGGAGTGGTTGTAGGGATCACTGATCGAGATGTAATTGTAAATATTGGTTTCAAATCTGACGGACTTGTGTCCTTATCGGAATTCAGGGATATGCCTGAATTAAAAGCAGGAGATACCGTACAGGTTTACATTGAGGAGCAGGAAAATGCCAACGGTCAGTTGGTACTTTCAAGAAGAAAAGCCAAGATCGTCAATGCATGGGAATCTATCCAGAAAGCATTGGATCATGATGAAGTTATCGAAGGATTTGTGAAACGAAGAACCAAGGGTGGTTTGATCGTGGATGTATACGGCGTAGAAGCATTCCTTCCGGGATCGCAGATCGACGTTAAGCCAATTCGTGACTTTGATGTCTTCGTTGGAAAGGCGATGGAAGTGAAGGTAGTGAAGATCAACTACACGAATGATAACGTGGTTGTTTCGCACAAAGTACTGATCGAGAAAGATCTTGAGCAGCAAAAAGCTGAGATCCTTAACAACCTTGAGAAAGGCCAGGTACTTGAAGGCGTGATCAAGAATATGACCAACTTTGGCGTATTCATCGATCTAGGTGGAGTAGATGGTCTACTACACATCACAGATATCAGTTGGGGACGGATCAACCATCCGGAAGAAGTATTGAAACTGGATGAAAAAGTGAACGTCGCTGTTCTTGACTTTGACGATAACAAGCAGCGAATCTCTCTTGGAATGAAGCAATTGACTGATCATCCTTGGGATTCACTGGATTCTGCAATTGACGTTGGATCGAAAGTGAAAGGAAAAATTGTCAACGTAGCTGATTACGGCGCATTCCTGGAGATCATTCCTGGAGTCGAAGGATTGATCCACGTTTCAGAAATGTCATGGTCGCAGCACCTTAGAAATCCATCAGACTTCATTAATGTAGGGGACGAGATCGAAGCTGTTGTGCTTACGATCGATAGAGATGAGCGAAAGATGTCCGTAGGTATCAAGCAGTTGACTGAAGATCCATGGACAAAACAAGATGTATTGACTAAATACGCTGTTGGAACAGAGCATAAAGGAACTGTTCGAAACCTTACCAACTTCGGTCTGTTTATTGAGCTGGAAGAAGGTATCGACGGATTGGTTCACGTGTCTGATCTATCATGGACCAAAAAGATCAAGCACCCTTCTGAGTATGTGAAAGTTGGCGAAGAGCTTGAGGTGAAGGTGATGGAACTTGACGTAGAGAACAGAAGATTAGCACTTAGCCATAAGCATCTGGAGGAAAATCCTTGGGATACGTTTGAAACAGTATTTACTAAAGGATCTGTTCATAAGTGTACCATCACCTCAATGGGAGATAAGATCGCTCAACTTGAGCTTCCTTACGGCCTTGAGGGACAGGTAACTTTGAAAAACCTGAAAAAAGAAGATGGTGCGAATGCAGCTGAAGGAGAAACTTTAGAATTCAAAGTGCTTGAGTTCTCGAAAGATGACAAGCGTATTTTGTTGTCACACTCTGCAGTTTGGAACAAAGATGCCGAACAGCCTAAGGCGAAAAAAGGTGGTGGTCCCAAAAAGGGCAACACCCTTGACAAGATCAACCAGGAAGTTGAGAAGTCAACACTTGGAGACCTTGACGCACTGAGTGCTTTGAAGGACAAAATGGAAGGTGGAGGCACTGATGAGGAACCTAAAGCAAAGAAGGCTCCTGCATCGAAAGCCAAGAAGAGCACCAAAAAAGAAGAAGACAAATAAGTTTTTTGAATCATCAACATAGATAAGCAGGCTGTGTATGCGGCCTGTTTATTTTTTGAGATATTTTTGCAGCAAAAGGCGCTATGGCCGAGCGGCTAGGCAGAGGTCTGCAAAACCTTTTACAGCGGTTCGAATCCGCTTAGCGCCTCATTTTTTTCAATCTATATAATGGCAGGTAGACAAACCCTTTACAGCGGTTCGAATCCCTGCCTTTGCCGGCAGGCAGGCGCTTAGCGCCTCCTAAAAGCCTGGAAACCAGGCTTTTTCTTTTTTATAGGCATAATGCTTATATGCGTATTAGTGTTTTAACTGACCGTTTTCCCTTTCTGATTTCTTAGCATTGTTATAACAAGATCTCAATACAGCTATGGCAACTATACTTTTCTCATTTGCATTACTAACTATCTTCATATTAGTGGAGAAGAGTTGGTTCGCTCGAAGGAGCAAAAGATTAGGGTGATACTTGCAGAGATGGTTTTCCGTTACAGTAATGATCGGAAAACATTTCTGCATTTATTTTTGAGCCCAAATGACCCGAGTTGCCTTACTCCTTTTTTTAATTACGTTTATATTCACTGCGCAAGCGCAAAATTTTCTTTCATGGCAATTTAAGGATCGGTATTTCTCTGTCTCAGCCGGCACAGGAACGGCAACTTATTTCGGAGAACTTAACTATAACAACACCATTGCAGATCGGTTATCTGCTCTCAGCCTGGGTATAGAAGCCAGATTGTTGAGTAAACTGGGTGCAAGAATTGAAGCAAATTACTTCACATTGAGGGGAAGTGACAACAAAGCTCCTGACAGCACTTTTCAAAGGCAACGCAATCTTTCCTTTCAATCACGGAATCTACAGCTTCAGCTTCTGGGCATTTATTACCTCAAAAGGTACCAGGGAGATTACCATAGCCGCTGGATATCTGATCCGTACCTTTTCTCGGGGGTTGGCTACATGTTTTACAATCCTACTGCAGATCTTGGAGGAGAAACATTTTCACTCCGTGAAGCATTGACTGAAGGAGAACCCTATAAGAAATGGGCAGTGACGATTCCAGTAGGGGTAGGATGGAAGTTCAAGGTCAATGAATTCAGCAACCTCATTGCCGAAGTTTCCTATCACTTCTCATTCACTGATTACCTGGATGATGTCTCCAATACGTATGCAACAGAATTTCCCAATTCTACTGCTGAATTGCTAAGTGATCGAAAAGATGAGATCGGTGTAGTCAATGCAGAGTTCTATGATCAGATCGTCCCGGGCTCAATGAGAGGAGATCCATCCAAAAATGACAATTTTCTACTGATCAACCTTAAGCTGGAACTGTTCATTCCACCGGAATTATTCAGTAAGAAAGAACCTGTCATCCGGAAACCTGCTTATTAAATTGTAAGATTAACTCGATTATCCGGTTTTGATCTTCCTCTTCTAGGTTACTTCCGGATGGCAAACAAATGCCCTTCTCATAGATCTGTTGTGCCACTTGATCGCCCAAGTACTCATGATGCTTATAAGCTTCATGTAAATGAAGTGGCTTCCAAAGTTCTCTTGTTTCGATTTGATGTTCTGACAGATAATTGATCAGGTCACCCGGCGAAAGGTCGTTTTTAAAAAGCGGAGTAGTTAGCCAACGATTGCAAAAACTACCTTCAGGCTCTTCCGGAAATTCGAAAATATCACCCAGGTTTTCTTGATAGTAATTGAATACTGCTCTTTTTCGACCAAGGAATTCTTCCAGCCTTCCCAACTGAGCCAACCCAACTCCAGCCAGAACATTACTCAACCGGTAATTATACCCTACCTCTCGATGATCATAACCCGAGGAGCTTGAATTGGCTTGTGTGGCCAAATGAAGTCCTCGATCATATTCTTTTTCTGGTAAGATCAATGCACCTCCTCCTCCGGTCGTAATTATCTTATTGCCATTAAAGGAGAGTATTCCATAATCTCCGTAGGTTCCCAGTGGTTGGTCGTTGAGTTTCGAACCCACAGCTTCTGCAGCATCTTCAATGAGGCAAACGCCATAAGAATCGCAAATGGAGCGAATACGATCGATCTGTGCAGGAGTTCCGAATAGATGGGTAACGATGACCGCTTTGGGTGGTACGGTTGCATTTCTAAAGTACTCCTCTAGTTTTTCAGGATCAATGTTCCAGGTAGTTGCTTCGCTATCCACAAACACAGGAGTCGCTCCCTGATACAATATCACATTGGCACAAGCCGCGAAAGTGAATGTGCTAACAAGAACTATATCTCCACTTCCTACCCCCGCAAGGATCAATGACAGGTGCAATGCAGAGGTCCCGGAATTAAGTGCAAGAACCCGTTTTCCGGGATACCTCTCCCCCAACTCCTTTTCAAACAATTCCAATTGTGGACCGGCAGGAGCAACCCAACCCTGATCGATCACCTGAGCAAGTAACTTCTTTTCAGTTTCTCCAACATTCGGAGGTGATAAATAGATCCGGTCAGCCATTTCTTCTCTTTGCAAACTCTGTAAATGTTTCCTGGTCCCCAGTCTCAAAATCCGCTTCGCTTACTTTGAAAACCTGGGTCACTGTACTAAACAGAATTCGAAGATCTAACCAAAAAGATATGTTTTCAACATAAAACCGGTCATCAATCATTCGTTTTCCCCAATCCGAACGATTCCGACCATTCACCTGGGCCCATCCGGTAATTCCGGGTTTCACTTGATGACGTACTTCTTCCTGTTCATTATAATAAGGTAAATATTCCGGCAGTAAGGGCCTGGGTCCAACCATGCTCATCTCCCCTTTCAAAACATTGAATAATTGAGGTAACTCATCAATGGATAGTTTTCGTAAAACCTTTCCAAAACCAGTCGATTCTTGTATCATTTCACCATCAACCTCTTTAGCCAGCATGGATCTAAACTTGATCAGCCCAAATGTATTTCCATGTAACCCTGTACGCTCCTGGTGGAAAAACACATGGCCCTTATTGACAAAAACAAGAAGAATCATGCATAACATAAGTACCGGCGAGACTACAATTAATAACGCACAAGCTCCAATAATATCAAAAAACGGTTTCAAATAAGTGGGGTAGAATTTTTTGTCACCCATTGAGGTTAAAAATAGGGATTGCCCAATTTATTTGATATTTTTCGCCCGCGAAAACCTACTCACTATTTTGTCCGGCTATGAAAACCTTTCGCTTCGTATTTTTCTTGAGCCTTACGGTTGCAGCAGGAGTTGCACTTAATACAAAAATTGACCAGGTTCCTCCGCTGGGTAAGTTCCTGAGTCCATTTCATGGGTTTTGGCTAAATGCTGAGAATCAGCCCCTATCCGCTCCGGATTTGCTTTCTACACCATCACTCAAAGACTCGGTCAATGTTTATTTTGATGAACAGTTGATCCCGCACATTTTCGCACAAAATGAACCGGACCTTTATTTCACTCAAGGCTACATAACTGCATTTCACCGACTTTGGCAAATGGAGATCCAACTCCTGTTTGCCGACGGAAGGATCTCAGAGATCATTGGTGAACGGGGTTTACGAATTGACCGCTCAAGAAGGAGAATTGGCCTGGGGTATGGGGCAAAGAATACACTTGAATATTACCAAAAGGAAAACCCGGAGTTTTATCGATTGGTTGAATCGTACACAGCCGGGGTAAATGAGTACATTGAAACACTTGATTACAAAGACTATCCGATCGAATACAAGCTGCTCGATTATGAGCCTGAGCCGTGGACTCCTTACAAGTGCTTTCTGTTGGTCGGGAATATGAGCAATACGCTTTCCCGATCTGAACGAGACCTGGAGCATACGAATGCATTGAAGCTTTGGGGTAAAGACGTATTTGACATTCTTTATCCGGAAACACATCCGGGGATCGATCCAATGATCCCACAGGGTACATCATATGATTTCGAACCTATAGAAGTAGCAAAACCTGCGGATGAATATCCACTTGCTTACACCGATCCGATCATAGAAAGACCTGAACCAGGAATGGGTAGCAATAGCTTTGCCGTGAATGGAAATAAAACCGTGAATGGACGAACCATCCTTGCCAACGAGCCTGACCTTAGCCTAAACGCTCCAAGCCTTTGGTATGTCATGCACCTTAACGCTCCTGGTTTTAACAGTATGGGTGGAAGCCTGCCCGGCGGTCTGGGTATCCTCATCGGGTTCAACGATTCTATTGCCTGGGGGCTTACCAACTCACCACGAGATATGGTGGATTGGTACACCATCGAGTTCAAAGATGAGACCAGGGATGAATACCTGTACAATGGTAACTGGGTTCCAACCCGAAAAGTGGTAGAGTCGATCGAGATACGTGGAGGAGATACTTATTACGACACGGTTGTTTACACACACATTGGTCCGGTAGTTTACGATCGGACGTTCGAAGGTTCAAGAAGTGAGCAGACAAACCTGGCTATGCGCTGGACAGCTCATGATGTAGGTGGAGAATTGGAAGCGATGCACTACATCAACAAGGCGAGGAATTACGAAGAATTCATCGATGGGTCCAAGGTCTTCAAAGGTCCACCACAAAATTTCTCATTTGCTTCCGTAAATGGGGACATTGCCCATCGGGTGAACGGAAAGTTCCCGGTAAAATGGGAAGAACAAGGCAAGTTCCTGATGGACGGAAGTAATGTAAACCACGAATGGAAAACGTTCATTCCTCAAGATCACAACCCGGTCGTGCTCAACCCGGCCAGGGATTTCGTAAGCTCTGCCAACCAACATGCAGTGGACAGCCTCTACCCATACTATGTTTACGATCACTCTTATGAGTATTACCGGGGAAGAAGACTTAACGACAGGCTATCTGTCATGACCGACATTACAGTGGAGGATATGATGAAGTTGCAACACGACAATTTCAACTACCACGCATTCGAAACGCTCCCAATGATGCTTGATAGTCTCGATTCAGTTTCATTCACCGACCTGGAATTGAAATACTACAACAAGCTTCGCAATTGGGACTTTTTCAACGAGCCCGAGCGGGAGGCTCCTGCCATCTTCGAAACCTGGTGGAGGAAGCTAAGAAGTAAACTTTGGGAAGAAATTGACAGTGCAGAAGTGGCTTTGTATCGTCCTGGTAAATACAACACCTATTATATACTGAAAAATTACCCGGATTTTGAGATGATCGACAACACCTACACTCCGGCAAAGGAAACTGCTGGCGATCTCTACCGGGTCACTTTTAAAGAAACGATTGAAGAACTGGAGGACTATTTATCCAACGAGGGAAATGACCTGACCTGGTATCGGTTCAAGAACACGACCGTCCGGCATCTGTTAGGATTGGATCCTTTCAGTTTCAAAAACATACGAATCGGAGGGTATCGCAGTATTGTAAACGCAGCATCCGAATCGGCCGGACCTTCCTGGCGAATGGTTGTGGAGCTTGGAAACGGAGAAGTGAATGCCTGGGGTATCTATCCGGGAAGTCAGTCTGCGAACCCTGGAAACCCAACCTATGGTCACATGATCGGCGACTGGGCTTCTGGCAACTATCAAAAACTTTTGTTCACCAAAACCATAGACGCAAATGATGAACCAATTATTCATCAAATCCGGTTTCAGCCGGAAAACTAATTAGATATGAAACTGATCATTCGAATCATTCTCATAGGCACCATTACCTATTTCCTTTCGCCAAGCCTAGCATGGTGGACAGGTATGGGTGCAGCATTCCTCATCTGTTTCGCTTTGCCTTCCAGTTCACTCAATGCCTTTGTTGCAGGTTTCTTGGGTGCAGGCCTGATTTGGCTTGGGCAAGCATGGGTGGTGGATGTTGCTAACAACTCTGCCTTTTCGAGAATGATCATTGAACTGTTTCCGATCGATGACCCGATCCTGCTGATCCTGGTTACGGGATTAGTAGGTGGAATACCGGGAGGTCTGGCCGGTGTGTCCGGGACCAGCCTCCGAGAATTGTTTACAAGAAAAAAACAGAGAGGTTATTATCAATAAGTATCTCTTACCAAAACGCCCCTGGCCACTATGGCCACCTCGTTTCGCATGGACCCCTCGTACTCCACTCCAGCGTCATCAGCGAAGTGTTGTGCAGTTGCTTCATCCAACTGTGCCAGCGAGGCTTCACCTTCTAGAATTACTTCCCTACCGCTTATGTCTTTTGGAACAAAAAACCCATAATCTTTAAAAGTAACGCGTATGGATTGACCCTGATCATTTTTTATCATCATCCAGCAACCCTTGGATTGGCAGACCTCTGTCACAATGCCTTGGATCTTATATGAAGATGGCACATCACTCACCTCGGCCAGAAAGGCCTCCGTACTCAGCGGTTCGGACGCTGAGATCTCCTCCCCATACACCTTGTACGAGGGTTGCGAAGAACAAGAAAGCAACATTAAAAAACCGGCAAGTGCAACGTATTTCATGTGATTTTTTTTGAAGCTATAAAGCTAGCTAATACCGTTAATAATCAGCTTGTTATGGCAAAAAAATTTATTAAAAAAATGCAATAAATTAGTTATTTGCAATCTTTTTTGTATATTTGTCTCGGATTAACAATTAATAAACCTAAACGAGTACAGTTATGCATAGAAAATTCCTTACAGCGATGGTAGTGGCGAGCGCACTAGCACTAGGTGCATGCCAGGAAGACGCGACTATGGACGAATTGATTGAAGAGATAGAATTGAATGAAGAAACAACCACTGGTGGTTCTGGTGGAAATAACGACGAAGATCCTCCAGGAGGAAGCTGATTGTATTAATCGATAGATATCTCAGATTGGTAATAACAGGTCTATAAATTGGCCGAAATGTAAAAACGCCAGCAACAGTTTGTTGGCGTTTTTTCTTATATTGCGTGATAGATCAGTTATTTTGGAATGAGGATATTTCTGAATTTATCTTTCTTATTCATTTGCTCAATAATTATAGGCTCTCCATCAGTTAAGGATCATGTAAATCATATTAGTTCCTTAATTAGAAGTTACCCCGATTCAGCATTTAACCTTGCCATAGAGCTCAGAAATGACTCTGAGCATAATGGTAATGAATATGGCTTAGTTCAAAGCAATTTTATCCTAGGTTATGTAGAAAGATCTCGAAACAATTTTGGAGATGCTGTAATCTATTATTTAGAAGCTATAAGATATGCCGAAGATGCCAGTTATGAGTCTGTAGTTAAAAACCTTATCTCCTTGAACAAGAACTGTGGTGTAATTTTTGGCAGGTTCAAGGCTTATGATTTGGCAAAGGAGTACTATTCCAAGGGTCTTAATTATGCAATTAAGAGCAATAATATTAAGCAGATCGTAAGCTTGAAATATAATTTATCTTCAGTTTATCTTGATCAAGAAGATTATGATGAGGGCATAAAAATTCTTATTAGCATACTTCCACTTGTTGATCAGAATTCAGCCAAATACTTTGACATTCTAAACAGGCTCAGTTTTGCATATCTTTCAAGTAATAATTTTGAAGAGTCTTTGCGATATGCCAATCTAATAATCAACAGTGCAAGTGATGCAAGTGATGAGTTACTTACTTATGCATATCACAATACTGCTGTAGTAAAGAAAGAAAATAGACTGTTCGACGATTCTAGACAAAACTTTCTAAAGGCTATTGAAGTAATAAGACTTTCTGACTCATTTGAGGATTCAACTGCATTGTTCAATGTTTTTAGAGATTTAGGTAATTTTTATTTTAGTTTCGAAAAAAGTGATTTAGCAATAGAATCATTTTCGAATGCCGAAAAACTAATTCCACACATAACTCAGCATCCTAAGTTTTTCGAATTATTTAAAGACCAAGCAAATCTTTACTACAGTCTTTCTGAGTATGAGCTATCAAAACATTATGAAGATCTGTATTCAAAACACCTTAACGAATACTTGGCGCTCCAAGAACAAATCAGATCAACAGACCAACGCTACAACATGGACCTCATCACTAAGCGCTACTTTGCAGAGGTCGAAAAGCAGGAGCGCATTGCTTCTATCCTATTTTACTCCAGATTGATCTCTGGTACACTCCTCTTCTTACTCATCGCTACCATCGCGTACAACCGCTACCAGAAAGTGAAACTGCGAAGAAGCATCGAAAAGGAACTGATCGCACTGAAGATCATCGAATAACCCGGCCAGTCGCCAAACTCCACATAATTAATTTCAAAAAGTTTACTCTTAATGAAACTTTTATTACTTTTGAAAAGTTTACATGAGTGTAAACAACTTAAAGCAGCATTTTGAAGTCGAGTTATTGGAAGAAGCCTTTGAGTTTCTCAAGAAGCTTTCTCCCAAACATAGAAACAAGATCTTACAGAACATGGACCGAGCAAGTTATCATCTCGATCCAAAGTTGTTTAAGAAACTAACAAGTGAGATCTGGGAATTTCGAACACTGTTTTCAGGATCTCAGTATCGGTTGTTTGCCTTTTGGGATAAAACAGAGCAAACTCTTGTATTTGCCACACATGGAGTGATCAAGAAAACGAGTAAAGTAGGCAGAAAAGAGATCAACAAGGCGGAACGATTGCGACAACAATATTTTAAAAGTAAGGAACGATGAAACGATATACACTCGAACAAACCAAAGACGAACTGATCGGGAAAGTGGGAACTCCCGAGCGGGATGAGTACGAGTTTGAGCTAAAGCTCGAACTGATCGGTGACATGATCAAGCATGCAAGAAAACAACGTAAGCTGACCCAGCAGGAGCTTGGGGAAATGATCGGTGTGAAGAAAGCACAGGTTTCCCGCCTGGAAAAAAACACCGGAAATGTGACCATTGAAACGATCCTGAAAGTTTTCAACGCACTGGAAGCACAGGTGAATTTCCATGTGAAGATGAAGAACACAGTCGAGATCGTCTGACAAAAACGGTGAAGGGTGATATGGAAAAAGGGATGAAGAAAGAAATTGCAAAGAATACCGAAAAAGGCGTTGCGGAGGAACAACAAAGTACCCGGCTGGCCATATTTGAGGATACAGAGATCAGAAGGATACTGGTCGGAGATGAATGGTACTATTCGGTTGTAGACGTAATAAGCGCACTTACGGATAGCAATAATCCAAGAAGATACTGGAGTGATTTAAAAAGTAGTGAATTGCAGTTTCAAACGTACGATTTTATCGTACAGTTGAAGTTACTATCAAAAGATGGTAAGAAAAGACTAACAGACTGTGCGGATAATGAAGGCATTCTTAGGATCATCCAGTCGGTTCCATCCAAAAAAGCGGAGCCTTTTAAAAGGTGGCTTGCCAAAGTTGGCGCTGAAAGAATAGAGGAGATTGAACAACCAGCAAAAGCGGTTGAACGAGCTGAAGGATATTACCTTGCCAAAGGATACAACAAAGATTGGGTTCAGACCAGAATAGCTGGAATAAGTACCCGGCACACATTCACAGATACCTTAAAGGAAAGCGGGATCGAAGAAAAGTATGAGTATGCCATTCTTACCAATGAAATGTACAGCTCATGGTCTGGGTTTACTGCTCGGGAATACAAAGTACATAAAGGTCTGAAGGAAAAGGAAAGCCTTCGAGATAACATGACTCCATTAGAACTTGCCTCCACGATATTCAGTGAGGCAACATCCAAAGAACTAATTGAGCAAACCGGAGCAAAAGGTTTTGCAGAAACAAAGAAGGCAATACATCTCGCCGGAAACATAACAAAAGAGGCTATTGAAAAACTTGAGAAAGTGACCGGTAAAAAAGTGGTTGCACACACAAACTTCAGGGAACTGAACTCTCCGGAGATCCAGAAAGAGCTTGTTCAAAAGTCGTTACCTGAAGAATCGACAAAGACAGGGCTACCGGACTCAACTGACAGGTCGCTTTCAGGATCTGGTGAAGAAGAATGAAAAGTGAAAGTGTGAAGGTGGCTTAGCCAAAAATGACACAGAAATCTAGTGTTCGGCTGCTGAGGTTACAACCTAATCATAAGGTGAGATGAGAAATGAGGATCATGAAAGAAAGGATTTGAAAGGTTAAACTCTCAATTTCAATTTTTCTCTCAAGACGGTCAGCATGCTCTCCTGGCGGTCATTCAAAAGAATAAGCTTATTCTTTTGTGCATCACTTTCTTCCAGAACAAACGAAACCAACTCCTCTAACTCATGTACTTCATAAGCTTCCGGCTGAAGCACCCGTAACTTGACAAACAACTCCCGAATTCTGTTTTCCAGATTAACCTGGGTTGGCGCAATATCACGTGATAAAACGACATCATCGTTCCACATCGCTCCGCTTCCTTTGATAAGCCAGTCGGAATTGAGCTTCTTGTGTTTCCTAAGGATCTTAAGAATGAGATCATAGCTTGGCTTGCTTCTTCTCCCCTTGATGATGTTGAAAATGACAGTAACATTTACACCCACACTATCTGCAAAAGAAGTGGGGTTCATTTCAAGTACGGTGATCAGACGATTAATTCGATCATTAATCATGGTATAAATGTAACAAACAGTTGCTAAAGATGAAAAAAGAAGGGCTACTTTGCGTAACCCCTCCTTCATTAAGAACCAGCTATGGAAAATAGATACTCACTATCTATATGTACGAAGATATGCTTCATTTCAATTGAAACAAAGCTTTTCGAGAAAAAAATTATCAAATGATAATGTAAAAGAGTTATTTTCGATAAACGGATAATATCAACTGCCAACGGTTGATATCCGAACGACAAGTTTTCCGGTGGAAGCACGAGACTCCATCATGGCATGCGCCTGAGGCAGTTGTTCGAAAGGGAAAACGTTCCCAATGACGGGTCGGAGTTGGTGAGACTCAACAAACGATCGAAGTTCATTCCAGGAATTGCCGGTTGCTTCCATATCGGCCGTAAGATAACCAATATGTGATGCAAATACACCACTACTTCTTTTCGCCATCGACATTAATTTCACTTTAGGTGCATCCTTCCAGGTTTGCCACCAGCTAAAGGGATTCCACCATTTAAGATTCATGCTTGCAAAACCAATAACAGCGATCCGTCCAAAAGGTTTGAGCAATCGTAAGCTTTGTTTGAAGACTTCTCCTCCAACAACTTCCAGTACACAATCCACACCTCCACCGTCATTCATGATTACTTCATAGAAATCCTCTTCCCGGTAATTGATCGCCTTGTAAGCTCCCAGCTTTTCAATTAACGCGAGCTTTTCTTTTCTACTCGCTGTACCAAATACCTGGCAGCCCAAAGCGCTTCCAATTTGCACCGCCGCAGTGCCCACACCTCCTGCAGCTGCCTGGATCAAGACACGCTCCCCTTCTTCCACCCCGCACAATTTCTTAAGTGCCACCCAGGCAGTCATGAAATTGACAAGGTATGCCGCGTTCTCCTCCGGGGTAAAGGTCGGAATGGCTGGAAAGCACAGATGCTCAGGCGCACAAGCGTACTCTGCATACATACCGTACTGCTGCCCAACGATGACTTTGCCTCCTACTTTATGTCGCGTTACTTCAGTTCCAACCTCCACTACTTCTCCGTATGCCTCCATGCCCGGCACATATGGACGTTTGGGAGCCCAGCTGTATTGTCCTCGTCGCGAAAGTGTCTCTGCATAGTTGATACCGATCGTTTCTACTTTGACCTTGACTTCATTGCTATTGGGGTTGGGTTCAGGAATTTCTTCAATCTTCAAGATCCCGGGAGGACCTGATTTTCGTAGTTGATATGCACGCATAAGTGTTGGTTGCGACGTTTGGATTTGTTATTCAGGTGTTAAAGCTAGAGAAAGTCGTATTTTCACGATCTAAGTATCAAGATATGAAGGAGAGCTATTATAACAGAGAGGATCTGAAAAAATTTGGGGACATCACCCAATGGCAAAAGGAACTTGGCGACAAGTTTTTTGATTACTACAACAGCGTTTTTAAGGAGAGTGCCCTGACGGCACGTGAAAAATCCCTGATCGCGCTAGCGGTTTCTCACACAGTACAATGCCCTTACTGCATTGATGCCTATACGTCAGACTGCCTGAAGAAGGGTGTGGAAGAAGAACAAATGATGGAGGCGATCCATGTGGCCGCTGCTATCAAGAGCGGGGCGGCACTGGTTCATGGTGTTCAGATGATGAACCAGGTGAATGATAAATTGATGTAAGTAAATGATCCAGTCACTCAAGAGACAACACCATAAGCTCGCTCAACCGGAAGGTCAAATTGAAGTTTTGAACGATGCAGCTTCTTTTGGTATCCCCACGTTCCAAAGTAAGCTGGAAGCCCTTGGCCATCCAACACTTAAGCCCACGTCAGTGGAGATCTTCCAGGTCAACGTTGGGAAGATGTGTAACCAGGTGTGTGCGCATTGCCACGTAGATGCTGGTCCGGATCGAAAAGAGATCATGACTCGCGAGACTATGGAACAATGCCTTGAGGCAATCAAGGGAACGGAGATCAAGACTGTGGATATTACCGGAGGAGCGCCTGAGATGAACCCAAACTTCCGTTGGTTTGTCGAAGAGCTATCGGCACTTGGTAAGCATATCATCGTAAGGTGCAACCTGACCATTATTCTTGCCAATCCTAAATACAATGACCTTCCTGAGTTCTTCAAGAAGCATAAAGTGAACGTTGTATCAAGCCTTCCGTATTTCACAGCTCGAAGAACCGATGCACAACGTGGTGAAGGCGTATTCGATAAATCGATCAGGGCATTGCAAATGCTTAATGCGGTAGGCTATGGTAAGCCTGATTCGGATCTCCAACTGGACCTGGTTTACAATCCGGCCGGTGCCTTTCTACCAGACGATCAGCAGGCTTTGGAAGATCAGTTCAAATTGAAGCTTTTGGATTACGGTATTTTATTTAACAGCCTCTTCGCAATTACCAACTTGCCTGTCAGTCGATTCCTGGAATACCTGATCAGGAGCGAGAAATATGAAGATTACATGGAGGAATTGGTCAATGCATTTAATCCAGCCGCTGCAGAAGGAGTGATGTGCAGAAATACCATCAGTGTCGGCTGGGATGGTCATCTATACGATTGTGATTTTAACCAGATGCTGGAACTGAAAGTGAATGGTCCCAACCATATTGATTCATTTGATGTGAAAGCTCTTAAAGAGCGCGACATCATTATCAATCAGCATTGCTATGGTTGTACTGCCGGAGCAGGATCTAGCTGCGGAGGAACGACTGTCTGACTCAAGTATTAGGAATCACTTTGCGAGTTTCTGGCAACCCGGAACCCCAGATCATCAATTTTGAATGAGGTGGGATGGCTTCTTCGCCGAGTTGTTGCCATTACACTTCGCTCTTCATCACACCATCCACCTCCTCGAAAGATTCGATAAGAACCATAAACGGATTCATCATAAATGTCTGAGCACCATTCCCAGACATTTCCAAGCATGTCATATAACCCAAAAGCATTCGGGTGCTTCTGTCCTACCTCCTGCGTGGTTCCTTTTGAATTGGATTTGTACCAGGCAATTTCATCAAGTGTATCATATCTAATCTCATTGAGGCTTGCCTGACAGGCATACTGCCATTCGGCTTCCAATGGCAACCTGAATCCATTTTTATTAATCAGGAGCTCTGCCGTGTCCTCGCCGGGATTTAAGAGATAGCAAGTTTCTAGATTAGAAATTTCGGAAAGCTTGTTACAAAACTGCACTGCATCTATCCATGAGACTGATTCTACAGGAAGCTTTCCTCCCTGAAATGAACTTGGGTTGGCATCCATAATGTCCTGGTACCAATCCTGAGTAACTGGCACCTGCGCCATTAGAAAGCTTTTAATTTCTATATCCCATTGCTGATTCACCCGGTCATCTCTCATACTGACCTTGCCAGCAGGGATGGTGACCATTAAGTCATCAATAAACTCACTATTCAACCACACTTACCTTCATCATATTGGTGTGTCCCTGCCAGTGTTGGGGCATAGAGGCTGTATTAATAAAGACATCCCCTTTCTCCAAATGACCGGACCCAACCAATTCTTTTTCAATCTGTGAAAGCGTTGCATCAATATTATCGTGTTGATCGAAATAAAAGGTTTGCACACCCCATACCAGGTTCATTTGATGAAGGAGTTTCCGGTTGTCAGTAAACAAATAAATGGCTGACCTGGAGCGGTGCATGGCGGTTCTGAACCCAGTATATCCGGATTTGGTCATCACCACCAGCGCTCTTGCATCCACATTTTCAGCCAAACGACAAGCACCTCGAATCAGGAGGTCGTTGATCCTTGTCGTGCTCGATTCAAATGATTTATCAAAGTATTTGTTGTAAATGGAATCTGCTTCCGATTCGATGGCAGCTATTGTTTCTGCCATTTTGGTTACCGCCTCAGCAGGAAACTTACCGGCTGCAGACTCTGCCGAAAGCATCAGTGCATCTGCTCCATCCATCACCGCATTTGCAATGTCATTCGTCTCCGCTCGAGTTGGACGAGGATTCTCGATCATACTTTCCATCATCTGTGTAGCGATGATAACCGGCTTGGCTGCTTTATTACAACGAGCGACGATCTTCTTTTGCCAGATCGGCACCTCATGCATTGGGATCTCTACTCCCAGGTCACCACGAGCTACCATGACCCCATCAGTTTCCTCAATGATCTCATCGATGTTTTGCAAAGCTTCCGGCTTCTCGATCTTGGCGACTACCTTGGTGGATTTACCTGCTTTTTTGATTCGTCTTTTTAGTTCCTCTATATCTTGAACTTTTCTGACAAAGCTTAGTGCGATCCAGTCCACTCCCTGTTCTAACCCGAACTCCAGATCCTCTATGTCTTTTTCCGTAAGGGATGGGGCCGAAACACTTGAATCCGGCAGGTTGATCCCTTTCCTGGATTTAAGTGTGCCTCCATGAACCACTGTCGTAACGATCTGGTCACTGGAAACAGACTCGGTTTTCAACTCCAGGTTACCATCATCGATAAGGATCACATCACCCTTTTTCACATCATTTACGATTTCTTTATAGACGGTACTCACCATCTCCGGGGTGCCTTCCATTTCTTTTGTTGTGATCACCAGCTGGTTACCCTCTCTTATTTCTACCCCGCCATTGGCCACTTCTCCAATCCGGATCTTAGGTCCCTGAAGATCCTGGAGTATGGCCAGACTGTGGTTGGTTTCCTCATTGATCTCGTTAATGATCTTTACGGTCTGCGCGTGATTATCATGAGATCCGTGTGAGAAGTTAAGTCTCAGCACATTCGCACCGGCTTCTGCCAGCTTTATGATCATTTCCTTTGTATTACTTGCCGGACCGATAGTGGCCACAATCTTAGTTCGCTTAGTTAGGTGAAGCATATAGTTAGTATAGTAAGTTCTCTTTTGATTTGAGTTCGCCAAAATTAAGTTGAGCTGCATATTCAACCTGCTCAATCTCCTTTAATGTTGTGCAAACGTTTTCGACAGAAAGTTCCCCTGTCGCATCTTTTAACTTCAATAGGTAGTCAAATTGTTTGAGTTCCGGGATCAACAATTGCGATTTGGCCCCTCCACCTGCCACCAATCTATTCTGGAGCATGGAAATATCTACAAACTCGGTTTCGTGCTTAAAGTTAGAGATGACCATTGGGGACTGGTTAGAAAATTCAATTCGAATATCGTCCTGTTTGGCCAAAGAAATAGCCAATACAGAATTAATATGCCATGCCAGTTTATACTCTTTCATGTTACTCACGATCCCGACCAGATCAAAGTCAAACTCGTAAGTCAGGTCCAGTTTGTTCTTCTTCATTTTTGCTAAATTCCATCACAATTGTCATCCAAAAGCCTTCCGGGTAGGACAGTACTAATTTGTTTGATTTTCGGGTGATTATATATTTCTTTGCAACTCATTTTAAACCAAACACTAAAAAAATGTCAGAAATAGCACAAAAAGTAACGTCAATTATTATTGACAAGCTAGGTGTGGAAGAGTCTGAAGTTACTCCTGAAGCAAGCTTTACGAATGATTTGGGAGCCGATTCACTAGACACTGTAGAACTCATCATGGAATTTGAGAAAGAATTCAATATTTCCATACCTGATGACCAAGCTGAGAACATTGCTACTGTCGGTCATGCTATCTCTTATCTAGAAGAAAACGTTAAGTAACACTTAACCAACCAAACTTTTATGGAATTAAAGCGAGTCGTTGTTACCGGGATTGGTGCACTTACGCCTTTGGGAAACACCAAGGACGAATATTGGGATTCCTTAGCTAAAGGCGTGAGTGGCGCGGCTCCTATCACTCGCTTTGACACGGAGAAATTCAGGACCAAGTTTGCCTGTGAAGTCAAAAACTTCGTTGTGACGGATTTCATCGATCGGAAAGAAGCACGAAAGATGGACCCTAACACTCAGTATGGGATGGTCACCGGAGAAGAGGCTTTAGTGGATTCAGGTATTGATCTTGAAAGCATTGACAAAACCAAAGTTGGTGTCATCTGGGGGACTGGGATCGGTGGTTTTAGCACCTTCCAGGAGGAAGTGATGAATTTTGCCAGGGGTGACGGATCTCCTCGCTATAACCCTTTCTTCGTTCCGAAAATGATCGCAGATATTACCGCAGGGCTCCTTTCCATCAAGTATGGTTTCATGGGGCCCAACTTCGCTACGGTATCCGCATGTGCTTCCTCAAACAACTCAATCACGGATGCATGCACCTATATCCAATTGGGTAAGGCAAACGCCATCCTGACCGGAGGATCGGAAGCAGGTGTTATTGAATCGGGCATTGCGGGATTTAACGCGATGAAAGCCCTATCGGAAAGAAATGACGCTCCTGAGACAGCATCCAGACCATACGACAAAGACCGGGATGGGTTTGTGCTTGGAGAAGGTGCAGGTGCGATCCTTTTAGAGGAGCTTGAGCATGCGAAAGCAAGAGGCGCCAAGATCTACGGAGAGATCCTTGGAAGTGGGATGTCTGCAGATGCCTACCACATCACACAGCCGCATCCTGAGGGACTAGGGATAGAATTGGTGATGAAAAACGCATTGGAAGACGCTGGCCTGGATCCCGGACAAATCGATTACATCAATACTCACGGAACTTCGACACCTCTTGGAGATGCCGGCGAAATACGAGCCGTACAACGTGTGTTTGGTGAACACTCCAACGGCATGAATATCAGCTCAACCAAATCAATGACCGGGCACTTGTTGGGAGCAGCCGGAGCAGTTGAGTTCATTGCATGTCTCCTGGCATTGGAAAAAGGGATCATCCCTCCTACCATTAATCACTTTACTGACGATCCGGAAATAGATCCAAAACTGAACCTGACCTTTAACAAGGCTCAGGAACGAGATGCTAAAATTGTAATGAGTAATACATTCGGTTTTGGAGGTCACAATACCTCAATCATTATCGGCAAATACGAGGGGTAGTGTCGTCGTTTGGGAAACGATTTTCAGGCCGCCTAATCTCCTCCTTCAGTTCAGATAAAAAACTACGCCAATCCTTCCGTTTGATCATCGGGAGGAATCCGATCAACCTGGCACTCTATAAACAGGCCATGATGCATAGCAGTATGGCCGAAACCAACGAGCACGGGATCAAGGAATCGTATGAGCGATTGGAATACCTTGGCGATGCGGTATTGGGTTTGATCGTAGCTGAATATCTCTATTCTCATTATCCTTTCAAAGAGGAAGGTTTTTTGACCGAGATACGGTCCAAGATCGTAAGCCGTGAGGCCCTGAATAACCTTGGGATCACGATCGGTCTCAGGGAATTGGTCCAATACAATCAACGAAGTAGAACAAGTAAATCCGTCTACGGCGATGCGATTGAAGCACTTGTCGGAGCAGTTTACCTTGACCATGGATTTAAGTATTGTAAGCGCTTTGTCGTCAACCGTCTCATCCGACCTCATTATGACATGGAAGAGTTAGTAAGTACCACAACTAACTTTAAAAGCAAGCTGTTGGAGTGGTCGCAAAAGGAAAATGTCGACCTTCGGTTTGACATTATCAACGAAGAAGATCGTCGATTTACCGCGCAAGTTTTCCTCAACGATAAACCAAAAGCTAAGGGATATGGTTTTAGCAAGAAGAAGGCAGAACAGGATGCTGCCAGAAAGACCTATGAAGACCTTAACTTGGCCGAATGAGTAAGCCATTGAAAGTTGCCGGCGCTTGCCTGAATCAAACTCCGATCGATTGGTCAAACAATCTTCAAAACATCAAAAGCGCAATCGATCAGGCCCGTACGGAATCAGTAGATATCCTTTGTTTGCCTGAATTGTGCATTACCGGATATGGCTGTGAAGACCTTTTTCTGACCGAATGGTTGCCGGAAAAAGCTGCTGAAAAGCTCCAGGAGATCATTGACTGGACAGACGGGATAGCAGTTTGCGCTGGTCTACCCACTAAATATGAAGGAAAGACCTATAATACCACCTGTTATATAGCTAATCGCGAGATCAAGGGGTTTTATGCGAAGCAAATGCTCGCAAACGATGGAGTTCACTATGAACCAAGGTGGTTCTCAAGGTGGGAAGCAAAAAAGGTGGTGGATTTCCATTTTAATGGCTCAACTTATCCATTCGGCCATGTGTTAATTCATCATGATGGTGTTAGAATAGGATTCGAAATATGTGAAGATGCCTGGGCCAATGACAGGTCTTCTATGAAATATGATGAAAAGATTGATATCATTCTCAATCCAAGTGCATCTCACTTCTCATTTCATAAAGCAACACTTCGGGAAGAGATCGTTAAGAAGGGCTCAGCGGCAGTTGAAGGGGTTTATGTATATGTCAATCAGTTGGGCAATGAAGCAGGAAGGACAATCTACGATGGTGATATACTCATTGCCAACAAAGGAGATCTCGTAGCTAGAAACAAACGCTTTTCTTTCGAGGACTTCAACCTGCTGGCTGCTGAGATAGACCTCTCAACTCCAGTTGAAGAAAAGCTGGCAGCAGAAGAAATCAATAAAAACGAGGAATTCACGAAAGCCGCATCACTTGCCTTGTTCGATTACCTGAGAAAAAGCAAAAGCAACGGATATGTGCTTTCGTTGAGTGGTGGAGCCGACTCAAGTACAATAGCAACACTGGTCGCTGAAATGGTTTCGAGAGGTGTTGAAGAACTTGGGAAAGAATCGTTTGAAAAGAAACTTGGATTTGCCCTGAATGGAAACACTGAAAAAGAATATGTAGGACAAATCCTAACGGTAGCATATCAGGGCACCCGGAATTCATCAGAAGACACATTCAATTCAGCCAAAGGTCTTGCTGAAAGCATAGGAGCTACCTTCCATTCCTGGACGATCGATGATCAGGTAGATTCCTATCGCGAAACGATAGAACGCGTTATTGAAAGACCATTGACATGGGAGAAAGATGATATTGCGCTGCAAAACATTCAGGCACGGTCCAGATCACCAATCATCTGGATGCTGGCTAACCTCAACAATGCATTGCTCATGGCTACTTCCAATCGAAGTGAGGGTTCAGTAGGTTATGCGACCATGGATGGTGACACCAGTGGCAGCATTTCTCCGATAGCAGGGGTCAGCAAACATTTTATTCTTCAGTGGCTTCAGTATGCTGAGAAAGAACTAGGGTATGAAGGTTTAAAAGTGGTCAATCAACTGGAACCTACGGCCGAATTGCGTCCGGAAGAACAACTTCAGACAGATGAAGCTGACCTTATGCCTTACGAAGTGTTACATAAAATTGAACAGGCTGCTATCCTTAACGGGAAGTCTCCGAAACAAGTCCTTGCCGAACTTGAAAAGGAATATGATCCTAAAGATGCAAAGGCCTGGATCAAAAAGTTCTACCAGCTTTGGACACGGAATCAATGGAAGCGTGAACGATATGCCCCAAGCTTTCACTTCGATGACTTCAATGTCGATCCTCGATCATGGTATCGATTTCCCATTCTTTCGGGTGGTTTCAAAGAGGAGTTAAGCAATTTATAAATCATAAAAATTCATTCAACTTTTTGGTTGAATGATGTTTTCCTTCTACTTTCGGTGAAAAGGAAAGATCATGAATTACTATTTCATTGCTGCCGGATTGATCGGGACTTTGGGTGGATTCGCCCATACGTTTCTAGGTCACAAGTGGACCATAAATGCCATTGATGTGAATTCTCTGAGGTCTACGCAAAACAGTCAGGATCAGGATCGTCGATTCCTGATATGGTTCTGGCATGTTGGAAGTGTGGTGCTAATCTCAACAAGCGGATTGATCGCTCTCCAGGGTTTTTCATTGGTCGACCTGAGCCTGGACCTGATCCAATACCTAAGTTTTTTGTGGCTATCTATCACCATTGTTTTCATTGTAATTGCCTCTGAGACACCTGTGCAGTATTTCAAAATGATTCCCGGTCTGGTTGGGGTACCAGTGAATACGTTCATTCTTTTGGGTATCTATCTCTAATTAAGGCACCGGGTCATATCCCTGACCTCCCCAGGGATGGCATTTTCCAATTCGTTTCTTGTAGTTCAATTGTAGATTGATTTTTGATTAGCTCTTTGGTAAGGCGAAGTACTTTGAGACATTATGGTTCTTAAAGATTACTACCTCCAAAGGCTTCTAATTTTCGCAAGTCTAGTTTTTCTCTTGTCATGTGAGAAAGACTCTGAATTAAACGGTGATAATTTTATCAGTTCATTCATTTTGTTCACTGAGGATACGCACTATCAGGGAAAGATTAACAATACCAATAATACGATTACTGTCATTATCCCATTTAGTGAAAACATAACTTCCTTAGTCCCAAAAATTCAAGTATCAAAGAATGCTAGTCTATCACCACCTTCAGGAGAACAGCAAGACTTCTCATCTAATCTTGAATATATTGTAACAGCACCGAACGGAGCTCAAAGAATATACACTGTCGAAATATTGAACAGTGAAAACTCAATTCTCTCATTCAACTTATCTAATGGGTCTGCTTTTTCCGAGGCTCACATAAGTGATCTCTGGGGGGTCGTAATGATTGAAGTTCCTAACGACTTTGATGTGACAACAACAGTCCCTGAAATAGCCATTTCAAAGAATGCTTCCATAAGTCCAGCTTCTGGTGTTCAAGCTGACTTGTTTGCTGGAGAAACTTACATCGTAACATCCCAAAGTGGGGTTGAACGCTCGTATGAAGTTAGCCTTTATACCATTAATCAGTTGAAAAATCCCGAGGGAGCAAACAATGGTTCAGATTGGATATTTAATGGCGACTCAGGAATTGAAGAAGATCCTGAACATGGCACCATCTTCTATTTGATTGCCGATGGCGGTCTGGAAATACAAAACATTAATCAGACTGTTGAGTTTTCCAGAGATTATAGTGGAAAAAGAATCCTATTCATGGCCGAAACTGCTACAGAAAAAGTAGTTGAAGGATCAATCACACGACATCCTGAACTTCAACTTTATCAAAATGGGAATTTCGGTGCCTCGAACCAATTGTATTTAGGTGCAGCGCGACACTCCGAAACCGCTAACGTCTGGCAAACAATCTTTAACTTCCACCAACTCGACCCAGGTGTTACAGGATTCGATCTTAGAATGAGACAAGCCAAACAATTAGGTGATGATCTTGATGGAACAAAGAGCAAATATCAAAATCCAGAGATTAGGATATTTCAAAGCGGCCTAGAAGCAAGAATATATCTTGAACAAATTCATTCCAAGAACTGACTCTCAAGGTACTGGATCATGTCCCTGGCCTCCCCAAGGATGACATTTTCCGATTCGCTTCAGTCCCAGCCACGTGCCCTTGAAGACTCCATGCTTTATGATCGCCTCTTTTGCGTACTGTGAGCAGGTAGGTGTAAATCTGCAGGTGCTGGGAAAGAGTGGAGATATTGCATACTGGTAGATCTGGATGGGAAAAATGAAAATTCGTTTGATGATGTTGCTCACTCGACAAAATTACGCATCAAATTTGCTAGATCACTGAAAATTCACTCTGTTTGCAACCCCTATCTCCGGACCTGAAGCGTTGATGAGCGACAGTTAAGCATTTTGAAAAGATTACTCTTACTCGTTTACCTGCTGGCCTTTGTGCTTGTTGGATGGTCTCAGACATTAGACTCACTTGACCTGGTCACGGTCAATAAGATCTTCATCGAAGGAAACCACGTTACCAAACCACAGATCATTACGAGAGAGCTGAGCTTCAGGGAAGGCGAGCAATATCTCAAGTTCCAATTGGACAGCATGTTTGTCTGGGACCGAAACCGGATTTACAATTACAACCTATTCAATGAGGTAACATTTTCACTAATCAATATCTCAGGTGGTCAGGCAGATGTGCTCATTACTGTTGATGAACGGTGGTACTTCTATCCTATCCCCATCTTCAAGCTGGTTGACCGAAACTTTAACGATTGGTGGGTCAACCGAAATCGTGATTTGAGTCGGGTAAATATTGGACTGAGGCTTACGCAGTTCAACTTTCGTGGGCGAGCAGAACGGCTAAGAGTAAGTGCCCAGTTCGGTTTTACGAGAAGGATCAACTTCTCCTATCGGATCCCTTACATCGAAAAAACACAACGGCACGGCTTAGACCTGGATTTTAACTACCTGGAAGCCAAAAACCTCGCATTCGATACAGAAAACAACATTCGGACTTTTGCCAGCAGTGAAGAGTTGCTTCGAACTGTTTGGAGAAACCGGATCGTCCACAGTTATCGAAGTTCATTCTATTCCTTCCATTTCTTATCGATTGGACATACAAGCGCCAGCATAGCCGATACCATTGCCATGATCAACCCTAACTATTTTGGTGATGGAGCTACCAGCCAGAAGTATTTGACTGCCGGCTATTCCTATACCTGGGACAAAAGAAACAATCGTAACTACCCAACTACCGGATCCTGGCATAGTGCTGGAATCAGAAAGTATGGACTTGGTGTATATGATGATGTTGACTTTTGGACTGCCGAGTTTAGACTTACCAAATATTGGGAACTTGGAAATGATTGGTACTTCGCCGGAAATGCGATCGGATTCATCTCTTTGCCTGAAGAGCGGACATACTTCAACTACTTCGCAATTGGCTTTCAACGAAGTGTTTTGAGAGGTTATGACCTAAGCATAGTTGAGGGAAGTACCTTTTTTATCCAGAAGAACGAGATCAAGAAAAAGCTGTTTTCAAATACCTACAACATCAAGAAAGCCATGCCTATCCGGCAGTTTCAAACATTTCCGATCACATTATTTGGCAAGATCTATTTTGATCAGGGGTATGCACGAAGATACCCGGGACATGACGGAAGCATCCTTTTGGATGACCAGTATTTGTACAGCATCGGTGCAGGATTGGACCTGATGATCATTTACGATGCGGTTTTCAGATTTGAATTGTCTCGAACCACTCTTGGAGAAACCAACTTCTTCATCAACTTCCAGTCTGCACTTTAATCAAAAGATTTCCATTTCTTCTTTTTCCCATTCTTGAAGAAATACCACTGTCCTGTTTCAACTCCCACATTCCATTCCCCTTCGTACGTTTGATTCCCATCTTCATCATAGTACTTCCAAAGGCCCGTTTCTTTACCATCTTTTAAAATACCCTCCTGGTTCACCTGGCCATTTTCAAAAAAGAAGATCCAGGAACCCTCAGGCGATCCTTCCGAATATGAACCAAACCGCTTTGGGTTTCCATTTTCATAGTAGAAAACCCATCTTCCCTGATATAAACCGCTCTTGAAAACCCCTTTCTTTTCTAATTGGCCATTTTCATAATAGTACCAGGAGGAATCTTCCTGGAGGTCCTTCAGCCAGTTTTCCTTCGCAATGAGTTGACCTTTCTGGGAATAATATTTCTGTTCACCATGGAGCTGATCTGCCAGGTAATTGAGCTCTGCACTCAATTCACCATCCGGATAATAGTGTTTCCAGGTTCCTTCCTTTTTCTTTTCCACTAACTGACCTTCAGACTTCAATGATCCATCGGCGTAATAGCTCTGGGCTGTTGTCAAACTGGCTAGTAATACGAAGAAGAGTGAGTAAGCAGACCTCATGATTGATAAGCTACCATTAATATACGGCTATTGAAATTGCTGTGCCAAATCGGTACAATGCGTCGATGAGGCTTCCAGCGTTTTTGTTCTTGATGGCTATCCAGGGCCTGCTCATGGCGCAAGATGGAAAATTCAATTTTGGTGCACGAAATCTGGGAATTGGTGGTGCTTCTTTGACCTTGGTTGACCACTTCAGTCTTTTCAACAATGTTGGAGGACTTGGACGAATCGATGGTCCAGGAGCCTTTGCAGGTTATCAAAACCGCTATGGAATTTCTGAACTTCAAACAATCGGAGCTGGAGCAGTCTACAAAGCATCAATTGGTAGCGCCGGAATCGGATTCTATAAGTTCGGAGGTGACCTCTTCACCCAACAACGTCTCCACCTTGCCATTGGCAATCAAATCCAATTGGTAAGCCTCGGCATGGGAATTGATCTGGTGCAATACAATGTATCATCTATTGGAACCAAACAGGTAATTGCTCTACAATTTGGAGGTATTGCTGAAATCTCACAGCAGCTTGTTTTTGGGGCTCATATCTTCAATCTCAATCAGGCTCGATTGATTGAAGAAACTGCGGAACGGTTACCAACCGTAATGAAGGCAGGTTTATCCTACCGTCCGGGTAGCGAATTAATGATCAACATGGAGGTGGAGAAAGACCTGGGATTCGAGGAGGTGATCAAAGCGGGTATAGAGTACGAGATTATTTCAAAGGTTTTTCTAAGGACAGGAATTACAAAGGAGCCCTTCGCAAGTTCTTTCGGAGTAGGTTTTCACCCGAAGAAGTTACGTTTTGACTATGCCTTTGCAGATGATTCAGCCCTTGGACCGGTACACGAATTTTCAATGGCTTATTCTCTTTCCAAATGAGAAAGCCACTTGCTATTATCAGTTTATTTGCACGCCTTCTATTGACCGCTCAAAATGAGGATATCGATCTGGAAAGCTTCGCCGAACGTTTGTTCGAAGTTCAGGATGAGGCCATCTCATATGAGGATATCTATGAATCACTCCTGGTTCTTCATTCCAATAAGCTTGATCTCAACAAGGCTTCTTACGAAGAACTCTCATCCATTTACCTGCTGAGTCCGTCTCAACTCAATAACTTCTTCAACTATCGTGATCAATACAGTGATTTGCTCTCTATCCATGAACTACAAGTCATTCCTGGATTTGATCCGGAAGCGATCCGTTTGTTGATCCCTTTCGTGACAGTAAAAGAATCCTTGACTGACCCAAGGCCATTTCTAACAAGGGTTCTTAAAGAAGAAAACAATTACTTATTACTCAGGCATACTCAGCGGTTAGAAACTCAACTCGGCTTCACTGAAGCCCTTCCTTTAGACACTACCTACGTTCGTGACGAAAGCAATGAGATCATTGATACATTGACTACTGCCCCACGACGATACAGGGGCTCATCCAATAAGCTCTATGGCAGATTTCGAACCAGTCACCGAGATGATTTCAGTATTGGATTCACATTCGAAAAAGATCAGGGAGAGAAGTTTGAGTTTACTACTCAACAGAGGGGGTTTGACTTCTATTCCTATCATTTATTGCTCGAAAACAAGCTCGGATTCAAGAAGGTTTTAATTGGTGATTACCAGCTTCAGGTTGGGCAAGGGATTGTTTTCGGTGCTGGGTTCAATGCCGGAAAAGGAGCAGAGACAGTCAACACGGTTAAGCGTACAAGTGTGGGAATCCTGCCATACACCTCAGTATTAGAAGCAGGCTTTTTCAGGGGAATTGGCCTGACTAAAGAATTGGGAAATTTTGAAGTCACAACTTTTTATTCTCAGTTAGCTCAGGATGGAAATATTCAAGTAGACACAACTTTCTCAGATTTCGATGAGTTTGTTAGCTCCATTCAAAACACCGGGTTCCATCGTACAGCCAATGAACTTTCCATTAAAGATCAAATACAGGAATCCTCTTTTGGAGGGGTCATCGAATACCGTCCGCACCGACGACTGTCCATAGGAATGACTGGTTTAAGTACACAGTACTCAACACCTGTTCAACGAAGACCTAACAATTACAATCAGTTTGAATTCAAAGGTGGTCATAACCATGTCGGTTCAGCTTACTTTCACCTGACCTGGCAGAATTTCACCTTTTTTGGGGAAGCTGCGAGATCACGGTCTGGTGGCATGGGAGCAATTAGTGGATTCGTCTCGAGTCTTTCACCTGTAGTTGATATGGCGTTGGCTATCCGTAATTACGACCGGGATTTTCATTCATTCTATGGAAATGCATTCTCGGAAAACTCAAGGAACATCAACGAACAAGGTATCTACTGGGGATTAAGCATAACTCCCAATAGGAAACACAAATTGAACATTTACTATGATAGGTTCTCTTTCCCATGGCTGAAGTTTGGAGCCGAAGCTCCATCCACCGGAAACGAATGGCTTGCAAGGTATCAGTACAAGCCTGGTCGTAGTGTAGTACTCTATTCACAGGTTCGGAAGCAACTCAGACAGGTGACACTTCAGGAAGGCAATCTGAATGTATTAAGAGATCAACTCAAGACTAACTACTTGTTCAATATTGACTATGAACCCCAGCAGGGTTTGAAGCTCAGGACCAGGGTACAAACCAGCACACAAACAGAAGGAGATGTATTCACTAAGGGCTTTGCCATTGTTCAGGATATCAACTTTCACGTTTGGAAGCTGAAACTCAATACAAGGATGGCACTGTTTGAAACCGATGATTTTGACAATGCCCAATACGTATATGAAAATGATGTTTTGTACGCTTTTACATTCAACGCCTACAGTGGATCCGGAATAAGGAATTATCTTATGATTCGGTATGACCCAATGAAAACTGTTTCGGTTTGGATACGGTATGCCAGAACTACCTTTCCAGATGCCGGAAAAAATAGCTCAATCGGTTCCTCACTTGAGTCAAGTTTGGGTGATACAGTTTCAGAGATCAAAGTAATGACCCGAATGAAGTTTTGATGTAATCTCCAATTTATATGTAACTACATTTAATGTATATACGTATAAATAGTAGAACTTGAGAAAGGAGAACCTAATGAAAACAATTATTCACAAAGCAGACACCAGGGGCCATGCAAATTTCGGATGGCTCAACAGTCGACACACTTTCAGTTTCGGACAATACTTCAATCCTGAGCGGGTGCATTTTGGATTGCTAAGAGTTCTAAATGATGATATCGTTGAAGGAGGAGCCGGATTTCCAACCCACCCACACGATAATATGGAGATCATTTCTATTCCACTTTCGGGAGCTCTTGCCCACAGGGATAGTACAGGAACAGAGCAGGTCATCCATACAGGAGAAGTGCAGATCATGAGTGCCGGATCCGGTTTGACGCATTCCGAATACAATCATAGCAGTGAGGATCAAGTCAATTTCCTTCAGATATGGGTCTTTCCAAAAGAAAAAGACATAACTCCGCGCTATGATCAAAAGAAGTTTGATGTGTACCAGCGTGTAAACCAGCTACAAACAGTAGTTGCTCCAAATGACGACAATGCACTTTGGATCAACCAGGATGCATGGTTTTCGCTAGCCGATCTTACTGATGGCACTCAACTAGATTACCAGTTGAAGAAAGAAGGGAACGGAGTATATGTTTTTGTCATTGATGGAAAAGTAGCCATAGATCAGTCGGAGTTGGACAGAAGGGATGCAATAGGCGTTTCCGAAACGGATCAATTCAACCTGACTGCCAAGTCGGATGCCAAGTTATTGTTCATCGAAGTACCTATGAACTAGCATGGAAGATTACAAAATTCCAGACAACACTCGGATCGGTCACATTCATTTGAAAGTGGCCGATCTTCAACGTTCACTTGATTTCTATTGCGGATTGTTAGGTTTTGAACTGATCACTACTTATGGAGACTCAGCCGCTTTTATATCCGCAGGTGGCTATCATCACCACATTGGGTTAAACACCTGGACAAGTAAAAATGGGGATCCTCCTCCTCAAAATTCGACGGGTCTTTTCCATACAGCTATCTTGTTACCAACTCGTAAAGACCTTGCTTTTCTATTGAATCGGCTGCAAGAGGCTGGCTACCCTTTAACCGGGGCGGCTGATCATGGAGTTTCAGAAGCACTCTATCTGAATGATCCGGACAAAAACGGTGTAGAACTTTATTCGGATCGACCTAAGCAAGAATGGCCGCTTAAAGCTGATGGATCGCTGGACATGTATACTCGCCAGCTAGATCTTCCGGATCTATTAGCTATCCTGGATTCCTGACCTCCAATAGGATCTTTCCTTTAACCTGACGGTTTTCCAGTTTCTTCAACGCATCTACAGCTTTCTGAAGAGGTAAGATATTGTCGATAGCAGGCTCTACAATCCCCTCTTCCAGCCACTTGAATAGTAACTGAACGTTTTCTGCATTGGCTTGCGATTCATTTCGAAAGAAGCCGCCCCAGAATACACCAACAATGGAAGCACTTTTAAGGAGAGGTAGGTTCCAGGGAATGGCCGGTACACTTCCGTCTGCAAAACCTACGACCAGATGCCTTCCTCCTCGTGCTATCGATCGAAAAGCAGGTTCCGAAAGTTCACCTCCAACAGGATCAAAGATCACATCAACACCACTTCCGTTGGTTAACTTCTTAAGGCCTTGTTTCAAATCTTCATCTGTATAATTGAGCAGGTCATCTGCTCCGATCTTCTTACAGAATTCGAGTTTTTCAGTAGAAGAAGAACAGGCAATTACATGAGCACCTAGTGCCTTCCCAGCCTGTATTGCAGCGCTCCCAACACCCCCGGAAGCTCCCAAAACAGCCAGAACCTCCCCTTGCTGCAACTTTGCCCGGTCCTTAAGTGCATGGATAACCGTACCAAATGTCATTAAAGTAGCTGCAGCTGTTTTGAAAGATATCGAGTCTGGTAGTTTGTGTGCATTAAATCCAAATCCAAGAACTTCTTCTGCAAATCCACCCCATCCGGTTCCGGCAACCACTCGATCGCCTTCTTTGAGATGTTTCACATCAGAACCTACCTCCAAAACCGTTCCAGCAACCTCCCCTCCGGGAGAAAATGGTAGCTCAGGTTGAAACTGATATAACCCTTTGGCTATGAGCGTATCCGGAAAGTTCACTCCTGCATAATGTACTTCGATCCTGACCTGATCGCTTTGAATTTTTGGCAAATCATAATCCCTGAGTTTTAAGCCATCAACCGGGCCAAGCTTCTCAACCAAAATCGCTCTCATAGAATATTAAGTACGTTCTCCGGAGGTCTGCCAATGATTGCTTTTCCATCCTTAACAACTATTGGCCGTTCGATTAGCTTGGGGTTCGAATGAAGTACATTGATCCACTCTTCATCCGTTAATGTTTTGCCTTTGAAGTTCTCTTTGAAAATGGACTCCCCCTTCCGAATCAGTTCCTCCGGCTTCATTCCAAGCATATCGAGAATTTCTCTCAATTCCTCTTTAGTTGGAGGCTTTTCCAGGTAATCAATAATCTCTATTTCCTGATTCTTCTCATTCAAAATAGCAAGTGTCTCTCGACTTTTTCTGCAACGTTGGTTGTGGTAGATCTTGGTCATTATTAATCGTTTTTAAACCGGTAAAAATCCACACCCTTCCCTTATCAGATCCAGGTTGGTGAAACACCCATTAATATATATACTTACCGCCTCATCCAAAAAAGAAAAACCCCATGCGGACATATAAACTTGTACTCCTTCTAATCCTGATCTCTTTTGTATCTGAAGCTCAGCGTCGGAAAAAGGCCCCTTCAGTTCCTCAAGCGACACCTGCTTCCGAGAGGTGGCTTGGCTATCAGCAACGAGTAGATCTGGAGAGAAATTCCATTGTAAAGAATGTGCCTTTCAGAAATGTAGGACCAACTGTTATGAGTGGTCGTGTAGTTGACCTGGCCGTTGATCCGGCAGATCCTTCTCATTTCTATGTTGCATACGCATCAGGATCGCTTTGGGAGACAAAGAATAATGGCACTTCATTCGATCCGATATTCGATAATCAAATCGTAATGACTATCGGTGATGTCGCTGTTGACTGGCAAAACAACGTGATCTATGTGGGTACCGGCGAAAACAATTCAAGCCGCTCCTCCTATTCAGGATACGGCATCTATAAATCTGCTGATAATGGAGAAACATGGGAACACCTTGGTCTGGAAGAAACCCATCATACTGGCCGGATCCTGATCCACCCTACAGACCCCAACACACTTTGGGTGGGTGCTTTAGGGCACCTATACTCAGAAAACCCAGAAAGGGGCGTTTATAAATCAACGGATGGAGGAAAAAATTGGAACAAGACACTTTTTGTAAATAACCGCACCGGGATTATTGATCTCATCCTGCATCCGGACAATCCCAATGTGCTTATTGCTGCTGCATGGGAAAAAGATCGAAAAGCATGGGACTTTACTGAAGCCGGACCTGGTACAGCCATTTATCGATCAGAAGATGGTGGAGAAACCTGGTCTGAAATAGCGGATGACTCGGGATTTCCTGATACCAATGGAACGGGTCGGATCGGTCTTGCATTTGCTCCATCTGATGGTAATATCGTTTACGCCATTCTTGACAACCAGGACAGGCGTGAAAAGGAGGACGAGGATGAAGAAGGTAAATTGACCAAGGACGATCTGAGGGTGATGACCAATGAGTCATTCCTTGCTTTGGAAAACAAGTCGATCAATGAGTTTCTGGACGATAACCGCTTTCCTGGTAAGTACAATGCAGTAGATATCAAAAAAGATGTGGAAGCTGGCAAAGTGAAGCCACAGGACCTGGTTAGCTATGTGGAAGATGCCAATTCATTGCTATTCGACACTCCTGTAAAAGGAGGTGAAATGTATCGCTCGAATGATGGTGGCAAAACCTGGAGCAAAACACATGAAGACTACATCGAAAGCATGATCTTCTCGTATGGTTACTATTTCGGTCAGGTTCGGGTAGATGGTCAGGATCCAAATGTTGTTTACACCATGGGTGTTCCGATTGTTCGATCTGACGATGGCGGAAAAACATGGAAATCAATCAATGAAAATAACGTCCATGTTGATCATCACGCCATATGGATCAATCCAAACGACCCTCGTCATTTGATCCTTGGCAATGATGGAGGTGTGTATGTCAGCTTTGATACCGGGGCTACCTGGATCAATTGCAACTCTCCTTCTGTCGGTCAATTCTATTCTGTCAATGTGGATATGGCAGAGCCTTACAATGTATATGGAGGGTTGCAAGACAATGGCGTTTGGAAAGGTCCAAGCACCTATGAATATTCACGTGATTGGTACCAGGAGGGAGACTATCCATACAAAAGATTAATGGGTGGTGATGGAATGCAAGTTGCGATTGATACGAGAGACAATAACACTGTTTACACGGGATATCAATTTGGAAATTACTTCAGAATTAATACTACTACTAGCGAGTCGAAACGAATTACCCCTAGACATGAGTTAGGAGAAGCACCTTTCCGCTGGAATTGGGAAGCACCAATCATACTATCCTCACACAACCAGGACATTGTCTATTTCGGAAGTAACCGCTTCCACCGTTCCATGAATAAAGGTGACGATTTTGAAACGCTTTCCGGAGATCTTACAAATGGTGGAAAGAAAGGAGACGTGAGTTACGGGACCTTAACAACCATTTCTGAGTCTCCACTGAGATTTGGGTTGATCTATGTCGGAAGTGACGATGGAGTCATCCAGGTGTCCAGGAATGCAGGTGAAAGCTGGTCTCGGATTTCCAATTCTTTACCTCAGAATTACTGGGTGAGCCAGGTGACTGCATCCAATCATGTCGAGGGACGTGTTTATGCTTCACTCAATGGCTACCGATGGGATAACTTCGATCCGTTGGTTTATATGAGTGATGATTATGGACAAACCTGGAGGAACATCAGTTCAAACCTACCCAAGGAACCGGTCAATGTAATTAAAGAGGATCCCTCCAATGAAGATATCATTTATGTTGGCACGGATCATGGTGTCTATGTCTCATTAGATCGGGGGCAATCTTATCATGCTTTTGGTGAAGGGTTGAAAAACGAACCCGTTCATGATCTTTTAGTACACCCACGTGAGAATGATCTTGTCATCGGTACCCACGGTAGAGGCTTCTACATTGGTAATGTTTCAAAAGTTCAGCAGCTAAGCCAGGAGATATTGGCAAAAGGCCTGCACCTGTTTCCTACAGATGAACTTTCATTCAGCTCGAGGTGGGGCAGCAAGACCTGGACGTGGGGAGACCTCATCGAGCCGAAAACAACCATTTCATTTTACACGAACGCTGGCGGTGATGCTAAAGTTGAAGTGATCTATAACGATAATGTTGTGATCTCGAATGAAACAGAGGCAACAAGAGGCCTGAACTTCATTGAATTGAAGCTCGAAACAGATGCCTCTTTTAAAGACTTGTTGGATGATGAGCAGAAGGAAAATTACGAGGAAGGTGAAAACGGCGATTATCACCTGGTAGCTGGTGACTATACTGTTAAAGTATCTATTGGAACTACATCAGAGGAAACCTCCTTTACGATCAAAGCTCCGAGGGAACGACCTAAGCGCAAGGAATAGAAATATCAAAAAAGCCAGGCGAACCGCATATCCATGTGGTCTGCCACTTTGCCATAGGCAATTAGTCCAGTGCCGAACATTAGTTGACCTTTGAATTGATAAAGCAGGGCATAATTCTGGAAAGTCCTATTGGGTTGCAACGTTCTTGGTCTGGAGGTGTAGAATCCGTAATGGGTGAAGAAGTACACCTTACCAAACTTGAATCGATGACCTAGCAATAATGCCGAAACAATCGGAGATTCGTTCAGACCCTGATCACTTATGTTGAATCGGTAAGATCCATCATAGCTCACTTCAAAGCCGCCGGAGAGCCCACTTATCGTAGATAATGGCTTCATCACACCAAAAAGCAAGCCTGCTCGTAGGTGGTTCGACCCTTGGGTCTCTTCATCTGCAGAGCGTAAGCTTCCAAATGAACTCAGGTAAAACTGAGTAGCAGGATCATAGCTCTTCAGTTCGTCCGGTTTTTTTGCCAATGGCTGATAATTGAACACACGGTCCACTCCTATTGAAATGGTTGGAAAATTGATCCCTTTGTTGGGTTGCCTCTGCCCTCCGTTTGAAATGTGATTATAGTTGCCCGACAAGCTTATTGCGAGCTTCTCATTCAGGTGATAGTTAAGGTTAACTCCAAGTAACAAATAAAAGCTTATCGGTGCGCTGTAGAAAAGGTTTTCAGGATTCGTCTCTTCATCGTACACTTGATCAAGGTAAGTAGCTCCAAGCCCGGACCTAAGGGAAACTTTAAAAGCCCCCTGATATTTGAAGTAAGGTTCAGCAAAGTAGATGAGGTTGTACGAACGACCTAATTGATCATTGTTAGCATAATCAAAGAAGGCAAACGAAATTCCAGTCCGACCATAACAATTGCATGTTTTCCAGGCATTGTCATCGGTTTTCATCCAGCTAATGTCTGCCTGGAATCCAAAGGGATTGGTCTGGGAGATTGGTTCGAGCTCCGGAGAGTGAGGTATGATCACACCATAGTGTGACCGGACTCCTAAGAATCTGATCGACTGCCCGGAAACCTGCGTACTAAAAATGGCCAAAAGCAGAAAAGTTTTGGCCAGTCTCATCTTACAATTTCTCTATGACGAGGTTATGATTCGTGTAAATGCAGATATCAGCAGCGATATTGAGACTCTCTTTCACGATCTCTTCTGCTGAAAGCTTGTCTGCATGCTTCTTGAGTGCGAGAGCCGCAGATCTGGCATATTCACTACCTGATCCAATTGCTGAAATGTCATCATCAGGTTCGATGACATCACCAGTACCGGAGATCACAAGGATCTCATCCTTATTAGCTACGATCATCATCGCTTCCAACCTTCTCAAGTATCTGTCGGAACGCCAATCTTTAGCTAGCTCCACCGCTGCTCGCTTCAAATTACCAGAAAATGTGCTGAGTTTTTCATCAAAGCGATCCAGAAGCGTGAAAGCATCCGCTGTGGAGCCTGCAAAGCCAGTCAGGATCTTTCCATCCTGTAGCTTCCTGATCTTCTTGACATTTGATTTAGCAACTGTATTGCCCAAAGTAGCCTGCCCGTCAGCGCCAATCGCTACTTTTCCATCATGCTTAACGGCAAGGACCGTAGTTGATTTGATTTTTTCTGACATAGCTACCTAAACCGTTGGATGTTCAAACAAGTTCGATTTTTAAACCAGGATTCGAATAGGGTCTTCCAGCAGGCTTTTGAACGTGACAAGGAATGCGGACCCGACAGCTCCATCCACTGCACGGTGGTCGCATGACATGGTCACTTTCATCACATTTCCGGGCCTCATCTCACCATTCTCTACAATCACAGTTTCTTTTATTCCACCCACAGCCAGGATACACGCATCAGGTGGATTGATCACCGCTGTGAATTCTTCTATTCCAAACATCCCGAGATTAGAAATGGTGAATGTGTTTCCTGAAAATTCCTCAGGCTGCAATTTCTTATCTCTTGCCTTTTGTCCAAGTTCCTTGATCTCCGCAGATATATGAGCAAGCGACTTGCTGTCAGCAAATCGAACAACAGGAACGATCAAACCATCCGGAATTGCAACAGCTACCCCAATGTGAATGTGATCATGCTTTACCAGGTGATCTTCACCCCAACTAACATTGATATCCGGATGCTTTCTCAATGCAGCAGCAACCGCTTTTACTACAATGTCATTGAATGAGATCTTGACTGGAGAAATTTCGTTCATTGATTTCCTTGCCTCTATCACTTTATCCATGTTGATCTCCATGGTCAGGTAGAAGTGAGGAGCAGAAAACTTGCTTTCGCTCAGACGTCTCGCAATGGCTTTTCGCATCTGAGACAATTCGATATTTTGAGACCTTTCCTCTCCTACTACAGTTGGAAGGGCAATTGGCGCTGGAGCACCGTCTGCCGATGGAGCCGGAGTAGCAGAAGGTGTGAAGTGTTCTACATCTCTTTTGATGATCCGTCCACCATCACCACTACCATTCACCTGGGAAAGGTCGATTCCTTTTTCGGAAGCAATTTTTTTAGCGAGTGGAGAAGCTTTAATTCTCCCGTTTGATGAAGCCGATGTAACTGCTGGTGTAGTTGGCTGAGCTGCTGATTGACTAGGAGCATTGGGAGCAGCAGGTGTTTTAGCAGGCTCTGGTTCGGGAGCAGCAACTTCTGCTGGCCCTGAATCTGCAGCAAGAAGCGCATTAAAATCGGCTCCTTCTTCACCAATAATGGCTATGACACCATCGACAGGTACTCCGTTTCCAGCATCAACAGCCGTATACAGCAAAGTTCCATCTTCATATGCCTCCAGTTCCATGGTTGCCTTGTCCGTCTCTACTTCAGCCAGGATATCCCCGGATTCTACCTTGTCTCCTACTTTCTTCAGCCAAGAAGCGATAACACCCTCTTCCATCGTGTCACTCATTTTTGGCATTCGAATGATGGAAGCATTGATTGAACTGGTATCTACTTCTACAGCAGCAGGAGTTGGACTAGCGGCTTCATTTGATGGAGCAGGTTCCGCTTTTTGTTCTGCTCCATCTCCATTAAGTAGGTGTTGGAACTCCTCTCCCTTTTCTCCAATAACCGCAAGAATCCCATCCACAGGAACGGAATCTTTTTCGTTTACGCCGATGTGTAATAGAACACCATCCTGATAGGATTCCAGCTCCATTGTCGCTTTGTCGGTTTCTACCTCAGCAAGAATATCTCCGGAGCTGACTTCATCACCTTCTTTTTTTAACCATGCAGCAATGACACCTTCTTCCATGGTGTCACTCATTTTCGGCATTCTAATTACTTCAGCCATTCAATCGTCTTTTAGGATAGTCAAAATTAACCATCCCTTAGAATAAAATTTGCATTCTATTCAAAATCAAAATTGAGTAACCAATAGCGAAGTATTAAATTGGCAGAAATGTATGACCGGTACACGATAACACTTAAAAATGATGAGCTTGCTCTCACACTTGGTGTAGAAGTACCAGATGAGTATTCACCTCAATATAATGCCGCTCCTACTAAGAAATTACCTGTGGTGACCAGTGAAGAAAATCAACGACTATCTTTCTTTTATTGGGGTCTCATGTCTGGATGGTCCAATAATAAATCGATGAGTCCGAAATTGTTTAACCTGCCAATCGAATCGGTTCAAACCAAGGCAACTTACAGGCGGAAGTTACAGACCCATCGCTGTGTCATCCCGATGGATGGTTTTTATGTTTGGAAGCAGGTCTCAAAAAAACAAGTAGTGCCCCATTATTTCTATTACCCTGACAAACGGATTTTTTCAGTAGCTGCTTTGTGGGAGGAAATAGATGAAATGGATGGTTCGGGGGAATCATTTATCATGATCACCAAGCCTGCAGATAAGCTATTTTCAGGATTCCATGATGATATGCCTGCTATTCTGGATGCGGGGGCAACCAGAAAATGGTTGGAAGCAGAAGATCCGGAAGAGGCACAGCAACTTCTCATGACAGAGCAGGAAAACGAACTAATTTCACATACTGTGTCACCTAAGATCAGGGATATTGAGGGTAATGATGTTTCATGTATAGAACCAACCCCTGCTTCTGATCAGCATGGTAATTACACCTTATTCACCTGATGAGACGACTTAAGTTCATAATCATCCTCCTAATAGCCTCCTCCTGCTTTGTAGGTGAAGAATTACCCCCCGACCAGCAAATTTGGGAATATGCAAGCCCGTCTGAGACCGGGCTTTCCGAAAACATACTACTTTCCATTGATTCCGCACTGAACTTCAATATATTCGAAGCGATCAACGGATTGATCATCATCAAAAACAATAAACTCGTATTTGAGAATTACTACAATTTCAATACCCGGCACACGACTTTTCCGCTGATAAGAGGCTCGATGGTTTTCACTGTTGCAGCCATTGGTATTGCAACCGAAGAAGGACTTCTAGAGCTCTCCGACCCTATTGTAGACTATCTTCCAGGTTATGCAAGCGCTTTTGAAGAAAACCCCTTGAAAGAGGGGATAACCATTGAGCACTTGTTGACACATCGCTCAGGAATATCATGGAATGAAACCATAGTTCCATTTTTTGAGAACCCGGAAAACAACCTGAATCAGATGTTTGCCTCTACAGATTGGATTGAGTTTATACTTAACCAACCACTTGAAGCAGAACCTGGACAGAGGTACAATTTCAACTCAGGAACAGGAACAATCATTGCCAGAATCATCGAAGAGACTTCAGGACAGCCTTTTGACACTTACCTTCAGGAAAATCTTTTAAACACGATCGATATCACCGATCCTTTTATCGGACAGGATCCTTCCGGTAATTTCGATGGTGGAAGAGGCATGAATCTATCGCTAATTGACTGGGCCAAGTTTGGGTACCTGATGGTCAATGGAGGTATCTGGAACGGTCGAAGAGTGATTGATCCCAATTTTGTTGCTGAATCCACCACAGAACAGGCTTCAGTGTCAAATTCCTTCAACCTTGGGTATGGCTGGTGGTTGTTTGGAGACGCTTATGAAAACGCCTTCCCTTTTGATAAGGATGACGTGTTCTATATACCTGGAGAAATAGGTCAACATTTATATGTCGTTCCTTCTCAGGATCTCATTATTGCAATATCCGCAGAAAACTTCTTTTTTGGTTTTAATAATCCCTCGCTAAACTTGTTCTCTGTAATCACTACAGCGATTCAATAAGTTTAGATGGATCAGGATCAGGATTTACTGCTGTTCGGTCAGGTAAAAAATGACGACCTCTCGTCGTACGAGATAATTTTCAAGAAGTACTTCAAGGAGCTTTATCGTTTTGCCTTCGGATATGTACGGGATGCAACAATCGCCGAAGAGATGGCACAGGAGGTCTTTCTCTATGTCTGGGAAAAAAGAAAACAGATTGAGATCCAGACGACTTTAAAGACATATTTATATTCAGCCATCAAAAACAAATGTCTGAACTACATCAAGCTTGAACTTCCCAAACAACAGTCAATGGCTGATGTGAGCGAAGTGATGCTCAGCGTCTCTTCTACAAAAATCGATGAGGGAGAAAACGAAAAACTTAAAGAATACATCAGGCTTGCGGTAGATGATCTGCCAAAAAAATGCCGAAAGATCTTTATCTTGAGTAGAAATGCCGGACTGACCTACGAGGAGATTGCTGAGGAGTTGGATCTTTCCAAAAAAACGGTTGAGAATCAAATGGGAATTGCTCTCAAAAAGCTGAGAGAATCGCTGGAAGAAGTGTATAAACGTTACCTCGAGGACGGGATTTTTAAGAGTTGAAGATTTTTATGAAAAATATTTGGGGGTAATGAGCTAATAGATTGACTGAATAAACGAGATGCCCAAAGAGTTGATAGAGAGATATAACCACCTGAACTACAACGATCAACCTGAAGGAGCCGACGGATTTGTGGATTTTCTTTATGAAAATTCTAACATTCAGGCACCAGAAGTAGATGTTGATCGTGCATGGAGTTCGTTTGAAAAACAATTGGTTGCCCCGACCAAAACAAAATCATATACCTGGTTAAAAGTTGCTGCTAGTGTCGTTGTATTAGTTGGTGTTGCTTTTTATCTGTGGACTTCATCCGCTCCGGAAGAGTTGAATATTGCAACTATCGATGAAAAGATGAATGTCACGTTCCCTGATGGATCTACCGGGATCTTAAACAAGAATTCTTCCTTTACATTCCTTGAGAAGTTTGGAGATGAACGATACGTCACTTTCACCGGAGAGGCCTATTTCGATATTAAGAAGAGCTCAAAACCATTTGTTATCAATGCAGGTAATGTGGAAGTAAGAGTCTTGGGTACCGCTTTCAACCTGGTGAAAAGTGATTCTGAAGTAGAATTATACGTCGAAAGAGGTTTGGTTGCTTTCGAAAAAGATGGTGAATCAACGAAGGTTAAGGCTGGTTTGAAAGCCGTTTTTGATAAATCAACCGGCGAGGTTTCTATCATAGAAAATCCTTCAGTAAATATTACCAGTTGGAATACCGGGATTCTGGAATTCAATGATACTCCAATGACCCAGGTTGCTGAAGACCTACAGGAATTCTATAATACGGAAGTTGCCTTCGACAATACACGGATTGGCAACTGCCATCTCACAATCACATTCGAAAAAACTCCACTTTCACAAGTTGCCAGAGACCTTGAATCCGTTTTGGGAGTATCGGTTGACGTTCAGGAGAATAGGATTGTAATTTCTGGAGAGGGTTGTTAAAACACCTCAAAAAAATCCCTTCAAGATTGTATTTCTTTAATTTTGCGCTCGGATCGGAAGCGTCAAATTGCATTTTACAAAGGCTATATTCTTTCTTATAACCTTACTGACTGGTTACTACAGTTTTTCACAGTCAGTCCTCGATCAAACACTCTCTACTCCAGGTGGTTCATATCCGTTACATGATGCACTTCAGGTAATAAAAAATGAAGGAATACCACTTGCCTTCAGCACAAATAAACTGACCAATGTTCAAGTTGAAATTGAAGATGGTGAGACGCTGAGAAGCTTTCTTGAACGATTAAAATCTGAAAGGGTCATCAGCTATAATGTATCAAGATCACAGTTAATCATCTTGCCATATAGAGATCCGGTATATACCTTGAATGGTCTGGTGAAAGATCTCGAAACAGGTGATCATTTGATTGGTGCCACCATTCAACTAGTAAATACAACTTCAGGAGCTGTCACTAACGGTTATGGTTACTACTCGATTACCATGCCAGCGGGTACCTACAATGTAATTGTCTCACACATCGGCTATAACTCAATTACTTCGGAAGTAACCCTCGATAAGAATACATATCTAAGCTTCTCTATTCAACCTACGGTTTTGCAATTGGAAGAAGTAGAGGTCAATTCCCTGACAAGTGACATTAACATTGCATCCAGTATCCCTTCAGTTACCCGGATGAACATTGCCCGAGAAGCCGGCCAAATACCGTATTTGGGTAGCGAAGTAGATGTTTTCCAAAATGCCTTATTGCAGCCTGGTATAAAGACTATTGGAGAAGATGCAAGTGGCGTTCACATTCGTGGTGGTGGAGTAGACCAGAATTTGATTCTCCTTGATGAAGCAATTATTTACAATCCTTATCATGTAGCGTTTGCTTCCATTTTTAATCCGGAAGCCATCAACGACGTGAAGATCTATAAGGGGTTCATCCCTCCCTCCTATGGTGGACGAGCCTCTTCCGTGATAGAAGTTCGTCAACGTGAAGGAAACAAAAACAAGACCAGCTATTCCGGTGGAATCGGAGCATTATCAGCAAGACTTCTTGCTGAAGGGCCAATCAACAAAGGAAGAAGTTCATTTCTGGCTTCTGCGAGGCAAAGCTTAATCAATCCCTCTATAGAGGATTTTGCAAGTAACTCCGTAAGACGGAGCAGAAACAGTTTCCAGGATCTGAATTTGAAAATAAACGCCAGGCCGAATGAAAATAATACCTATTACCTATCTGGCTACTTTGGAAACGATCGAAACACCACCGGGCTTAATGCCATTCGTAACTGGGGCAATAGTTCATTGAACTTCAGATGGAATCACTTGTTTTCTCCCAAAGTCTTTTCCAATATCTCCAGCTATGTATCGGAATACAGTTACCGGATCGAAAGTGACGAAGAACCTGGCGCATTTGTATCGACATCCAGAATTGTAGACTATAGCATCAAGGCTGACCTGACCTATGCACCTGAACCACAGAATGAATGGAACTTTGGATTCTCAAGCATTTTTCATCGATTGAAGCCAGGTGATCGGGAACCATTTGATGTTGATGCAAATACTAATACGATCCGACTGGATACCGAGCACGCAATTGAATCAGCTGTCTACCTCAGCCAGCAGCAAGATGTTGGAAAATTTCGCTTTAACTACGGCGTTCGACTTTCGACGTTCCATAACATAGGTCCTGAGGAAGTTAGGATATACAGACAAAACAGTGTTTTAGCTGATACCACAGTAGTTGATACCGTTTCCTTTGATCGAAACGAATTGATCCAGTTCTATCAAAACTGGGAACCCCGATTGGCAATCAATTGGCGAATGAATGACCGATCATCACTAAAGCTTGCCTATAGCAAAACAGCTCAATATTTACACCTTATTTCCAATACCCTGGCACCTTCTCCCACTGATACCTGGAAGCTTAGTGATACGTATGTTCCTCCATCGATTACCCATCAGTATACACTTGGGTACTATCGTAATTTCAAGGACAACATGTGGGAATCCAGCTTAGAGGGCTACTATAAGGACAATCTGCAAGAAATAGCTTACCGTGATGGAGCTGACCTGATTTTTAATGAAAACATAGAAACAGAGCTTTTGATTGGCACTGGTAGGGCTTTTGGTCTTGAATTCTATGTGGCAAAAAAGACAGGTAAATTGACCGGATGGTTCAGCTACACACTTTCAAGAACCGAGACACTTTTACAACAGGGTGATGATCGCATCTTCGTCCTAAATAATTTTGACAAAACGCATGACCTATCAACCACATGGGTTACAAGATTGTCTCCCAGAACCAGCCTATCCGGCAACTTTGTTCTTTCTACAGGGATACCAGTCACACTACCAAGTGATAAATATGTGTTTGAGGATAACCTGATCCCCCACTTTACTGAAAGAAATACATCAAGGCTTCCAGACTATCATCGGCTTGACCTATCACTGAAGGTTCAGGGAAGAAAAGTCAGAAAGAACGGAAGTCCCCGCAAAAACCAGGATTACTGGATCTTTACCATTTATAATGTCTACTCCCGGCAGAATGTCAATTCATACTTCTTCAGAGAGTCAGAACAGAACCCGGGACAAGCCGAGATCGTCCAATATTCTCTTTTCGCAACGTTAATCCCCAGTATCACCTACAATTTCAAATTTTGAAGTGGTTTAGAACGATATGGCTTATTCTGATCATTGCATGTGAAGAAGTAGTGGTTATCGAATTACCTGATGAACAAAACCTCCTCGTGCTGGAGGGTTGGGTTACAGATGTCCATCATCGACAGTATGTCCGACTCACCCAATCCAATAATTTTTCGGGGGATGTTAATCCCGGAATTGCTGATGCCGCAGTAACTGTTCAGCAACGAAGTGGGTCCACCTACAGCTATTCACACGTAGAAGAAGGGAGGTATTTATCCGATTCCCCGTTCTCAGGTACCCCAAATGAGGAATATAGGGTTGTAGCAACACTTTCTAACGGAGACGTTCTCAGGTCTGATTGGAATCTTATGCTGCCAAAAACTGATATTGTCTTACTTAGCGTGGACAGCTTTGAAGAGAATGATCCGGATAACCCAGGACAGACGGTCACTATCTTCTTTCCGAGGATCACAGCCAGGGATTCCGCGGATTATACGAATTACTACCGATGGATACTCTTTAAAAATAACGAACGGGTACGAGAGCCTGAATCAATTGTACTTCAAAATGATCGATTCTTTGATGGGAATTTTATTCCAAACCTATTTGACCAATTTGAGTACCGTGCGGGAGATGAAATAAAGGTCGAATTGCATTCGATAACCAAAGAAACCTACGATTTCCTGAACCTGCTTAGGTCGCAAATAACCACACTTGGAGCAGCTGCAAGTACTACACCAGCAGTCGTAAACGGTAATGTCGTCAACCTATCCAGCCCGGACGAGATCGTACTGGGATACTTCGGTACAACCACCATAAGTGCCGATTCAACTTTAGCAGAATAAATTTTCAATTTTTTTGGGGGTACTTAAAGTATTACTTGACATACCCTTGATGAACAAGAAAATCATACTTCTGATATTATCTGTAATTATTGCGTTTTTAGGTATAAGAATATCTAAAAAAGCAAGAAAAGCTTCAGCTGTATGAACTTTCTAAAGTCACCTAACAAGAAAACTATGTTAACCAGAGACATCAAGATTTCAAGAGGTCTATCTAAGTTGATCAATGGAGAAAGTGTAGGTCCTTTCCAGGGATATCCTGATATCTTCATTGAGAACCCTCAATACAGGTCTAGCTACTTTGAAATGTTCAGTAAGGCTCAGATCGTAGAGATAGCCAACTCCGGCCGATAAGAAGACCCATCTTTAGCTTCTAGTTCTTCACCACTCAGCCCACAAAGTACTTAATACAGCACTTAAAAGCCGTTATTTATAATAGGCTTTATTTCGTTATATACTATTTTTTTGTAAGAAACGGGGGGATAAAAGTTAAAAACGGAGCGCCCCTCACCAAAGGCTAACTCCGTTTTATACAACCAGCTATGGATTGCTTTTGAATTCTTTCTTCAAGTATAGCGAAGGAATTTGTACTAAAACGCCCAAATTCGTCCATCTGGGCCTATCATTAGACAAATAGAGGTTTTCTGAAGATTAAGCCTTTTCAGCAGAATTCCAGGCCATAATTCCACCTGAGAGGTTGAATAGTTTGGTGAACCCAAGGTGTCCCATTAGTTCACATGTATTAGCGCTACGTGCTCCGCTCCTGCAGTATACAAGGTAGGTTTTTCCTCTTTCCAGCTCGTTGATCCTTTGTCGGAAATCCGGACTTCTGAAGTCTATCATGATATGCCCGGGAATCTCTCCCTCATTTAGTTCTTGTGGGGTACGAACATCAAGGATGACAGTGTTTTCTTCTGTCATCCTTTCTTTGAATTCCTCAACGGAAATGTCTTCAAAGCTCATTAGAGTTATGGTTAGGTTGAATTATACCAATGCGGTCCTTGGGATATCTGTCTTGACAATATCCTTGTACCCACCGGCTATATCTACAATATTATGATATCCTCTTGATTTCAAAATACTGGCTGCAATAACTGAACGGTATCCACCTAAGCAATGCAAGTGGTATTGTTTGTCATGATCGTACTTGTTCATTTGCTCATTGATGAAATCCAAAGGAATATTTTCAGCACCTTCAATATGATCAATTTCCCATTCACCCGGTTTTCTTACATCGACCACATTCAAGCCTTCGGATCCAAATTGCTGAGCCAATTCTTCAGCCGAGATTGAGGTAATTTCATCGGTTTCCTTGCCTGCATCAACCCAGGCAGTCATTCCTCCTTCCAGATAGCCAAGTGTATTGTCATAACCAACTCTGGAAAGCCTTGTAACCACTTCTTCTTCTCTTCCTGGTTCCGCCAGGAAAATTATTGGCTGCTGTAAATCCGGGACCAAAGCTCCAACCCATGGGGCAAAGCTTCCATCCAGTCCAATAAATATCGATTTTGGAACGTGTGACTGAACAAAATCTTTTTCATTACGGGTATCAAGAACCAGAGCTCCCTCATGATTTGCCATCGCCTCGAATGTTTCAACATCCAGGGCAACATTGCCTTTCTCCAAAATGAAATCGAGACTCTTGGCCCCCTCCTTATTCATCTGGACATTCGCGGCAAAGTATTTAGGAGGAGGTAAAATTCCTTGTGTCACTTCCTGAATGAACTCTTCTTTAGTCATTCCTTCCCGAAGTGCATAGTTTGATTGTTTCTGATTTCCGAGCGTATCTGTGGTTTCATCACTCATATTCTTCCCGCATGCTGATCCAGCACCATGAGCCGGATAAACGATCACATCATTAGGTAAGGTCATGATCTTTTGCCTCAAACTATCATAAAGCATTCCGGCAAGGTCCTCTTGGGTAAGTGTTCCTGTTTGAGCCAAATCCGGACGGCCTACATCGCCAATGAATAGCGTATCCCCACTAAAAATGGAATGTTCTTTCCCATTTTCATCGATCAGAAGGTATGTAGTACTTTCCAACGTATGACCAGGTGTGTGAAGTGCTTTTATGGTGATATTCCCTAGTTTAAACTCTTGTCCGTCTGTTGCTTCAATGAATTCGAATGAAGGTTTGGCACCTTCTCCGTATACAATCGGTGCACCTGTTTTATGTGAAAGATCCAGATGCCCCGAAACAAAGTCCGCATGAAAATGTGTCTCGAAAATGTATTTGATCCTGGAATCATTCTTCTCGGCTCTTTTTATATAAGGAGCTGTTTCCCTCAGAGGGTCAATAATTGCCGCCTCACCTTCGCTCTCGATGTAGTACGCACCCTGAGCAAGGCATCCTGTATAAATCTGTTCAATAATCATTTATCCTATTATTAATTCTTTTGTCAAAATTCCAATACTCATCACCAGCACAAACCATCCGAATATCTTCTTAAGGTTGCCTTCTCCAACATACCTGGAGATCAAGTTACCTGCAAAGATACCTACAACAGCCAGGGCAGTAAACGATAGAAGAAAACTCCAGTTGATCACTTGCCCGGATTGCAGGTCTCCAATAAAGCCTATCAATGACTTTAATGCAATTATGACCAATGAAGTTCCCACAGCCAGCTTCATCGGTAATTTTGCAAGGATGACCAGCGCCGGTATGATCAGAAATCCGCCTCCTGCTCCAACCAGACCTGTTAGTGCTCCGACCACAATCCCATCTCCAATGATCTTGAAATAATTGATGCTTCTTTCTTCTGTGGATACCTCATTTCTGCTTGAGCGTATCATTGAAATGGCTGCTCCAAACATGATGATGCCAAAGAAAGCCATGATCAACAAATCCTTGCTTAGGATCAGGTTGCGACTTTCATAAATAACTGCTGGAATAGCCGGAATAACCAACAATCGTGTAAGGTAAACCGCTATGAATGAAGGAACAGCAAAAACTAAAGCTGTCTTGAGGTCAACATATCCCTTTCGATACTTTGCGAATGCTCCAACGAGTGAAGTGATTCCGACAACAAATAGTGAATAAGCTGTCGCTAAAACCGGGTTAAATCCAAATAAATAGACCAGGACGGGAACTGTCAAAATGGACCCTCCACCGCCGATGAGTCCTAGAGATAGTCCTATTATTAATGCACATGCAAAACCGATCAATTCCACCTGCCTAAAGTTTTGCCAAAAGTAAGTAAGAAGTGACTTTAAAGGCAGGTGACTTTCGTCAAGTATTATTCATTACGAATGCTCTCCGTCGGATCAGCTATAGCGGCCCTATAGGTTTTGATGGAAATAGTAAGCAAAGCAATAGCCGTAGTAGCCAAACCTCCGAAAAGGAATACATGCCAATGCTGGATTATTGCTATTCGATGAGCAAAATCCGCAAGCCAGTTTTCCATAAAGTACCAGGCTGCCGGGGCTGCAACACCTGCTGCAATGACCACCAACAAAACAAAATCCCTTGAAATGAGTCCAATGATCTGATGGGGAGAAGCTCCCAGTACTTTACGAATACCTAATTCCTTCTGACGGGCTTGTGCAGCATATGCGGCTAGCCCAAATATGCCCAGGCATGCCAGGAAGATCGAAATCATAGAAAATACACTGAATACACGTGCTTGCTTTTGTTCATCCTCATAAAGTCGCTCAAGTCGCTCATCAAGGAATTCATAGGTCATGGGGAATCCCGGAGCTAATTCAGAAAAAACCTGATCGATGAACAGCAAGCTTTCATTAATGTCTTTCATGTTCAACTTAATAGCCAACTTGCCATGATAAGGCCCAATAAGTATAGCAAGGGGTTCAAGGTCGTTTTTCAGGGAATTGAAGTGATAATTACTGGCTATCCCAACAATTGGAATGTTTTCAAAGCCCCAGGTAGGCATATCAGCTTTTCTACCAATTATTTCTTGCGGGTTTACCCCTAACTCTGAAACAGCGCGTTCATTCATCATCATAACCACTACTGAATCTGAGTCTAGCTGATCAGAGAAGTTTCTCCCGGCAATTATTTCTATTCCAAAGAGATCCAGGTAGTCTGTATCCGTAAACACTGTGCGCATACGGTGATTACCGTCAATCCCTGTGATATCAAAACTTGATGCATCATGGAATCCTCCTGGCTCACCAGAGACCTTGGAAACTTTCAAAATATTCGTATTTGAAAGAAGTCGTTCTTTGAACCTTTGTCGCTCTCTTCGGATGGAGCCATTATCAAGGTCAATAAGCAACACAGCTTCGCGATCAAAACCAAGTTCCTTAGAATTCAGGTAATCTGTTTGCGCTGAAATCAGCAACGTAGCAACTATTAGGAATATGGAAATGGCAAACTGAATAACAACAAGGCTTTTGCGGGTTCCGGATCTTCCTGATGAAAGCTTTCCTCCTTTCATTGAATCAATAGATTTGAAAGATGCCAACAGTAATGCGGGGTAAACTCCAGAAGTGATCAATACAACAACAAAAAGTGCCGCAAAGAAGATCAAAACAGTAGGGTCAAGCCACCGCAGGTTTATAGTAAGATCAAAGAAGGTATTGAATACTGGATTGAGGAGTTCACAGATTCCTATGGATAACACAACTGCTATCAAAAGGACCATGACTGATTCACCGAGAAACTGGAGAACCAACCGCCTTTTTCTCACGCCAAGAACCTTTCGAACACCCACCTCTTTCGCACGCATGAATGATTGTGCAATGGAAAGGTTTACATAATTGAAGCAGGCAATGAAAAGGATGGCCAATGCAACAATTCCAAGTATGTAGATTGTATTAATGTCTCCATGTACTGCTCGATCATACCTTGTTTGGTTGTTGAAGTAGATTTGATCCAGAGGTTCAAGTGTTAAATCAACCCTGTTTCCTGACCGCTCAAAATCATCACTAAAATATTTATCCATAAATGCCACCAACTGCTGATCAACGTTAGCAGCAACCTCTCTGGACGGGATCTTCACGTACGTCATTAGCCCATTGCTCCACCAGTCCATAAACCATCTATATCGCTCCAAAAAATCAATAGACAATACGATGTTAAAGTCCAGGTGAGACTTAGCAGGGAGTTCAGCCATCACTCCTGTCACAATGAAAGAGAATTCATTATCCAGGGTAAGTACCTTACCAATCGGATCCTCATCACCAAAGTACTTTCTTGCCACATCCTGACTCAACACAGCGGAATTGGATTCCTTCAGGACCGTTTCCTTATCTCCTACCAGTAGTGGAAAAGAAAAGAACTCAAAGAAGTTAGCATCAGCATACATCAATTTATCCTCTGAGAATCTCTTGTCACCAAAGCCAACCAGACTCTCATTCGGGTATGCGCGTGTAGCTGATGTGATCGCAGAAGGGAAGTCATTTTCGAGTGCCCTGGCATAAGGCCCTGAAGTGACACCAATATTGTAAGGAGACCCATTGATCTGAGAAACTCTTATCGCACGATAAATTGTATCCTTATCCTGATGAAAGGAGTCATAGCTGAGTTCATCGGTGATATAGAAATAGAGAAAAATGGTAGCCACCAGCCCCAAGGTGAAGCCCGAGATGCTGATAAGTGAGTTGGCTTTGTAGCGATACAGGTTACGAAATGTAAGGATAGGATTGAAAATAAACATAGGTCCAGAGTTTTTGAGTTTCATTGATTTAAGTGTACCCGGTCTTAAATAGTTAAGTACCTGATACCAATACTTGAGGCCCGAGAATGAGCTGCCTTGGTGTTCACTATAGAATTGATGTAAGTTTCCCTCGAGTTCTTCAACCAGTTCTTTCTTACAAAACCACCTGATGAGCTTTAATGAGAAATTGGGAGGCGATATTTTCGGACGTTCAGACATTGGAAAACTTGAGGGCTACTGCAGGCACCTGCTTCCATAAATTGGCTCGCATAGCCTTTACTTCGTTCAAAGCTGCTTTACCGGCAGTAGTCAGTTCGTAAATACGCTTTCGACGGCCACCTCGTTCCTGGGTAGCCCCTCCCATTCCTGATGTTAGAAAATCCTTCTTCTCGAGCCGTGCCAGTGTCGTATGTAGTGCTCCCATGGATATCGAGCGATTTACCTGGGATTTGATCTCATCTCTGATCCTCAAGACGTAAGCTTCTTTCTGTAGGATCAGGACGATTAGAAGTATGAGCTCTTCGAACTCACCAAGGTTGGTTCCTTTCATTTGTTTCTATTTTGCAGTATAGAAACGAAGGAAAGATCTATTTGTTTCGATAAAGTAGAAAGAAATACTCAGGCAGCTTTGTAGGGCTTGATCTGATCAAATTCAGCTTGTTTCTCAAGCCTGGCATTTCTCAGGTCGAACTCACGTTGCAGATTCATCCAAAATTCTGCAGTAGTTCCGAAAAATCTGGAAAACCGAATAGCAGTATCAGCTGTAATGGATCTTTGTCCTTTTAAGATCTGGCTTATCCGTGTTTGCTGAACACCAATTTCCTTAGCAAGACGGTAAGCAGAAATATTCATTGGAATTAAAAATTCCAACTCTAATATTTCGCCTGGGTGAATATTTTTCTTTGCTTCCATTTCAGTGGTAATCAATGATTTGAACATCGCTTGCTTTTCCATTATTCCATTTGAAAATAATCCTCCATTGGTCGTTGACTCGAATTGCCCAGTACATTTTCATAGTCCCTTTTAACTTGTGCAGCTTATTAGACGGAGGAATTCTAAGATCCCTTATCTCACGAGCTGCATGTAACATGAACAATTTCCTCAAAGAATGATCAACAACATCAGTACTCCATTTCTTGGTATATGCTGTATCCCACACTTTTTCAGTGTGTTTACAACCAAAACTTTCAATCATTACAAATATACTATTATTATACGATAGTATCGTAATAGAGTTGCAATAATTATCGTGGCACTGAAATTTTGCTTAAGCAAGCCTTATTTGAAAACTACAAATGACTCGTCCAAACCGGGATCGGCGAATGATTCACGACATCCTCAGCGATACTTCCTGAGAGGAAGTGGCCAACTCCTTTTCGCTGATGTGTGCCCAGGGCAATCATATCTGCTCCAATGTCCTCCGCATAGAGAACAATTCCGTCTTCTTCATTCTTATAGTTATAGATCTCGATTGTGCAGTTCTCGATCTTATACTTCTCTACAAACTCGTTCATTTGCTTGGTATCATGACGAGTAGAAGTGAAACTCGCGGGAGTATTGATTTTAACGATATTCAGCTGCGCTTCAAAAAGCTTCTGTACTTCTAACATCTTGGCTACAAAATCATCATTGGAATGCATGAAATCAGAAGCGAAAACAATTTTTTGTATGGGTTCCAATTCGCATTTATTCTGCACGGTGATGACCGGACATGCTGCTTTTCTGACCACTTTCTCTGCATTGGAGCCAACAAAAAACTCATTCACTCCGTCCGCTCCTTCTGTACCCATAACTACAAGATCTACTTTCTCTTCTGTGATCTCATCGATGATGTTATGAAACGGATTACCTAATTGGATCTTATATGAAATTTTCTCGTCCGCATATTTCGCATTGGCAATAACCGAGCTCAGCTTCCCCTCCACCGTTTCGATCATCTTTTTGATGTAGACCTGCTCTAGTGGATCCACATCCTGGATCCCCATCGTTCGAAATGAATCCTTTGTTGGGTGTTCGATCACATTGATGAGTCGAATTTCACATCCCGCTTTGTCAGCTATTTGGCATGCGAAATCGAGGGCATGTTCAGCAACCGCTGAAAAATCATATGGTACGAGTATTTTTTTCATGATTCAAGTTTAGATGTGGCTTCAATTTAATGAAAATGAATCGTAAAAAAACCGGATTGATAAAAATCAACCCATGTACTGACCAATGGCAAATAAGACAGAAAAAAGTAGCGTAGAAAGCGCCATTTGCTTCAAGAATGGATCCAATTCACTTGATGGCTTTGAGTTGACCGCACGGAAATTTAAGATCAGTAGTCCACCAACTAAAACAAAGAGTAAACTCAGCCATGAGTTAAGATTCTGCAATACAAAAACTACACTTAAAGCCAGCCCAAAGAATAAGAGAACTCCATGATAAACGACTGCCTTTTGTTTTCCTATTCGTACCGGTATGGAATTCTTACCAGATTTCTTATCTGACTCAATGTCCCTGATATTGTTCACATTGAGGACTGCAACTGCAAAAAGTCCTATAGTGGAAGCGGGTAATAAGATCAACCAATCAAGTGATTTGGTTTGTAAATAGTAAGTACCTACCACCGAAACCCAGCCGAAGAACAGAAACACGAACAGGTCACCAAAACCGACATATCCATATGGATTTTTGCCAACTGTATACTTGATTGCCGCAGCAATGGCCAGCATCCCCAAAAACAGGAATATGATCAGTTCCGCCCATCGGGAAGGGAAAGCGATGGTCAGCAAAAGCAGACCACTAGCCAAGGTCAAGATGGAAGTAATGACCAACGCATTCTTCATGGATCGTTTTGATATGCTTCCCGAGTGAACCATCCGATCCGGTCCTTTCCTATCCGGTGAGTCTACCCCGGAAACTGCGTCACCATAGTCATTGGCAAAGTTGGAGAGTACCTGAAGAAAAATAGCCGTGAGAAGGGTGAGTCCTGCAATTGCATAGTCTAATTGGACCTCATTAGCCGCAAGGGATGTTCCAACTAAAATCCCGGAAAAAGCGAGTGGTAAGGTACGCAACCGCGCAGCTATGATCCATGACTTCACACTACTCATTTGTTACATTCTTTCAGGAACTTCAATCCCTAACAAACTCATACTCTTTTTGATTGTTCTGGCAGTAGCAGTGGACAATGCAATTCTAAAAGCAAGCTTGTCTTTATTCTCCTCATTAAAGATCGGCACCTCCTGGTAAAAGCCATTGTACTCTTTGGCAAGCTCATAAACGTATTGAGCCAAGACCGCTGGAGAATAGTCTTTACCAGCTTCATGCAATGCTGCACTGAATTCAGTCAGTTTGTAGATCAATTCTATTTCACGCTGACTTAGTTCACCTACCTGAGATGGATCGAATGTGTCCGTAATTTCCAATGATTGAACCCTTCTAAGGATGGCAGAGATCCTCGCGTGTGTGTACTGGATGAAAGGACCCGTATGCCCCTGGAATTCAATTGATTCTTTTGGGTTAAAAAGCATTCGTTTTTTCGGATCCACCTTGAGAAGGAAATATTTCAATGCACCCAACCCAAGCATTCGGTACAGTTGCTTAGCCTCCTCCTCGTTCATTCCTTCAATCTTTCCCAGTTCTCTGGTGTGGCTTTCAGCCGTATCGAACATCTCCTGCAACAGGTCATCCGCATCTACAACTGTTCCTTCCCTGGATTTCATTTTTCCTGAAGGAAGGTCTACCATCCCATAGGAAAGGTGATAAAGTCCGTCGGCATAATCACGGCCCAGTTTCTTCATGATTGCAAACAGGACTTTGAAGTGATAATCCTGCTCATTTCCAACTACAAAAACACCTTTATCAAAAGGATAATCATCGTGCTTCATATCACACGTTCCCATATCCTGAGTCATGTAGACTGCAGTGCCATCTGCCCTTAAAACCAACTTTTCATCCATCCCTTCTTCTGTCAAATCCACCCAGACAGACCCATTGTCTTTCTTGAAGAAGATTCCTTTCTCGAGTCCTTCGTCTACATTTTCTTTTCCCAACAGATAGGTCTCCGATTCCTTGTACATCTTCTCGAAGCGAATGCCCATGGTTTCATAGGTTTTGTCAAACCCTTCGTAAACCCAACCATTCATCTTTTCCCAAAGCGCTACTGTTTCTTTATCGCCAGTTTCCCAGGCTTTGAGCATCTCCTGGGCATCCAGGATGGAAGGAGCTTGCTTCTTCGCTTCCTCCGGATCCATTCCCTTATCGACCAAATCGTTGATCTCTGCCTTGTAATCCTGATCAAACTTCACATAATACTTACCTATCAGGTGGTCCCCTTTCATCCCTGCCTGTTCGGGGGTCTCTCCATTTCCATGTTTTTGATAAGCCAGCATCGACTTGCAGATATGGATGCCCCGATCATTTACAAGGTTCACCTTCATCACTTCATAGCCATTGGCTTCAAGGATACGTGCGGTAGAATCTCCCAGGAAGTTATTCCGAAGATGGCCCAGATGGAGTGGCTTGTTGGTGTTAGGGGAAGAGAACTCGATCATCACTTTCTGACCATTGGATGCTACTGATCCATAGTTTGGATCTTTAGCTATTTCCGATAGTGTCTGTACCCATTCTAGATCCGTGATTTCCAGGTTGAGAAACCCTTTAACTACATTGAATCCTGCAACAAAATCCGTATTTGATTTGAGCCATTCTCCCAATTGAGTACCTGACTGTTCCGGTGACCCTTTGGTGACTTTTAAGAAAGGGAAGACCACAAACGTATACGAACCTTCAAATTCTTTCCTGGTTGGTTGGAGGGAAAGGTCATTTGCATTTAACTCGTGATCGTAGACCTTGTGAAATGCTTCGGCTATCGCTTTTTTGATCTTTTCTTCAATCATCTCTTCTCCAAATAATTTTCTGCAACCATACACCTGATGCTTCCACCGCCATAAGCTTCTATAGTAGGGATGGAAATCGGGAGTAGTTGATCCCAGGTCTCAAGTGTCGCTTTTTGTTCGTTTTTCAAGGAATCGTATGCAGTTTGAGATAGTAACAGGATCTTCTCCCCTTCTTCATTCAACACCTCAATACAATTTCCCAGGAACGATTGCATTTGTTCCAAAGTGATTGGAATAAATTCCTTTCCTGATCCCTCGACTTTTTTCAGAAAGTCGGGCTTATCTTCTTCATCGATTGCATCAAGGCAAGCCAATATCCAATTTTCACCAACGCTCATCATCACATTTGTATGATAGATCGGCTTACCGCCAAAACTTGCGTGGAATGCGCATGGTGCGTAACCTGTCTCTTGACAGAATTGAGTGAGTCCTTCTTCAAGGGACCGGTCAGAAATGCACATGTAAGCGACCTTTTGTTGGTGATCCAGGACCATACTTCCCGTACCTTCCAGGAAGACTTCTTGCTCTTCCAATCGAGCAAAATCAACGGTTTTATTAACCTGGTAGTCTTGCCTTAATGCGTCCAGGATGTCTGGTCTTCGCTCTGCCCTACGATCTTCATTTTTCATTGGGTAGGTGATCAGCAGACCGTTTTCGTGTGTAGAGAACCAGTTGTTGGGAAAGATAGAGTCAGGGGTATTGTTGGCTAACGTATCGTCAAACGTAGTAACAGAAACATGTTTTTCTCTCAGGCTGCTAACCATCCGATTGAACTCGTCAAGTGCCTTTTTCTGAACTTCATCACCACCCTTTGCCTTCAGTTGGAATGCATTGTCTTGCATTGATTGATCACTTCCCTTGAAGGATGCTGGTCTGACCATTATGATCCCGGGAGCTGCCATCAATTTCTTGCGTCAACAACGGCTTCAAGAATATCAAATGATACTTCCGCCATTTTATTCACTGTATCAAGCAATGGATTTACCTCCACCATTTCCCAACAGCCCACCTTTGGATCCTTGATCAACGTCGTGTTCAATAGCATCGCTTGTTCCGCAGTAAGTCCTCCGGGGACAGGAGTTCCGGTTCCTAAAGAAACTGAAGGATCCATGCTGTCTACATCAAATGAAACACAGATAAGGTCACAGTCTTTTAGCCTATCGAGCGATTTTTGTGCAATCACTTCCGGTGTTTGATCTTCAACATCCTGGACAGTGAAAACAGGGATATCATATTTATCTACCAAAGCTTGTTCACCCGCATCAGGTGCCCTTAGCGCAATAAAAACAATATCATCCGGACGGATCTTTGCTCCCTCCCCACCAATGCTTTTAAGTTCTTTCCAAACAGCTAATTCACCTGCCGGTGGTTCATTGATCGCACTTTCTGTATTGTCCTCATTAATACACATAGCCAATGGCATTCCATGAACATTTCCAGAAGGCGAAGTGAATGGGGTATGCAGATCAGCATGTGCATCAATCCAAATCACGCCGATCCGCTTCTCCGGAAAAGCTTTCTTCATCCCCATCAACGTTCCTGCACCGATGGAATGGTCCCCGGCAAGGACAACCGGAAAGGCTTTACTTGCTGTATCTGCAACAGCATTGGAAGTGTTTTCAATGACTTCTTTGATTGGGGCAATGTTCTTCGCAGAATCGCTGGGGTCTTTGTCGTAGAGTGCTGAATAGTCTTCTACCTGTACAGTACGGGAAGGATGAGTTTTAAAGAATGATGATCCTTTTTTTGTACTCGCCAATTTGATTGCGTCTATTCCGAGACTTGCACCCCGGGTTCCGGCACCAAATTCAGCCCTTACTTCTACTATTGAGATGTTGTTCATTTCCTAAAAGTTGCGCAAAAGTAACCGTTTATAAAATGGTTTTTAAATCCTTTTCAGATTTCAAATTTTAGATGATAATTGCACCACTTTTTTCTGCAAATGAGAAAATACAGCGACCTCATAGACCAAACCTATGACTTCCCAACGAAGGAGTTTCAGGTTAAGAAAGATGAACTTCATTTTCATGGTGTCAATCTTATGGAGATTATCCGTGAGTTTGGAACTCCGTTGAAGATGACCTACCTGCCCAAGATCTCAGAAAATATCAATTATGCTTATGAGATCTTCAGCAAGGCAATCAAGAAACTGAAATACGAGGGGAACTATACCTACGCATATTGCACCAAATCAAGTCACTTTCGCTTTGTCCTGGAAGAAGTATTGGCCACCAATGGGCACATCGAGACTTCTTCGGCTTATGATATCCCTTTGGTTAGAAGTCTTCATAATTCCGGAAAACTCACGAAAGACCATTTCATCATTTGCAATGGATTTAAGCGACCACTTTATCTTCAAAATGTGACCGAGCTCATCAATGATGGTTTCAAAAACTGTATCCCAATCCTTGACAACCTGAATGAATTGGAGCACTATCGTCAAAAGGTCAATAATGATTTTCAGATTGGAATCCGTGTCGCTGCGGATGAAGAACCAAACTTTGGGTTTTACACTTCAAGATTGGGAATCCGGTATGGTGATATTGTTCCGTACTACAAGGAACAGATCAAAGATTCCCGGGCCAAACTCAAAATGCTCCATTTTTTCATCAATACCGGGATCAAGGATTCTGCCTACTACTGGAGCGAACTCAGCAGGTTCATTTATAAGTATTGCGAACTGAAGAAGGTTTGCCCTGAGCTTGATACAATAGATATCGGGGGTGGCTTCCCAATCAAAAATTCCCTTGCTTTTGAGTACGATTACGAATACATGGCGGAGCAGATTGTAGAGAACATTCAATGGATCTGCAAAAAGAACCATGTACCGGTTCCTCACATTTTCACTGAATTCGGAAGTTATACGGTAGGTGAGAGCGGAGCTACCATTTATTCGGTTTTGGATCAAAAATTACAAAACGATAAAGAACTGTGGTACATGATGGATGGTTCGTTCATCACTCATATGCCAGACGTTTGGGGTACGAATGAAAAGTTTATTCTACTTCCGGTCAACCACTGGAAGAGTCATTACCATAAAGTCAACCTGGGTGGTCTCACTTGTGACAGCATGGACTACTATGATTCTGAGGCTCATATCTCTGAGGTTTTCCTACCACAGTATGATGAAAATGAAACGCTGTATTTCGGATTCTTCAATACCGGAGCCTACCAGGAATCACTTGGTGGCTATGGCGGTATCCAACATTGCCTGATCCCTGCGCCTAAGCATGTGATCATCCGAAAGGACAAGGATGGCAACCATACCCATGAATTATTCGCATCAGAACAAACGAGTGACTCAATGATGCAGCATTTAGGCTATTAATCTTAGGTAAATTCATTTTCTTTCGGTTAATTCAATTTCTTGACTACCGAAATGAAAAAGATCTTACTGGGAATTTTACTGATCGTCCTGTTATTCATTGCTTACCTGGCCTTCAATACTGTACGCTTCAAATCCCGTCAATTAGATGTGCAAGCGATGAACACACTGGATGTTCCGGAAGCGGCAGTCTCAAATTTCATTGAAGCACTAAAGATCAAAACCATATCCAATGAATCGGGAGAGATTGATTCCACAGCATTCCGATCGTTCAATGAATTTATCCAAAGAACCTATCCACTTGCTGATTCTATTCTCAATAGAAAGAGTATTAATGAATTCAGTCATTTGTTCAAATGGGTTGGTGCAAATGAGGACTTGAAACCTATGGTTTTGATGTCCCACCTGGATGTCGTTCCCGTGATTGAAGAGAACCTTGATGATTGGAAACAAGATCCGTTTGGAGGCAACATTGTTGATGGTGTGATCTGGGGCCGTGGAACGATAGACGATAAGATCGGTGTGATCGGGATACTGGAAGCTGTCGAATCATTACTTCAGCAAGGTTTTGCACCTGAGCGGACCATTTACCTGGCATTTGGGCATGATGAAGAAACACTCGGAACTTATGGAGCTATCCCAATCGCCCGATTGCTTGAAGAAGAAGGAGTTGAGGCTGAATTTGTCCTGGATGAAGGCGGAGTTATCGCCCAAAGATTGGTTCCTGGTATTGAAAAAGATGTGGCTTTGATCGGGGTAGCAGAAAAAGGATTTGTGTCCTTTGAATTAGAAGTAGCAATTGATGGAGGTCATTCATCTCGACCAGCTAAAGAAACTGCAATTGATGTTTTGTCCGGCGCGATCAAAAAACTCAAAGACAATCCATTAGAACCACGTATTTCAGGTCCACTGCGAGGTTTTTTTGATTTTCTAGGACCTGAAATGACATTGACCAACAAAGTGGTTTTTGCAAATAGTGGATTACTCTCCTCTGTCATTATCGGGATATACACTGGAATACCGGAAGGTAATGCGATGGTAAGGACGGTAACCTCACCTACAATATTCAATAGTGGTGTTAAAGAAAATGTCATACCCAGAGTTGCGACTGCCGTCGTTAACTTCAGAATTCTTCCGGGAGAAACAATCGAGGATATTGAAGCCCATGTCATTGCCACGGTTGACGATGAACGGGTTAATGTTAATCAAAAAGGGCATAGTTCAAACCCCTCAATTGTATCCCCTACTGAGTCGTTTGGTTTTGAAATGATCCATCAAAGCATTGCAGAGATATATCCTGGTACTGTAGTAGGACCCAACCTTATCATAGCAGCTACTGACTCCAGGCATTTTGAAGGTGTATCTGATAACATCTATCGTTTCGCCCCAATCAAGGTTAATCCGGACAATGTGGGTGGATTTCACGGGATCAACGAACGAATACCTGTTTCCGAATTTGAGGATGGGATACGATTTTACATTCAAGTGATCAAAAACGGAAGCAAGTCTGAAAACTAAGATGAAGTATTTCAGTGCTGATGATATCGCTGTAAGCTTAACCTACCCAACACTAATTGAGGCTTTGCGCAAAGGCTTCCAAAAAGAGATCCAGGTACCACCCAGGGCACACATCGATTATCAAAATCCACCAAGAAATGATGAGAACACACTGTTACTGATGCCTGCCATCGAGGTAGGAAATATGGGAGGAGTGAAAATTGTGAATGTAGCTCCGTCAAACAATGATTATAATTTGCCCAGCATCTATGGAGTCTATTACCTGATGAATGCAGTGACTGGTGAGCCAATGGCTGTATTTGATGCAGCTTCTTTGACCAACTGGCGAACAGCGGCTGCTTCCGCTTTGGCGGCTGATTACCTTGCCCCAAAAGAAGCAAAGACTTTACTGATGATCGGAACGGGTTCTTTAGCGCCTTACCTTATCGATGCACATCAATCCATCCGGCCGATCAAAGAATTGATGGTATATGGAAGAAACCCGGAGAAAGCGAAGAGATTGGCAGAGTCGAGAAAAGAGCAGTTCAATTCCGTTACTGTCGTTACAGATCTGGAGGAAGCGCTGACAAAAGCAGATATCATTAGTGCCGCTACACTAAGTGAAACACCCTTGATTTATGGAAGATGTTTAAGGGCCGGGCAGCATGTAGATCTAGTAGGTGCTTTTAAACCCACCCGACGAGAAGCCGATGATGATGCGGTACAAAAAGCAATGATCTATGTGGATTATGTTGAAACAGCTCCTAAGGAAGGTGGAGACCTGGTCATCCCATTGGAAAAAGGAATTATCACGTATGATGATATTAAAGGAGACCTTTTCTCCCTCTGTAGGAATAAAGTGAAGGGAAGAACTTCAGATGAGCAAATTACTTTGTTCAAGTCTGTGGGCCATGCATTGGAGGATCTTGTTGCCGCAGAGTTAATTTTTGGAAAAAACAATTAACAAATTCCAAAAAGCAAATAACTCTCAAAACCCAAGTGTCCAAAACTCCAAACAGCTAAATTGCTAAAGCCAAATAGCCAAATCACTATGAATACGGAACTTGAAAAAATTGCGCACCGACTTACAGAAATGTTTGATGAGCAGCCGTGGTTTGGCCCTCAGCTGTTGAAGAAGTTGCAATCAATCCCATTTGAATATTGGAATACCAAAGCAACTCCTTCCAAAAACGATGTGGCACGATTGCTACAACATATGATCAATTGGAGAATATTCACTATTGAGAAGTTAAAGGGTAATGATGACTTCAATATCGAATTAAACAGTGAGGCAGATTGGAGTGATGTGAGCATTAGTACGGAAGAGGATAAAAATGCACTGATCAATGAGTTCATGGACACACAGCAGCAAATTCTTGAATTGCTCAAAAGCAAGGATGACTCACTTCTAGATAAGCCCGTCGGAAGTAGAGATTACAACTTCCGCTATTTATTGGAAGGAATTATCCAGCACGACATTTATCATCTTGGCCAGATTGCACTTGTCGCTCGAATTGCACAGGGATAAGCTGTAGTTTTTTACTACAGAATTACTACTATCAATAAGGATCTCAATTTCCTGCATTCTTTTCAGATAATTTATTCATTTCATAACCCAGGTGTTCGCAATAAAACGGATGAATGTGTAACTTAGCTTAATACACTCACCTTGATGAAACTGATTGCTATTCTCACCATTTCATTAGCAAGCTGGTTCACTATTTCTGCGCAACATCAGCTGGACCAGAAGCTCTTTGAGCATGCCGAAAATGTACCTACGGAGGTAAGCCAGGATCTTGATGACCTGATTGACTACCTCATTGAACCCACAAATTCCAAGCGTGAAATAGCAACTGTTTTTGCCTACTGGATCATGCTCAATATAGATTATGATGTCGACGCTTTTGCTAACAGCACCTATGGAGAAGAGACCTGGACGACTACTTTTGTGGACCGTAAAGCCGTTTGTGCTGGTTATTCAAAGCTTTACCAGGAATTCTGTCGCCGGGTGGGTATTGAATCCTACCTCATCAGGGGTTTTTCAAAAGGCTTCAAAAAAACGAATGAAAATCCTTTCAATGCCACCAACCATGGTTGGAACATCATCGAGTTGGACGGAAAATACGAACTCCTCGATCTGACCTGGGCAAGCGGCTATTTAAAGAAGTCTGATGGAAAGATCTCCTTCGAACGAGACATGCGGCTTTCGGAGATCTTTGCTGATCCGGAACAGTTCGTGGAACGTCACTTGCCAGGACAACCCCGTTGGCAACTGCTGGAGAATCCCATTACCATGAGAGCATACTATTCGATGGAGACATTCGAGGAGATGTCCGCCACTGAAATGCCTTATTTCAATTTTCAAGACAGCATTGCAGCGTATCGGGAACTGAACCTGTACGATCAAATGATCAAGGATGCCGATGATGCTTACGAGTTTCATCCCATCCCTGATGAATTGGCGATCTGGTATGACATTGCAGCATATGGATTTTCGACTTTGCCCTATGATGAGCGACAATTGATCAAGGGTAAGAAGTATTATCAAATTGCTAAAGAGATCTATCTAAGCCTGGAAATGGACTACACACAGGCAGCTGCCAATTGCGAAAAGGGGATCAAGTACATTGATTATCGCTTAAAAAGTGGACGTTAAGTGAACATGCCCGGAAACCGGACCTCACAATTGAACATAACCGAAAACTTCAAATCTTGGGCTAGAATGAATGAAGATTCAAGGGTGAAAAACCTCTGATTGAAGCTTCATTTTGACATTGTCTTGTAAAACAACGAGCTTAGTTAGCTTATGAAACCTATCCAAAACCTCACCTTGAGTGTGATGCTGATTATTTTCTCAGTCAACACCTCTAAGTCCCAATATACACTTGACCAAACCCTTGGTGCCCCATATGTTCAATCCATTCATGCCTCCGCCGATGGAGAAGGTCTGGCTTGGGTAGTCAACGAAAAGGGCTCGAGAAATATTTGGTATACCGGTATTGAACAGGTAGAACCAAAAGTGCTTACGAATTACCCTGAAGATGACGGCCTGGACATCTCTCAAATTATCATAACAAATAGCTATCTATTCTACGTCCGTGGTAATGGCAATAATCGATATGGAGAGCCTGCAAATCCTGCTTCCATCAATCCCACTCCGCAAAGGCAGATCCTGAGAATTCGCTTGTCAGATTTGAAAATTAATACTGTTGCTTCCGGGTCAGGATTAATTCTTAGTCCCAATGGCAAACAACTTCTCTTTTCAAAGAGGGGTAAAGTACAAATCGTCGATGACGTTACTTCAGATAAGATCGAAAGCAAGGAATTATTTGAGGTACGAAGTGGTGCAAATTCATTGGAATGGTCACCGGATGGTGGCTCGATCGCTTTTGTAAGTAGCCGTGGTGATCACAGCTTCGTAGGCTACTATTCCATCGCTGACAATAAGATCAATTGGATTGCGCCTGCCTATAGTTATGATATGTATCCCACTTGGTCGCCAGATGGTAATCAGTTAGCCTTTATCAGAAGCCCGGGAAATAACAAGGACCAACTAAGAAACATAATGGGTGGTATTCCTTTCGAGGTGATGGTCGCAGATGCTAATACTGGTACTGCAAAATCCATTTGGAAGTCGCCCTCGGACGATGGTGGTTTTTCGCAGTATTATCCCAACACCACACTGCAATGGACAAAAGGCAACAAGATTCTTTTTTATTCAGAGCATGAAGGTTGGAACCATATCTATTCTATCAATCCGGACGGCTCAGAATTGAGGGACCTTACACCCGGACAGTGTGAAGTAGAAAACAACAAACTCTCACCGGATCATCAATTCTTGTATTACTCCAGCAACTGTACTGATATCAATCGAAGGCACATTTGGAAAGCCAATGTTAGCTCAGGTGCTGCAGAGATGGTCAGCGAGAAAGATGGCATTCAAAGTAATGTGGTAACCCTCAACAATGGAGCGATCGCCTATCGGGAAGGTACTTTCAATACACCTACCTCGGTCATTCTCCAAAAAGGATCTGGCAGACAAAATCTTGTGGAGTTGTCTTCTGAGTTTCCAAAGGATCAATTTGTTCAGCCTGAGGCTGTTCAGTTTACGTCTGCTGATGGACTTACCATCCATGGGCAACTGTTTTTACCTAAAAAACCCAAAGACAAGAAACCTGCAGTGATCTTTATGCACGGTGGACCCATCAGGCAGATGCTTCTCGGTTATCACTATAGGGGCTATTATGCCAATGCTTATGTAATGAATCAATACCTGGCCGCTCAAGGGTATGTGGTACTCTCGGTCAACTTTCGGGATGGGATCGGATACGGACGTGATTTCAGAAGAGCTGAAAATCAGGGTCCAAGGGGAGCCGCTGAATACAAAGACATTCTTGCAGGTGCCAAATACCTTCAGTCCAGGTCTGAGGTTGACCCGGAGAAAATAGGTTTGTGGGGTGGATCATACGGTGGATATCTCACCGCCATGGGACTTGCCAAGAATTCGGATCTTTTCAAAGCCGGAGTAGACCTACACGGCGTGCACGATTGGTCATGGCGTGCACGAGATTTCTCTCCCGGAGGTGCATGGGGCATCACGGAGGAGCTGATGCAAATGGCTTATGACTCCTCTCCTATTTCCGAACTCCAATTCTGGAGCTCACCCGTCCTGATCGTGCATGGTGATGATGACCGAAACGTGATGTTTGGACAGTCAATTGATTTAAAGAATAAGCTTGATGAACTAGGAGTGTATAACGAGATCCTCATTTTCCCGGATGAGGTACACGGCTTTTTGCGGTATGAAAGTTGGCTAAGAACCTACGAAGCAGCCACTAACTTTTTTGACAGGTTTTTGAAAGACTAGGAAACCAGCTAAAGTCAGATCAAGCGTTCTCGCTCAACACTTTAATCGCCTGAACAAAGGCATCTAACTCTTTTGGAGTAGTGTAAACATTAGGAGTGATCCTCACTCCCTGCACTCCAATTCTGTCAATTCCAACCGTCCAGATATTATGCTCTTCCAGTAGTCGTTTTGCCAGATCTTTCGGACCGATCCCATCAATACCCACATTTCCAATCGCCCCATGTCGTTCCATTTCTTTCGGTGTATTCACGTTGACTCTGGGAAGATCCCGAACCCTGGAAGTCCAGTAATCCTGGAGGTATTTCAAACGAGCTTCTTTCCGCTTGATTCCGATCTTGTTGTGGTAATCAATCGCATTGATGATTGCCAGATCTGTGTGTACCGGATGAGTGCCGGTGTGATTTAACCGATAGATATCGTCCGGTTCCAACTCTGATTCAGCAAGCAGCGGCCACAAATTGGAAGCTTTACCTTTCTTAACATAGAGGAATCCTGCACCAAGTGGTACACTTAACCACTTGTGAAGGCTTGTACCGTAATAATCACAATCCAGGTCATTGATATTGAAGTCCAGTTGGGCAAAAGCATGCGCCCCATCAACCATGACCTCTACTCCCTTGCTGTGTGCCATATCGCAGATCTTCCGTATCGGAAGTACCTGACCGGAAATATTCACCAAGTGACATACCATCAGAAGTTTCGTTCTGTCAGTGATCATTGAGGCATATAGATCTACAATTTCTTCATCATTCTTAGGGTGATTTGGCAGAGAAACACGCTTGGTCACAATCCCATGTCGTTTTTCCATCAGTTTGAACTGGTTGAGCATCGCTCCGTAATCTTGTTCGGCCATCACCGCTTCATCCCCTTTCTCCCACTTGGTTCCGGCTATGACCAGGTCCAGTGATTCTGTCGTATTCCGGGTAATGACAAGCTCCTCCTCTGTACATCCAGCTAATTCAGCAAGTTTTTTCGCACTCTTCTTTTTGTTCTCCCACTGTACCGTCCGCATGTACCAGGAACCCTGCATATTGACTTCACGGACATGGCTAATAAAATTTTCAAGTGTTTCCTGTGGAAGAAAGCAGTAATACCCATTTTCCAGGTTGATATAGTCATCCTTCAGTTTATAGCCACTTCTGATCTGTTCCCAGAAATCTTCATTAGAGGCAAGGTCAATTGGTGGAATTGAGTTGTAATTACCTATGATCTCGTCCAGGTTGGTTAGGGTGAGAGGCACGCCCACGCTCATAAGGGACATGTTCTTCAAAAAGGTGCGCTTATCCATCCAATCAAGTTAAGGATTTTTGGCCTTCTGGTAAAATCCTCGGGCAATAAGGTTCTAACCGGAGGAACCCAAAACAATTCCTGAAATCTCTTTCACATCAATGATCTGGTGATCAGCTATTGTCTCTTCCTCCTCTCCTTGATGGAATAACCGAATGGTCTGCATTCCAAGCTTGTTAGCAGGAAGGATGTCTCGTTCTCTGTCACCGACCATCCAACTTTTTGAAGGATCAATATCAAATTTTGCGATGGCCTTTTCAAAAAGCAAAGAACCAGGCTTACGACTCAACGATTCCGAATAATTCGGGTGACCGGGAGCGTAATAAAACCGGTCAATTAATCCACCACATTCTTTTTGAAAGTGCTGATGGACAGCACGAACATCCTGGTGATTGTACATTCCTTTCGCTATTCCAGCCTGATTGGTGATAACGATCAATAAGTATTGCTCTTCTTTTAGTGCTTTCAGCACATCAACGATCCCGTCAACGGTGTTAAAATTTGTGATCCGATAGACATAGTCACCGATTTCTTCGTTTATAATCCCGTCGCGATCCAGAAAAACAGCCTTGTTCCTCATAGCGGCTTGTGTTAAACAAGTATTTTTGAGGTTCGCAAGTTAGTAACCTGCGACAATTTGTGTATGAGTAAGAATCTTGTTGTTATACCCACCTTCAATGAGAAGGAGAATATTGAAGCTATTCTTGCAGCTGTACTTAAGCTGGAACCTGCCTTTAATGTCCTTGTGGTTGACGACAACTCTCCTGACGGAACAGCCGATCTCGTCAAGGGAGTGGCAAAATCCTATCCGGACCGAATCTTCATAATCGAACGGGAAGGTAAGCTTGGATTAGGTACCGCCTATATCGAAGGATTTAAATGGGCTTTGGCCAATGGCTATGATTACATCTGCGAAATGGATGCGGACTTCTCTCATAATCCCGAAGACCTAATCCGGCTGCAGCAAGCATGCGAAAAAGATGGTTATGATGTGGCGATTGGTTCCAGGTATGTAAAAGGAGTGAATGTTGTTAATTGGCCAATAGGACGTGTCTTGATGTCATACTTTGCCAGTATTTATGTTCGTTTAGTGACAGGAATGCCGTTTAAGGACTCTACCGCAGGCTTCAAATGCTATTCACGGAAAGTATTAGAAACGATCAATCCTGATCGCATTCATTTCATTGGTTACGCTTTCCAAATAGAAATGAAATTCAACGCCTGGAAACATGGTTTCAAAGTTGTAGAAGTGCCCATCATTTTCACAGATCGAACCAAAGGCACCTCCAAAATGTCTAAAGGAATATTCAAAGAAGCGGTATTCGGAGTTTTGGAAATGAAGATCAAAAGCCTGTTCAGGAAATACGAGCCTGTTTAGTCAAACCGGATTGCTTTCACCGGTTGAACTCTCGAAACAATGGTGATTGGAATTAGGAGTGTGAGTCCAATCAAAGCCAGTACCAATAAATTGATAAGCACAATAGTCAACCAGTCAAAAATGATCGGCACGTGACTCATATAATAGTTAGCGGCATCCAGGGGAATGATCTTGAAATAGTACTGCACGAAACCCAGTGTAAGTCCGATCAGGTTTCCCCAAAGTAAGCCTCGACCCAATAATCGGAAACCGTTCCAGAAAAATACTCTCCGGATCAGTTGGTCATTTGATCCAAGCGCCTTCAGTATCCCGATCATTTGGGTTCGTTCCATGATCAGGATCAACATGATGGAAATGATGCTCGTCCCACAAACGAAAAGAATAATGGTAAAAAGGATCACGACGTTTCGGTTGAGAAGATTGAGCCAATCGAAGATCTGAACGAATCTATCAGAGACCTTATCAACATCCAGATCGATCCCTACGGTATTGAACAAATCCTCTTCAGCATCTGCCAGTTGGTCCGTATCAGAAATGAACACTTCCAACCCACCGGCAACCGAATCAGGCCAATTGTTGATCCTTCTAACCAGATCCAGATCACCGATGATCAATTTTTCATCAAACTCCTCCAGACCTGTTTCATAGATCCCGGTTACCTGGAGTCTCCTGAACCTTGGGGGATTTTGCACAAAATAGACCAACACTTCATCACCCACATTCAGCTTCAGGTAATTGGCAATTTTACTGCTTAGTGTCACTTCCGTAGAATACGTTTCAGCATCCAGATCAGGAAACTTACCCGCTATAATATGTTTGGAAAAACCTGTCTTGTCGAACAGACTATCAACTCCCTTGATGATCACGCCCTGAACCTCCTCGTCCGTCTTTAATAACCCGGCCTTCATCGCATAAGGTTGATATCTCTCAGTCAATGGATACTCCGAAACAATGTTGATGAGGGAATCATCAACTACGATGGAAGTCTCTTCAAATGAGGTCGAAAGGGTGTATTTATTGATGATCAAATGTCCGCTGAAACTATAGATCTTATCCTTGATCTCACCTTTAAATCCATATAGGATCATAAACGCCAGCAACAGTACCACCAGCCCAAGGCTGATCGTGATCACAGCAATTCGACTGATGGTAGTTGAGAACGAACCAGCTGTTTGATGGGAGATCCGTTTTGCTATGAAATGAGGAAAATTCAATCGTCTGTTATTCAGTTACAATATTAAGTGTTTTACCTTGGCAGTTATGAGAGTCTTATGTCTTCTGGCCGGATTCATTCTATCTGCTTGTTCCATTCAAAGTCAGGATCAAATGGCAGAAGAAGTTCTTCCAGGTGCTTATCAGCTGAGAGAATACCTGCCGGAACTGAGAGGAAAAAGTGTGGCCGTAACAGTAAACCACAGCTCGTTGATTAGAGAAACTCATCTGGTAGACACTCTGCAAGCGCTAAAAGTGAACTTAACAAAAGTCTTTACTCCGGAGCATGGTTTTACCGGAACGGTCAGCGATGGAGTGACGATTGAGTATGAAGACTCAACCAACAACTACGAGTTAGTCTCCTTGTACGGAAAGAATAAAAAGCCGACCAAATCCCAACTTGAAGGAATAGATGTGATGGTCTTCGATATCCAGGATGTAGGTGCGCGGTTCTATACCTACACCAGCACGATGCACTATGTGATGGAAGCATGTGCTGAAAGTGGTATCCCAGTTATCGTATTGGATCGGCCAAACCCAAATGCAAGCTATGTGGACGGTCCGGTTTTGGATACTGCACTTAGCTCCTATGTAGGAATGCATCCAATCCCCATCGTTTATGGTATGACCATGGGTGAACTGGCACAGTTGATCAACGGGGAAGGATGGCTTTCAGGTGGAATTAACTGTGAATTAAAGGTGGTGAAAAATAAGAACTGGGATCACCAAACCACCTATTCACTTCCTGTTAAACCATCTCCTAATCTTCCTGATGACCTGAGCATCTCTCTTTATCCAAGCCTATGCTTGTTCGAAGGAACAATCATGTCAGTAGGAAGAGGGACAGCCTATGCATTTCAGCACCTCGGACACCCCGAATATCCGGATACGGCGTATTCATTCACCCCGGTTTCCCGTGAAGGTGCTAAATGGCCACCATATGAAGATCAAAAGTGCTATGGGGTTTCGTTTAAAGGCTCTCAGCCTGCGTATCGCTTTTCACTAAGCACACTAATCAAAATCCACAACCTGATGGATCGGGATGACTTTTTTAATGACTACTTTAAGCGATTAGCAGGAAACGATCAGCTAAGTCAACAAATAAGAGATGGGATGTCTGAAGAAGCCATCAGGAAAACATGGGAGCCCGAGTTGACAATCTTCAAGGAAAAAAGAGCGAATTATTTACTGTACGATTAACCAACCAACTTAAAAATGGAAAAGCGAAATAGAATCATTTATTGGATAGCGACCGGACTATTGTCTGCAATGATGATCATGGGTGCAGGGATGTATATAGTTAACTATGAGGAAGTTTCACAAGAGTTCACTCGTCTGGGATACAATACACGAATAGTTATTCCATTAGCGATCCTTAAACTTCTAGGTGTTGTTGCCATTTTAACCAACAAATCAAAAGTCCTAAGGGAGTGGGCATACTTCGGTTTTTTGATTGATTTCTTACTCGCGGCTGAAGCACATTTGGCAGCCGGTGATGGAGAACATACGAGTGCATTTGCAGCCCTGGCCTTTTGGCTAGTCTCTTACATTTATGGAAAAAGGGTGTTTAAGGATTAACTTCACAATCATCCTGCCTAATGAGAGAAGAGAAAACTTTACTTACCGATATCTGGTATCTGGTGATGCCTGGCCGTTTACTTAAGAAAGGCCAAACGATCGGAAAAATCATCTTGAACCGGAACATGGTCTTTGGACGGGATAAAAATGGAAACATTTTTTGTCTCAAAGACCTTTGCCCCCATCGGGGAGTTCCGTTATCACATGGCCTCTTTGATGGTCGAGAGATCGAATGCTGTTATCATGGTTGGCGCTTCAACGGTGAGGGGACCTGCACGAAAATACCAGCAATTGGAGACAACCCTGATTTCAATACAGAAAAGGTGAAAGTCTTTCGATATGCAGTTAAGGAAATCAATGGCAACATTTGGGTCTACATACCTCCAACCTATCGGATGAAGTATGAAGTCGATGAAGATGCGATAGCTGATTTCCCATTAAATCCCGATAAAAAGTTCAGGTTCGTTTCCGCTCATACCCTGGAGTGTGATCTTGACAATGCCGTAATCGGACTCATTGACCCGGCGCACGTGCCACATGTGCATGCTTCCTGGTGGTGGCGATCGAAAAAGAAACAAAAGAAGAAGCAGAAACGATTTTTTGCCTCCAAGCTAGGTTTTGTGATGGCAGCCCATAAACCCGGAACAAATTCCAAAGTCTATAATCTGTTCAAACGCAAACTTGCCATCGAGATCACTTTTTCAATTCCAGGAATACGGGTTGAACACATCCGCTATGGAAAAAAAGGCGAGATCGTTTTGCTTACGGCACTGACTCCTTTGACAGATAATACGACAGAATTGAACCAATTCTTGTACTCAAACATTCCCCTGGTCAATTTCCTTTTCCCCATCCTCCGACCAATAGGAAAAGTATTCATCAACCAGGATGTCCAGGTGATCAAAAAGCAGAAGGAAGGTTTGAAGTATGACCCGCCATTGATGTTGATTGGAGAGGCGGACGAGCAGGCAAAATGGTATTACAAGCTCAAAGAGAATTTCATTAAGTCAGCGACTGAGAAAACCCCGTTAGAGCATCCATTGAAGGAAGAAACCCACCTCACCTGGTATTCCTAAAGGCAATTTTGTCGTGAACGGTCACGCTTCCTGACAGGCAAAGAGTATCTTCAAGATCAAAATTGCAATAATGAGTAATCCCATTAACTGGTTTGAGATCCCGGTCAAGGATATGGACCGGGCGAAAAAATTCTATGAAACGATCTTTGGTTACGAGATCTCCATTCATGACATAGGAAATGCGGTAATGGGGTGGTTCCCCTTCGACCCCAATGAAAAAGGAGCAACAGGCACCTTGATCCAAAACGAGCACTACATTCCCTCCTATGAAGGTACACTGGTATACTTCTCAGTCCCGGAGATTGACGATGTAATAGCTAAAGTTGAAGCTGCAGGTGGAAAAGTGATCAATACAAAATTCAGCGTAGGTGAGTTCGGCTTCTGTGGACATTTTGAGGATACGGAAGGCAACCGGGTTGCTCTGCACCAACCTGTTGACCCTACGTAACAAACACCTTTTGAAAAACCTTTTACTATTTGGTTCTTGATTTTATCACCACTCAGATCCACTCCTGATCATGGACTGTCTTCTCGTGCTCAACCTCACCCGTATGCTTTGTTTCCGCAGGCTCAACCAGCATCACCCAAACTTCTTCTCCATTCTCGGTTCTGGGGAAATGCTCCACTCCTTTTGAAACAATGATCATTTCACCTTCACGAACTGTTTCAGTCCGATCTCTGAATTCCATGATGAGTGTTCCTTTGAAAACAAGAAAGAGCTCATCCTCATTCTCATGGCTATGCCAGACAAACTCGTCTTTCAATTTCGCCAACTTAACTTGCTGACCATTCAATTCCCCAATGATCTTGGGTGTCCAATTCTCACTGAAGAGATTGAACTTCTCGTGGATATTGACAGTATTCATCTTAAGAAAAAACTTAGGGGTTGCTCAAGATCTTTTGACCTCAATCTTCCCCCAAGATAACCCTATTGCTAAATTTTTAATTTCTCAGACTTGTTAAACGCCTTTTCGCTAACCTCGAAGATCTTCTCCTGATCAGTGAAGTCATAGTCCAACACAAATCGCCACTTTCCATCCTCTTCCAAGTGACTGATCAAATGAAATTGTCCGTAAATAACCTTAGGAGTGTTTCCATTAGTTGAGTAGGTGTATTTGTAGAACCCTCTGTCAGATACCACCGTCTCAGAGACTGTCCTTTCCGAAAAACCGATCTCGATCTTCTGATCAATTCCGTTTTTAATTATCCGATCAAAATTGCTTCGGGTATAGTCAAAGTAATCTTCTCCAACCCAAAGCTTACCTCCACGATCGTTTGATACTCTTAACATTCTCTTGGAATGAACTTTTCGATACGCTTCCGAATCATTGGCACTCAATGCAGAGATGAACGGGATCCAAACTTCATTGTCTACAGTTGACAGAATCTCCCCCCGGGCACTATCTGATAGGCCTTGCGAAAAACCGGTTAAAGAGATAACCAGTCCTAATAACATGAATTTTAGTTTCATCATTTGATTTTTTGATGGAGAAACGACCAACTCATCAAGTCGGGCGAAAAAAAAGGGGTGAATTGGTCTGACTTCAGGAAGTCAGACCATTTTATGAATCAGTTTGATTGAGGAACTGCGATGGGGTTTTTCCCTCAATCTTCTTAAATACGGAATTAAAGGTGGCTTTAGAACTGAAACCGCACTTCTCAGCAATGGCGATCAACGTGAAGTGTTTATTTTCCTCTTTCAGAACTTCTTTTTTAAAGTGTTCAACCCTATAGTGGTTTATGAACATAAAGAAATTAGTGTCGCCATTCTCATTGATCACCTGAGAAAGAACTTTTGGCTTAATGCTTATTTGATTGGCCAATTCATTTACAGACAAGTCGGGTTTGAGAAAAGGTACCTCAGTACCCATTAACTCCTTCAATTGCTCGAACAACTTTTTACTCTCAAGAGCATCAATGACTGATTCAGCATATTTAACAGACTTGTCTCCTCGGTTTTTGCGGAACAATTCCGGCTTGCTCAATGCCGTGTAAGCAACAACGAAAATCAAAACAAAGAGCCCAAGGTCAAGAAATGTAGAAGAGAGTTGGTGTGGAATGGTCCCCGGAAAGTAAAATGAAAACGTTACCAACCCTTTTAATACCGGAAACGGAATTGCTGCAATCGTTAGCGATCTAAGCCAGCTGAAGTCTACATCGCTAAATTCAGAATAGATATTCCCACTTTTTCTCTGACTCCTGTTAATGAGGCTTATCGTAAGAAGAAAATAGACAAGCGCATGCACAGCCTTGATCATGTTGGCTATTAGGAAACTTTCAGGCATGAAACCACCTAACATTGCTTCATAGAAAGCAATTTTCTCTTCAGCTAAAAAACCATACAAAAAGAAAAACATGAAAATGTACTGGCCTGCAAAGGGGATTAGGTGAATACTATCACGAATTCCGATATCCCTCTCCTTTAAAATAAGTGCGGCGTACAGCCACAAGATTGGGCCATAAAGAAATGGTATCCCAGAATCCAGCCCCAAGAGAAATGGATACACTCTGACCAGTTCTACCTCGTAGGAGTATTTGATGAATAGTGAGAAGGCTATTGCAAACAAAAGCAGTGAAAACAAGCCATTACCAATCGAGATTTTCTTTCTTGAAAGCAAAAAGAAAGCTAGAAATAAAGCCTGTCCAATCGCTATTATGAAAACAATAGCCATACGTAAGCAACAAAACTATCCGTTTTTAAGCTCCTCTTCTGTATAATCTGTAGGCTTCCCCAAGTACTCAAATTTATCTACCTCTTCTTTGAATTCAGCCAGTCTAATGCCAACCCTATTGTAAGCAGGACCACCTAGCGGAAGATGAACCGGAGGTTCTTCAAACAACGTTAACTCAAACATCGCTTTGACTGCTTTAACGGGATCTCCAATTTGACTGCCACTCACCTGCTTGATCGTTTCGGCATTTTTGATAGCAGTTTCTTTATAATCTTCAATTTTGGAATTGACGTAAGTGGCAGATCTTCCAGCCCAATCCGTACGGAAAGGTCCGGGCTCGATATTGGTCACTTTGATCCCAAGGTGGTTCGTTTCAGCAGCTAAAGCCTCACCTATTCCTTCCAAAGCAAACTTGCTTCCGTTGTATATACCAACCCCGGGAAAGCCATTGAGTCCGGCGATTGATGTGATGTTTAGAATATGACCGCTTCGTTGCTTTCGCATGAAAGGAAGTGCCAGTTTGATCATTCGTATTGCACCAAAAACATTGACATCAAACTGACGTTGGATCTCTTGCTCTGAGGATTCCTCTATTGGTCCAAGGATGCCATAACCTGCATTATTGACGAGCACATCCAGCTTGCCGAAATCAGATTCAATCAATTTAGCAGCAGCATCAATACTTGATTGATCCTGGACATCCAATACAATTCCCTTGACAAGCTTGGGATTGATTGCCTCCAATTCTCCTACTTGTTCGTGTTGCCGAACAGTTCCAATAGCAACTTCTCCACGTAAAGCAACTTCCCTGACAAGTTCCCTTCCAAAGCCGGTTGAGCAACCAGTAATTAACCAAACTCGTTTTTCAGACATAGTGATTTTTTGTTTGAGAACAGCGGAGCAATCCTAATTGTTCAAGCCAAAGTATTAATTTAGCATCATCTAACATAATCATCTAATCTCATTATATTTCCTTAAGAATTTACCTGCATAGTCATGAAAAAAATTGCCAGCATCGTACTAGTGCTTGCTGCTACTTACGCAAGCGCACAAGCGCCAATCACCAGCATTCCTTTTGAGCTTTTTGGTGACCACATCATCATTAAAGTGAGTGTGGATGACTCAGAACCTCTTGATTTCATTTTTGATACAGGAGCAGGTCTTACTGTCCTCGATGAGGATATCGCGGACCAGCTTGACCTTGTGAAAAGAGAGGTTGAAATGAACTCAACTGCTAATGTTTGGCATCTGATCAAGCATAACTCCATAGCGATCAATCACTTCATTATGGAAAAAAACATCAAGGTTTATTCCACGGACCTTAACCACCTTGAAATAAGCCTCGGGCGAGATATCGATGGTATCCTTGGCTATGACCTTCTTTTTCATCATTCGGTACATATCAATTATGATCTAAAAACCATGAATATCTACGATCATGGTAATGTGCCTAAGAAAGGTGATGAAATACCTTTTGAGATGAACATTTCCATCCCAACCATTAAAGGGACGGTAGTTTTGAATAATGGTGAGCCTCACGACGGGACCTTCTTTGTCATTTCTGGCGCTGGTACCACACTTGATTTCAATTCACCATACGCAGAAAAGTGGGACGTTATCAACAAGACTGGTAAACATTATTCTTACTATGTAAAAGGAATTTCCAAGGATGAGACCCTGCACTATGAAGGTCATGTACTTTCCTTTTCTTTCGGAAACCAGACCATTGAAGACCTACCGATAGGTATTAGCGCAGCTACTTCTGGAATTCAGGCAGATAAAAAAGTGTCCGGGATTATCGGGAGTCAGCTTTTAAGCATGTATAATATCACTATTGATGTTCCAGACAAAAAAATGTGGCTTACCAAGAACAACAACTGGGGCAAAAAATTCAATGTGAACTGTAGTGGTATTGATGTTCAACTTTCTGAGGATAAGCAGAAAGTACTCATCCACCAGGTTTTTGAAGACAGCCCGGCTTCTGAAGCAGGCATTAAACTCAACGATGAGCTACTAAGTATCAACGGAAAATCAATGGCCGAAGTGAATCTTGCAGAGGTAAAACAAATACTTAAGCAAGAAGGTGAAACGGTTGATCTTGTTGTTGGCCAGAATGGGTCTGAAAAATCAGTTAGCCTAAAACTACGGTCACTGATCGATTAATCAGTTACGGATTCCATAAGCTTGTTTTTATTTGCTCCCTATGAGCAAACAGCTTCGTATTGTCTTTCTGGGAACTCCTGATTTTGCGGCAGCCAGCCTGAAAAGACTCGTTGAATCAGGACTTAATGTGGTTGCTGTGGTCACCGCTCCGGATAAACCCAAAGGACGGGGGAAAAAGGTTGGAATGTCTGTCGTAAAGGAATGTGCTTTGGAATTGGGTTTACCAATCCTTCAACCGACTAACCTGAAGTCAAAAGAATTTTTGGAGGAGCTTGCCGGGTATCAGGCGGATCTGCAAATCGTGGTAGCGTTTCGAATGCTCCCTGAAGTGGTATGGAATATGCCTCCGTTGGGCACTTTCAACCTACATGCCTCATTGCTTCCTCAATATCGTGGAGCTGCTCCGATCAACTGGGCGATCATTAATGGAGAGAAGGAAACAGGGATTACCACCTTTTTCCTGAAGCATGAAATCGATACTGGTGAGATCATTTTCCAGGAAACTGAACCAATACAGATTGATGATACGGTAGGAACGCTATATGAGCGGCTCATGAAAAAAGGAGCTGAGTTGGTAGTTAAAACAGCCGAGGCGATCCAGGAAAACACCTATACTCAAGAGCCTCAGCAGCGGATTGATGATTTAAAACATGCTCCCAAAATCTTCAAAGAGGATTGTAAAATAGATTGGAATCAGCCTACAAAAAAGGTCCGGGATTTTATCCGCGGATTATCTCCTTACCCAGCTGCATGGACGATGATTGACAACAAAGTGCTTAAAGTATTCAAAGCAAATGAAGGGCCAGATGAGGATGGTAAGAGTGGGTCGTTCTTCTCTGATGGCAAAAGCTATCTACGGGTAAAAACAGCAGATGGCTCACTCAATTTGGTTGAAATTCAACTGGAAGGAAAACGAAGGATGGAAGTAGGTGAATTTTTGCGAGGATACAAGCTCCAGGTCACTAACCATTAACTTTGCTTTCGAAACAATTGATTAATGATCATTTCTATGATAGCTGCTATGGGCAGCAATAGGGTAATCGGTAAGGACAATGATATCCCCTGGCATTTACCCGATGATTTCAAGTACTTCAAAGAGCAGACCAAAGGCCATTATGTGATCATGGGGAGAAAGAATTGGGAGTCCCTTCCTCCACGGTTTCGACCGTTACCCGACCGACCCAACCTCGTCATAACACGACAGGATAGCTATGATGCGCCAGGTGCTACAATCATCAACTCACTTTCGGACGCTTTGCATATAGCTAAGTCAAATGATGAAGCAGAAGCTTTCATCATAGGAGGTGGAGAGATCTACCGGGAGGCGTTGGGCCTTGCGGATAAGGTATATTTAACCGAAATTAATAGTGAATTTGATGGCCAGACCACTTTTCCGGAGCTGGATGACCGTGAATGGAAAGAAGTATCAAGATTGCATCATCCGACGGATGACCGACATCAATTCGATTTTGATTTTGTAGTTTACGAAAGGAATTAATCATGGATTTAGAATCACATAAACGAACCCTGTCAATCGTACATATATGTTATGGCGCTTTGTATGCCATCATTTTCATCCTTCTTGGAGGACTTTTCTTTGCGTTTTCTCCTTTTATCGAAACGGCCATTATCAATGAAGAGGGTGGTGATGCCGCTTGGGTTGTCCCGTTGATTGGTGGTGCATTGCGAGCCATTTTAGTCGTGCTCTTCATTTTTGCTGCACTCCCTTCTATTATAGGTGGGATAGCTACCCTGCAACATCGGAGTTGGGGAATGGTGCTTCTAATGATCGCCGGATGTCTCTCTATTTTTAGTTTTCCGATAGGCACAGCAATTGGTGCATATACTATCTATGTTTTCATTGAAGACAACAAACAAAAGAAAGCGGAAGCTTAGGTTATCGTCTGTTGTTGGGAAGTCGGGTCATGCGAAAATCATCTATAACAGTTTTTCTCCTGTTTATCCTGTTTCAGGTTTCAGGACAAAAGTACTATCGACTTCCGGAGGGGATATCCAAAGACCAAATTGATCCACAATGGATTATGGTCAAAGTGAAAACGGAAACACCTGGTATTCAAGGCATTAAAAACCAGGCGATCAATTTACGAGACAGGCAGCCAAGTCGTCCTTCTATTCTGGATGGCATACAAAAGGTTCGTGTTGAGAGCGGGCAGGACCCAATTGATCTGATCAATGAGTTGATGAAGGATCCTAATGTCATTTATGCCGAACCAATCAACAGGTATCAACTCCTGTACGTACCTTCTGATCCTGCCAATGCAACCAATCAAGCATATTTGGAGCAAATCAAAGCATATGACGCATGGGATATTACCCGGGGAGATGATGATATCACCATAGCGATCATTGATACAGGGTTGGACCTGGACCATGAAGACCTGATCGGAAGTCTTTGGACCAATGATGCCGACCCAATAGACGGAATTGACAATGACCTGAATGGCTATACCGATGATTTTCATGGCTATGATTTCGCTGATGGGGACAGCAACCCCGATGCGGACGGAAGTACACATGGTGCCAGGGTTGGAGGTATTGCAGGGGCAACCACAGACAATTCCATTGGCATCTCCGGGGTAGGTTTCAATACTAAGATTGCCGCGCTCAAAGGATTTACAACCGTTGGTGAACTTGGTGTGAATTTATTTGAAGGCATCATGTATGCTGCAGACAATGGCATGCAAATCATGAATCTCTCCTTTGGAGCACTGACATCTCCACTTCAATCCGAACAGGACATTATCAACTATGCCGTTTTGGAAAGAGATGTTGTAGTGGTAGCTGCCTCCGGAAACACCGACATTGATGGTAAATTCTACCCAGCAAGCTACGATAATGTCATTTCTGCTGGTTCTGTCGAGTTTGACGACACCAGGTCAGGCTTTTCTACCTATAACTATTCAGTGGATATCATGGCTCCTGGCGCATCCATTTACTCGACACATTCAGGAGATGCTTACGGTTCTGATTCGGGTACCTCCTACTCCTCTCCTATGGTCGCAGCAGCCGCTGCTTTGATCAGGGACCGGTTTCCTCATTTGAATGCACAACAGGTAATGGAAAGAGTCAGAGTGACAGCTGATGATATTTATGGTGTCGGCTCAAATGCTACTTATGATGGGAAATTGGGACTAGGCAGACTGAACGTCTTGAGCGCTGTTTCGGCCAGTAACCCTAAATCGATCAGGATCACTGCTTTTGAGCCAATTACTCCTTTTGGATCATCACTCTTTTTTGGGGATACGGTTACCGTCGGAGCGGACCTAAAGAATTTTCTAAGTCAGGTGAATGATGCTCAAATCACGATTTCTTCTCCTGATAACAATTTTACTGTCATCGAGAATACCTTATTTACTGGTCCGCTTTCGACCCTTGAAGAGGACACACTCATTTTTGAGATTGTCCTTGAATCAACTCTTGCTCCTGAAACACCCATCGCTATCCGATTGGACTACAACGATGGTGCATACAACGACTTTCAATTCCTGGAGACGGAAACATCCCCGGACTATTTTCATTTTGGAGACGATTTGCAATTGACTATTGCCGGAAACGGGAATCTTGGATTTGCTGACGCATCTTTCTTCAATGGGAGTGGATTAACTCTGAATGGCTCCTCCATACTCGATTACATAGGGGTCATGCTTGCCACTTCTTCTTCAAGTGTATCTGATAATATCATATCAGATTATTCAGCACAAAGCAGAGAACAGGATTTTTCAGATTTCTCGTATTTCAAACTGTATGATCATCCTGTTGCAGATCATTTCAGTTATTCAGAATTCGAAGATCCAATTCACAGTGTAATCTTTGAGCAATCTGCTTTCGCTATGCAGAATGAGCCTTATCTGATCCTTCGGTATAGACTCATCAACAACGCAGCTAGCGCTATAAGCAACTTACATTTTGGATATTACGCCGATTTTGACCTAACCAACGCTTTAGAGAATAAAGCAGAATTTGATCTTGCTGGAAACTACATATTAACCAAGGACCTGACTGAAACATTATTCTCAGGATCCAAGGTTTTGTCAGACGGGCTGAGCCGTTACTCAGCGTTGGATGTCGACAATCAAAATGGAAATGGTTTTGATGTACAAAACGCATTTACTGATGCCAACAAGTATGATTTCCTGGTTAATCAACAAATTGTTTCGGCCGGAGATCTGGGAAATGGAAATGATGTTTCCACCCTGAATGGCACGACCATCACACTGCTTGACGCATTTTCAGACACTACACTATTCGTTATCCTGGCAACTGGAAATTCTAAAATTGACCTGGAAAACAATTTCTCTATAGCAGAGAGCAAGATCAATGAGGTTGTTCAGAATCCAAGAATTCTGGAGACAACCTTTAGCTGTGATGGAAGCCAGGTCACACTAGATCCGGAAAGTGGAACAAATTACCGGTTCTACGAAGATCCTGAAGCAACAATTCTTTTGCACGAGGGAACAAGTTTCACCACAGGCACGATTGATCAGGACACGTCATTCTATGTCAGGAACATTGACAATGCTTACCCATCGGCTATTTTCCAGCATCAGGTGAAATTGATCACGGAAGTTTCGGATTTTACTATTGAACCAGATACGTTATACCTCGATCATGCAACTAACGTGGTGAGCTTTACAGATCAAAGTTTCGATGCAAATCTTTGGAACTGGGACTTTGGTAATGGTAATACTTCTAATATTCAGAACCCATCACTTTCATTTAACGAGGTTGGCAATTATTCCATCTCACTTTACATAGAAAACATTCATGGATGCTCAGACACCCAGATAAAGCCACTTGTTGTAGCGAACCGACCAGCAAGTCCGGTATTCTCAGACTTCACCACCTGTCCAGGAGAATCCATAGCGCTTTCAGATCCTTCTGCTGATTACCTAAAAGTCTACAGTGAGCAAGAAGCAACCTCACCGGAAGTAACCGGAAATGACCTGATGCTTGCCTTCGATCAGGACACCACACTCTTCGTTAGCGGTGTTTACAGCCAGTTTGAGAGCTTAAAAACGGCGGTAATTGTTGATGTAGATGAACTGGATATAGACTTTACTATCGTTGTTGATACCAATTCAACAGCCCATCAAATAGTAGCGCATACCACTTCCCAAGAACCAATCAAAGAATGGTTTGTAAATGGTGTATCCCGGGGATTCGGAAGTCAGATAACTGTTGATTCGAATGTAGGCACAGCTGTGGTTAGGCTCTCTGTTGAAAACTCCTCGGGATGCCAATTGGAATCGCAACAAACTTTTGAATTCAGTACCTCACCCCTACCTAGCCAGCAGGACATTGTTTTCTGTGAGAGTGATTCAAAGGTCTTAAGTCCTGAAAACGGAACCATCTTTGGGTTTTATGGTGATGCTTCATTGACAAGCTTGATCAAGAAAGGAACTCAACTTGAAACCGATGGTCATACTCAAGTATTCGTTGTTGGCCTGGATGATGGATTACCAGGAACTCCGATCGAAGTAAACATTACAGAAGAATCCTTCAATGTAGTAATCTCTACGACCATCGAAGAAGTGTCAGGCCTTCAAAAAGTGAGTCTCACAGCTGAAGCAGAAGGCATCCAACAATATAACTGGTTAGTTGATGGTGAACTTGTCGAGACTTCATCTAACCCTACCCTATTCTTTGGGAATGATCGATTCGAAGTAGTACTTGAAGCATCTAATGAAAATGGATGTGTCGGAATGGACACGGTAAACCTGGATTTTGCACCACTTGGTAGTGAAGTGGAGTCTGACCTGACTATTTATCCCAATCCTGCTTCACGTTTCCTTGAAGTCAGGTCCAATGAACCAATCCATGAGTTGACCATCATGAGTTTATCCGGAACTGAGGTTTTTCAAATTTTAGAGGTTCCGGAAAAAATAGATCTCAGCTCCACTCCTGGTGGAGTGTATATTGTCAGACTGGCAACTGATTCAGGGTTCACAAGCCAAAAGCTTGTCATTCGCCAATAACCTCTTTCACCTTTTCCGGATCGTAAGTCATTTCATTCCCCCAGTAAGTCATTTGTTGCCTTACCCATTGAGATCTTGATCTCAAATATGGTGTTTGATCCACGGGTGAATACCTTTTTGGATTAGGAAGGATGACTGCCAATCGAGCACATTGATTAAGGCTTAGCTCTCCGGCTGACTTGTTAAAGTAATGTTGAGAAGCAGCTTCAGCTCCAAATATTCCATCTCCAAGCTCCGCAACATTCAAATAGACCTCCATGATACGCTCTTTACTCCATAATGCATCAATCAGCAAAGCGAAGTAAAGTTCTGCAACCTTCCTCATCCAGGATCGATCCGGCCAGAGAAAAGCATTCTTGGCTACCTGTTGCGTGATCGTACTAGCTCCTCTCAATGAACGCCCTCTCCGATTAGCCTCCTCCGCCTGTTGAATAGCATTAAAATCCAGTCCACTATGCAGAATGAAGTTTTGGTCTTCGCTACACATAATGGCCAGGGCAAGTTTGTCGGATATCTCTTCAAGCGGCTTCCATTGATACCGGATCTCCTTTTGTTGACTTTCGATCAACATCAACTTGGTGGTCGAGATTGGAACAATGCCGTAGAGCAACACCCAGATCAATGCCAATACATTGAATAGAAGAATTAATCCAGAGATAATTTTAAGAACCTTGATCATCATTGGTGAACGTTCCTTTGAGTCGTTATCTTCGTTGGCAAACCCCCGATCATGAAAAAGCTGGTTCAATTACTATTGCTCAGCATTAGTTTTTTGTCCATCGCCCAGAAAGGCGATTTTTTACTAACGCATCATTATCCTGCAAACTCTAATTTAGATAATTCGAACTTTGAAATCATTAGTGATAACAACGGCTTGATCTGTCTGGCCAATAGAGCAGGTGTATTAAAATACGATGGAGACAGCTGGGATTTCTTTGGAACTCCCTCTGCGGCACTTTCTCTTGCTGTAGATGATGATAACACAACCTACGTTGGAAGTATCGGAACTTTCGGGAAGATCACATTTGAAGAGAATGAGACCTTATTCCAGCCACTCATCGAGCAGGATTCTCTTGATGAGTTATTCTTTCAAACGCTTGAGCATGGAGGCTCAGTTTACTTCCTTGGGAATGAGACTTTGGGCATTTACAATGTCGCCGAAGATCAAACCATACTCAAAACCGGAGATTTCATCAATATCTTTCAAATTGGAGACCGACTTTATGTCAATACTACGGAAACCACTTTCAGGATCGAAGGAGACTCTCTGATTGAAGATGTGCTCAAGGTTCAAATTGCATCCGCACATAACTTCAGGAACCGCCCACCTCTTCTAATAGATTTCAATGGAGAAATGCATGTCTGGCAAAACCGCATCATCCGGATCGGTCACAACAAATTAATTGAAGAGAACGGGTTTGAGATCCAGGAGGCAAAGTGGATCAACGATTCGCTGATCGTTTGTTCCACCTACTCCAATGGGGTTCTGTTCCTCAACTACAACGACCTGGAATACTTTGAGGTCACCGACTATCACAGTGGCTTGCCAGATAATGAGATCTATGCCATTCATACTGACCAGGGCGGTAGCGTTTGGATTGCACATCCTTTTGGCATGACAAGTGTGTCTCCATTATTCCCGGCATTCAGTTACTCAAATTTCCCAGGATTGAAGGGAAATCTTACGGGTGTATTTCAAAAGAAAAATGGACTCTGGGTCACGTCAAGTCTTGGCTTATTCTACTTCGATAGAGACACCACCTTCAAAAACCATGTCTACTACACACGAGTCAATCAAAGAAGGCAGACCAGGCCAGCACCTAAGCCTGCTCCTCAAACAACAACTTCCAAAAAGAAAAAGCGAGGACTCAAAGGGCTTTTCAGTAAGAAGAAGCGAGCCGAGTCCTCCTCAGAAGAAAAGCAAGAGAAAAAGGGTTTTTTCAAATCCATTGCCAGGGGAGTTGAAGACTTGTTTGACAATCCTGACAATGTTGAACGTCTCAGTGCCAAGCAAGCTAAGAGTGCAAAATATCAACGTCGAATCCGGAAAGTCCCGGTCAAAGTCAACTACAAGTTCTCGCAGGTAGAGGGAACAGACGGAAAATATTTTGACATGATCGATTACCAGGATCACCTGTTGTTGGTTGGGAATTCTGCGATCTACGAAATAAAGGATGGCGGGTCAGAGGTCGTGATCAGTGAGAATGTTCGAACAGTTACAACGATTTCAGATGGCCATCTTTTGGTAAGCACAACTGACCTTCAGTTGAAATCCTTTAAGCTGGTGGAAGATATCTGGGTGGAACATGCTTCACAAAGTATTGACGATATCATTGTAAACATGAGGCAGGATCGGTCCGGTAAGATCTGGTTAGCAGGATCATCCAGTCTCTACAACATTGAGCTAACAGATTCAACAATTGCCTTTTCCAATGTTTATGCCCTGGATAACCAATCATTGGATCATGTTGATATTTTGGAACGAATGGATACGGTCTACTTCATCAACTCACATGGCTATTTCTACTATGATGAAGTTACTGATGAGATCCTGGAGAATGTATCCCTGAGGGAGCAAATCGGGCTTGCTCACAAGACGATAGCAGAACCATCAAAGAAAGCCGTATGGGTCAACAATGGAAAAAACTGGTACCTGATTCCATCAAGAGGAAAAATTCAGTCCTTTGACTACTTAAGCCTTTTCACAGATCTTGTTTCCATATCCAAAGATCTGAATTCAAACGAGTATTGGCTGCTTACCAGGGATAATCAATTGCTCAAGTACGATGAGAGCAAAAGCAGGGCTCTCGCCTCCTACGATCTGTTTGTGAAGAAGCTTTCCAATCAGCGTGGGACTATTGATATGAGAAAGAAATTTGTACTGGCTTACGATGAAAACTTTCTCACTGTAGAGCTTTCCAAACCAGACTATCTAGGACTTCTCAACCCGGAATTTCAATACAGATTAAACGGACTACATACTGAATGGTCCGAATGGACAACCAGTAAGTCTATTGACTTCAGCTACTTGCCTCCTGGTCAGTACTCACTCAGCGTAAGGTCCAGGGATGCTTTTGGAAGAATGGAAGAAGCAACCATGCTTGATTTTACCGTTAGAAGCCCTTACTGGCAACAACCCTGGTTTTACGCATTACAGATCTTTTTCTTCGGAAGCCTGGTCATCATTTCATCCAGGATGAATCAGAAAAAAACGCAAAACCGATTGTTGAGTGGTGGGCTGTCCGTGCTGACTCTGATCCTGATCATTGAATTCATTCAGTCAGCGGCCGGAGCTTTATTGGATATTCAAAGTACCCCGGTAGTCGATTTCCTGATTGATGTTTTTGTCGCATTGCTGATCTTCCCGTTAGAAAAATTCTTACGCGAATTTTTATCAAAAGGCACTGCGGAAGTTAAGGTTCCTAAGAAGGTGATCCCTAAAAAGAAGGCACCCGTTAAAAAGAAGCTTGCGGCGAAGCGGCGTTAATAGTGCCCAAAAAGCCAGTTGCCTGGTGAGTTTTCATCCTCACTCCTGAAGAATTCCTTCACTGCACTGATCAATTCTCCACGACTGATCAGGTCATCATGATTAAGATCGATCTTGGTAAAAGCCTTGGCTGCATAGCGCACTTCTATCCTGTAGGCTACAAAAAGATCGATGAATTCTTCAAGTGAGATGTAGCCGTCCTTGTCGGAATCGAAGTTATCGAAGATCTCTCCCGCAAAGTCTTCTACATAGAGGTTAAAGAGTTCGTTATCTCCATTAATAATGACCTGGTCTGCAAACTCTACGAGGTGATGCCAGTTGGCCTGTTCGGTATCATTGTTAACGAAATGGTTGAATTTGTTCCAACCTTCTGAAAATCGAGACAGTACTCTGGCGTATTCAGGGGTTCCTTCTTTAAGCCCCCAAAGGATACAAAGGTTCTCGGCAATACCTACGAAATCCGATTCCTCAATAATACCATTTCTGTCGAAATCAAGGATATAGAAAAAGCGTTCGAGCTTATTCGTCTGAAGTTCTGATAACATGGACAGATGATTTTAGTTAAAAATACTCAATCTTGTTCTTTAAAGACTTTTTTGAGCAGCTCAGTGGTTCTAGCTAGTGGGTCCTTACGAATGTTTTGCTCTTCCTTAGCAATCATGAAAAATAATCCATCCATTGCTTTTTCAGTAGCGTAACCCTCCAAATTTTCGTCTACTTTTTCTATAAAAGGAATTTTATTATAGGTACTAATGATATCACCGTAATATTTAGTCGCATTGGTTTTATCCAATGCACTTTTTATTACCGGGGTAAACTTTGATCTTAGTTGATCCGAAGTGGTACGCTTCAGGTAGTTGGTTGCTGCCTCCTTATCGTCCCCTTTTAAAATCCCCCATGCATCTTCAATGGTCATGGATTTAATAGCGCTAATGAAAATTGGCTTTGCCTCCTTGGCTGCTTCCTCCGCTCCCCTGTTCAGAGTGGTCACAAACTTGTCTACCTCGTTTCCAAGGCCAATATCTCTTAGTTTGGTTTCTACTTTTTGGACATCTGGAGGGAAGGGGATCTTGATACTTGGGTTCTTAAGATAGCCATCTAATTTTCCGACATTGTCAGAACCTTTGGAGATACCTGCAACCAATGCTTCTTTCAGACCATTAGCCACATCATCGGCGGTCAGGGCCTCCTCCACTCCTGTATAATCTTCAATTGTTTTCTGAATTTGCTGAACAGTGCAGGCAGAGACAAACACAAATACAAGACAAAGAGCGGCAAAGGCTTTCATAAGGATCGTAGTAATTTTGGGGCCTCAAAAGTAGACAGATTAAAAGATTCGTTAGGTCTTAGGAAGTAGAAATTATGCGCGCTAAAGCTGAAATCATCACAATCGGTGATGAGATCCTATACGGACAAACCCTTGACACCAACTCTCACTGGATGAGTAGAGCATTAGATGATGCCGGAATCAAGGTTATCCGCAAAAACACGATTGGAGATAGTCGTGAGGAAATCCTGGAAAGCCTGAAGGTTGCCGAGTCAAGAGCGGATATCATTTTGATCACCGGAGGATTAGGACCAACGAATGATGACCTGACCAAACCCACATTGGTTGAGTATTTTGACACCAAATTAGTTCGTGTTCCCGAAGTGTTGGATCACATCAAACAACTATTCGGCAGAGCTCGAAGAGTGGTGACTGAATTAAATGAACAGCAAGCCGATCTTCCTGAAAATTGTGTTCCGATCCACAACACCTATGGTACCGCCCCGGGGATGTGGTTCGAAAGAGATGGTAAAGTATTCGTGTCAATGCCTGGTGTTCCTTACGAAATGAAGCAGATGATGGAACAATCCATTATTCCTCAACTCAAAAAGAAGTACGTCAAGGGAGAGATTTATCATAAAATCATTCGAACGATCGGAATACCGGAATCTCAATTAGCAGAACTCATCACAGATTGGGAAGAGTCTCTACCTCAGCATATCAAGTTGGCCTACTTACCAACTATGGGAACTGTGAAGCTAAGACTCACTTCCAAAGGAGATAACCTTGAAGAATTGAAAACATCCGTTGAAGAAGAAGTCTCCAGGGTCCTTCCATTGATTAAAAAGTATGTCTATGGTTTCGACAGTGAGGAGATCGAAGAAGTCATTGGGCGGTTGTTGAAAGAACAGAATAAAACACTGGCCATTGCCGAAAGCTGCACCGGCGGTTTTCTATCACACAAGATCACGTCCGTCCCCGGCAGTTCTTCCTGGTACGCAGGTTCCATTGTACCCTACTCCAATGAGTTAAAGAACAAGCTGGTGGACGTAGAAGAAGAAATTTTAAAAACACACGGGGCTGTCAGTGAGGAGGTTGTTTTAGCTTTGGCAGAGAATGTTCGAAAGAACCTGAATGCTGATGTTGCTGTTTCAGTAAGTGGAATTGCAGGACCAAGTGGAGGATCAGAAGAGAAGCCGGTAGGGACCGTTTGGATCGGGTATTCTGATGAGCATAAAACCCGGGCGAAAAAGTTTCAGCTAACAAAGGATCGAAACATCAACATCCAATACAGTGCGATGGCTGCTTTGAACATGATAAGAATAAACCTCGATAAGAATTGACAAAATTATTATCTTTGAAGAGCTAAAAAAGCATCATTAAACCAAATAAAATATGGCTACAGTAGAAATGGTAATGCCTAAGATGGGCGAAAGCGTAATGGAAGGGACAGTTCTTTCCTGGTTGAAGAATGTTGGGGAGACCATAGAAGAGGATGAATCCATACTGGAAGTAGCCACAGACAAGGTAGATACAGAGATACCTGCCACACATGGTGGGGTTTTGAAAGAAATATTGGCCAAGGAAGGAGATGTTATTGAAGTCGGGAAACCAATCGCCATTATCGAGACAGAAGGAGATGCTACTTCTGATGCTCCTGCTCCAAGTACGGAACCAGCTCAGGATCCGGTAGAGAAAGCTGAGGAGATCCTTGAAACAGCTATCGTAACTGCTTCATCTTCCAACGGCTCAGGTGTACCCCGAACATCAGAGGCTGGAAAATTCTACTCCCCGCTAGTAAGGAGCATTGCCAAAGAAGAAAACATTTCAGTTGGTGAGTTGGATGCATTGACAGGAACCGGCAAGGAAGGTCGGGTAACGAAAAACGACATTCTTGCCTATGTCAAAACCAGACAGTCCGGAGGAGCCGTAGCAACACCAGCTGTACCCGCACCTGCAACTACCACTGTTCATCAGCCTTCTCCTGTCACTGTAAGTGGAGCAGATGAGATCATCGAGATGGATCGAATGCGAAAGATGATTGCAGAGCGAATGGTAGCATCCAAGCAAATTTCCCCACATGTTACTTCTTTCGTTGAGGCAGATGTAACAGGAATGGTTGCCTGGAGAAATAAGGTAAAAGAATCATTTAAAGCACGGGAAGGACAAAACCTTACCTTCACGCCTATTCTAATTGAAGCGATCGTGAAAGCGATCAAAGATTTCCCATTGATCAACATCCAGGTAGACGGAGATAACATTATCAAGAAAGGGCAAATCAACGTTGGAATGGCGACTGCTTTACCAACAGGTAACCTGATCGTACCGGTGATCCATGGTGCTGATGAGTTGAACTTACTTGGCCTGACTAAAAAGGTGAATGACCTGGCTATTCGAGCACGTGAGAATAAACTAAAACCGGATGAATTGCAGGGCGGAACCTACACCATTTCAAATGTTGGTTCTTTCGGAAATGTGATGGGTACTCCAATCATCGTACAACCTCAGGTTGCCATTATGGCTGTTGGAGCGATCCAGAAAAAACCATCTGTTGTAGAAACACCAGATGGTGATCTGATCGGTATTCGAAGCAAAATGTTCCTATCTCACAGCTACGATCATCGTGTCGTGGATGGTGCACTGGGAGGAATGTTCGTAAGAAAAGTTGCCGATTACCTGGAGAACTTTGATGTAGATCGTACGATCTAAGCATTCTTTTTTACAATTTCTGAAAGCTACTTTAGGGTTGTTTGATCATTGGATCAACTAATAGCCGATGACCTTAAAGAAAGCCATCATTGTCTCGATCAGTTTGATCGTTTGCCTGATCTCCAACGCTCAGGATAGTACTTCATACCGTAATCGGATCTCCACTTACCTGATGGTCCGAAAACTGACTATCAACGATCAGGCCCTTTCCATTCATCATTTCAGAGCTACAAAACCCGCTTTATCCGTTGAGTTTCAGCGAACACGACCAAAAGGCTTTCATCGTCACCGGCTGCAGTATTATTCTCCGTTCCTTAAGTCTACCCGCACTGAGTCGGAATTAAAAGCTATTCATGGCGGGTATGATTACCATTACTACCGGTTTTTAGAAATCCCCGGCTTAGAAAGAACAAATGTTGCTCTTGGGGTAGGATACAACCTTTTTGTGATGTATCGGAGATACGACTTTTTCCTTAGTCAAAACGAGTACTCCGGTGATCTTTATCAAGCGCTTCAAACGGGGTTAATTATTTCAAATCGTATCAAAGCGAATTCCAGCTTATCTGTAGAACTACTTGGCTCACCAATAGCGTTGACGCTCTCAAGAGGATATAATCCAAAGGAAAAACTTGACGGTTGGATTGATGGATCACCGGAGGTCAGCATCAGAAGCATAGGTGGGTTTAGGAATTTTGGAATGCAAACGCAATATTCAGTTAATCCGACAAGCAACGTTAATGTCGCATTTGGCTATCGAGTGGATTTTTATCATCTGGATCTTGATATTCCTATTCAAACATTAATGCAATCCTATTTCATGCAATTAAACATCAACTTTTGAAGAGGTATCTCACTATAACATTGATCACTTTGATCTCATTTTCCTGCGAGGATCTGTTTTTGGAGGAGGAGCCAGGTAATTCGCCTATTAGCAATTTTGAGATCTTTTGGAACGATCTGGATCGGTACTACTCATTCTTCGAGCTCAAAGGGATTGACTGGGATTCTGTTTATACAGCAAGCATTACGGAACTCAACTCAAACCCAACTAACTTCCAGTTATTGCAGGTTTTTGATGGAATAGTGCAGTACCTCCAGGATGGTCACACAGACATATACGCAGGAATTGAGCTGAGTTACAATTTTATAAATCGGGTGAATGGACCTCAAAATAGAGGTGGATATGCTTCCTTGTTCAAAGCTAGTGATGTAATCAACTATGGTCTTGTTAATTCAGACCCTGAAATTGGTTACATGACTGTTGACAAATTTGCTGGCGATGAACCAGATTATTTGGTCATTGATGAAGTACTGGAAGAGTTCAGGGAGACAAAGGCGATTATTATTGACGTTAGGAACAATGGAGGAGGTAGTGAACGGAATGCTGCCACGATCGCTGGAAGATTCATAGATGCAGAAAAGGTTTATGCACGAATCCGGTATCGAGGTGGGCCAGGGAGAAATGATTTTACAGAATGGGCTGATTCACGGGTTTCTCCAGCTGGTAACTTCATGTATAATGGGCAAGTGATTATTCTTACGAACCGGGTTTGTTTCAGTAGCACCGAAGCATTCCTGTTAATGATGAAGACATCTCCTAATGTCATCCAGGTCGGTGATACTACTGGTGGTGGTTCTGGGAATCCGATTTTCAGAGAGCTTCCCAATGGTTGGTCCTATCGCTTCTCTAGTTGGCAGCAGGTTGATCCTAATGGCAGACAACATGAAGGAGCTGGAATCCTCCCGGATGTACCGGTTTGGATAAGTGAAGAGGATTCCATAGCTGGCAGGGACACTATCATTGAAACTGCGATCTCGCTGATCAATAACTAGTTTCCAAACAGGTTTTTACGAACCATCACACCATAGATCGTTGGAGTGATCTTACCATAACCTACGTAATCCCTGGAATTGATGAACGATGAGTAGTAAGGTCCGAATTGCCAGGATCGATGGTTTACGAGGTAACCTAATCGGTACGTGAGTAATTGATTTGAATACGTGTTTGCTCCTTTATGAAACTGCACCAAAGCAGTCCTGTAACCGATAGAAGCCTCAATGGATTCGTTATTCGTAAATCCTCTATGACGATAACTTAATCCAACATTTAATCCCAGATCAATTCGATCATTCTGTAACGCCACTGATGGGTTAATATCATTAATGACCCTAAAGTTGAACGTTGTTCGATAATAATCGAGCCCGATTGAAGAAAGTAAAGTCAATCGCTGGGAGATCGGTTGAGCATAGCCAACACTTGCATTTGCACCAATCCTTTCAGCGACTGATGGGCTTGAATTCGGATCACTGTTAATGTAGTTCTCATCCAATCGCGAAGGTTCCATGGAGTGGAACGTAAGATATGTGGAGCCTGACCAGTACCAATTGCCGGATTTTCGGATTCTCTGTTCTGTTGGTATCGGCTTCATGGATATTGAATGCTGTGGATCTGAGTTGAAAGTAGGATGAACCCCGTTTAGTGATCCATCGTAAGCCTGAAACTTAACTAAATCCTCACTCGGGGTGGTTTCAGAAACATCACTCAGACTTGAGGATTGGTCAGACTCCTCTTTTACTAATTCGTCAGTATCAAAATTTGAAGAAAAAGTCGGGATTGGTGGCTGTTCGGATGTAGTAGGTTGAAGATCCTTTGTTGGGGTTACGTGCATAACTGCTGAAACCTCAACCGGATGATCGATTTCCGTTTGAACAAAATCAAAATCGTGTTTTTCTGCAATTGCATCCCGATCAGAGATCAAAATGGCAGTTAAGGCTCCAACTCCTACAGCAAGCTTCACGAAGTTGATAATCATACCTCCTCCTGTCTGCACGGGTAAAGAGCGTTCTATACCTGCCCATAAATGATCCGTGTCCTGCGGTTCTAAACCGTTTAACTTATCAGTTAGGATCTCCTGGAGTTCGTTATCGTCAAGTGGATTCATATCGATCGATTCCGTTTTGTTCTAACCTATTTTTTAATAGCTCTTTTGCGCGAGCTAGCTGCGACCTGGATGTGGAAGCGGTAATACCAAGTTCCTTCGCAATTTCATCGTGTTTATAGCCATCGATCAGGTACATATTGAAAATCACCCGGTAACCGTCCGGCAGTTCCTGAATGATTTTCAAAAGGTCCTGACTGGAAACCTCATCAATAATCTGACGATGGCTTTCATCCAGTACGTCCGTAGTGAAAGGTTCGTGAGTAACCTTCTGTGATTGATAGTAAGCAGAGATATTCGTATTAATGCTGATCCTAGCGATCCAGCTGTCCAGATCTTTGATCTCTGCCTTACTTTCAATTATTGATTTAAAAATCTGAATAAAGCATTCTTGAAAAACATCTTCGCATTGGGCAAGATTATTACTGTATCTCCTCGAGATAGACATGACAAGGTTTTTATAACGGCGAAAAAGCTCGTTCTGAGCTTTTCGGTTATTCGCCTTGCAGTTGTCGATAAGTCTGTTGTCCTTATTCAATGGAGTTAACAGTTGCCCTATCGATTATTTTAAAGTGAAAGAAGTTAGCGCCGTGGAATATGTCCCACAATTCTTAATAGGATCAAGCCACACATTGCCAGTCTCAGACACTGGGTTAAGACATACTTCAATCACGAATTCTTTTCTTCCATCTCCAGGGCCTCCGCAGAATGTCTGGTAGTTTAAAGTAATGTCCCAAGTGTCACTTTCATTCTTGGTTGTTGTAATAAAAGCTCCTGAAGGAAAATCACCTCTTGCATTTCTCACTGCAAGTACTCTTGCTTCTACTGCTTTTGGAGCTTCAAGATTGTAAGACATTTCTGACAGTAGATCGATAGAGAATCTGTTATCACCTACTTTCATTGAGTAATCCTTGCTTACAAAAGATCCGTTTCCTACGGATGAACTTGGATTTACCTGGGTAACCTGAACCGTACCGGTACCAACAATTCTCGACCCATGAACAACTTGTAAGTCAACAACCTCATCTGAACTTTGAGGTACATACTTCAAAAAGGTAACGTTGGACCCTTTATCAGTAACGATCGGGTATGTATAACCTGAAGAAGTTTGCACTTGCAGGTTTCCGTGATCAAAGTTCCCATAAATTGGAACCACCACAGGTTCGTTGTTCAAATGAATACGTTCTGACTTAGTGGATATTTCGTCAAACACTGCTACCTCATCTGATACCTGATCGCACGATACGATCATTAACACAAGACCTATAAAACTTAAATGTAAAATGCTTTTCATATGCTTTAGATTTTGCTTTGTAATGATATAGTCTTAAACTTTATTCAAAATGCTGCATCAGTTATAAAAAAAGTGTACTGATCTTAGAACAATATGGGGCACGCCCACCATCATCATCATGCTCACTCCGAGAAGAACATAAAAATTGCCTTCTTCCTGAATCTGGTGTTTTCTGTCATCGAGATCGTTGGAGGTTTGCTCACCAATAGTATCGCCATACTTTCAGATGCACTGCACGACCTGGGGGATAGTTTTACACTTGGCATCTCCTGGTACTTCGCACGCATAGCTAAGAAACAACGCACGAAGAGCTATTCCTATGGATTTCAACGATATTCTGTCCTGGGAGCAATTGTAAGTGCCATTGTCCTGATTAGCGGGTCTATATTCATTGTGATCGAGGCAGTCCCGCGTCTAATCAACCCTGTTAACCCCGATACCCAGGGAATGATCTTACTCGCAATCGGAGGTTTAGCGGTCAATTCAATTGCAGCCTATCGATTAAGCAAAGGAAAAACTATCAATGAAAAAGTAGTTTTTACTCATTTGGTGGAAGATGTTTTGGGATGGGCAGCCACACTAGTTGGTGCCATTGTCATGCATTTCACTTTCTTTCCAATTTTAGATCCAATTCTCTCGCTACTCATATCTCTGTACATCCTTTTTAACGTGATCAAGAACCTGAGAGAAAGTTTTCGAATCATTCTCCAAGGCACACCGTCTAACATTAACATCGAAAAGATCCATTCAGAAGTATTGAACATCCCAAGCGTAAACAAAGTACTGGATTGCCATGCCTGGACAATGGACGGTGATTTCAATGTCCTCTCCATGCATTTACTTGTAGACAAACAACTATCACTTACAGAGCTTGAGAAAATCAAATCGGAAGCAAAAGCCCGTTTAGAAGACCAGGAAATCCATCATGCTACGATCGAGTTTGAAATCGAGGAAAAAGATTATGCCTGTGAGTGACTTTCTTACAGGGATGTAAAGAAATTGACAGTTAAAACCATCATCCTCACCATTCTTCTGGTTAAGATTGCATGATTTCTGAATATATGCTGTCTAACACGTTGATTAATCGGGTTTTCTTAGGGTTCATAGGTCTGATCAGCTGTCTGCAGCTATCAGCTCAGAAAAAATTTCTGAACCGGGAATTGATGGTAGAAAATGACAATGATGCCTACACCCTCAATTGGACCCGGGATCAATACTATAGTAATGGAGTCGCCTTGCGATACCGCATCCTTACAGATTCAAACAACTGGAAAAATGGTGTTGAAAAAGTGATCCGATCCTATGATGTAAACCATCGAATTTATTCACCCAAACATCTTTTTTGGTCAGATTCAGCCGACATGGACCGCCCATACGCCGGGCAGATGAGTTTTTCAGTCTCAAATGAATATTACCTAAAGAATGAATCCTACATCAAAGCCAAATTTGAATTAGGATGGATGGGTCCTTCGCTTCGAATTGCTCAACTGCAATATGAATGGCACAAGGCATTCGGAATGACGCTTCCGCAGGGTTGGCGATACCAAATCAATGATACACCCATCATCAATCTATACGGAACCTATGCCAGGACGCTGGCTTCTGCCGAAGGAGTTGATATGCTCACCGAATCCAACTTTGCGGCCGGGACAGCCTTCGGACATGTGAGGCAGGAATTGATGTTTCGATTTGGAAAATTTCTACCAATCCACCGATCCACTCAATTCAATGGATTAGTTGGTCGGCCAAATGATGGACCTGGACAGAAAGAGTTTTACTTTTTTATCAGTCCGGGAGTTGAATATGTTTTCTTCAATAGCACTATCGAAGGTAACATCATTGGCACAGAGTCCATTTATACAGAAGAAGCCGTCAACTGGATCTATCAAACAAGAGCAGGGATCATGATGAGCTGGACGAAATTCGATTTCGCTTTGCTCTACTACCGCCGAACCAAGGAAACACCCGAATCAACTTTCCATAAGTACATCGGCATCCGGATGAATCAGCGATTCTGAGTCTATTTCATCTTGAATTCATACAACCGGATAATCTCTTCATCTTCTATTCCTCCGACAGCCAGATAGGCTTTCCTTGCGGGTTGATTGGAATCTTCTGTTGCCAACCAGGCTTCCTGGCAGCCGATACTTTTTCCATGATCAAGTAAGTGTCTTACCATTGTTCTGGCTATGTGCTGATTTCGAAATTCTTCTATCACCGAAATCTCGTTAATGAATAGGGTTGGCTCCTTATCAGGGTGTACATAGTCAAATGCGGTAGCAATTCCCACCACTTCTCCATTATGTAGTGCAATAATCAGGTGATGTCTTGGGTCTTCGAAAAACTCCTTTGCACGATCTGGTTTGACCGGATAGTCAAACACCTTGTCTCCTACTCTCTCGAGTGCTGGAAGATCCTCTTCAGCAGCCAGTTTGTATTCAATGGATCCAGTCATATTGACTAATGGATGGTCAACTCACCTGGCATTCTGGCTTGAAGACCCTGCATTTTAAACAGCTTTTTGGTCTGGTTTTGGATCGGGTCCAACTGCTCTCCAAATAATTCAACCCTAACAGTGACGGAAAGACGATCTAATAATTCTTCAATGAACGGCTTTTGACGAGGGTAGTAGGAAACTCTAAAATCATCGGCTATTCCTGCCCTATCCGCAGCGAGCTCTACCGCATCTTCAAAGCTACCCAGCATATCAATCAGCCCAAGGTCAATCGCCTGTTCTCCACTCCAGACTCTCCCTCCTGCTATTGCCTTCACACTGTCAATAGACATGCTTCGGTTTTCTGCAACCTTGGCAATGAAGGTTTCATAGCCATCCTCTACTGTACTTTGAATGATCTGGCGTTCGTAGGAATTCAACTCTCTTGTTACGGTGTAGATATCAGCAAACTCTCCAGTCTTAACTACATCATGGGTAATTCCTAATTTGTTTTCCAGGAAATTGGTAAAGTTTAACCACATACCAAATATGCCGATTGAACCTGTTATCGTATTTGGTTGGGCGATAATTGTATCAGCGGGCATAGCAATGTAATATCCTCCCGAAGCAGCAGCATTTGACATGGAAGCGATGATCGGCTTTTTCCCTTTGGTAAGCATCAACTCCCGCCAAATGAGGTCGGAAGCAGTCATGCTACCACCACCTGAATTCACACGCATTACAATTGCCTTAACGGATTTATTCTCACGTGCCTTGCGGATCTCTTTCGCAAAGGTCTCTCCTACTATTCCTTCATCTCCACCCATTGTGATGTCACCTTGGGCTACAATTACAGCAACCTTATTTTTGGAATATTCCGATTCTCTTTCGATGGCTTCAACATAACTCTTTACATTAATAAAGCGGAGTTTTTCATCCTCGTCGAGTCTTAGCTTGTGTTTCATTACCGACTTCAATTCATCCTTATAGCCAACTTTGTGGATCATACCCAGTGCCTTTGCATCTTTAGGAAGGCGGATCTTCATCAAATTCGATATGTTATTAAGTTCTTCTACACTTTTGTCAACATTAAGTGACAAATTTCTCAGGTAGGTATCATACATGGAAAGCAATAGCGAGCTGTACTGAAGCCTGTTCTCATCACTCATATCTTTTCTCATGTACGGCTCAACGTAGCTTTTAAAATCTCCTACTCTAAAGATCTCTGGCTCAATATCCAATTTCTCAAACAACCCCTTATAGAAGGTAACATTGGCTCTTAAGCCGTTGAACTCCAGGTCTCCTGTCGGATTAATAAAAAGGCTATCTGCTGCAGATGCTACGTAGTAATCTGACTCGCTTATGTATTCACCATAAGCATATACAAATTTGCCAGAGGACTTGAATTTAAGAATCGCATCCCTGATTTCCTGAAACCCGGCATAGCCACCCACCATGTACATAGGTTCAATATAAAGTCCTTTGATTCGATCATCTTTTTTTGCTTCATCAATCGCGTAGATGATATCAAGTAAGCTGTGCTGCGGTGGGGCATTGTGGAACATTTCTGCCAACGGATCCGATACCGTTCGTTCCAATAAGACCCCACTCATATTGAAATACAATACAGAGTTTGATTTAACCTCCGGAACGTCTTCTGAAGCGGAGATGAATCCTACCAAAACAAAGAATCCGATCAGGAAAAAAATGAATAAGCCTAGAAGTGTAGCAAGTAGATTTCGTAAAAAGGCCATTAATTATATTGATTTTCTAGGTTCATATAGAAATGAAACACAAATTTAAGACGCTGCATTCAAAATGATGACTAACCCTTTTATATGAACGGGATCTATCTACTGCTGGGTAGTAACATAGGCGACCGACTGGATTACTTAAGAACTGCCGAAAAGCTTATTCAGGAGGCTGATATCAAAGTTCTTGATGAATCATCCATCTATGAAACCGAGCCCTGGGGAGAAAAAGATCAAAGCTGGTTTCTTAACATAGTACTCCAGGTTGAAACAACGATACCTCCCAAAGAATTACTTAAAAAGTGCCTGAGCATAGAGCAAACCATGGGACGTGAACGAAAAGGAAAATGGAAAGAACGAACAATAGATATTGATATTCTCTATTACAACGATTTGATCTTAAATGATCCTGAGCTGGTACTTCCACACCCAGCAATTCAAGATAGGCGTTTCACTTTGATCCCCCTGGATGAATTATGCCCCCGGGAAATACATCCACTTCTGAATGAGACCCAACAGGAACTGCTTGCAAAATGTCAGGATCAACTAGATTGCAGGCTGACAGAATTGCGACTGTAACTCATGACGCTACTGGAAGGATTAATGTTGGTAAGTGCAGGCTTGTTTGCCGGGTTTCTGAACACGGTAGCAGGAGGCGGATCATTGATTACTCTTCCTTTGTTGATTTTCACAGGTCTTCCTTCTGCTGAAGCGAATGCCTCCAATAGGGTGGCTATCTTTTTTCAAAACGTTTTTTCCGTTTCAGGATTCAGGAGTAAAGGTGTTTCCGTATTTCCTTTTGCATTTTGGGTTGCTGCTTCCGCAACCGTAGGAGCAGTTATTGGCTCTTCGATAGCAGTAGATATAAGAGATGAACTCTTTAATAGAATACTGGCTATCATTATGCTCGTGGTAATTGGAGTTACTGTTTTTAAACCCAAATTCGCTACAACGGCTAATGAATTACTTTCCAGGAGTAAGATTTGGGTAAGCATCATCATCTTTTTCTTTGTTGGGGTTTACGGTGGATTCATTCAGGCTGGTGTAGGTTTTATCATGATAGCTGCCTTGACAGGAGTGCATGGGTTTGGAATGGCAAAAACAAATAGCATCAAGGTTTTTGTTGCATTGGTTTATACCTCAGCAGCATTGGTCGTATTTATCCTGGAAGACAAGATCCAATGGGATTATGGGCTAACACTTGCTGTTGGAAATGCCATTGGTGGCTGGATCGGGAGCCGCTGGTCAGTTAATAAAAGTGATCGTTTGATAAAGATTATTTTGATAGTCACCGTCACAGCTCTTGCAATAAAATTATGGTTCTTTAATTAAGTATAAGTGGGAGTAGTAATCAGGCAGAGTTTTTGGGTTTCAGCACTTACCTATGCTGGAGTGGCGTTGGGCTATGTAAGCTCACTGATCTTATTTCCTGCCTACTTGGATGTTGACCAGATCGGATTGATCCGATTGATCCAATCAAACGGTCTCATGCTTGTTCCAATTGCCTCAATGGGAATGCCAAGCACATTCGTCAAGTACTTCCCGGAGTTTAACTCAAGTATTAGACTGAAAAGTTCATTCCTATTCTTTCAGTTGTTGGTCATCATTGCAGGAAATCTGATAATCGCACTAATAGTATTGCTATTTCAAGAGGAACTGACATCCTTATTTGCAGAGAACTCAGCTGCTTACCTGGACTACATTTACATAAGTGCAATCATTCTTATTTCCCAAAGTCTTTTCGAGCAGTTCAGCGCCTACTGCAGAGCCAACCTCAATATAATCTTACCTGGGTATTTCAAGGAAGTACATCTTCGCTTGATAAATGTAATTCTGATTGTCTCATATGGCCTGGGATTAATCTCATTCCATTGGTTGATTCTTTTCATGTCACTTAATTACATTTTCACAACCGTATTGATCGCAGTTTTAACCTTCATCAAGTATCCAGTAATCTTTCTCGTTGGCACTTTAAAAACGGAATGGCTGGAAAAAATCTGGGTATTTGGAAAATACATCCTTATCCTCGGAATTGGGAATTCGATCATCTTAAACCTGGGCTACCTGCTTACGTCGACCTATTTGGGATTAGAAGCAAATGGAATCTTTACAACTTGCGCTTATATAGCCATAATTATTGAAATGCCAAAGCGAGCGACAGGTCAGATCATTGCTCCATTATATGCACAGTTCTTTGTAGATAACAACATCAAAGGCATTCGAAGATTGTACGAACGATCATCACTAAACCTTTTCCTGATCAGTACATTAATCGCTATCGGCATTGTTACTAACCTTAATGACCTTTTCCTGCTGATCCCAAAAGGTGAGGTTTTTCAGACAGGATACTACGTAATAATTCTGATTGGACTCGCTAAGGTCATTAGTATGGCAACAGGAACTTCAGGGGAATTGTTAATATATTCAGGTTACAGGAATCTCAATCTACATGTATTATGGACAAGTGCTATCCTAATGATAATTCTTAATATTGCGTTGATTCCTTTGTTGGGAATTAACGGTGCAGCACTTGCGCTACTCTTAGTTGTTGCTGCTAGTTCACTTGCCAGGTATTTACTTATTCTTGCTAAAATGAAATTGTCCCCGTTTACCAAGGGACACTTATTAGTCCTAATAATTGGAACAGCAACCTATTTATTGTTTAGCTATTTGGAGTTTTCAATGGAGCCTGCTTTAAATATCATTGTCCGATCTATTCTAACAACTGCTTTCTTCGGATTCACAGTCTATTTTTCAAATGTATCTGAAGAGGTTAATGCTATTATTGACAAATTGTTGGTTAAGCTAAGAGTCAAATGAACAAAGCCTGTTTGACTATTGGAAGTATTGTGGTACCAACCCGCCTTTTTAGAAGTGATCGTTGGTTATTGGGATACTGTCATATGTTGTTTTTTCTATACAAACTTCGAGCCCAATGAACAGGGTAGCACATATCGGTATGCCAAAAGCTGGTAGTACTTCAATGCAAAGACATCTCTTTCCTTACCTCCAAAATTTTTGTTATATAGGAAGATCTCCTAAAATGAATGTGGGCAATGATCTGACCATTGAGAAAGGAGAGATAGATAATGATATTGAGGAAACCTTCCATACACATCTTGTTGGGGAGGAAGTATTCGATAGTGATCAAACAAAAAAGGCACTCGATAAGCTAACTAAATCATGTGACTCAAGGAATATTCTCTACAGCAGCGAGTTTCTAACGAGTGTATTTTTCTGTTACCCTAAAATTGAGGAAAAATTGGAGCGCCTTCAGGCACTAGGATTTAATAAAATTGTTCTCATCGTCCGAAGACAACCAGAAATAATAAAATCACAGTACCAAGATCATCCCTTTGAGCCCAGTGATTTAGTTCATGGCAAACCTGTATCCATTGATGAATGGATACGAAAAGCCTATGAAATGAAAGAGGGTTATTTAGCATCACTGAATTATCATAACCTAATCAAAAAGCTTATTGAATTATTTGGGAAAGAGAATGTCCACATCGATCTGTTGGAAAACATTTCAGGAGACTTTGAAACCTTCGCCAACAATCTTTTGACATTTTTAAATATATCATCTGAGAAATTACCAATTACCCAACTACCGCAGGACAATTCAGGAGTATCCAAAAGATATAATACAATAAGACGGTTGAAGAAGCAACTCATTGGCGAACTGCCAATTAGCAAGGTTATCCCCAAACGCGTACAATCGGTTTTAAAAGGGCGACTCAAAAAGGGACCAAAAGAGACTCTTAATTTGAGCGAAAGTTCAAGAGACCTTTTGAGAAGGATGTATTTAGATGGTAATATTGAGCTAATTAAATCAGGACTAGTTGATCTTAAGAAGCATCGCTATGATCAGATATAAGTCAATGTCATACCTTTTCAATAATTAATCATCTGTTTGTCTTGGGGAATAGTAGAAAACCTTGGAAGAATTGGGTGAACCTTGTATGTTTTTTTTCAAAAGCATTCTTTAAATATTCTTTTGTCATTTTTCGAAGGAGATTACAATATGAGCACTTTGGGACGAATTACGGTGGTTGGAAAATACCTGCTAGTATCATTAAGGAGATAAGATATGTAATTAGTGCGGGTGCAGGAAACGATATCTCATTTGAAGTATCATTTCACCAGTCAAATCCGCATTGCATGATATGGGTCCTTGATCCCACTGAGTTCGGAATACAACACTTGAGAAAATTTGAGCGGGCGGTTAATCAAAAAAAAAGCATACTCATAAATGATGGAAAGCAAAGACATCCTCTTGATGAAAAAGATCTTAGGTATCCATTATTGGAAAAATCAGCTCTTGAAAAAATCAAATTCATACCTGTAGGCCTCTCTGAGAAAAAAGAGAAGTTAAGGTTTTACTTTCCTCCTAGTGATCGAATGGTATCCTATTCAGCCAAGCTTAAGAGTGATAAATTCATTGAGTTGGAGTGCGAATCCATACAGAATCTGTACACGCAATTAGGTATTTCAAGATTGGATGTTCTAAAAATGGATATTGAAGGGTCTGAATATGGAGTTATTAAACACATGTCGGATAACAAATTATTTCCGAAAATTTTGTTGGTCGAAATTCATGTTTTTGACATTAAACAAAGTATAGAACTCATCAGAACCCTTTTTACTTTGATTGTATTAGGATATAGACTGTATTATGTTGAAGGGGATAATTATGGTTTTGTGAGAAAATGAAAATTGGACTTCTTTTTGATTACAAGGGCTCTAAAGACTTGAGCAAGCCAGAACTGGGTAATCCAGGTATTGGCGGAACACAATACAACTTCGTCACACTATCATATTATTATAACAAATATCATAAAGACGTCCAGTGGTTCTTTTTCTGCAACCAAGAAGTACAAATCCCGAACTTCATAACTCAAATACAGATACAAGACGAGTCAGATATTGCGGCAAACCTTAACAGTCAAAGGATTGATATTTTTATTTGGAGGCCAGTGGATCATGAATCTATTGTGCATCAACTAAGCCTGTCAAATACCAAAGGAATTGCTTGGATGAATAATGTTCCAAGTCCAAAAACACTTAGTCAATTAGCACAATCAACAAATACTAAACAAATAGTTTTAGCTGGCCATGAAGCACTTGACCTTGTCAGAGATCACCCAATAATCTTAAAATCCAGAGTTATTTTCAATGGGTTTGATCCATCTCCATATCAAATGGATTTTGAAAAAAAGGATCCAAACCTTGTGGTATACTTGGGAAGTTTGACCTATGCAAAAGGGTTCCACTTGTTGGCAAAAATGTGGCCCAACATTTTAAGGATGAACCCCAATGCCCGGCTTTTGGTAATAGGGTCCGGTAAATTGTATCATGAGGATCAAAAATTGGGGAGTTACGGGCTAGCGGAAGCTAGTTACGAAGATTCATTCATTTCCTATTTGTTAGACGAGAATAGTAAAATCCATCCTTCTGTAAATTTTCTAGGTCTGCTTGGAAGAGAAATGATCTCATATCTAAAACAGGCGTCCGTAGGCATTATCAACCCACATGGCAGGAGTGAAGTATGCCCTGGAAGCGCAATCGAATTTTCAGCATGTGGAACACCAGTTGTTGCTGGAGCTCGATATGGCAATCTGGATGTAATCGAACATAAAGTATCAGGGTATACTGAAAAGAAAATCAGTAGACAAATCAAAAGGATCATCAATTTGATGAGGAATCCATCAGAAGTTGAGCGGATGGGGCAAGCAGGTAAAGAGCTAATAAGACAGAAATTCAACCAGGAAAAGATAATGGGGCAGTGGGCTCAATTGTTTCAAGAAATCCAAGGTGATAAAATGGATAAATCAGTTTATCCAATGAAGAAAAACTACCTCTACAATTTTAAAATCATTTTCGAACTATTGAGACTAATCAAATTCAAGTTAGGAGTATTTCCAAAGTTGCCTTCAATTTATGAACTGACTCAAAGAAAAAAGTTTAAATGAGTGCAAAACTCAGTATAGTCACAGTCTGCTATAACGCTGAACTAATCATTGAGCAAACCATCTTAAGTGTTCTTAATCAAACCTATGACTCCATTGAATATCTGATTATTGATGGAGGTTCTTCAGATGGAACATTGGAGTTGATTAACAAATACCGTAAATCGATTACCAAAATTGTTAGTGAGCCTGATTCCGGAATTTACAACGCGATGAATAAGGGACTGTCAATGGCAAGTGGGGATTTCATTCTTTTCCTAAATGCGGGTGATACGTTAGAGAACGAGATTGTAGTATCAGAAATAATGAAGCATTCGGAACAAGCCGGTGTGATCTATGGAGAAACCCACCTCATCAATGAAAATGGAGAAATTCTTGGAACAAGGAGTCAATTAACGACTCGAAAACTTCCTGACCAATTGACCAAGCGATCATTCCTGCAAGGTCAGGTTGTTAGTCACCAGGCATTTATTGCCAGAGTTGCCTTAGCTTCCCCGTTCAATGAACGCTATAAATGCAGTTCAGACATTGACTGGATGTTGTCTATAGTTAGCAAAACTGATCGAATAAAAAATGTAGGAATCATTATTTCCAGGTATCTGCTTGGTGGAGAATCTGATAGAAAACTTAGGAGATGCTGGAAAGAACGATTTGTTATACTTCTAAAGAACTTTTCCTTTTGGTCTGTGTTAAGAGCACACCTTCTGTTTGTGGTACGATATCTTAGATTTGGAGCTTATAAAATAGAACCCTGATCATTCCCAATTTATGGCAACAAATAAGGTCTCAGTTTGGAGAAAGTCTTTACGCGTTCTTAAGAAAGTATGGTTGCTATCTGCCATACGTAGATTTTGGAGAGCAACCAAGTACTACAACTGGCGATACAGTCAAATCCTTAGGTGGACATTCCGATCCAGAGAGTTCACAAACTTCACATACGAAATTACAGAAAAGAATAAGTTATATATGGCCTGTACCATTTCCTTGGTAACAGGAGAGACATTAAAAACCGTTAACAATTACTTTAAGGAAATTGAAGAAGACCAAAAGCTTAAGGAGCATATCCTCACAATGCGGGAAAAATCTGATGAGAAGTACTATGCAGATAATAAGTCAATTTTTTATGGAAGACGTATTGGATGGTATGCATTGGTTAGGATAACAAAACCTAAGCTTATTGTAGAAACCGGGGTTGACAAGGGTTTAGGATCCGTACTTCTTTGCTCTGCCCTCCTTCGTAATGAAGAAGAAGGGTTTGAAGGTAATTATATCGGCACTGATATTAATCCCAAGGCTGGATACTTGCTAAATAAACCTTATTCTAAGGTAGGACAAATCCATTATGGGGATTCTATTGAAAGTCTCAAGCAACTTAATGTGAAAATTGACTTATTCATCAATGATAGTGATCACTCGGCGGACTATGAAAAAATGGAATATGAGATAGTCAAATCAAAATTGTCTTCTCACGGAGTAATTGTTGGAGACAATTCTCATGCTACTGATAAATTGGCCCAGTTTTCTGTTGAACAAGAGAGAAGGTTCTACTACATTCATGAGGAACCAAGAAATCACTGGTACCCTGGAGCTGGAATGGGGATATCAGTCAAGTAACTATCTAATCACCAAAAAATTCTTCAGAATCTGCCAATAATAGGATGGCCCGTCAATCAATTTCTTCCTAAGAAAAAAGTTCCTTAGTGCTTTTCTAACTCCCTTATGTTCTTCGATATTATTTACAGTAAGTGAGGGACAGGAGTTGGTAATTTTACTATCAAAGGACTTGGTGTTATAAGAATGTGTTCCCGATGAATCATGACCAATATTTTGGACAAGAGAACTAACAGAATTAAGTGCTAAACCTCCGGCTAGAAAAATTGAAGCGTACCATCTAACAGCCCATGAATTACGCTTACCATCGCGCGTTCTTCTGAGAAGTCTTGAAAAATTGAACGAACCATTGTAATTGAAAAGGTAAGTAAGCTTTCTCTTTTTAATCTCTCCCAACAAATAAGAAGCGTCAGGATTATAATCTTTCCAAGCCCTTTTCCAGGTTGCCCAACCCCAACTATGTGTAAGGCTAATCAAAGCTACCTCTGGAAAGACACCATTCAAATTGGGCATATATCCGCTAACATGCATGATTTCTGGCTGACACGCATATTTCTCCAATGCCAAATTCATAAAGGTCAGGAATTCTGCTCCTACAATCAAATCATCTTCCAATACTATAACTGATTCGTGATTATTCAATACATGACTCACTCCTCCTACTATGGAATTTGATAGTCCAAGATTTGTAGGATGAAATACAAAGTCAGCACTTGAGGCAAAATCTATTTGGCGAACCATTTCACGTACTTCATCAATCACAGCAATATCTTTTGATGTAGCATTTTTCCTCGGTCCATCTGAGAAAACATATAATTTACTCTCACCAATCATAGAACATTGGCTAAGAGAATCAAGTGTTCTCTTGGTATGAACAGGTCGATTGTAAACGAATAGTGCTATTGGAGCGGCTTTCATTTCTTTTGGATAGAGGTGTGCTTTGCTAGCAATTTTTCATAACATTGAACATGTTTTTCAGCAATCACACTTTCTGAAAAATTACGAATAATGTGCTGCCTGCCCTTTTGAGATGCCGCACTTCGGTCATCTAAATTCCTTAAAAACCTGATTCCGTTTGCAAGATCCTCCACATTTTTCTTTTCAGCCAAATAACCAGTTTCTTTATGAATGACTAAATCTGACACGCCACCTGAATCAAAAGCAACCACCGGTGTTCCACACGCCATTGATTCCATTACAATGTTTGGAAGGTTGTCTTCAATAGATGATAATACAAATACATCAGCCTCATTAAAAACTTTTACCAGTTCATTAGTCGCTTCGATTCTTCCTGTTAATTCAACTTCACAATCAAACTCTTTCACCATTTGAGGGTCGAAGGAGCCCAATATTGTCACTTTGAATGGAACCGAATTATTTCGGTTTAATAAATTGATTGTAGCCTTGAAAAATTCAAATCCCTTCCTCTTATCCTCAACTTCTACTGCACCAAACAAGATATTGAGAATACTTGCTGAGTTATGGCTATCGTATGGTTTGAAAACATCTACATCAATGGAAGTTCCTATCGTCAAACAGTTTTTGGCCTGAAAGACTTTGCTTTGAGAAGCAAGGTCCGTTATCCATTTACTGCTGCCAATTACCGAAAAATCTACATCATCCCAGCTCTCAACTTTCTGCCTTAGTATACTTGAGGCAGACACCAACTTAAACCCCGAGAGATAAAAACATTCGTTGCAATTGTTGGTATAATTCATGCACTCATATGAGTAGTGACAACCACCTGTAAATGGCCACATGTCATGAAGTGTCCAAATCAAGGGTTTAGCTTTAGCTAATCTGGCCACTTCATTTATAGACAAAAAACCAAAGCTCACCCAATGCAAATGAATTACATCTGCTTCTCGAACAGCGGGGTGATTTAGCATTTCAAAAGACCCTCGTCCAGTAGAAAACTGAAATACATCTTTCTTATTTGATAAAGAGATGTAAATGAGAAAACGTTCTAGTGCGAACAGAAACCAAAAAGAAGCCTTTCCGAACCAGGGTCGAATTGCACTACTTTTTCCAAACTTCTTTTTACTCTCCAGTAAGTAAACAAGGTTAACCTGAACTCCGTGTTTATCTAATGCTGTAAGAAGCCTTCTTGCACATGTCGCTGCTCCTCCATAGGATTTAAATGTACTTAACAGTGTAACCTTCATCTGTCATGTGGCTCTATACGCATAGATATTCAACTGCATATCCATAGCTTCTTCATTAGAAAGAAAATGACTTACTAACGGGCTTTTTCTATCCTTCTCGTCGCGAATAAAATAGCGGAAAGAATTGCTTTCTAATATTAAGAGCAATGAAGATAACATCTGTGGTTGACCATTGTACGAATGATATTCAATGAAAATATTCATCACATTCGATAAAAAATCTTTGGCCCTTCCTAATACCTCAACTTCAGCACCTTCAATGTCCATTTTCAACAAATCTATTTTCTTTTCATTTTGAATAATTCGCTGAATATCTACACACTCCACTTTTGAAGTATTTCCAAACCCATGAATAGAAGAACTATCTGCATTATCCATTCCCATTTCAAGATAACCGTCGTTTATCCAAATTGCCTTTTGATGAATTTCAACCCCATAGTCCAACGTATTTTCCTTTAGGCATTCAAACGCTTTTGGGTTGGGTTCATATGCTACGATTCTTGCATTTGGATAAAGCTCATTGAAATACTTAATCGACAGTCCAACATTTGCTCCTAGGTCATAGATTACTATATCGTTGGAATTTCTGAATCTGTAGCTTTCAAGAAAGTAAATCTCATGAAACTGCCATAAGAACGAAAGCACATCTATAACACTAAATGATTTGCCCTTCACCTTCACCTTAGTCTTTGTAAAACGGGGTTTGCCGCCATACTTGAAGCACAGTTTCAAAAAAACTCTCCCATTGGCGCTTTTCAGATAGTGAAAAGCTTCCTTAAGAAGGATTTTGAATGGAAAGGCTATAGACAAAATATTCAGAAGTTAGTTGCAAATCTTTTTTCAGTCTAACATCTCTTCGCCTGAGGGCTTGTTTTGCTTGACAGCAAAAATCAATAAAAGAACAATTGCCAATGAAAACGACACTATTTCCAATGGAATCCCAACCGTCTTAGCCGGAGGTTCGTATTTAAACACGATTGTGTGTTTTCCCGCTGGAACCTCCATTGCTCTTAGAATATAGTTAGCGCGGACGTGATCCACCGGAGCATCATCTATATATGCTTGCCAACCCGGTTGATAGTAGATCTCAGAAAACACCACAAACTGTTTTTCATCCGAAGAGAAATCATATGTAAGAATTTCAGGATCATACTCAGTCAAAACAATTGTTCCATTTGCAGAATATTGATCACCATTCCATTTCATCTTTTCAAGAAACTCTCCTTCGACCAATGCCTCATCCTTAATAGCCAAATCTCCAAGATTATTCAACTCTTCATCCGGTGTTGCTGTTGGATTGAGGTTCTTAACTAGCCATGCATTTCCCAATGCCTCACTATTTAGCTGAGCTTGAGGTGCCCCATTCTGATTTACAATGAAGTACTTTGCATTCAGCATATTTAAAACACCTCTGTCCGCCTGGCCAAGGTATTGATCGATAACCTCCTGATAGCGTTGAATCTTTATTCCGCTGTAGCCACCTACCGAAAAGTGATGGTAGCTTGTCAAACCATCAGCAAAGGGATTTCTAGCCAAATTGAAAACCCGGTAGTATGATTTATCCAGTTGGATTTGTTGATCTGCAGTGCTTGGAACAAAGAATTGGCTTTCATCACTCAAACTCGAAGTGAAGTCATCCTTATCCAAATAGCGTCTATTGACTAACCATAGATCCGCCAAAACCATGAAGCCTACAATTCCGAGAACTGCTTTATAGGATTTTAGGTAATTCTTAGTGTACAGATAAATGACGCCTGCAAATAGACCAACCAATAGTAATGCACGAAAAATATCCCTTCCAAGTAATCTTGATCTGTCTTGTTCCAACGCACCAATTAACCACTCTGGATAACCATACTGCGCATCTTTTGGTGATGAGAAAGAGAGCATGCCTTTGCTAACAAGAAAAATAACTCCGATCCCGCCAATGACCATGAGTGGAATTTTCCAGTCTTTGAATGAAATTTCGTCCTCTTTCAGATAGCGATCAAGCGCGATGAAACCAAGCATTGAAAACCCTAATTGTGGTAAGCACATGATCATGGTCACGGATCGAAATTTATTATATAACGGTATATTATCGAAAAAGAAATTGGAAATGAGTGGAGCGTTCTTACCCATTGCCAGAATTACTCCCATGATTGATATTGTCAGCACCCACCATTTGATAGGATCTTTTAAGTATCTCATCCCAAACACGAAGAACAAGCTGATAAGAATACCAAAATATATTGGTCCTCCGGTGAACGGCTGATCTCCCCAATACAATGGCACTCTCGAAAGTACCTGGTTAATGGATTGCCCACCGACTCCCTGTTGTCTCATTCTTTCATACATATCCGACTTTCTATCCAAAGCTTCCCCACTGGACCCACCCTGTACGTATGGAAATAGTAATGTAAATGATTCAAGTGCTCCGTTGCTCCATGCAAAAGCATAATCCTTCGTCAATCCGCCTTTATTTGACGAACTCTGTAACTCAGAACCACCTCTCGTTGAAGATTTCCCATATTGATAGAGATATATGTATTTAAATGAATGTGTACCAAAGGCCAGAAGTGTCAGTACTGCCGTAACAATTGTCGCCTTTACCAAATTATCAAGGGTCTTTTTTCGATAGGCATGGATCAATTCAAAAATGAAATACAACAAACAAATGATCAGTAAATAATAGGTGATCTGAACATGGCCGAAATACAATTGCAGGCCTGACGCAACGAACAAAGTGATCCCTCCTTTGAGAAACTTCTTTTGTCTAAAAATCATGTAGAGACCTGCTATCGTTGGAGCCATTAGGGCAATTGCCATCACTTTGTAATCATGGCCAGCTTCAATACTTAGAATGTTAAACGTTGAGAAAGTGTAAGCGAATCCTCCTATCCCTGCAATCCAATTATTAACATCAAACGTTTTGAGAAGGATATAGAACCCAATAAATAAGGAAAAGATAATTAGCAAAGGCCTGCTTAATACCGTTTGAACTACCAAGTAGATCATTCTGAATGGAGAGTATTGCCAGCCAGTTACTCTTGGCATTCCAGAGAACTCAGCATTTGTCCAGAGAATTTCTCTTCCTTTGTCTTTAAAGGACAAAACTTCACTTTGAGTTCCGGTAAGCTGGATATTATCACTCTGTGACAGTTTCTTACCCGTTAACATAGGAGAGAAATATGACAGGACAATCACAGTAAAAACACCTATTACATACAGGTGAGGTACTATTTTCTTGAGTTGCAACATGTATTGTCTAATTCTATTTTAATAACCTACAGCGAGCTCGGATGCCATTTAATTGGTGAAAGTAATTCTTTGAAAGCAAAACCTGGATTCCAACATTAAAAAATGAATTTTCTTTGCCGAAAGTAACAGCTACTCTTGAATACATTTCATAAATCCAAACTAGCCATCATTGGTGGCACAGGTACACTTGGACGGGCCGTGGTTGACCTTATCGCAAAGTCAGACATCAAACCCTCTGAAATAAGAATAATCTCTCGTGATGAGCAAAAGCAACTCGAAATGATGGATGAGTATGCTGATAAGGAATTTGCGATCAACTACCTAATCGGTGACGTCAGGGATATCGAGCGAATGGATGAAGTGCTCGATGGGATCGATATGGTGATTCATGCAGCTGCAATTAAGCATGTCGTTATTGCTGAGAAAAATCCCAAGGAATGCTACAAAACCAATGTTAAAGGAACACAAAATGTGGTTGAGGCATGTTTGTTAAACAACGTAAAAAGGGCGCTCCTTATTTCTTCAGACAAAGCAGAACAACCAATAGGAGTCTATGGGAAAAGTAAATTAGAAGCTGAGGGGATCTTCCTATCGCAAGAAGAAGGTGATTGCGTTTTCTCTTCCGTCAGACTTGGAAACATCGTAGGCTCAAGGGGTTCCGTATTTGAGAATTTTCAAAAAAACAGAAGTCAACTACAAGTAAGTCATCCCGAAGCGACCCGCTTTTTTATTAGTAAGGAAGAAGCTGCAAAGTTCACTATTGATGCACTTTTATCTAACCCAAATGGCACCTTCACTTTCCCTCAAATGAAAGCATTCAAAGTATTGGATCTTGCCAAAGCAATGTGTCCAAACTGTGATATCGTACTCACTGGATTGAGAGAGGGTGATAAGATACATGAAGAACTGAACGGGGTTAGTTCTAAAGATCAATTGATCAATGTTTCAGAAGTCATTAAGTTGCTTCGAAATTGATAATTTCACACACTTTCTCAACCATCGAATTCTCCATTTCAGAATAAATAGGCAAACTAAGCACTTCCCTGCACAACTTTTCAGCTACCGGAAAGTCACCGTTTTCATAGCCCAAATGATCAAAAGGCTTCAGGAAAGGAAGCGGGTTTGGATAGTGGATTAGGCTAGCAATGTCGTGTTTTTGCAAAGCATCTTTTAGTCTATCCCTTTCTGTTGACTGAATGACAAACAAGTGAAATACATGGTTGTATTCATTAGGGACAAAAGGTTTGAGTACCTGATCAAGTCTTTCATCATAAGCTTCAGCAAACATCTTTCTCTTTTCATTCCATGAATCCAAATGGGTTAACTTGACCCGAAGTATGGTCGCCTGAATTGTATCCAGTCGACTGTTTCTTCCCAAAGCCTGGTGATCGTGTTTATCAATCTGACCGTGGTTGGTCAAACGTCTGCATTTCTCAGCCAATACCTCATCTCTTGTTAGAATTGCTCCTCCATCACCATAGGCTCCCAGGTTCTTGGTTGGATAAAAGCTGAAGGTAGCTATATCTCCAAAGGTTCCAACTTTACGACCTGCGATAGAAGCACCGTGAGCCTGAGCACAATCCTCAACGATCTTTAGGTTATGCTTTTGAGCTATTGAAAGGAGCTCATTCATTCGTGCAGGAAGCCCATAAAGATGAACAGGTATAATTGCCTTCGTTTTTGGTGAAAGTCTTTCTTCAATTTGGAAAGGATCAATTGTTCTTTCCGTTTCTAAAACATCAACAAAGACAGGGGTGGCACCCACATTACTAACAGCTTCGGCAGTACTTATCCAGGTCAGCGCCGGAACAATTACTTCATCTCCTGCACCAATATCGAGCGCATTTAATGCGATCTCTAATGCATCCGTGCCATTTGCACATCCAATGCAGTGGTCTACTCCTATGTATTCAGCAAAGGCATGTTCAAAGTTGGAAACAACTTTTCCGCCTATGAAAGACCCACCATTGATCACACTATGAATCGCCTTATCAATTTCTTCTTTGATTGAAAGGTATTGGGCTTGCAGATCAACGAAAGGAATAGCCATGACTAATCGATTAGACTTCCTACAACCTCAAGTTTATCAAAAACACGGGTATCGTGAGGAGCATCTGGCAATTCCTCTGTCAGATCCTGACCTGCCCAATGCTCATAATGCATTCCGTTCTTCCACAGCTTCGAATGAGTGACATCATAGATGATACCCTGATATGCGATCCAAATTTCTTCTTTCTCACTCCCGTTTCTTAGAGCCAGCTGGGATCGGGTGAACTGGTTCATTTGAACTTAATAATTGAAACCCCAGAGCCTCCCCTATCCGGATGTTCATCTGCTACACTGGCAACCCCAGGGTGGTCCTTGGTATAATTGCGAACTATTTCCCTCAGCACTCCATGGCCTTTTCCATGGACAATTTTGGCTTCATTAACTCCCAACAGTATGGCTTCATCTATAAATGACTCGATACGTGCTAGTGCTTCTTCAGCTCTTGATCCACGCAGACTTAGCTCATGATTGAAGCTCGCCATCTTCTTGCTTATATCGATTCCCAGTTTTCGAACTTTCTGTTGATGTTGCTGCTGAGCTGTTGCAGCAGCCTTTTTGAGTTTTTCAATAGAAACGACCGACTTCAATGATCCAAACAAAACCTCTGCTTGCTTTCCTTTGATTTTCTTGATTACCCCTACAGAATCCTGATCCAACATTTTTACATGATCTCCAACCCGAAAGCTTTCTCTACTCTTCCTCTCAGCTTCCTCCAGCTTCTTTCTTTTAGTATTCAGAACATCTCTTAGCTCCCTGGTCTTGTTAGCAGAGGCCTTACTTTCCTTAATTTCCCGAATGACCCTTTCCACATCCTTGTTGGCTCCTTCGATAATGGACTTTGCTTCGTTCTTTGCTTCCTTTATAATTATTTTACGCTCTTCTTCAAGCATCTCCCGAAGATCTTCATACTCCTTCCTGGACTTGGCCAGCTCTTTTTGATCCGCCTCCTTTTGTTTTGCAAGCTTTGTTAGCTTGCCTTTTTCTGCCTCTAATTGATTCAGTAATTGGTCATAATCAACCTGAGAATGACCTACTTTTTCCTTGGCCTGTTTAATGATTGCTTTCGGAAGCCCAATTTTAGAAGCTATCTCAAAGGCAAACGAACTACCTGGCTTGCCCATTTCCAGCTCAAATAATGGCTCGAGCTTTTCCAGATCATATTTCATTGCTCCGTTCACAATCCCATACTCCTCATCTGCCATGTTCTTGAGATTCTGATAGTGGGTAGTGATCACACCATATGATCGTTTATCATTTAATTGTCGGAGTACTGATTCAGCAATGGCACCACCGAATTGCGGTTCCGTGCCTTTGCCAAATTCATCGATGAGAAAAAGCGTTTTCTTGTTCGCATGGTTAACGAAATGTTTCATGGAAGTCAAGTGCGAACTATAGGTACTCAGATCATCCTCAATGGACTGAGTGTCACCGATATCCAGAAAAAACTGATCAAAGAGTCCAAATTCGGTCTCTTCTCCTACCGAGACCGGAAGCCCGCACTGGAACATGTATTGCAACAAACCGACAGTCTTAAGCGCTACCGATTTTCCTCCTGCATTAGGTCCGGAAATGATCAGGATCCGCTGATCTGGTATTAATGAAATGACAAGCGGTACCACTTTCTTTTTAGAAGCCTTATGAGAAAGTAAAAGCAATGGATGGACTGCATTCACCCATCGAATGGACGGGCTCTTTGAAAAAACCGGTACCCTTGCATCCAATAGATCCGCTAGCTTACATTTAGCATGAATAAAATCGAGCTTTTCCAAAAGTTCTGATCCGGCTTTCAATGCTGACAGGTTCTTTCTCACCAAATCTGACAGAGCAGTCAAGATTCGGACAACTTCCCTTTTTTCGGCATATTTCAATTCCCTAACCTGGTTATTGAGCTCCAAAACTTCCCCAGGCTCCATGAACACCGTTTGGCCTGTTGCTGATTCGTCATGAATGAATCCGGGAATCCGCTTCTTGTGTTCGGCTTTAATGGGGATAACCAGCCTTCCTTCTCTTACGGTCAGTTTACTATCATCATCTGTGAATTGCTCTTTCTTGGCCTTTTGCAATACTTTTTGAATTGCAGATCGCACAGCTTGTTCCGATTTCAGGATCTTGTTCCTGATTTCTTGTAGTTCCGGTGAAGCAGAATCCTTTACTTCACCCCGATCATCGATGATGCGATCGATTTCCGTTAACAAAATGGGTTCAACAGGATCACCAATCAGAAGTTTGAATAGTTCTGGATAGCTCTCTTCGTTCTTGTATAAAAAGTCCGTCCAACTCAGAAGTGTTCCCAGACTAAGCTTCAATTGATGAAAATCAACAGCATCCAGGAATGAACCCGGAAGCTTCACTTTAGCCAGGTACTCATCAATATCTAAGAAATGAAGATCAATTTTCTCACGTTCACTTGTAGCCAAAACTACCATTTCCCTGGTTTGTGTGTGCCACTTCTGCAGTGAATCAAATCGGTTGGTAGGTTTCAGTGATCCTACCCGTGCCACCCCTTTATTACTTTGACAAAAACCCTTTAGAAGTGTTCTGATCTCATCAAAACCCAGATGTGACTCAATATCATCCGGATAGTTTCTCACTTGGTCTCAAGTTTCTCGCGTTGCATCAAAGAGTCAACGACTGCAGTATAGATCTTGGAGAAATCATCGGTATGATCGATGTAGTAATTAAAGCTCCGCTGATACTGCTCTTCTGTGATATTAAACTCTTCAAAAATCAACCCTTCAAAGTGATCATAAACCCTTTTGGCCGAATCAACCGGACGAATGGTCAGGTTCTTGATCTTGGATTCCAGTAAATGAACTTCAGTGAGCACTTCGATCATCTGTTCAGGAGGAATAAGATCATCCGGAACTTGATTTGACGAGGAACAAGCAGCAACAATTACAAGAACGGTCAAAAAAAACTTTCTCACAACACGCTTAAATATGATAGCAATATAATTTTGAGGGTTTAATCACGCTAAGTGGTGCAAAGTTCACATAACTACGGATATTATCAAGAAAAGGTAGACTGGGCTAGGATATAGTTAGCAAATGAAGGAAATCCTCAAACGATTAAGAAGATATGACATCCGCATCAGGAAGGCCATCAACTCCCAGATGCAAGGTGACTTTAAGTCAATCTTCAAAGGGGCCGGTTTGGAATACGATGATGTCCGTCAGTATCAGTGGGGAGACGACATACGCTCCATCGATTGGCGTGTCACTGCCAAAGGACACGGTACGTTTGTTAAAACCTATATTGAAGAAAAGGAACAAACGGTCGTTTTCCTTCTCGATGTTTCTGCTTCGCAGGAAATTGGAAAGACCAATCGTCAAAAGATTGACCTGGCAAAGGAAATTACAGGCCTTTTGTCAATTTCTGCTGTAAAGGAAGGCAGTAAAGTAGGTGTGTTATGTTATTCCGATCGGGTTGAAGACTATATCAAACCTGCAAAAACACTGAAGCATGCCTACGAGATCATCAATCGGATCTTCAAGCTAAAACCCAAATCAAGGAAGACAAACCTGAACGAAGCTATCAAGTATTTGCTTAATCTGCTAAAGCGAAAAACCGTTGTTTTTGTCGTATCAGACTTCATTGATGAAGGTTATGATCAATCTTTAAAAGGTCTCGCTAGGAGACATGACCTGGTGGTGATAGATGTGTCGGATAAAAGAGAACAAGCGCTTCCAAATCTTGGAATCGTTCCACTTTACGAAAAGGAATCAGGTAAAACAGTCTGGTTAAATACCTCTTCAAGTTCTTTCGAGAATGTGATCGGAAAGACCCACGGAAAAAACAAGGAATCATTAGCAGATTTCTGTCGTAGAAATGATGTGAACTACATATCAATTGCTACGGAAGACGATTACGTACCAGAGCTTATAAAACTATTCAGGCATAGAAACAGAAGTAATGCACGAAGGACGAGGTAGAACATTCATACTTCTTATTGCGATACTTTTCTCCTCCTATTCCTTTGCTCAGGAGATAAGGGTTAGCGGGGGATTCGTTGAAGACAGCCTGCTTATTGGCCAGGATGTCCACTTCTGGTTAACCGCAGCTTATCCGGTGGACATGGAAATGATCTTTCCGGACAGTACACATAGCTTTTCTCCATTCGAATATTCATCTAAGAAATACTTTACAACAGAACTTCTGGGACAATTGGCTTTTGACAGTGCCGTCTACCAGGTTCAATCCTTTGAAATAGACAGAAAACAATTCCTTCAACTACCTGTCATTCTTCTGGACGGGTTGGATTCTACTATCATAACCACAGAGTTAGACTCTATTTATTTGATGGAGTTAGCCCCGGTTGTTTCAGATACTACTAAACTTCAGGAAAATGCAGACTACCAACTAGTTGACAGAGCATTCAACTACCCAATGCTTTATATCATTTCGGGCGCATTGTTAGTCATAGGGGTTGTTTTATTGCTCATTTTCGGAAAAAAGATCTTACGATTTTTCAAACTCCGCAAGCTTCGAAAGGATTATGAAAATTTCTCTCAGATTTTGCTGGAGTATATCAATAGACTGAAATCTGAACCACAGCCTGAAATCGCGGAGAATGCACTTTTTGCATGGAAGCGGTACCAGGAACGGTTAGATAAATTTCCGTTCACTAAGCTGACAACCAAAGAAATTCTTGATCAGGAATTCAATCAGGAACTGGAAAAACCACTCAAATCCATCGACCGGTTGGTGTATGGACACAGAGATACTGAAACTGTTTATCAGGACTTTCAACAAATCGAAGATTTTGCTCAGCACCGATATCTAAAAAAAGTGGAGGAGATAAAAGATGGGAAATAGTAATTGGCTTTCACTGGAATGGTTTACCCTTTCAAGGTTACAAAGCTTTGATTGGGAAGCTCCTATTTGGTTTTATGGGCTCTTCCTGATCCCAATAATCTTTCTTCTTCGCTGGTTAGTTATCAACAGGTTTCGGCAAAAACTACCTATCGCTTTGACCAAAACGGATCTAAAAAATGACCCGATAAGCATTCTTCGATTCATTCCTGCGATCTTCTTCATTCTATCCATGGCATTGATCATGATTGGGTTGGCCAGGCCCCAAACCACTAATGAACAAGTAGAACAATGGAGTGAAGGAATTGATATCGTGCTCACGGTGGATATCTCACAGTCCATGCAAATCGAAGATTTCAGACCTAATCGATTGGAGGCGGCAAAAGAAGTCGCAAGAGATTTCGTATCCGGCAGGTTTCAGGACCGGATCGGACTGGTAGTTTTTTCTGGTGACGCTTATTCCCGATCGCCGCTGACAACCGATTATGACCTCCTTTATACCTACATCAATGACGTTTCGTTCGACCTGATTGAGAGTCGGGGTACCGCTATTGGAAGTGCCCTTGCTGTGAGTACCAACCGACTGAGAGAGTCCGAATCAGAATCGAAAGTGGTCATTCTCATGAGCGATGGAGATAATACTGCTGGAAATATTGACCCAATTACTGCTGCCAAGCTTGCCTCTGCATACAACATAACCATCTATGTTATAGCTATTGGCAAAGAAGGAAGAGTGCCATACGGAACCGACTTTTTTGGTCGTACACGATATGTTGAAAACACTTTTGATGAAACTACTTTACGAGAAATCGCAAAAATCGGAGGTGGAAAGTACTATAGGGTATCTGATAAGCAAGCGTTAATCCAGGTTTTTAATGAGATTGATCAATTAGAAAAAGCGGAGATTAAAGAAACACGATATCGTGACACCACCGACTTTTACGTCATTTACCTGAGGTGGGCAATTGTATTCCTCCTGTTATGGCTCGTCACCAAGTCTACTTTCGTTACCAATGTCCTGACAGACTAAACCTCGATACACTACCTTTAACCAGTGAAGGTGAAGCTTAGTATTGTTTGCATTTTCTGCTTGTTCATTTTGACAGAAGCTTTTGGTCAGGATCGTATTATCACCAACGCTGGCGATACGATCCTTTGCAAAATCACAAGGGTTTCGGAGACCCACCTGCACTACAAGGTCATACAGGATGGACTTAGAACAAGAATTCCTCTCACTTCTGTTTCATCCTACTTTCAGTCAAGTGTCAAAGAAGCAAATGAAATAGAGGTCAACACAGACCCTCCTTCTTATGAATTATTTGGATCAGTTGATCCTCCAAGAACAAGGGTGGCTCTCAATGCTGGATGGACTTATCAGTTTGGCGGATATGAGAATTTCCCCCTCTCCTATACCAGGCAATTACGATCACTGCTCCACCTTGGTGCCGAATTTCATTACTTCGCATCACCTACAGTAGGTCTGGGGATAAAATTCAACCGGATATCCACACCCACGGATCATCCGGGATTTGGAGCTATAGGAAGAATTGAAGAAAGCATCCGAATGAACTTTTTAGCACTTTCCTTTTTGAGTCGACAGAACTACTCTGACAAGACCACACTCAATTTCGGAGTGGCACTTGGATTACTGGATTATCGTGATTCCGGAACGATAGATGCCGATCCATTTTTAGAAGAAGGAAGTACATTCGGACTTAACCTGGATGTGGGGTACGACTGGTGGATAGATGACTCACTCGCCATCGGAATATCCCTGGGGGTTAATCTGGCGAGACTTAATAGTCTCATTGTAAATAATGTAAGAATACCCGGAGCAAATTTCAACCTCTCTCGAGTCGATATTACCACAGGTATCAGATTTTGAGCTTTCTTTGTTAAGAAGCTGTTAAGTCCACACGATTTCCAAACTCATGTTTAACCAGAACGTTTTGATCTTTTTTAGAAAAAATGAATCTAACTCAGAAACTACTCCTGGTGATCGTATCTTTTGGATTAGGATACTTCGCCAACAGCATTATCTCCAGTAATCCCGATTCTTCCGGCTGGCAAACCGCATTGAGAACACTTCCTGATGGCACAGTCATTGAAGGAAGTAAATCAGAGCTTATTGATGGCTTAAGGAAAGGCTATTCTCTGCGCGTTGCGTGGGGATGGGAAAATGGAGATAAGCAACTGGAACATGTTGCGGATCCTATTTGGACCAATATTATTAATGAGAATGAAGTGATCATCAATTTGGATCCGCAGGTGCTATCCCGGATTGATTGGGAAAAGGAATATGCCCACTATGAAGATTCCGCTTTGCATAATTATGAATGGCGAGTAGTGATCTCTACTAATGGAAGCTTCGATGCTGTATGGTACAACCGTGCAACGAACGAGATCTATCGAAGGATGCCTCAGACACATTTGATGTCCTGGATGTTAGAATATCCGGAAAACAGAACTGAACCAGCTAAACCTCTTTTCACAACAGAATAAGTATGAAACAGACAGTATTACTCATTTTATTCTTTGTTGTTTTTTCGTTTGCGAAAGCTCAGTCAAACTGGGAATTGGTTTACCATCACGACAAAGAAGGAAATGCGATTGAAGGAAATGTAAATGATTTGATCGAGGCAATCAGGAATGGAAAAGAAATAAGACTTGCTTGGTGGAGCGAGCCACGGGCAGAATACCCGAAACGGAAAGTAGAGCATCTTGCAGATGCAACTTTCCTTACAATTATGAGTGACTCGATTGTTTTCGGGCAGATACGACCTATTTATGGTCAAATCCCTGATTTCAATGAATTCAAGTTCACTTTGAAAGAAAACCTTGAATGGATCATTATTGGTGGAACCAACGGTAAAACCGATTCTATGACCCGCAATACTGTTACCGGCGAAATTGTTAGTCACAACGCACGGCAATTACCCCTCAAATGGTACGTTCGTAACTGACTTAATGCTTACGCACCTCTAATTCTAACAGCAGACATTCGATCTTTTGGAAGTTTCTGTAACTTTCATGATACTTCCCCGTCATTCCATCGAATGTCTGCTAAACTCTATCATAAACTAATCATTCCCGCGGCAGATGGGATGTACAGATACGCGCTATCCATAGTGCATGAACCGGAAACCGCAAGGGATGTTGTTCAGGATTGTTTAGCCAAGATCTGGGACATTCGACACGATTTGGCCAAAATCGAAAAAGCCAATGCATGGGCTTTTCGGATCGTGAGAAACAGATGCATTGAGATGTTGCGACGAAACAGGTATGCTGATTTGGATGAGAAGGTGGTAAACCTTCAAGTCTCAGGCGCCGCAGATCAGAAGGCAATCAACGATGACCAGATGTCGTGGTTGCGTGAAGTTCTGGAAAAGCTACCTGCCAAGCAACGTGAGGTCTTTCACTTGCGCGAAGTGGAGGAAATGAGCTATCAGGAGATAGCAGAGACATGTGGTCTGACGGAAAGTGACGTTAAGGTCAATATCCACAGGGCCCGTAAGAAAGTAAAGGATGCCATGGAAAAAATTGATGCGTATGGAATCGCCAATTAATGAACTGATCGAGAAGTACTGGAAGGGAGAAACTGACCTCCAAGAAGAAAAGGAGATCAAAGCTCACTTCAAGTCAAACCCGGCACTTTCAAGAGAATCTGATTACTTCAGATTTTTTAAAAAAGAACGTGAGGTGAAATTCGATCATAAGGTGAAAAAAAACTCAAGAAGGACATGGCTTTCAGCAGCAGCTACCGTCGCGATCGGCGTGCTTACCGCTTTACTTGTATTGCAAGAGAGCAACAAAGATCCGTTTGCTATCGAGGATCCACAAGAAGCATTAGAAGCAACAAGACGTGCTTTGATGTTGATCGGATCTGAGCTTAACGAGGGACAATCCTATACGATGGAGCTAACGAAAATCAATAAAGCCAAAGAAGAACTGGAAGATTCGGAGGCACTTTAAAGGACAAAACCAAAAACCTGAATAGTGGAGTAAGTGTATTTGACCATTAAACAAGACAAGAAATGAAAAGAATAATAACAACGATGATGATTTTGGGTATGGCGACTTTTGCTTTTGCCCAGGGGGCTGTGATGACGAAATATTTTGACAGATTCGCAGACAATGAAGACTTCACAAAAGTCTCTGTAAGCAGCAAGATGTTCTCCCTTTTTACTGAACTGGAGGCGAATACCGAGGAAGAAGAAGAATTCCTGGAAGCCATCAGCAAACTAAAAGGGCTTAAAGCGGTAGTTGGCGAAGAAGTAGCTGCAGCAGAGTCCAAGAAATTGTACGAGAATGCTGTAAGTGATGTAGACAAGGATGGATATGAAGAATTGATGACAGTGACTGATGCAGAGGAGAATGTGAAGATTTCCATCAAAGAAAGCGGAGGTAAGATCGAAGAATTGATTCTGGTAGCAGGCGGGAAGAGTAAGTTCGCCCTGATGAGTCTCTACGGTGAAATTGATCTAAAAAAGATCTCCAAACTAGCCAGCTCGATGAGATTGCATGGAATGCAACACCTTAAGAAGCTGGACGAAGACGAACAATGATTAGTTAGATAGGTATTAGCCATGGGTTGCTGACATGCATGGGTTGGCAACCTTGGTTAATACATTACAGCTGAAAAACTCAATGAGGACTATTTATAAGATTTTTTTTCTGTTTCTATCACTAACAGCTTTCTCACAAGAGTCTATCATTAAGGACTTTGCCGAGGATAGAAACAGGCTCAAACTCTGCTTTTACCCCAGCACATTAAGGATGATCAATGTCTCCAATAATCAGGAGTACGATGAACTGATCGGTGATGTGGAGAAATTGCTCATTTACAGACTCGATTCTGCAACCATAGCTTCAAAAGAGTTCTCTTACATCACGAAGGAGTACATGAAGCGTGGGTATGAAGAGTATATTTCAATGTCAGGACCTATGAACCTTACTATTCTTGGCAAAACAGAAGAATTTGTTGGAGTAGCAGGTGCCGATGATAATGTAATTGCTTTCTTTCTAAAGGGAGCAGTAGCACTCCATAAGATCCCTCGATTGATACAAACGTTTGAGAGCGGAGACATTTTCGGAATGATAACCGATCAACTAAGATGAGCGGAACCTTACGAACACAAAAGTTAACCAAGAAATTTGGTCGGCTCACAGCAGTCGATCAATTGGACCTCACGATAGATTCGGGACAGGTCTTTGGGATACTTGGTCCAAATGGAAGTGGGAAGACCACCACACTGGGGATGATCCTTGAAGTAGTGGCCCCTACCAGTGGTGAGTTTGAATGGTTTGGTGGAATGGATAACGTCCTTGCCAGACAAAAGATCGGCTCAATCCTGGAAACCCCTTGTTTTTACAGCTATCTCACTGCCACCCAGAACCTCAGGATAGTTGCACATATAAAGAAGTGTGGAACCGACAATATTGACAACATTCTGAAGCAGGTAAATCTTTATGAACGCAGAAACGACAAGTTCAAAACCTACAGTCTTGGAATGAAGCAGCGACTATCCATTGCTGCCGCATTGCTTTCGGACCCACCTGTTCTTATTCTGGATGAGCCCACGAACGGACTGGATCCCGAAGGGATTGCAGAGGTAAGAGAACTGATAATGGAAGTTGCTACGCAAGGGAAAACCATCATCCTCGCGAGTCATCTGTTGGATGAAGTACAGAAGGTATGCTCTCACTTTTGTATCCTGAGGAAGGGGCAAAAACTTCATGAAGGATCAGTAAGTGACATTCTTGGTGAGACCAATATTGTGGAAATAACTGCACCTGATCTGGACAATCTATCGAAGCTTGTTGAATCTTATCAGGGGATGAGTAAAATGGAAAAAGAGAACGGATCGATATTCGTCCACTTAAAAGATGGAAGCACTTCGGCTGACCTTAATTCCTTTTGCTTTGAAAAAGGCATTTCGCTGAAGAAGCTACTTCCTCAATCCAAGTCTCTTGAACAGGAATTCTTAAAAATCTTAAAGGAAAATGATTAGGGCATTTACACTAGAGTGGCTTAAACTGAGAAATTACCGGTTATTCTGGGTTCTTTTTGGGATCTATTTACTGGCGCAGTTGGTCATTACCAACGGAGGGGTCTTTTTCCTGGAATGGTTGAAGATCCAAGGCGCAGATTTTGACGGACTTGACCCGACCCTGATCCCGATTTATGATTTCCCGGACATATGGCAAAACACAGCCTGGCTGGGGTCATTCGTCAAGATCCTGATTTCTTTTATCGTCATTATCTCTGTCAATAATGATCTGAGCTACAACACCATGAGACAAAATATCATTGATGGAGTAAGCAAGAAGGAATTCATACTATCAAAATTCTCATTGATCATTTTTCTAGCCGGAATTTGTACGATGGTCATGTTCGCCTCCGGATTGGTAACAGGATTCATCTATTCCAGTGTGATCGATCCAAAATTCATCTTTGACGAGTTGGAATACCTTGCTGCCTACTTCTACCAGCTTGTAGTATTCAGCATGCTTGCTTTTCTATTGGCACTGATCATCAAGAAAGCAGGCTTTGTGATCGTTTTTCTCTTCCTTTATTCATCTTTCATAGAACCGATCGCAACTGCAATCATGCAATATGCTGATTTCGCAAAGGACCACACCGCATGGATGGTCAAGTTTTTCCCTGTCTATGCCATAAATAACCTAATCGATGTACCATTTCCTAAGTACATTTTCAGAGAGGTCCAGGACAACATTCTCTGGCACGAATGGGCGCTGGCAACAGTATGGCTCGCCATCTTTACTTCGCTCATTGTATTTATCCTTAATAAGAAAGACCTGAAGGCATAGCCGCTAAAACAGACTTAAACGAAGTTTTAGAGGGAGGCCAACCATTCATCGGTCCAGACTTGATGTTCACCGTAAATGAAGCTTCGCTTAACGAAAACTCTAAATTCTAAACATACCAACTCAGGGTATTGGTCGTTTGAGATGTTAAATTAGCAGTATCAGTTACGGAATAAAGCATTACGGTTATGATTAAATTTGTCGTCCTTCTTACTTCAGCAATCACCTTCAATTTCACCCTTTCTTTCGGTGAGATTTTAGGTCTCACCAACGAAAACACTATTCAGGAAATAAACCTTTCATTCACCGAAGAGCCGATTGGTTTTGAAAGCGGCCAGCCTGTTTATCCGATTTCGACCAAAGTATATGTAACGAGCTCCATTGAAAAGGAATTTACAATCTCTGTGAACGGCGGAAAAGAATTCACAAAGAATGGGTCTGAGATAGATATCTCAAATTTCATTAAGCCGCATGCAGATACGTACACCGTACTCGTCGAAGCAAAAGCAAACGAAGAAACGGCTCACAAGATTTTTGGGTTCAGTACACGTTAACCATCAACTGAATATCAACAAGAAGCATCTCAACGGGATGCTTTTTTTGTTTCTACAGGTAATAATTCTCGTAAAGAAAGTAGAATATCCTTGCCGTAAAAAGTAGTAAAATGACAGCTACTGTCCGATTCATGATCCGTACGAACCTTACAGTAATCAAGTGCTTTAACTTATCTGCAATAAATGCTTTACCTATGTCCATACTTAGGATCGTCACAAGCATGGCGATAAAGAATTGAACCTGTTCTGTGAACTGATAGTTGAAATTAACCGTCACTGCACTTATCCAGGTAGCCCAGGATATCAGAATGAATGGGTTGAGGCCGTTCAGAAAAAATCCCCTAACGATGTACTTTCCATAGTTAACATCATTTGCCAGCTCCAGTTCGGTCATGATCGGTTGCTTTACCCAGGAATAAATCGCATAGGCACTGAGCATAATCGAACCAAAGATCGCCATCCAGAATCGGAAGGAATCTGTCTCCATGAAACCAGATAAACCAAATAGCGTGATCATCACATAGGCAGAATCTGCCAGTGAGATACCTAAGGCAAAAAAAATCGCTTTTCTAAACCCCTGCTGAATACTGGTTTGGATCAAGGCAAAAAAAGCTGGACCCAGCGCCAACAGGAACACTAAACCAAACAGCATACCATTAAGAATCGGTGGCACTAGTTAGCTATTAAGTTTTGCTCGGCAAGAAAGTTCTTCCAGTGGGTCGCCTTCTCTTTCTTTAATACTCGTGGAAATTTATTTTGACTTCCAATCTTACCTTGTAATTCCATCCAACGATAGAAAACAGAAGTAGGCAAGACATTTAATGAAACATCTTTTAATGCAGCACTCCGCTCTACCTTGTAATCATCATTTAGCTCCATCAAAGAATTATCAATGAGTTGCCTAACCTCCTCCTCATCGACTTTGTCATCCGTACCGATAAACCAATGATGCTCAAATAAGGAACCGTGAGGTTCACCAAGAACTGTAAACTCCCTGATGGCAATGTTTAGCGCTTCTTCCGTCAACTCCACAGCCTTATTCATATTATCAGAGCTCAAATGTTCTCCACAGAGGCTCAGGAAATGTTTCGTTCGACCAACGATTGAGATCTCCGACTCTGGCACCGATTCAAAGCGGATCACATCTCCGATGAGATATCTCCAGGCCCCGGCATTGGTAGTGATCAGCGGCGCATATTCCTGCTCCTCCTTGACCTCATCAATTTTTATAGTTGTTGGGTTTTCTTTCAGTTCCCCCTCTTCATCGAAGTTTTCTTCCGTGAATGGAATGAACTCATAAAAAATCCCATTATTCAACACAAGTCGCATGGATTTTCGATTTGGACTGGCCTGAAAAGCAAGAAATCCCTCTGATGCCAGGTAAGTTTCCATATAGATCAATGGATGCTTGAGCAATCGCTCAAATCCTTTTCTGTAAGGTTCGAAAGAGACACCACCATGAACAAAAATCTGAAGGTTAGGCCATACATCATGTATAGTCTCCAGTTTATAGTGATTGATGATCTTTTCCATTAGGATTTGAAGCCACGCAGGAACACCTGCGATAATCCCAATGTCCCAGTCAGGTGCTTTCTGTACTATTTCATCAAGCTTATCATTCCAGTTTTGATTTTTCGCGATCTTTTTTCCGGGTTTATAAAAATGCTGAAACCAAAAAGGTATTTGGGAAGTCGTGATCCCGCTGAGGTCTCCTTCGAAGTAGTGACCGTTCTTCTTAAGGTTTGTGCTCCCCCCTAACATCAATATACCTTTCGAAAAAAGGGAACCTGGAAGATCATACTTTGACATAGTAAGGATTTGTCGCATAGAAGTTTTGCGAATCGATTTTACCATGTCCCTTGTGATTGGAATATACTTTGAAGAAGCTCCCGAGGTGCCAGAACTTAACGCAAAGTATTTGATCTTTCCAGGCCAACAGATGTCCTTCTTCCCCTCTCTTGCCAACGACCACCAATCTTTATAGATCGTCTCGTACTGGAAGATTGGAACGTGTTCCTTAAATTCTTTATAGAATTTATTACTATCACTGCCCTTAAATGACTTCAATATTTCAGTAAACCGGTAGGTCTGTCCAAACTTCGTCTGCTGGGTATGGATAAGAAGGTTTCTTAATTCCTGTTTTTGTAAATCGATGGGCGAAGAATAAAGCTGCTCCAGACTTTCCCGAAGCATGATTCCTTTTTTTAATAAAGTTCCTAAAATTGCCATCTAAACCAGTGGAAGTACCTTGTCTAACGAAGGGCACGGTCAAAAGTAAAAATAAGTTCTCGATTCCAAATGAATTCTATAGCAGATCGACTGTCAACCTTACGAAATGATTTACCTGCGGATTGCACGTTAGTGGCTGTCAGCAAGACAAAACCCAGCGAAGCAATCATGGAGGCCTATGATGCAGGTCATCGTGACTTTGGAGAGAACAAAGTCCAGGAATTGGTTGGCAAAGCTGAAGAACTTCCGAAAGACATCAGGTGGCATATGATCGGCCACCTGCAACGAAACAAGGTGAAGTACATTGCCCCTTTTGTTCATTTGATCCATTCAGTTGACTCTTTGAAGTTGTTGAATGAAATTAACAAGCAAGGGCTCAAAGTCGGTAGAGTAATTGATGTTCTTCTACAGGTTCACATTGCTGATGAGGAAACCAAATTTGGATTTGATGAAGAAGAGATAGCGGATCTTCTCAAAAGTGAAGAATTCAACTCATTGAGCAACATCAAAGTGAAAGGGCTAATGGGGATGGCGACCAATACTTCAGATACTGACAAAGTCCTTTCAGAGTTCCAAGGTTTAAATAGCTTCTTCAAGTCTCACAAGGATTCGAATCATCAGTTGATCGAAATGGACACACTCTCAATGGGAATGAGTGGCGATTATCAGATCGCAATTAGGGCTGGAAGTAATATGGTCAGGGTCGGAAGTGTGATCTTCGGACCAAGAAACTACTAATCTTCGTTTGGTTTCTCCCTGAGAACATTGGTAACGATCTTCACACGGGCAGGATTATTCACGGCGTTTGACATCACAGTGATCACTTTATTTTGAACTCCAATTTTGCCAACACTGTTAAAAACAACTTTTACTGCTCCGGAAGCTCCGGGAGCAATTGGTTCTCTTGGCCACTCAGGAGCCGTGCATCCACAAGTGGTTCGAACATCCGATAAAATGAGGGGTTCAGTGCCACTATTCTCAAACTCGAAAACATGTTCAACCTTATCGCCTTGAACAATATCTCCAAAGTCAAATGCAGTTTCTGCAAATACAATCTGGGCTCCAGTAAGCGGCTCAGCGCTTTCCTCCTGAGCAAAAGCAACTACAGACAACCCAATGAAAAGAATAGAAGCGAAATATTTCATTATTTTGGAATTTAAGTCTCCAAAATTAACGAACCCTCGTCTGAAATGTTAACCTAATAGGCCATGGATATCTCAATATTTTCAGGAAAAGTACGTGTTCGGGTGTGTGGGCTTCTCCGGCAAGGTGATCAGATCCTTCTGATCAGGCACCATTCATTAGGACCTAAGAATTACCTATGGTTACCTCCGGGTGGCGGAGTGGAATTCGGTGAGTCAGCAGAACAGACATTGATCCGGGAGTTCAAAGAGGAAACTAATCTTACCGTTACTATTGACAGGTTTCTTTTTGTTTTTGAATTAATCAATAAGAGTCATCATGCCGTTGAATTGTTCTACGAGGTGAAGCACATTGATGGTGAGATGGAATTAGGTAAAGACCCTGAGTTTTCTGACGACCGGCAAATCATTGAAGATATCAGGTTCATGCCTGCATCAGAAATTGATAACATGGACCCATCAATACTGCACAATATCTTTACACATACAAAGTCAGCTAAAAACATCTTTAATCTTAGCGGGCTGTATAGTTTTAAGTATTAATAACAGGTGTGCTTTCATGAACACGTTTAAATATTTATTATTGCAAAAACCTAACATAGAGAGATGAACAAAACCAAGATTTTATCGCTTGTATTCTTTGTAGTTGCTATCATTCTAGCTTACTATTTAATCTATACCATTCGTTTTTCTATCCGAGAAAATGAGCGTATTGCTGCTGCTGAAGGTCGGATCATTGAGCAATTAATGATGATCCGTGAAGCAGAACTTGCCTACCAATCTGTTAACGGGCAATACACTAGTGATTGGGACAAGTTGACGGCATTTATTGATAGCGGCCAGTTTTTTATTACTCAGAGAACGGAGCAGGTTTTTCAACTCTCTTATGGTGCAGATAGTATTTCTGTCACTATAGATACACTAGGTACTGTACCAGTTAGAGATTCATTGTTCACACAAACCAGGTGGCCGAGGTTCAATCTGGATAGATTGGCTTTTGTCCCGGGAGTTACACCAGACACAAAATTTTTACTCTGGGCAGATCGGATTACTAAAGGAGGAGTTGAAGTAAATGTCATCGAAGTTGTAAATCCTCGACCGATCGATCCCAACAGAGACGAAGAAAGTGAATATAATACCAGAAAGCCGCTTCGATTCGGCTCACGAACAAGTGTGACGACTGCCGGTAACTGGGAGTAAATAGTTTGAGCACAGCCACTGACACATCTAAGCACAAGCTCGTCAAGCGAGTAAGGGATGAGAAATTCAGCATTGATGAATTAGAGGACTATTCGCTCACGCTTCAGGTTGGTATTCGGGATTTTCAGATTTCTATTACAGACACACAGGATAACCAGGTCATGGCCCTGGAAGATTATCGTCTGGAAGGTATCAGAACCGTAAATGAGCGCCTACGCCTCATAAAGGATATTCTTGATAACCATGATTTTCTGACTGCTGGTTTTTGGAAGCGCGTGAAACTCAGCCTGAAAACCCACAAATTCTCATTGGTTCCGTCCAATATGTTTGTTGCTGATTCAGCAGCTGACTACCTCTCTGTAAACAGTGATATCAAAACATCGTTTGAGCAAGTCAACTATTACAAGCAAATAAGCGCCAATGCGGTCAATGTCTTTGCCGCTGAGACGAAGCTTTGTAATTGGATATCATCAATATACAAGAGAAAGGCAGTGCATGTGGTGCACCAGGGAAGCGCACTGATTGAAGGGGTTTTGAAGCACAACGACCATTCAAGTGAAAAAGCAATGTATTGCTTTGTAGACCTTGGAATTCTCCACGTGATCGTAGCGGCTGATCGTAAGCTCTTTTTCTACAACCAGTATGCAGTGAGGAAAAAAGAAGACTACCTGAAATACATCATGCTAGTCTTCAAGGAAATGGAGATGGATCCCAAGACCAATGCGCTCCAGCTTTGGGGTTTTATTCGTCAGAATTCTGAAGAAATGGCACTACTTAAGAAATTCATTCGCAACATCTCACTTGGCGCGCGTCCATCTTTCTTGAAGTTCGGATACAAGTTTGATGAGATAGAGGACCATCAATACTTTGATGTGATGAGCGCCTATATTTGCGAATAATGAAAACCGCCATCTTTCCCGGCACTTTCGACCCATTTACCAAAGGGCACTATGACATTGTCATAAGGAGTCTTGATCTCTTCGATAAGGTCATCGTGGCAATTGGTCACAACTCCACAAAGAATACCCGTTACTTTGATCTGGACTTGATGGTAGACAAGATCAAATCGTCTTTTGACTCTTCGAAGAACGTGGATGTGATTGTCTACGATGAATTGACAGCAGAATTAGCCAAGAAATATGATGCCGAATGCTTGATCAGGGGATTACGCAATACAACTGATTTCGAATATGAAAACAGTATTTCTCAGATCAACAGGTACCTAAATGATGAATTGGAGACCATCTTCCTGATCACTTCCCCTGAGTATGCATCAATAAGTTCAAGTATTATTCGAGAAGTCCACAGGTATGGAGGCGATGTATCCCCTTTCCTACCTTATGACATTTAGCTGGCAGCTTTGAGAAGTTTGGTGTATTCCTGCATAATGTATCGGATCGATCGATACGAATCGTGAAGGGCAACCCTCACCTGCTCTAAATCCATCCACTCTACCTTTTTGATCCCTTCATCCAACTGGGGAGCCATTTTTTTATCGCTTTTGCAGGTCATAGCATACCAATAGGTCTTTTTCAGGATGTATTTTTTATTGCTGATATAGGTATGCCAAACAGCCTCAAGCTTGTGATCAATTTTCACTTTTACACCAGTCTCTTCTTCTACTTCTCTTACAGCACAGTCCTCAATGTTCTCCCCTTTGTCAAGCTTCCCCTTTGGTAGATCCCATTTCTTTTTACGGTAGATAAGAAGCAACTTCCCATCTTTCTCAACGATCCCACCAGCTGCTTTAATAACCTTGAATTTACTCTTCAGGTAATCGATCAGTTCCTGCTTCTGCCTGGATGAAATGAAAATGGAATGTACTTTCCGTAGTTTCTTGACTGTCATCAGTTTGAGCAATTTGTCGATCTGCTCAAAGGAAGCATTCATGATCAATACATCGTCAACTAAAACATCCGGAACGATGGTCTCAAACTCACGGACAACCAAGCCATAAACCCGCTTGTGATTGATTCTTTTTTCAGAAAGAATGTAGACTGGAATGTCGTTGATAAAAATTTTCATCAGCGGACGAATGCTAATGCAATAAATACATAAAATGAAAACCAAGCAAGTCATCTGATTAGAATCTGGTGTTAATTAATGAATAGGTAATTTGACTGAATAGTTTTTTCTTTGCGGACTCATGAGTGTTCGCATATACAATCCCCAACTTGCTACCGAAATTGCCAAAGACCTCCTTCAAATTGGAGCTATCAAGTTAAGCCCCCAGGAACCCTTCACATGGGCTTCCGGATGGAAGTCACCTATCTATTGTGACAACCGGTTGAGTCTCTCCTTTCCCGCTGTGCGATCGAAGATCAAGACCGCACTTTCGTTGGCAATTACCAATAGTTTCAGTGGCGTTGACGCAATCGCAGGTGTGGCTACTGCAGGAATCCCTCAAGGCGCTTTGGTAGCCGACGAACTGGGGCTGCCTTTTCTTTACGTCAGGTCCAAGTCCAAGGGTCATGGCTTACAAAACCTGATTGAGGGGAGAATGGAAAAGGGACAGAAAATCGTACTTGTAGAAGACCTGGTCTCGACCGGTGGAAGTTCACTTGCAGCCGCAGAAGCGCTCCAGGCAGAAGGAGCTGAGATTGCCGGAATGATAGCGATCTTCACTTATGGCTTTCCGGTCTCAGAGGAACGCTTCAAATCTAAAAACATTGACCTGGTGGTACTAAGCGATTATGATCACCTGCTTGATCATGCGCAAGATGAACGGATGTTCGAAAATGAGCTCCTGAAAACCTTAAAGGAGTGGCGAACAGCTCCGGAATCATGGGGTTAGCTTTCCATCACTCCCAGACCGAATAAAGCAAAGTCGTACTTCACCGGATCAACAGCATCCAACACTTTCAATGCTTCTGTCAATTGAAGCGCGGTTAACCAGTCTGTTTGCTTCCGGGTAATCAACCCTAACCGGCGAGCTACCCGGTCTACATGAAGATCACAAGGGCATATCAACTGATGAGGTTTTATTTTCTTCCAGATCCCAAAATCAACTCCCTGATCGTCAGAGCGGACCATCCACCTCAGAAACATATTGATCCGCTTACAAGCAGATTTGCGAGTAGGTGTAGGGATGTGCTTCATTGTGCGCCTTGGAAAGTCTGGCAATGAAAAGAACAACTCAAAGAATCGGATCAATCCATTTTCTGTATTCTCCGCACCAGAATCTAGTTTGAACCCTTCTTCAAGACTGGAATGATTCTGGTAAAACCAATTCAGGAAATGAATAAAATACAATGCATCTGTTGAGTTGAACGTCCGATGTTTGAATTCCAGGAATGGTTTGAGATCACTTTCCGAGTGATTCAAAATGAAAGCATACGGATCATTGTCCATGAGGGCCAGAAACTCATTTGACTTATTAATAATCGTTTTTCGTTGCCCCCAGGCAAAAACAGCAGCTATTAACCCGGAGATCTCAATATCCTGCTTCTTTTTGTATTGATGTGGAATACTGATAGGATCTTCTGCAATGAAATCAACCTGGTTGTATTCGTCGACCTTCTGATCGAGGAAGTGTTTTAGCTCTGCTTGATTCACTCCCTGTAATATGAAACCTCAACCCTGGCCTTGGGGTCCAAAATTCCAAGCTGATCATATGCGGATTTTGAGAGCCTCAGGAGAATATTTTTGTTTAACCCCGTATCGGGAAGCTTCCCCACCACCTTCACATGAACTACATAGTTGTTCATGAGATTTCTGACTTGCAGTTCTGTGCCCATGGGGAGTGATCTGTGAAGTGCCAAATACTTGGTAGTGGTCGTTCGTTCAATGGTGGCTGCAATTCCTTCTTCATACACCCGTTCGAAACCATCCTCGTTTAAAGCCACATTTGTTTGTGTTGAATCCGCTACTACCGTGACAGAATCGGAGGGTAAAATAAGTTTTAGGCGCTGGCCGATCCTGATGAAATCAGAATTAAGGTTATTCCACTCCTTAATTGCCTGGACAGTGACACCATTCTTGAGAGCAATTGACCGTAATGTTTCACCTGTCTGTACCAATAACTCTGTAAATTCCTCTTTGGACTCATCTATTTCCCTTCTGATCTTCGGTGGTTCAGTTTCAGTGGTGCCCTTAGCCTGAATTTCTTCAGCTGACTTTGAAATTTTCAGTAATTGCCCAACGGATATTGAATTTCCAGACAAGTTATTAAGCTTTCGAAGTTCTCGAACTCTCATATCGTAAATCCGAGAGACCGTGTATAGTGTTTCTCCCTGCTTTACCTTGTGGTAGCCCTCTGGAATTTCTACAATCTGAACCTCTTCCTTAGTAGTTACAAGGAGGATATTCAAGACCTGACCTATCTCTATTCTGTTATTCTCCAGCTCGTTATGTTCAGATAACGCATCCAGCGTACTTCCATACCTTCTTGCAAGTGAGTATAGTGTTTCTTCTTCCTCTACTTCATGAATGACGAAAATTCCTTCAACACGTTTTTCAGTCCGAATTGAATCTTTTGGGATGGCCATTGAGGCGAAGGACAAAAGGCTAAAGAGGATAAATACAGATCTCATTTCTATTCTTGACAAAGAAGAGTCGATTAGCTAAAACAAAAAAAGCGCCAGGAGCAAATCCCTTCATCATTTCATCCTGAAGAACTGACAATTCTTGCCGCTCATCTATCATTACTCTTAGGTTTCGCTCAAGCTTATTGTTTAAACGAAGATAGTAGCTCAATATGATTTTATCAGCTATTTCAAGGTATTCGCATGGACCTGAGATCGAAAAGCCTAAATATTCTTCCACCAGGTTATAGAATGGTGAGCCTTCATCAAAAATGGATGGTTCCTCTACAGCAGCCTGTGAATTAGGAATCTCCTTGAATACTATTTCTTGCTTATCAGGCGCTAGCTTGAAATATTTTTTGTTGTTCGGATCACTTTGATCCTGATATTCGGATAGGTAGAGATGTCCATCGTAACACTCGATCATAGACCACCAGTTGCTATTTTCAATTGGAAGTTGCTCCAATTCATTCGAACTCAAGTCCAGGATGTAATAAGAGATGTATTGGTTTTGTTCATCTCTAATGTCCAAAATCAATTGCTTCGAATCACTCGAAATAAGGGTTGCCCAAATAACACCCTCAAACTTCCATGTAAAGCCTTTTGTCATACTTAATCGAACGCTTCAAATGTGAAATTATATGGTGTCACCATTCTAAATTGAGATATCTTTAAAATTCTTAAAGTGAACAGTAAATAAGCTGGAGGAGTTAATTTAATCGAAGCGTGATGATTATGAGAAAGATCTTTTTTGCATTCACATTTTTAATGGTTCTAGCCTCTCTGGCGCAGGATAAGAATCGATCCCTGATTCTTCACATGAAAATTTCTGATGTCATTGATCCACGATCCAACAGGTATACAGAACTGGGGCTAAAGGAGGCTGAAGAAATTGATGCGGACCTCATTATCCTGGAATTGGATACCTACGGAGGAGCCTTGAATGACGCAGATGATATCCGAACAAGGATACTGGATTTTGAGCGACCGATCTACGCTTTCATAAACAAAGATGCTGCGTCCGCTGGTGCGCTTATTTCGATCGCATGTGACAGTATTTATATGGCAAAAGGGTCAAGTATTGGAGCTGCAACTGTCGTTGGACAGGATGGAGCAGCTGCTCCCGACAAATACCAATCTTATATGCGATCTATCATGAGGTCAACAGCGGAAGCTAAAGGTCGCAATCCTCAAATGGCCGAAGCGATGGTAGATGAAGATATTGATCTGGATAGCATTGCCACCCAGGGAAAAGTACTGACCCTTTCCGTTTCCGAAGCGCTGGAATATGGATTCTGCGAAGCTGAGGTTAAGGGTATCGAAGAGATCATCGAACGTTCGGGGATTACCGAGTATGATATTCAGGAGTTCGAACTAGGTTCAACCGAACGGATTATTTCGATCTTTCTCAACCCGTTCGTTAGCGGGATCCTTATACTTGTCATCATAGGCGGAATCTACTTTGAGTTACAAACCCCTGGTGTTGGATTTCCCATCCTTGCAGCTATAACAGCTGCAATCCTCTACTTTTTACCCAACTATCTCAATGGATTAGCAGAGAACTGGGAAATAGCTGTCTTTTTTATAGGAATCATACTTATTGCTGTTGAGATTTTTGTCATTCCGGGTTTCGGAGTGGCTGGTGTACTCGGACTTGTTTGCACACTCGGTGCATTGGTTTTGGTAATGCTAAACAACGATCTCTTTGATTTTTCTTTTGTGGGAGCTGATCAAATCTTCATTTCTATAATGACTGTTACCGCGGGCTTGTTAGGAGCGATTGTGCTACTCTTCTTTGGGGGAGTCAAGGTGGCAGACAGTAGGTTCTTCAAGCGTGTAGCCCTACAGGAAACACAAGATGCACATGAAGGGTTTACATCCAAGCCGGTTCCTGAATCAATGGTCGGAAAAATTGGCAAAACATATACTGTTCTTCGGCCGAGTGGAAAAGTTTCGATCGATGGAGTGATCTATGATGCTTTTACAAGAGGAAATTACATCGGCGAAAGTGTTGATGTTGAAGTCATTTCGGATGAAGGGACAAGTTTGAAGGTTAAGGAAGTTTAGATGCGAAAAAACAAGAATCAAAAAACAAATGACAAATAAATCTCAAATAGCAAATTCCAAATATCAAATGGGAAAATCTATTTGCAGATAAGCCATTGACAACCCTGTCCATTAGCCACTCTTTGGAATAGAAATTCTAAAACAAATTCCAAATGGCCATTTACGATCTTGAAGAAAGAACCTTCCAGTTTGCAAAATCAATAAGGCAAATCATAGAGGAAATTCCGAAAACACCGGCCAATCAAGAAGACATCAGACAACTCATTCGATCCTCTGGCTCAATTGGTGCAAATTACATCGAAGCTAATGAATCACTTGGCAAGAAGGACTTTTTAATGAGAACTCGTATATCAAGAAAGGAAGCAAAGGAAAGTGCTTTCTTTATAAGATTACTTTTGGAAACAAATGATTTCGAATCAAAAACAGAGCTCAAAAAGCTCTATAAAGAAGCAATAGAGTTAAAGAAAATACTTTCAGCCATCATTGCTAAATCAATACCATGAAATCTCAAAAGACAAATCACAAATTTCAAATAAATCACAAGCAACAAATTCTAAAAAGAGGGTAGACCACTAGTATTCTGATCACATCATTGGTTATTTGGGAATTGTTTGGAATTTTGCCGTTTGGTATTTATTTGGGTTTTGTTTTTTGGAGTTTGATTTTTGCAATTTGAGCATATGTAAAACTTACGTATAGATGACCAAAATAATTGCAATCATACCAGCTCGATATGCTTCCTCCCGTTTTCCGGGTAAACCATTGGTAGATATTGCGGGTAAGCCAATGATCCAGCGGGTGTACGAACAAGCCAGTTTATGCCAGGGGCTTACTGACGTGATTGTAGCCACCGATGACGAGCGCATCAAAGAAACCGTCGATAGCTTTGGTGGCAAGGCTGAGATAACTTTAGCTTCCCACACCAATGGAACGGAAAGATGTCAGGAAGTAGCTTCCAGGAATCCGGCTGATTTTTATGTCAACATTCAGGGTGATGAACCCTTTATTAAGCCGCAGCAGATTGATGACCTGATTGAAATTCTGAATTCAAAAACTGAGTTGGGAACTCTTGTAAAGAAAATAACCGATCCTGATTTGTTGGAAAATCCGAATACAATGAAGGTTGTGCTCAATTCAAAGAATGAAGCAATGTATTTCAGTAGGAATTGCATTCCTTATGTTCGTGATCATGAGAAGACTGAGTGGTTGAAACAACATACTTTTTTCAAACACATTGGCATTTACGCCTATCGACGGGATATTCTGGATCAAATTGTCTCCTTACCACAGAGCTCACTCGAAAAGGCCGAATCCCTGGAACAGCTTCGATGGCTCGAGAACGGATACACGATCCGAGTAGCCAAAACGCAAGTAGAGACGATTGGAATAGATACACCTGAGGATGTTGATCGAGCCTTGAAAATGGAGGGTTTGTTATGAAGGGTTTCAATATCTTGATTTGGGTGTTTACGATTGGAGCTTTTGTGTTCCTCTTCTTTTCCCTTCGGTCAGAAACAAATGAGGTAAAATATGCTATAATAGCTTTGGGATTGTGGGGAGTGGCTTTTCTGCTCAACAAATTCAAACCTGGTGAAAAAAAGAAGGAAGCATAAGAAGTGCTTAAATTGTAACCAACCGCTTCTGGGGCAGGACAACTACTGTGCTAATTGTGGCCAGGAAAACACTGACAACCAGGTTGGTGTCGGATTATTAATTCGAGAATTCACCTCAAACTTCTTTTCGCTTGATTCTCGTTTCGGAAGGACACTTAAACCATTCCTTTTCAAGCCAGGAAAAGTCACCATAGCTTTCAACGAAGGGAAACGGGTTCAATATGCTAACCCAATCCGCTGGTATTTGGTGATCAGCATCCTTCATTTTTTCTTCTTCATGCAGATGGTGGATCTGGATTCAGATTCAACTTCAAGGTCTGATGGAGTGGTGATCAATCGAAGCGAAGAAGAGCTTACAAGGACTCAATTCGATAGCTTATACGTTTTACCCGATTCCTTACATGATCAACAAGACTGGCCGATCCCCGATCATTACTTCGCAATGGCTGAATTCCTGTCTGAAGATGATGAACTTTCAACCAATGACATCATGGATTCTTTGCAGTTAAACAACCTTCCTTGGTTGAAAAGACAAGCTTCCAAGAAGATCATAAAAATCGAAAAAGACCCGGCAACCAACCTGGTTACCTATGTACTGAAGCAGATCCCGGTTATCATGTTTTTCATACTACCCCTTTACGCGTTTATTCTTAAATTATTCCATTGGCGGAAAGGTCTATACATCAAACATTTAATTCATTCATTACATATCCATTCCTTTTTCTTTTTCGTAATGACTGTTGTTTGGATCTTTTCCTGGATATTCTCAGCGGACAGTTTTCAGTCGGCAAGAAACTATGCAGGATCTTTTGGGATCATCGCTTCTAGCATTTACATCTTGATAAGTATGCGAAAGGTTTACCAGGTCAAATGGGTATGGACCTCCTTTAGATTTCTCATTATCGGATTATTGTATACAGCACTTCTTACTGTTTCGATGGGGGTCGGCTTTGTTATCTCATTAGCTTTTTATTAATCACTTCACTCGTTTGCCGTGCTTGATCACCATGTCTACACCTTGCAATAAGCTGATGTAGCGAAGCACATCTCCTTTTACTGCAATGATGTCCGCATACTTCCCTTCACTAATGGTTCCGTAATCAGAATCAACACCCATAAGCACAGACGGCCAGTAAGTAGCCCCTCTGATAGCATACATTGGATCAAATCCAAATTCATTTACCCAAACATCTAGTTCGTTCCAGGTCGATTGGCTATGAAATTTCATTGGTATTCCGCTATCGGTTCCTATCAACAACACTATACCAGCCTCACGAAGTTGATTGATCTTCGTTTCAAGTGTTGGCTTGCGGACAGGGGTGATTTGAAAGTATGGAAGTCGCCCAGGGTATCTGATCGAACCTTTGATGTCCTGGATCACTGAATCAGGCAAGCCCAGGTGCCAGGAGTCATTATCTAGTTTTTCGGGATTATCTCTCACATACTCATAATTATAGAGTCCCTCCACGGTAGGTGTCCAAAACAAAGGTCCAAGGTTCATTTGGGCTGTACGCTCCTTAAGCATCGTCATGACATCTTCCGGATAGGCTGGTGCAGAAGACAATCCAGTATGCTCAAAACAGTCGACACCTGCCAGTAGCCCTCGTCTTATTTCCTCCGGGCGATGCGCATGTGCTACCACGGTAAGATTATTCTTATGAGCTTCATCCACCACGGCTTTAACCTCAGCCATCGTCATTTGATCCTGGTCAATCAATTTGATACAGTCAACACCGGCATCAGCCAGGCGCTTTACTTTTTCACGAACCTCCTTTTCTCCATTCACTCCCCATCGAAAGGCTTCCGTCCCAGGATACGGGGCTTTTTGAATAAATGGTCCGGACATATACATCGTCGGGCCGGGGATCTCGCCACTGTTTATTCGATCCCTCACGCTCAAACTTTCCTCCAAAGGACCTCCAAGATCTCGTGCGCTTGTCACACCAGCCATCAACAATTGATGGGCCGAAGCTGGCATGATCACACTTTCAAAAAGTGGCGGATAGGTTTGGTCCCAATAGGAGTAATTACTATGACCATTGATCATCAAATGCACATGCATGTCCCAAAGGCCGGGAAGAACACTCATACCTTCTGTGGAAATGATCTCGGCACCAGCAGGAACAACAAGCTGCCCTACTTGTCCAACGGCTGTTATGCGCTGATCCTCAATAATGATCACGCTGTTTTGAATGGGGTCACTTCCAAAACCATCAATAAGCGTCCCACCAACAAGTGCTTTTACTTGAGCATAAATAACTATTGATGAAAGGGAAAAAGCGAATACGAGAATGGATCTTTTCATAAGGTCAGGTTTTGACCTTAAGATACGGAATCCAGATAACTTTTAAATGCGGATACGATCGAGTTGACTTCCTCCTGACCAATAGCATTTGAAACAAACAATGATTCAAATTGAGATGGAGCAAGGTAAATTCCTTGTTGCAGCATAAAGCGGAAATAATTGCCAAATTCCTCTGTATTGCAGCGTTTTGCTGATTCAAAATCCTCCACTTTTTCGTTGGTGAAGAACAAGCTGAACATACTTCCTATATGATTGATCGTATAGTTCAGGCTACTTTCGGTAATTGCTTTTTGGTATCCTTCAACAATTGCTGAAGTCATTTCATTGAGATCCTGATAAATCCCTTCATTCTCATTCAAATAAGACAGCTGAGCTAGTCCGGCAGCCATCGCGACTGGATTTCCGGAAAGCGTTCCTGCCTGGTAAACCGGGCCTTGAGGGGAAACATAATCCATCACTTCTTTCCTTCCGCCATAAGCTCCAACCGGCATACCACCACCAATGATCTTTCCTAATGTGGTCAGGTCTGCTTTTATATCAAAAACTTCTTGCGCCCCTCCTCTGGCCAATCTAAATCCAGTCATTACTTCATCAAAAATCAGAAGGATCCCTTCCTGATCACAGATATCTCTCAAGCCCTTTAGAAATCCTTCCTTTGGAAGCACACACCCCATATTGCCTACAACAGGCTCCAGAATGATCGCAGCGATTTGATCCTTATTGGCCTTAACTAATTCAGCTACCTTGTCCAGGTCATTAAATGGAGCTAGAAGCGTATCTCTGGCAGTTCCTTCAGTAACGCCAGGGCTATCGGGAGAACCCATCGTAACTGCGCCGCTTCCGGCAGCTATCAAAAAAGAATCCCCGTGACCATGATAGCATCCTTCAAACTTGATGATCTTATCCCGATTAGTAAATCCTCTTGCCAGTCGAATAGCAGACATAGTTGCCTCCGTACCTGAATTGACCATTCGAACTTTCTCGATGGAAGGAACCATTGAAACAATCCGTTCTGCTATCTCAACTTCTCGATATGAAGGTGCTCCAAATGAGGTGGAGTCTTTGATGGCTCTTTCCAATGCTTCTTCTACAAGTGGATTCGCATGCCCCAGGATCATCGGACCCCAGGAATTGATCAGATCAATGTAAGCATTGCCGTCCTCATCGTATATGAAAGCGCCCTCTGCTCTGGAAATGAAAAGCGGTTGCCCACCCACAGCGTTAAAAGCCCTTACAGGTGAGTTAACTCCTCCCGGTATTACCTGTTGCGCTTTCTCAAACAGTTGTTTGCTTGAATCAGTCTTCATATTGATCTCTATTCTGAACCTTTAACTGTAACCCATCTATTCTGACAATAGGCACTACCTGGTTATCCGAATAAGGTCCAAAGGTGAGTCCTTCCATAAGAAACCCATCCAGGTAATCTCCGGTCACCAGCCCTCGTTGGAAGTACTTACCGTGATCATTGAAAAGCTTTCCAAGCTGCATGATCAACTCAAATCCCTGCATATGATAAATTGATGGTTCAGTAGCAAATACTTTTCGGATCTTCTCAGCTACCAACTCTGCTGCCTCATTAATGAAAGATGAGTGGATCATTGAAACACCAAGTCGCTCCAACTGGTTGTAGGAAACCAATCGGAACCTGAGCCAGTCAGAGTAGCCCATTATACTGATGCTATCCCCTCTCACCTCCGTCAAGCTGATCACATTGTTGGCCAGCAGGTTGCTTGATGTCGCAGCGAAAATATGGCCAATCGTATCGGTCGGAATGACAAACTTTACCTCATAGTACTGAACTGAGTCTTCTCCGTCCCTTCCATTCAAGATCCTTCCTGTTTCTTCATCCCTGATAATCCGCGATCTAACAAAACGATTGGGGATCAATGCGATGGAGTCGATCGCTTCCTGAGACAGGCTATCCAGCACTTCTTCGTATTGTTCAGTAAAATCTGCCTGAAGTTGGCGTGCATATTCATCAGTTAGTTGATCATACAGCACAATTTCAAAACTATCAGCTTCTAACACCGTTTTGTAAGCTTCTGCAACCACCTGATCCCGCTCTGTTTCGAACAAGATCATCGCCCTTTTATTCCTTGTAAATGTTTTCGCTGCATATTCACCGGCTTTCTTTCCCTGCGTATCGTAGGAGGGCTTAAATAAATACGCATACCTGTTATCATTTATGACGTTCCCGTTAGAGGAAAGAGGGTTGATAATCGGAATTTCGTTCTCTTTTGAAAAGATCGATATTAATTGATTAGGCTCCTGGTACAGCGGTCCGATAATTACGTCGGCATCTTTCAGGCTACCACTTCGAACAATCTCTCTTGTTTTGTATCCTACTTTTTTGGTATCGAAGGGGAAAAGTCGCAGATCAATTCCGGATGCCGCCAATGAATCTCTTGCCAGCTGCATCCCCTGGTACAAATCGAAAATAATGCCGTTGGCGATGACAGATTGTGGATTCTGAAGGCTGTCAAACATAAATGGCAATACCAATGCAACTGCATAACTATCCTTCTTAACCAGAGGGAATTCATTTAGCACTTCAGCAATTTCAAAATCAAACTTCTTTGATAGTTCAATCAAGGCCTCATTGTCCCGGCTCTCGAATGGTTGATCAGCAAGTGCTTTGAAGTAGAGTCTTGCAAGCGCCTCGTTTTCCTGGTTGGATTCGTGGAGTCCTTTAAGCTCATTCACATCCAAACCTTCTTCAAGACTTACAATAAGAAGTTCCTGCTGATCATCCGGAAGGCGATTAGCATATTGAATGCCCTCCAGGTATCGCTTCTTCTCAAAGGAGAGCTTAGCAATCCATAAGGTCACTTCATCACGCTGGTCCCATTCCGGAAACTTTGCCAATGTTTGCTTCCACATGTCCAACGCTACTTTGGGGAGCTCCTGGTGATAGGCGGAGAGCCCATAGTAGAAAGAGGCATACGGTCCGAAAACCTTGTCTTCAGTCAAGCTTTGGAAACTGCCCATTGCGTCACGGTAATTTCCGATACTGAATTGACGCTTAGCCTCCAGATATTCGGATTGATTTCCCTGTCCGAAAACAGAAAAGCAGCTAATTATGAAACAAAAAAGGATAGTCCTTCTCAAAGCCGGGGTACTTTGTCTCAAAAGTATTTTATTCAAGCAATAATTAGGCATCCTCCGATGATCTTATTCCCATTCAATGGTAGCCGGAGGTTTGGAGCTAATGTCATATACAACACGATTAACACCCTTTACCTGATTAATGATCTTATTCGAGACTCTTCCTAAAAACTCATAAGGCAGATGGACCCAATCAGCTGTCATCCCATCAAGGCTGGTCACAGCTCGCAGTGCAACTACACTTTCGTAAGTCCGCTCATCGCCCATCACCCCGACGGATTGAACAGGTAGTAACATTGCTCCTGCTTGCCAGACTTCATCATAAAGTCCCTCCTCTTTTAAGCCCGAAATGAAAATATGGTCTACTTCCTGGAGTATCCTGACCTTCTCAGCAGTAATATCCCCAAGAATTCGAATCCCTAAACCTGGTCCCGGGAACGGATGCCTACCAAGGATAAAATCAGGCAAACTCAATGTTTTTCCCACATTTCGTACTTCATCCTTAAATAGGCTCTTAAGTGGCTCTACCACTTTCAAGTTCATTTTTTCCGGAAGTCCTCCCACATTGTGATGTGACTTGATCGTAACCGAAGGTCCGTTCACAGAAACTGATTCGATCACATCCGGATAAATGGTCCCCTGAGCCAACCACTTAACATTTTCAATTTTGTGAGCTTCTTCATCGAATACCTCTATAAATACCCTGCCAATAATCTTTCGCTTCCCTTCCGGATCTTTCTCCCCATCAAGCTCTTTATAGAATCTGCTTTTTGCGTCAACACCTTTGACGTTAAGACCCAATCCCTTATAAGATTCCAAAACGCCTTCAAATTCACCTTTCCGAAGCAGCCCATTATCGACAAAAATGCAGTAAAGGTTTTCACCAATGGCCTGGTGAATGAGCATGGCTGCAACAGAGGAATCAACACCTCCCGACAACCCCAGGACTACTTTGTCATCTTTCAGTTCGGCTTTTAATCGAGCGACGGTTTCTTCTACGAAAATGTCTGGTGTCCAATCCTGCTTCGCTCCACAAATGTGAACAACGAAATTTCTTAAGACCGTTTTTCCCTGAATCGAATGCGTTACCTCAGGGTGGAACTGAATCCCATAGACATCCCTGGTTTTGTCTTTGAACCCAGCCACAGGAATTGATTCTGTCTTTGAGATCAATTCAAATTGGTCCGGTAATCGCGTAATGGTATCCGCATGTGACATCCAGACCTGGGTTCCGATTTCTACTTCTTTCAGCAGGTCAAAATGAGAATCCACACGATCCAGGTTAGCACGGCCATACTCTCTGTGATCAGACTTGGCTACTTCTCCCCCACTTTTATTGACAATCAACTGAGCTCCGTAGCATATCCCTAAAACCGGTAGGTCGCCAAACTCCTCAAGGTTTGCATCCGGTGATCCTTCATCAAGTACTGAGCAGGGCCCACCCGATAAGATGACACCTTTTGTACTCTCAGTAAGCTCAAAATGATTGAAAGGCTGTATTTCACAGTAGACATTTAGTTCCCTCACACGCCTGGCTATCAACTGGGTATATTGGGAACCAAAATCAAGAATAAGGATCCGGTCTTGCATCGCGCAAAAATACAGGCATCAGGGCAGATTAATGATGAAAAAAAAGCTGCGAAATTTCTTTCGCAGCTTCACCCTAATCGTTGGTTGACACCAACATAAATACATAACTAGTTGAACTTCTCATATTCATCATCCGATACATCCAGATCAACGATGATGCCTTCTCCTGAGTATCCCTCAACTTCTCCTTTTGCTGAAGGAATACTTTGAGGAGTAACTGTTTCTTTGATAGCTTCTACTTTTCCGTAATTCATGTCTTCCTGGATTTCTCCAATTTGGAAAAACCCGATTGTTTGTTTGAGTTGATCTGCCTGACCTAGTAACTCTTCCGAACTTGAAGCCATTTCCTCAGACCCTGCCGCATTCTGCTGTGTTACATTATTCAATTGCTGAATAGCGCTGTTGACTTGCTCTGCTCCGGAATTTTGCTCATTACTCGAATTACTAATATCCCGGACCAACTGAACAGTTTCTTCGATACTAGGAACCAACTTTTCAAACAATTCACCTGAATTTTCAGCAATTCCTACGCTTGACTGACATAGCTCCTCAATCTCATCGGCTGCAGCCTGGCTATTCTCTGCTAATCTTCTAACTTCAGCAGCAACCACTGCAAATCCTTTTCCAGCAGCTCCTGCTCGTGCAGCTTCAACTGCCGCATTGAGCGCCAGAATATTTGTTCGACGAGCAAATTCTCCTATGACTGATACTTTTTCCGAGATCTGCTTCATCGAAGAAATGGTATCAATCACACCCATCTTCCCTTCCTCAACACTTTTCATCGCTTTGGATGAGATATCCTCTGCCATCTTAGAGTTCTCGGAGTTTTGATGAATGTTCGCCACCATTTCTTCCATCGAGGCAGATACTTCTTCGGAAGAAGCTGCCTGGTCATTGGCTCCTGATGACATAAGTTGAGCTGCGGAAGACATTTGCATGCTGGCATGTGTAATTGCTTTTGCTCCGGTATAGACTTCCGAAACTATATTCTTTAGCTCCTGGGCCATTTTCTTCATATCTCCATACAATCCAACCGAAGTATTCTTTTTGAACGCAAGGTCCAATTGTCCCTTAGCTACTTCATTAACTATTTCTGCCACTTCTGCAGGCTCCCCGCCCAACGTCTTCTTCATACCTCTGATGATAAAAAAAGCTGTAACTAATCCAATTAGAACAGCAAGGAGCGTAGAAATTATGACCAGGTTGATCAATCGATCAAATGAAGCCAGCATACCACTTTTCAACTCATCCGATCTTTGCTGAAACGAAGACAGGACAAGATCCAAATTCACGATTTGTGTATCACAACCAGGGATAATGGTATTTTCGATCAGGTCTTCACTCTCAAAGATCAGCATGGGATCTTCGTAATCACTAAAGCTCTTCAAAGACTCCATGATCTGCTTTTGACTCACAAGGATCTGATCAAACTCATCAATAACACTTTTAAGGTTTTCCTCATGTTCGGTAAATAAATCACCGGAAATAATAGCCTGCATTTGTTCTTTTAATTCAGAATAGATGCTGTGATGAAGTTCTCTTAATCGTTGTTTGTCATTTTCATAGGTACCAACATAAACCCAGTTTGTGGAGTATGTTTTTGAATCCTTTATGAAATCACGGTATTTGGTAATGACGGTAATACTTGGGTCCAGTTCATCCGATTGGATGTGGAGCAATGAAATGTAATTGTTCAAGGTTACCCAAATGTTGATCCCATTGATAAGAATCACCACAATCATGATCAGGTAGCCCGCCCTGATTTTGTTACTAAACTTTAGTTTCACTTTTCTTTCACTTTCATTAGTTGTCTACTCAATAAATCCTGCACACCAATGAATTAAGTATCTGGTTTAGTTTATTCTATATATTGTATTTAACGGAATATTAATTTGACAATAGTCCTAAATACTGCCTATCAAGCTAGCAGCAGATTTTTCAACTTATCAATCTAAATCGTCACCGAGAGGAATACCGGGCTTAGGTGAGCTGGGCGGCAGCTGTTCCTCCATACATAGAATAGGTAAAACATCATACTTCAATTAATTAGTGGTTAGCTATCTAATAATCGAAGTGAGTATCCGAAATTTGGTTTGCTGGTCAAAAATCTCACTCGTTAATTTGGCAATATATGCCAAAAGAATATTATCAAATGATAATATCGATTAAATGTAGAAAATAATAGTCGGTACTTCAAAATCTTTATATAAGATTCATTTATCCTACCCATAAAAAAACTTAATTGTTTGAAAGTTTAATAAATCAACTTCATTCTAGCTTTTCTTAATTCTCAAATAACATTTGATTGATACCTTCACTACTTAATATAACTGCACACATGTATGAGATTCACTATTATCCTTTCTATTTCATTTGTTTTAGGCTCATGCCAACCCCAAAAACAACCACCGATAAAACCAAAAATTGTGGTGGGGATTGTGGTGGATCAGATGAAGCAGGAGTATTTGCTTCGCTTTTATGATAAATACGGAGAGCGTGGTTTTAAAAGGTTGATTTCAGAAGGATTCCAATTCCGCAATGCTCACTACAACTACGTGCCTACTTATACAGCACCCGGTCATGCTTCAATCTACACCGGAACTACTCCATCTAACCATGGGATCATTGCCAATGCCTGGTACTCGCGTGAAAAAGATCGTTCTATCTACTGTGTTTCAGACCCGGAAATGAATGCCGTAGGTGGCTCAAAGAGCAATGGAATGATCTCTCCAAAAAATCTCATTGCTTCCACAGTTACAGATGAACTTCGGGTGATCTCAAACTTCAGATCTAAAGTAGTTGGAGTATCGCTCAAAGACAGGGGAGCTGTGCTTCCTGCCGGTCACAATCCCACTGGAGCATATTGGTTTGATGACAAGACCGGAAACTTCATGACAAGCGACTACTATTTCGAAGACCTCCCTCAATGGGTCAAGGACTTCAATGAACAAAAACTGGTTAGCAAGTACCTGGAGGGAACCTGGTCAACCCTATTGCCGATAGAAGAATATTCTGAGAGTACTCCAGATGATACACCTTATGAAAGAATACCGAAAGGGAAGGGAACTCCAACCTTTCCGTACAACCTTTCCGAATTGGTAGTTGATAACGGGATTGGCATGATAAGAACAACTCCGTTCGGGAATACGCTCATAGCAGACTTTGCTATAGCAGCCATAGAAGGAGAAAGCATGGGTGAAGATGAGTTCGTTGATTTGTTGGCCGTGAGTTTTTCCAGTCCTGATTACATCGGCCATGCTTTTGGCCCGAACTCTATCGAAGTGGAAGATAATTACCTAAGACTAGACAAAGAGATTGAACGTCTTCTTGATTACCTGGATGATCGATTCGGTAATGCCTATCAGGTCTTCCTAACCGCAGATCATGGAGTTGCCGCAGTACCACAATTCCAAATTGACAACAAAATGCCTGGTGGCTACATTAATACTCAACAAACTGCAGAAGATTTCGAACGTTTGGTTGAACAACAACTTGGCAAGAGCGAATGGATTCTCGATGTTTCTAACAGTCAACTCTTTCTTGATCGGGAACTCATCAAAGCACGTGATCTGAATTTAGCCGATATGCAAGAGCAACTCGTTGATATTGCACTACAACTTCCCTCAGTTCAACAAGCTTATGCTGCCTCAGAAATTGCAAAAAGAAGTGGATCTGGACATTACCGGGTGCTGCTTGAGAATGGGTACAATCAACAGCGGTCAGGTGATGTGTTAGTACACTTAAGTCCAGGATATCTTAGAGGTAGAGATGGAGGTAGAGGAACTACTCATGGTTCCGGAGGTACTTACGATACACATATTCCAATTATCTTCTTTGGAGCCAATATACCCAATGGAAGTAGTGTCAGAAAAGTGGCAATCACGGACATTGCCCCTACAATTTCTATGCTCCTAAATATTTCATTGCCAAGTAGTTGTACTGGCATTCCACTTCAGGAAGTGTTCCAATAAGGAACTATTTTCCATCTTTATGGTATAATAGTGGATATGATAAAGAAGATTCTTATCGCGCTTCTTTGGGTGACGGCTTTCGCAACACTGGGTCAACCAGTAAAAATCGCAAAGCTTAAATATGATGGTGGTGGGGATTGGTATGCTAACAAAACCGCGCTTCCAAACCTCATAAGGTTTTGCAATGACTACCTGAACACCAACATTGCTGAATTTGAAGATGTGGTTGAAGTCGGAAGCCCGGACTTGTTTCTATATCCCTATGTCTATATGACTGGGCACGGAAATGTCGTTTTTAGTGAGTCACAAGCTGAAAATTTAAGGAGCTACCTCACTTCCGGCGGGTTCCTTCACATTGATGACAATTATGGGCTGGATCAATTTATCAGGTTGGAGATGAAAAAGGTGTTCCCGGAATTAGATTTTGTTGAAATCCCTTTTGATCATCCGATTTATCACCTCAAGTTCGATTTTGATGAAGGACTTCCCAAGATCCATCAACATGATGGCAAACCTCCTCAAGGATTTGGCATTTTCTATGAAGGTGAACTTGTTTGTTTCTATTCTTATGAAAGTGACCTTGGCAATGGCTGGGAAGATCAGATCATTTATAATGATCCTGAAGAGTTGAGACAAGAAGCTCTAAGGATGGGCGCAAACATCATAGCGTATGTATTCACGGAAGTAAAGTAAAAAAACCCCTGTCACCTACTAAGAGGATCCAGGGGCTTTACCTACCTGAAAACTAACCTAAGAGATTGTTGATTATCTGAATCTAAATGGATTAAGTGTTCGTGTGAATACCTCGCCATTAATGGTTATCGTAACCTCTCGATCACACTCTCCATCACCATAGTCAATGACAAATACATTCGCATCAGTAGTGATCTGCTTCACACCAGCAACAGGAATGTACACTCCTCTGGACCGGCAGTCTCTTTTGTAAACTAATTCTTCCAAAATTTCAACGGTATAACTCACCCCATCTCGTCGGGTACCGTTTGCTCCCCCAGTTACCGTCGCCTCATCAAGCAAAGGATTTGCGCTACGGAACCAAGTCCTAACATGATTCGCCTCTCTGGTCGCGATGGTTCCATCTGTAAAGGTTAACTGTCCATCCTCAAGCGTTGATTCGAATGTAGGATTGTCCTCTAAACTAACAGAGATGTTCTCTACAGTCCGGATACCTTCTACCTGCACATCATCAATGGAGAAATCTTCAAATGTTACGATTCTGAATGCTCCGGGAACAAGTTTCCTCAAATTGTATTCAATTCGGATGATCCCTTTTCGGATCCGACCGCCTGGGCCTTCGCATCCATCTCCATAGTCTACCGTCACAACCATGTTCACTGTGTCCTTTGTTACAGTTGCACAATCCAAAATGATGTCCCTTTGTGTAGCACCCGCCACGTCCTCTTCCAGAGTTTCCATCCCTGCTTCGGTGATCAGGTCAACGTCCTCTAAACTTGACTCCAAAGCTGCTTCAGAGTCTGCATCCAGCTCATCTACCAGCCCGGAACCCGAAGGGCCGTCATCAGTACTACATGAGCTAAGTATAAAAGCTGTTGCGATAGTCGAAATAAACAATAACTTTTTCATGATCTTTCGTATTCGTTTTTTCAATTGTTATGGCCCTTTGACTACCACATATTGAAAAGGTTTAATCGAAAGATATTTTTTTCTGGAAATAAGTGTTTTGGCTTTTCGTATAATTGTATCTATATATAATCCTATTAACATGCGTCCATTGATTACCTTAGTATTAGTCACCCTAATTTTCAATGGTTACTCTCAGGGATGCAGCGATGCGGGATTCTGTACCATGGGTGCGATGCGCCCTGACCAAAACTACAGTAAGCGAATAGCAGTAAAGTTGCGTTCACTGGAAGTCAACTACTACCGGGGAACAAGTTTACTCACACCCATTATTTATGCTGCGAATGTTGATTTCAACCTGGCAATAACTGACCGAAGCTCACTTCAGATCAAATTACCTTACCAATGGATCAAGGGGTCTCTTGGTGAAAATGCGGGTCTTGGTGACATTTCATTGAGTTACACAAAAAATCTAAAGACTACCAGACGTTGGAGTTTGAATGGAACACTTGGTGCCAAGATCCCTACAAATGATGCCAATGCAACGGTCAATAATGAATTTACAAATGGTCAGCCCACCCCATTGCATATGTACTATCAAACAAGCCTGGGCTCATACGATGGTATAGCCGGACTTTCGATGGTCAATGAAAAATGGTTGATCGCAACAGGTATCCAGGTGGCCTTCACTGAGAATGGCAATGAATTTGTCTGGGGAGGATTCCCCAATTACCCAAGTCCGGAATACGTCGAGCGGTATAATCGTGGAATTCATCTGAAAAGAGGAACTGATGTAATGTTGAGGGTGGAGCGGAATTTCAAGTTTACCAACTATAATTTTACACTTGGCCTGCTACCAATCTACCGGATCACGGAAGACAATGTGATCATACCAGGATCAGAACAGCGAACTGACCTGGAGGGTACGACCGGACTGGCACTTTCTGTCTTGGGAAGTTTTGGCTACCAATTTGATGTTAATAACAGTATTAAGATCATTCAGGGAATCAAACTAGCCGACAGAGACGTTAATCCTGATGGGTTGACTCGAAATGAAGTGCTAAGCGTAAGCTACATTTACAAATTCTAATCTGTTTGGGTATGAAGTATGCGTTTTGGATAGCGCTAATGCTAATGGTATGTTACAATGCCATTTCACAGGGATCGCTGATCAGCCAGGCTGATGCTGCAAAGCAAAGAGGGGATTACGAAGCTGCGTATGATCTGTACAAGCAGGCAGGAGATGTTTTTCTGGAACAGGAAGCCATCCTATCCTATGTGGAAAGTCATTTGGAAATGATAGACTGCCAGCTCCTGAATGGCGATCCGTTTCACGCCAAAAGTCTGGCTGAAAACACCTTGAACTATGTAGAAACGGATGTGCAAGTCTCTGATGTAGTCAAAGCAAGATCACTTACGTTTCTGGGTCTTAGCTTCTTGAACCTTGGCAGGAACGACGAAGCACTCGAACATTTGAATCGAGGAGAGCAACTGTTTGGTTCAGATGATACCCTGGAGAAAGCAAATTGCTTCAACGCTCTCGGTCTGGCCTATTGGAATAACGGAAACAAAGAACTGGCCTTGCAATACCATGAGCAAGCATTGGGTATCCGAAGGCAATTAAGTGGCCGGGATGCGCTGGAAGTGGGTGATTCATTTAACAACCTTGGACTAGTCTACCTTCAGGAGGAGCCTTTGCAGGCTTTGATCTATTTCAACCGGGCAAAGAGGATCTATGAAGACAAACTTGGAAAAGAAGATCGAAAAACTGCTTTGGTGCTCACAAACATGGCTTTTGCTAATTCAGAGCAAAGCAACTACGACGAAGCTTTCAATCTTCTCAGTGAGGTAAAGGATTCTTACGACAGAAAATTCTCAGGCCTACACCCCAACAAGGCATTGGTGATATCAAGCATTGGTCGGGTACATGAACAAAAAGGAGACCTTGAACTTGCCCTTTTAAGTCAGAAAGAAGCACTTCAAATGTATATCAGCTTGTTTGGTGAGAAGCATCCTGAGGTTGCTAATACGTATTTCCTGATCGGTAAAGTCCACCAAAAGAAAAGCGAATTCAGATTGGCCGTCGAGTTCTACCAACAGTCCATTTATGCGAATCTCGCCGGACAGACATTCACAGGGATCTACGATCTTCCCGAGCTAAGGGACTATTTCAATGCTGATATCCTTTTATCCAGCCTTCAGGCTAAAGCAAAGGCATTGGAAGCCCTACATTTCGAAAAAACGCTAAACACAATTGACCTAAAAAGCTCGATTGAAGCTTACAAATTGAGTGATGGCCTTATTTCAATCATCAGACGTCAGCGACTGAGTGAGCAAGACAAGCTTCGATTAGGTGAGATATCAAAAGATGTTTACGATAATGGTATTCGGCTGTCACTTCTACTTAGTGAGCAAAGCCTAAAGAGAAGAGAGCATCTTGAGACCGCATTCGAATTCTGCGAGAGAAGCAAATCTTCAGTATTACTTGAGGCAATCACGGAAACCAAAGCCAAAGAATTCTCAGGAATCCCTAGTGACCTGATCTATCTGGAGGATAGTCTGAAGGATGAGATCTCATACATCCAGCAAAAATTAGCTCACCCCGATAATGCGGATGATCAATCATTGAAAGACCTATTATTTGTGTACCAAAACGGATACCGATCATTCATTTCAAGGTTGGAAGAAGAGTATACAGATTACTATAATCTCAAATACAGTAATTCGCTAGTGTCTGTTTCGGAAATTCAAGCCAACCTCAACCAAGGAGCAGCACTCCTCTCCTATTTTGTGGGTTCTTCCGAGATCTACGTCTTTGTTGTTACGAGTAAGAATATCAAAGCCTATGCACTTCCGAGAAACGAAGAATTTGAAAAAAATGCCGCCAGCCTAAGAAATGCTATTAGATATCATGTAGCATCTACTTTTGTTTCTTCTGCCAAGAAGTTGTACGAACAACTGATTCCCAAACTCCCGTCAAACGTAGCTGAATTGGTGATCTTACCTGATGGAGCACTGGGTACCATTCCGTTCGAAGTGCTGATAGATCCGAAAAGCGAAGAAGAGACTTATGAAACAGTTCCATTCCTTATTCGTGACTATCACATTTCCTATGACTATTCAGCTTCGCTTTTCACTCAGCGCAAGTCAGAAAACATAGACCCTAATCCTCAAATCTTACTGGTAGCTCCTGTAGAATTCGACAATCAGGAGGTCCAAATGGTTACTTTGCCTGGATCTGAGGAAGAAATCATGGAAATCCGGTACCTCTTCATGGGCAATAACTGTAAACCCACCGTTAGAGCACATAATGAAGCAACAGAGTCCACTCTTAAGGTAGACGATCTGGATAAGTACCGATACCTCCACTTTGCGACACATGGACTGGTAAATGAGTCAGAGCCTGCACTGTCAAGAATCTTCCTTAATCCTGACGGTGATGAAGACGGAAGTCTTTATGCCGGGGAGATCTACAACCTGAAGATCAACGCAGATCTTGTCACTCTCTCAGCTTGCGAAACGGGACTAGGGAAAGTAGCCAAGGGAGAAGGAATCGTCGGCTTAAGTAGAGCATTGCAATATGCCGGTGCCAACAACATTATTGTATCACTCTGGCAAGTGGCGGATGCTTCCACCTCCCAAATGATGATTGACTTTTACAAGTACAACCTCCACAATGATCATCACGGATATAACACCGCACTGAGGCAGGCTAAACTCGGGTTGTTAAATTCTGAGGATTACAATGATCCTTATTACTGGGCACCATTCATACTTGTTGGAAAGTAGTCTGATTTCATTTCATTAACTTGATAGTATGATCGATCGAAAGTCAACCATTCTTTTTGTCGGCTTCTTTCTATTTCTTGTTGTGTTTGATGCAGCACAGCAGAAATATTATATCGACTCATTCAACCTCGCGGAAGAGCCCGTATCTATGGTCCAGATGCTTAAACTTCATCTTCAACGATGGGGTATTTGGTTCCTCTTTAGTTTGCCGTTTTCGTTAATTGTGAAGAACCAAATACAACTGAGCAATCTTCAGACATGGAGAAGCAAGCTAATAGTTCTGGTCAGTGCACTTGCTGGGATTGTTGCTTCTATTCTGGTTATCAGTGTGGTCAACATCATTCAACAAGGGATCGATTTCTCAAGCGAAGTATTTTTCGAGTTTTCCAAATTCTTTGTTTTCCAAAAAGGCCTGACCTTCTTGATGGCATATGGAACTGTTGCGTTGATGCTAATCAACTATTTCCGTACCAAGGAAGTGAAGGCCCAGGAAGTGGAACTAATAAACCTTCGAAAAGAAAGTGGAGAATTACATGAAACACTTGAATCGCTAAAAATCACAAGTGAGCCACAGATCGGAATTAAAATTGGTTCCAAGTTAAAACCAATTCCTCTCAGCCAGATCATCTGGATACAGGCTGATGACTATTGTGTGAGAATTCATACCGCGCAGCGATCCTACACATTAAGAAAAACTCTAAAAACCCTGGAAACTCAGTTAAAACCATTTCGGTTTGTTCGAATCCACCGCGGAGCTTTGTTGAACCTCGAATACGTAGATCAGATCAATTTCGAATCCTCTACCATTAAGCTGAGTAATGATTCTGAGTTGCCATTAAGCAGGTCTGGCATCAAAACCCTTCGAAAGAAAATCAACGAGTCATCACTCTGATTCCCTGCAAAAAGCGCTCAGCTAACTGCAAAAAGGAGGTGTATTCATCCAAATTGGCTGTTCTTGGGGCTAAAAAAGAATGAAAACTCTTACACTAATTCTAGCTCTCCTTGGCCAATTCATTTGCCTTGCTCAGTACAGTTATGAGGTCTCGGCCGAAAACCCATTTGGAAAACTAAATCCGGAAGCACCGCCTCAGACAGGCGACTTTGCAGAATTGATCGGAACATGCGAGTGCAAGTCAGTGACCCGGATCGATCAAAACAACTGGGCTGACACTGTTTCAATGTCCTGGACATTTAAATACATCATGAACGGTTGGGCGGTTCAGGATGAAACACTGAAAGAAGATGGAGGTCATTCAGGTAGTATTCGGCAATACAACTCGGACAGCAGCAGTTGGTATGTTCACTACTATGCAAGCACCACTCCTACCACCACCCTTTCCAGTTGGGAGGGAAATAGAGAAGCGGAAGGTAATATGGTCCTCTATCGGGATCAAAAGGCTCCAAACGGATGGGACGGAGATTACAGGCTCACCTTTTCAGATATTTCGGAATCCGGGTTTAACTGGGCAGGGGAATGGGTATCAAAAGACCGGACCATCATCTATCCCACGTGGCGAATCTTCTGTGAAAAAGTACAAGATGATTAAACATTATTCAGCTTCAAGCTCATCAATGATCTCGTTAAATCTTCGGTCAAAAGCGTCATAATAAGAACCAGTTGCAGGACCATTAAAATAGCTGCAAACGTATCGTGCAAACCCCTGCTTATCGAGGATGACTAAAGTAGGAAATGCTTTGATTCGTTCAATAAATGGGAACGGGGTTGCAGCAGCTGTCTTGCTAAGACGTCCTCCAAGCACCAGGTCATAACCAATGTTGTTTTTCTCACGATAGGTCGCCAGGCGCTCTAACCCATAATCCCGGGAATAGTTGGCTTCATATGATGAAGCTAAGATTGACACATTCCTTTGACCATTCTTATTGAACCAATTCACCAAATACCTGGTTTGGTCATGGCTATTTGGACACCAGGTACCAAATACTTGTAGCACAACCACCTTTCCTTCGTACTTAGAAACATCAATTGCGTCCTTCCCGCTTCCGGCTCCCAATAAGTCGAAATAGGGTTTGTGCTCGGCTTTTTCAACAGTCACCAACTCAAATGGGTCAGTGAGTTCTGCTTTAGGATCATAAGAAGCGACCCACTGTTCCGAGTAATTGTTATCAAATACAATTTTACCTTCCCAACCATCTGCGTTTTTCTTGCCAAGGATCATGAATGCATGAGCCCCATCAAATGAAGACAGTTTGAGTGAATCACCGTCAACGATACCTTCAAAATACCGGTAATCACTGGTTTCGGTAATGACCGTTCCTGTCACCATACTTCCAATTTGATTGAAGAGTCCAACTCCATCACTCATGGAAGGAGAATCCGGACTAAAAGTCATCTTCCAGCGATCACGAACATTAACATCATTCTTAGCACTTTTCTTCATAAATCGCTGACCACCAAACGAAGCACTGAAAGGCATCCTCGCATTTCGATAGTGCTTAACATAACTTCCTTCAATAGTCGTCGCAGTGAATTTTCCACGGATCTCGACATCAAAAGGGTCCAATGGAATGAAGATACTATCACCTTCGATACTTGCATTGCTCACCAGTCTCCGTTCCTTTCCATTAATAAAAATGATTTCAGGAACGTCTCCTCCAGTCGGTACAACCTCAAAAATGAACGGGATGGTTTGGATATTGTATACGATCTCTCCTTTCCATTTCCCGGGTTTTAGTGATTGACCAATTACCAACCCACAAAGGGTAATCAGAGTAAACGATAAAATTGATTTCATGCTCATGAATTTAGGAACATTGAAGTATTGCAAAAAACATCTATTGACGAACGGAAAATTAGTGTTGTTTACGAATTATGTACCTTTAGAGATCATCTAAAAACCTAAGTAACATGTCCGAACAATCAACGAAACCACCTGTTTGGTTCTGGATAGTAAGTGTTGTATCACTTCTTTGGAACGGAATGGGAGTGAATGCTTACCTAGCACAAGCGTATATGACAGCAGAGGATTTAGCAGCTCTTCCATTGGATCGACAGGCACTTTATGAGAATTACCCGGCCTGGGCAACTGCAGCGTTTGCAATTGCGGTTTTCGGTGGGACAATTGCAAGTGTCCTTCTTTTAGTTAGGAAGAAGCTGGCCCATTTGCTATTTGTAATTTCTCTTATCGGAGTTCTGGTTCAGAATACTCACTCGTTTTTCCTGAGTGATACGGTAGCTGTAATGGGCGCTCAGGCTATTATTTTCCCATTATTAGTGATCCTTATTGGATTTGGTCTGATTTTCTTCGCCAAAAAAGGGATACAAAGCAGATGGCTAACATGATGTAGTCTTACATTTTGTGTCAAATCGCATGCATTTGAGCATATTTGCGCCTCATGACCTTTGAGGACTTCAAATTAGAGCCTCAGTTACTTGAGGCGATTTCTCACACAGGATATACTGAGGCGACACCCATTCAAGAGCAAGCTATCCCTTCCATTTTAGAGGGCAAGGATTTAATTGGCTGTGCACAAACCGGAACCGGGAAAACGGCAGCTTTTGTAATCCCGATACTGAACTTCCTTGCGAAATATCCAAGTGAAGATGTAAAGGCTCTTATTGTTGTTCCGACCCGTGAATTGGCAATCCAGATCGATCAGCAGATCGAAGGATTCTCTTATTTCTTGAATGTCCACTCAATAGCCATTTACGGAGGTGGTGACGGACAGGATTTCGAACAGCAAAAGCGAGCACTGACAGAAGGTAGCAACATCGTGGTGGCTACTCCCGGAAAACTGATCTCACACCTCAACCTTGGCTATGTCAAGTTTGACAAGGTAACTCATCTCATCCTGGATGAGGCTGATCGAATGCTTGACATGAACTTTTACGATGACATCAAAAAGATCGACACGTTCCTTCCTAAGAAGAAGCAAACACTCATGTTCAGTGCGACAATGGCACCAAAAATTGAAAAATTGGCCAAAAGCATCCTCAAGGACCCGGTACGAATATCATTGGAAATAGCTAAGCCCTCAGAAAACATCAGCCAGGAAGCGTATTTGGTGGAAGAGGGGTACAAAATCGAGTTGGTTACTAAGTTGATCACCAGGTACACCAGATTTGATAGTATTCTCATTTTTTCTTCAACCAAGAAGAAAGTCTCAGAGATAGTAAAGGCGTTGAAAAACGAAGGAATAGATGCCAGAGGTATCTCCTCAATGCTGGATCAGGATGAGCGTGAAGCAATCCTCCTGAAATTCAAGGCTAAGAAGCTTCGGGTCCTGGTAGCAACTGATGTATTGAGTCGGGGAATTGATATCAAAGACATAGACCTTGTGATCAATTTCGATGTTCCCGGTGATGCAGCAGATTATGTTCATAGAATTGGCAGGACGGCCCGGGCCAAAACAAGCGGTGTGGCAATTACTCTGATCAACCGTGCAGACAAAGGTAAGATGGGAAGGATCGAGCGGCTAATAGAGCAGGAGATCGACAAAGTCCGCTTCCCAATAAAAACTCGCTAACTAATACGAATCATTTAATTTTGCGGCTCAATGAAAAAAGTCGCTTTTTATACCCTGGGCTGCAAGCTTAACTTTTCAGAAACATCCTCTATTTCAAGGATGTTTGAGGAGCGTGGTTACCAGAAAGTGGACTTTACAAATCAACCGGACATCTTTATCATTAATACTTGCTCAGTCACAGAAAACGCTGACAAGAAGTGCAAGAAAATTGTCCGGGAAGCTAAAAAAATTGCTCCTGAAAGCTTTGTCACGATCATTGGTTGTTATGCACAGCTCAAACCAAAAGAGATCGTACAAATTCCAGGTGTGGATGCTGTGTTGGGTGCGGCTGAAAAATTTCAGCTTTTTGACTACCTGGAAGACTTCACCAAACAAGGCGTTTTTGCGTCCGAGATCTCAGAAGCAAAGACATTCAATGCCTCTCATTCAATAGCAGACCGAACACGGACATTCCTTAAGGTTCAGGATGGATGCAACTACGGCTGTGCTTTCTGTACTATACCTCTGGCCAGGGGGAAAAGCCGAAGCACCAGGACTGAAGAGATCGTAACTCAAGCCCGGGAAATAGCTGATTCAGGAGTTCGGGAAATCGTACTAACCGGGGTTAACATTGGCGATTTTGGTATCATCGATGGAAAGAGACAGGAAAGGTTCATTGACCTTATCAAAGCATTGGATGCAAACGTTGATATTGAACGTTTTCGGATTTCTTCGATCGAACCAAATCTCCTTTCAAATGAGATCATTGAGTTCGTAGCTGATTCCAAACGATTTGTCCCTCACTTCCACATACCCCTTCAGTCGGGAAGTGATAACATCTTGCGAAAAATGAATCGGCGATACCTGTCAGATTTGTATGAATCGAGAGTTCAAAAGATTAAGCAGGTACTGCCGGGTTGCTGCATCGGTGTAGACGTAATCACAGGGTTCCCGGGAGAAACAGAAGAAGAATTCCTTAAGACTTACGATTTTCTCAACCGACTGGACGTTTCCTATTTACACGTATTCACCTACTCAGAGCGACCGAATACAGCAGCCATCGAAATGGATGGAACGGTCGATGTGAAAGAGCGAAACAGACGATCCCAAATGCTTCGAATCCTGTCTGAGAAGAAAAGGCGACACTTCTACGAACAAAACCTTGGAAAGACTTTTAAGGTGTTATTCGAAGAAGATATTGAAGATGGGATGATGCATGGATTCACAGAAAATTACATTCGGGTAGCAGCCAAGTATGACCCGCTATTGATCAACACCATCCAGGAAGTTCAACTATCTGAGATCAATCCTAAAGGAAATGTTGAGGTTATTGAGCCTGAATCGCTGACAATCGCTTAATTTCCCTTACGGATTAATTTCCACACCAACCTTCTGGTTCTATTTTTGTTTTCAACAAGGCTTAGGTTATGAAAATCATCTGCATAGGAAGAAACTATGTCGAACACATTGAAGAATTGGGCAACGAGCGGCCCACTCATCCAATCATTTTTATGAAGCCGGATACTTCTCTCCTAAAGGATAATGCTCCGTTTTACTATCCAGAGATTTCGAAAGATATTCATCATGAAGTGGAGATCCTGATCAAGATCAAGAAAGAGGGAAAGTCAATTGCTGAAGAATTTGCTCACCAATATTATGATGAGATTGGGCTTGGGATCGACTTTACGGCACGGGACTTGCAAGCACTTGCCAAAGAAAAAGGTCATCCATGGGAACTTGCGAAAGGTTTCAATGGGTCTGCACCCATTTCCCCCTTTATTTCAAAAGAACCGTTTGATTTGAAAAACCTGAACTTTAGGCTGGAAAAGAATAATGAAAAAGTGCAGGAAGGTAACACTTCACTTATGTTATGGCCAATAGATGAGATCATCGCTTATGTCTCAAAGTTCATTCTATTGAAAACAGGTGATATAATATTTACAGGAACACCAAAAGGCGTTGGCCCGGTAAGTGTAGGAGACCGTCTGACTGGTTATATAGAAGATCAACAAATGTTTGACTTTGAAGTGAAATGATGCTTCGACTGACCACTATAGTGTTTTTTGTCATCTCAGCCATAGCAGCGGGTGGTCAGGCTATTCCAAAAGGATACTTCCAGTTTCCTATCAACCCCGGATATCAAAGCTACCTGGCTGGCACAGTTGGTGAGATCCGATCATCGCATTTTCACACAGGGATCGATGTAAAAACGAATGGGAAAATCGGTATACCTGTTTATGCGGTTGCTGACGGATACGTATCTCGAATAAAAGTATCGACTGGCGGATATGGCCATTCCATGTACATGGCACACCCTAATGGCACATTTTCAGTTTATGCTCACCTGGATGAATACCAACAAGACATTGAGTCATATGTGCGGAACCTGCAGTATGAAGAAGAATCATACGAGATTGAATTCTTTCCCAATAGGGACAAATTCACATTCAAGAAAGGGGACTTAATTGGTTATTCAGGCAATACCGGTTCTTCAAGTGGCCCTCATTTGCATTTCGAGATCAGAGATAAGGATCAAAGACCACTGGATCTGCTTCAATTTGGTTTCAAAGAGATTAGAGATCGACTAGCTCCCATCGTTAAAAGAATTGCATTTATCACACTTGATTCAGAAGCTCGGATCAATGGTCTTTTCGGCAGGTATGAGTTTGACCTGATCAAAGTGAATAATGCCTTTCGAACCAATGTTCCTATCAATCTCGAGGGCAAGATCGGAGTTGAGATCTACTCATACGATCCCATGGACGGAATTCCCAATAAGAACGGGATCATCCAAACGATCATGTTGATTGATGGCGATACGGTCTTTAATGAAAACAAGGGGAAACTCACATTTGCTTTACAACGGAATACTTTGAAGCATTACAATTATGAGACTTTAAGGTTTAGAAGCAGAAGATTCAACAAGCTTTACACTGATGATGGTAACCAACACAACATCTACTTATCAAGCAATAAAGGCATCTCTTTTAGCGATCAAAAGACCATCAGCATATTCACTTCTGATAGTTATCGAAACCTTTCTGTAACTGAGGTGGCTATTAATTCAGATAAAGTTGTTTACCCTCCAAAAACATCCTTTAATAAGTACGAGATTCTAGGGAATTACATTCACTTCAAATCAACTAATGGTGTTGGGGTGAAACTGGAGGAGTGGAAGCCTATCAATCCTTACCTCTCTGATGGAGACTACAACTATTACCTGTGGGATATTGATAACGGGCTCCCTTCAAGTATTTTTATAGATGGTGCTACGGAAGAAACCGGCTTTGTAACATCAATTCCTTCCGAAGAAAAGATCAGCTATATCCATCAGTCTTTTGAGGCTGAGTTCAGCAGCAGGACCTTGTTTGACACACTTCACATGAAGTTTGATAAAAAGCTGGATTCGTTGAAAGGAATTGAGTTGTTTCAATTTCAAAACGGAAAAGACCCACTCCGGCGAAATGTATCACTAAAGTTGAAGTCAAGTATCCCCTACGACCAGGAGAATTCCCATGTTTACTCGGTATTGGGAAAGAAATTCAACTTTATGGGTGGTGAATGGGGAACTGAAGGGATAACTTTCGACACCAGGGAACTGGTGACATATACTATTCTTTCAGATTCAATTCCTCCTGAAATACAGCCACTTAGGTCAAATACAGGGCTTCCAAGATTCAAAATAGCAGATGGTCTTTCAGGTATTAAATCGTTCCGAGCGGAATTGGATGGTGAATTCCTATTGATGAGATACGAAGCTAAAACAGGAGTGCTGACTACTTTACCTCAACAACCAAACATTCCGCTGAGAGGAGAGTTACTTTTGTCGGTAATTGATAATGCCAATAACGAAACCATTTATACGAATAAGATTTTATGATCACATTAAAACCAGGAGATAACGCACCGGATTTTGAAAGCATCGACCAGGATGGTAACCCTATCAAACTATCTGATTATAAAGGAAAAAAGGTTGTGCTTTACTTCTATCCTAAAGACAACACTCCAGGATGTACAGCAGAATCCTGTAACCTAAGAGATAATTATGATAATTTGATCAAACAGGGCTATGAGGTACTTGGAGTGAGCACCGATTCAGACAAATCTCACAGGAAATTCATAGACAAACACGAGCTTCCATTCTCCCTGGTAGCGGACACTGATAAATCCGTTCATGAAAAATTTGGTACGTGGGGAGAAAAGTCAATGTATGGTAAGAAGTATATGGGAACCCTCCGAACTACTTTCGTCATAGATGAGAATGGAAAAATTGAGGAAGTAATAGAGAAAGTGAAAACCAAGGATCACACGACTCAAATCCTCAAGTAATTACCTCATAACTTCTCCGGGAAAAACAACCAGGCTTTCGTTTCCATTAGAATCAAAGGATGCTACTCCAAAGAAGTAGTTGTCAATAACGATTCCTTCCAGGGTATGTTCTGTTACGCCCTTGCCCACGATTCGAAAACTATCCCAGGTTGGTGAGGTTGTTTCCCTAAAGTAGATCTTGTACCCAGCGAGATCATCAGCGTCTACGGCATCCCAGGCAAGTGTCGTTGATGGTTTCACCGCACCCCCGATCTTAACGTTTCCGGGTTCAGGTGGAGCTGATGCTAAAGCTGCCAACGTGATTGCATTTACTGCCGTGAGTTTCTTCGCATAGTCAAAATTCACACCTTCGATAACATCCCCATATTCAATACCATCTTCTGTTCTCAAATCCTGGTGCTGGCGGTTATAATTCTCATGTGCCTCCATGATCCGAACCCCTGCGAAACCTTCATCACAGAAGGGACGATGATGGCCGCCCCGACCAAATCGATCCAGCCGATAGATCATTTTAGGATTCATTTCAGGCATATAAGTTTTGGTCATTGTGTAGACATATCGCGCCAACTGTCTTGAAATACCGTCAACTTCTCCACCGTAGTATCTCCGCATTCGCTTCTGAAAATCAGTATCCTTCGGTGAAGTTGGCTCAGAAAATATCCGGAATGTTCGATTGTCAATCACACCGTCTACTCCCTCGATATTTCCGATCATGTCGTTGTTCAATACTCCGATAATCTCCCAACCCTCATTAACCGCACGAGTAGCCAGGTGCTTACCTCCGTATAAGCCTTGTTCCTCACCTGAAAGACCAACCAACAAAATGGAATTCTCAAAAGAGTATTTCGACAAGACTCTGGCAGCCTCTATTACACCAGCCATTCCTGAGGCATTATCATTTGCTCCGGGCGAGTCATCTGTGTAATTCAACGGATCGGACACACGGTTATCAATATCGCCAGCCATGATCACGTATCGATTGGGATACTTAGTTCCCCTGATGATCCCAAGCACGTTCACCACTTCCGTATCCTTCGTGATCCTGGTTTTGGCATTACCTTTTTCCAATGTCCGCTGATAACTTACTTCCAGACATCCATCGCATTCTTTGGAAATCTTATCAAACTCTGACTTGATCCATCTCCTCGCTGCACCTATTCCTCGAGTTTCAGACTCGGTTTCTGACATGGTGTGACGTGTTCCAAAGGACACTAATTTTCGGATATCATTTTCTATCCTTTCGGCATCAATTGCATCTATGATTTCGTAGGAATTCTGCCCAAAGCATGTGAGTGAAAAAATCAGCGCCAGGAAGTAGATAATCTTTTTCATTTGATTGAATTATGTGGATCGCTAAAGATAGAATGTTTGAAAATTTATGTTTGTCAACTACTTGATGAACGGACATAAAAAAACCACCCGCCGGTTGGCGGATGGTTTTACACTTAACCAAAAGCTAAACTAAGGGGTTGGCACCAAAGTCACTGATGCTGTCCCCGGATCCAGTGTCAGTGGATTACCTGCTCGGTCGAATGCTTCCAACGTCAGAGTGACCTGACCGTCTTCATCTTTCCACCCAAAAGTGAAGTCAATCAAATCTCCATCAAATGCTACTTCCCCCTCAACTGCATCTCCATCAGTATCAGCAGCATCAATCAATCCGTCTTCATCATCATCTACATTTAGGAAATCAACCATTAGTTTGACATCTCCCACTGGTTCATCCAACAATATACTGTAACGCTGACCAGCGGTAACCTGACCAGAGTTGTCACCAACTACCGTAGGATTGGTAAGGTCAACGATAAAGAAATTCTCGGATGTATCCGGTTCATTTGTGAAAACATCTGTACCAATAGCTGACGCTCCGATGATCCTGAAAGTCACAGGACCTTCGGTAGTTGGAGTATACAACGCACGATAAACCGAATCCTTACCAAGATTGTCTTCATCTTCCGGATCAGCAAATGCAACAACTTCAACATCGCCGAAAGCTCCTCCCCCACTCAATATTTCAATCGTTGGATGTGTCTTTAATGCCACACCAAAATCATTTTCAAATGCCATCACAACATACTCAGTAGAGTTCGCATTTAATCGTGCACTATCCGCAGAGACTCCAGCCACTACTACTGTCTCAAGAGGTAGCGCAATTGAATACTGCCTTACTGCATTTAGGAACATAGCAGCGTTCCCTGCTGGGTACACCACTCCGTCTCTCGTAATAGTCGCCGCAAACTCGAACTCATCTCCTTCTTCATAATCAGCTACTGTTGTTCCCAGTGCGTCCATAATTGTATTCAGTGAGTAGCTTCCTGAAACTCCCTGATTCCCATCTGAATTCGCAGAGAAAGAGGAAGAGGTAAAAACCACACCCGAGTTGGTTCCATCAGAAACATTCAGTGTGAAATTCGATACAGTACTACCACCAGATTCATCAATAAACTCAACTGAAAACGATGCTGCTGAAGCAGGATTAGATAAAAGGATATCACCATCAGGTGTTGAAACCCAACTCGCAAGTGCCGCATCTGCTCCCCGAGCAAATATCTCATCATCCACACCCCCAGCTGTATCACATCCAGACTGACCAATAATGATCAAAACTGGAAAAACGATATATAATATATTCTTCATGTTATTCTAGATTTTAATTATCAATCAGGCGTATCCCAAAAAACTCGTGGAGCGAATAAGGAAACAGAGCCCTCCTCAGGTGCATTGGCATTGTACAAGTACTCATTAAACCCGTATTGCCATCTTCGGGGGATAAACTGTCCTGAAACTGGGTCCAGGTCTGGAATCCCTGTCCTTCGCCAATCGTTGAATACTTCTGGCTGAATGAATAACCCAATGTACTTCTGAGTCATGATATGAGTCAGATCAATACTACCTTCTCCCGGATCTACAGCGCTCTGAGCTACATAAGAGGTATATTCATCTCCATCAGCTTCAAATCCTAATTCCTCAAATGATGCTCCAATTCCATTCAGATAGGCAGCATGGGCAGTAGCCGACTGACCCAATCGGAACGCACTTTCCGCAATAATGAATTGGATCTCTCGGTAAGAGATCAAGTCCTGACGATATGCGTCAATCAAGTATGGGTGATCTGTGGTAGTGAAAACCACATCCATTATACTTAAGCGATCGTCATCATTTAAGCCTTCCATGAGCTCACGCATGGTAGGGTGGAACTCGATATCACCGGTTCTTCCGTCATTGAATCGGAACCACTGCCCACCATCGGGAACTGCCCCATACTGATATGACATGTTATCAGTTCTGCTCGTGAATGAAGCTTGCGCTTCTCTAAGTGCATCGTCATATTCTCCAAGGTGCAAATGGTATCTGGATTGAAGTGCGTTGATTGCCAATAACCAAGAATCAACGTCTCCACCATAGTAGAGGTCTTCACTACCTGGCGCAACAGCCCCTGCAGCTTGACCAAACAAACTCTCAGAGCTAGTCAACAAATTGAATGCTGCTGTATACACCGCTTCATCATCATCATATACCGGGTGGAAATTTTCTGCTCCCAATGCTGCTTCTGTATAAGGAATATCTCCCCATACATCTACCGCCATCATTATCATTGAGGCCTCTATTACCTGAGCCACTGCTAAATAATGATTATAACCTTGTTCAGTAGCTTCAGCCTTAATCGGCTGAATTTCAACCAAAACATTCTCGTACAGATCATCCATCGCTGCATCAAATTGTACTGGAAGTATTGCATACTGATTGAATCCAGACCATTGGCGAGCGACCCCTTCTACCTGCTGCATGAACATACAGTTCCATCGGGAAAACGATCCACCGTAGGTGTCAGCAAGAGAAATCTGTATCTGAGGAAGAATACCTGTGATCGGAACAGTTGCTGGTTTGTTCGGATCCTGGTTGAAATCTCCTCCTATAAAGTCCTCACATGAGAAGGCAGTCAATACCAATCCCATGAGAAGTATATTCTTAATCTTTATGAATTTCATTTTTTACCCTATTAGAAATTAACATTTAGTCTGAACATTGCGGTTTTCGTACCTGGCTGGTTGAAGTAGTCAAAGCCTTGACCATTTCCAGTTCCTGTCAATGAAGTCTCAGGATCTACTCCGTCATACTCCCACTCATACCACAAGTTTCGACCTACGAATCCTACAGAAGCACTCTTCACAAACGTGTTGCTGAATAGTGATGCTGGCAGGTTGTAGTTGAACTGGAGCTCTCTCAACCTGATCCAGCCTCCATCTTGTACAAACTGCTCCGCCACCGAACCAAATCCAGCTACCGATGAGGTCCAGTAATTCTGGTCTCTTACAATAGGAATGTTGTTTGGAGAACCGTCAGAAAGTACTCCATCAATGATGAAAGGAGTTTCCTCACGTGTATCAGCAGTCAGCTGAGATCTTCCGAAGAATGAAAGTGCCCATGCTGTTCCGTTCCATAGGTCTCCTCCTTGTCTCCAATCTAATAGGAATCCAAAACTGAAGTTCTTATAAGTCAAATTGTTTCTCCATCCTACAATGAAATCAGGGTTTGGATCACCAACTGCTCGTTGGATATCATCAACGGCCTGATAGCCATATTCTGCAGATGTTGGATCATCGTTGATTACAATGGCTCCACCGGGGATATTTAAGTCCGTATCTGTATCAGTCCCGGCCTCTTCTCTCAGATACACTCCACCAAAAATTGCCCCGTACTGATTACCTGTAACCAAATAAGTACCTGCACTGACGAATCCAGCTAACTGTAAACGTTCGATACCCGGTGCTAACTCCTCAACAATACTCTCATTTTGAGTGAAGTTTACTTGAGTATCCCAGTTGAAATCTCCTGAACTAACCGGAGTAGCATCCAATGTTACTTCCCATCCAGTTGAAGTCATTCGACCTGCATTCGTCCAAACACTGGTGTATCCACTAGTACTTGGTAATGAAGCATTGAGGATCGCATCTTCAGACTCTCGATCAAAGTAAGTCACATCCAAACCGATCTTACCATCCAGGAATCGTAAGTCTGCTCCAACTTCAATCGTTGTAGTCAACTCTGGAGTCAACTGAGGGTTTCCAAGCACGTTATCCAACTCAAAAGATGTTACTCCATTGATTGGCCATGCAAGGGTGTTTCCCCATCCGTCTCCAACGTTTACGTTGTTCTCATATGGAGTGGAGGTCAAGTAAGCAAATGGTGGAGGTGCTCCTACCTGTGCCCAGCTCAATCGCAACTTTCCGAACGTCAAGATATTGCTCGCTGGCAATAGCTCTGTGAAGACAAAGGATGTCGAAACTGATGGATAGAAGAATCCAGCGTTTCCAGCATCAAATGCTCCTGGGACTACCAATCGTGAATCATAATCCTGACGTGCTGTCAATGTAACAAACACGGTGTTTCTCCAGCTGGTCTCTACCTGTCCGAAGAATCCTAACGTTCTGAAACGTGTGTCATCTTCTTGTGCACTGATCGCAGTTGCATTACTGATATCCAGGAATCCCTGGAATACCAACGCATCACCTTGAGTAAACACTCTGTGTCGATTGAAGCTGAACAAGTTCACACCTGCTAAGTAGTTCAACGCGAAATCATCATTCAACTGTCCTGATCCACTCAAGTTCAAGTAGAAGTCAGTCTGACGAGTCGTGTACTCATCCAATAGGATCGTACCAGTCGTATTGGTTCTTGAACCAATTTCGAAGTTCTGCTTCCTGTTATCTGTAGTGATGTCAGTACCCGCATTCATTCCAATGTTCACCCAGTCACTTACTTTATAGTTCGTCTGGAAGCTTCCGAATACACGGTGTACTTCTTCATCTCTCAACGTATTGTTTACCGTCCAGTATGGATTGTCATATCCACCACCTCCCCGGTAGTTTCGCTGAGCTCCTGTTGGGAAAATGTAAGATGCTGGGTTATCAATCGCTCCATCTCCTAACCCTGCTGAGTTATCAAAAGATGCAGCAGTTCGGTACATACCCAGCAACAGACCAGATGTATTTGATCCCTGCTGGATCCTTTGGTGATCTGATCGTGTGTAATTCAAAGTAGCCTGGAAAGAAAGGGCTTCAGTAGCCTGAAGTGTAGTAGCTACACTTGCGGTCTTTCTCAGGTACTCCTCATTGGGAACTATCCCTTCCTGATCGTGATTCGATGCACTGAATCGGAAAGTAGCTACATCTGAGCCTCCTGAAATACTAATTGATGAAGTATTTGTTATACCAGTTTGGAAGAAATCTCCTACATTATCATAAACGTTTGCTGCCTGACCGTTTCCTGTTCCAGCTGGAACCAGGAAACCATTTGAATCATACAGGTAGTTACCGTCATTGTCAAATGCAGCTGCTCCAGGTGCATCCGGGTGATTTGGATCTTGCGAGTATTCCAAATCAGAGATTCTAGGACCGTAAGAAGTTGAAGATCCTGTAGATGGATCATCATAACCTCCACTCCATCCTTGCGCATATGTGTTTTGTAAGTTAGGAGTAGTAGTGATGTTGTCGAAAGCAGTTTGGTGAGTGAAGTTCACACTCAAGCCAGCTCCTTTATTACCTTTCTTCGTTGTGATCACAATCACACCAGTAGATCCCGCTGTACCATAAAGGGCTGTCGCTGCAGCTCCCTTCAATACACTAACAGACTCAATGTCCTGAACATTCAAGTCCATCAATCGGTTGGATTGTGCTGTACCTGCTGTTGCAGCCTCAGTTCCCACAATGTCACCACCTCCAATCGTGTTGTTGTTGGTTCGAACACCATCAATTACAACAATCGGCTGGTTGTTACCCACCATGGATGTCACACCTCGAATCAAGATCCTTGATCCTCCGCCAGCAGAACCTGACGCTCTGGTGATCTGGATACCTGCTGCCTTACCTACAAGGGCATCTACAGCATTCACTGCTCCGGAATTTACCATCGCTTCACTTTCCACCTCCTGAACCGCGTAACCCAGGGCCTTCTCGCTACGCTCAACTCCCAAAGCAGTTACAACTACTTCTGAAAGTTCGGTCACGTCAGCGCCCATAGTCACATCGATCACAGTCCTGGATCCCACAGCAATCTCTTGTTGTGCAAATCCAATGGAAGAGAACACTAAGGTCGCTCCCTGATCTGCACTGAGTGTGTAGTTCCCATCTAAATCAGTGGTCGTTCCGCTTGTTGTGCCTTTAATCACAACATTCACTCCAGGCAGGCCTTCACCGGTATCATCGATGACCCTACCCGAGACTGTCCGCTGAGCCATTGCCGAGGCAATAGCAAAGAGGAAAGCCATACTTAACAGTAAAATTTTTCTCATACTCAATTAAGTTTTTGGAATTGTTAATAATGACAAATGCACCACAGCGGTGCATTTCGATATTCCAATAATAACCGGGCTTGAGTAGGCCCCAATGGCAGGAGCGCCATCGTAGATCAGATGTAGAACAGGATGAGCTCAAAAAACCAGATTCTATACAAAACCAAAAACCTAGTGAGCTATTCGTCGTAGTATTTCGATCAAATTAAGTAATAGCATCATTAGGATTTAGGCATAAAAAAACACCCACCGAATGGCGGGTGTTTTTTCTTCTATTATAAAGAAATTAAATTCTCAATTGAATAGTCGTCAATGACAACTCATTAGTTGCCAAATCTTCAACAGTAATCGTGATGTCCACATCTCCGTCAGCAGATCCAGTCCACTCATACAAATAATTCAGATTTGTACCATCTAAATCAATAGTAATGGTAGTTCCTTCATCCGCTTCATCAGTCACTCCATCCTCGTCATCATCAATACCAATGAAGTTTTCTAAGATTGAGATCGAACCTAGTTCTTCACTGAAAACATAGTTCAATTGCTGTCCTAAGGTATCCATATCAGCGTCTCTGGAGAAGAATGAATTATTGAACACCTGAGTTGGAGCTGCGTTATCCACAATCCAAACATTATCTAAGGTGTCATTAACCATCACAAAACCAGTAGCGATAGCTGAAGCTGCCGAAACTACAACAGAAGCTGTATCAGCTGCTGCCGCTGTAGGAGTAACGATTGCATAGTAAACAGAATCATCTCCGTCACCATCTACTTTCACACCAATCGCACCAACTGCATAGTCAACCTGACCAGTTGCAGAAAGGATTGCCAATGTAGGGTTAACTAGTAGTTCAGTTGTGAAGTCATTCGCAAACTCAAGGAATACAGTATCATCCCCTGTGATATACTCATTCTTCACTGAAGAACCAGTTAATGCAGTAGTTTCTACAGCAATTGTTCCTGTAAAATCAGCAACAGCATTCAAAAACTGACTTGCATTTCCTACCGGATAAACTACTCCACCTCTCGTTAAAGTAGGTGCAAACGTGAATTCATCCTCTTCTGACATTGAAGCAACAGTTACGCCTATAGCTGTAGCTATGTCGTTCAAAGAAATACTTCCTGAAACACCTTGGTTTCCGTCCGCATTCGCTGTGAAACTGCTGTAGCTAATAGATCCACTGTTGGTTCCATCAGAGATAGCGATTTGAAACGATTCCACTGTTGATCCATTGCTCTCATCAATGAACTCTACCTCCCACGCTAACGCAGAAGCAGGGTCTGACAAGGTCAGGTCACCGCTTGGTGCAGACACCCAACTCGCCAGTGCTGCATCAGCACCTCGAGCGAAGATGTCATCATCCGCACCTCCTGCAGTATCGCAACCTGAAAGGCCAACTACGACCAATACTGGAAAAACGATATATAATATATTCTTCATGTTATTCTAGATTTTAGTGCATTAATTAATTAGGATCCCAGAATACCTGTGGTGCAAACAATGTCACTGAATTTTCATCCGGTGCATTTGCATTAAACAAGTACTCGTTGAAACCATAATTCCATCTTCTAGGAATCGCTGTTCCTGATACAGGAGTCAATGAAGGAATGCCTGTTCTTCTCCAATCATTGAATACTTCCGGCTGAACGAACAACCCGATGTATTTCTGAGTCATGATATGGTTAAGCGTTAAGCTTCCGGATCCTGGGTCGATAGCAGCCTGACCTACATAAGCAGTGTACTCAGCTCCATCACCTTCGAATCCTAATTCCTCAAATGATGCACTAATTGCTTCCAGGTACGCAGCATGCGCTGTAGCAGCCTGACCAAGCCTAAATGCACTTTCCGCAATGATGAATTGAATTTCTCTATAAGAGATCAAATCCTGACGATACTCAGCCACTAAATATGGGTGACCAGTAGGTGTGAAAGTAACATCCAACACAGCCAATCGATCATCATCATTAAGTGACGTCAACAGAGCTCCCATGGAATTATCATGGAACTCAATATCACCAGTACGTCCATCATTGAATCGGTGCCACTGACCTCCATCAGGAGCAGCTCCATATTGATAAGACATGTTGTCAGCTCTCTCTGTAAATGACGCTTGCGCTTCAGTAAGTGCGCTTGCATAATCCCCAATGTGGAGATAGTAACGAGCTTGAAGTGCATTGATAGCCAATAACCACGCATCAACATCTCCACCATAATAGAGATCTTCACTTCCTGGTGCAACCGCACCAGCTGCCTGACCAAATAAGGTCTCAGAGCTAGTTAGCAAGTTGAACGCAGCAGTATATACCGCCTGATCATCATCATAAACAGGGTTGAAGTTCTCTGCACCTAATCCTGCTTCAGTGTAAGGAATGTCTCCCCATACATCCACAGAAATCATCATAAAGAACGCTTCCAAGACTTGAGTTACAGCCAAGTAATGGTTATAACCTTGCTCAGTAGCTTCAGCCTTAATTGGCTGAATTTCAACCAAAACATTCTCGTAGAGATCATTCATTGCATCATCAAACCTTACCGGCTGAATCGCATATTGATTGAATGCTGACCACTGTCGAGCTACTCCTTCTACCTGCTGTGTGAACATACTGTTCCATCGGGAAAACGATCCACCGTATGTATCAGCAAGAGAGATCTGAACCTGAGGAAGAATACCTGTGATCGGAACAGTTGCTGGCTTGTTCGGATCCTGGTTGAAATCTCCTCCTAAAAAGTCCTCACATGAGAAGGCTGTCAATACCAATCCCATGAGAAGTATATTCTTAATCTTCATGAATTTCATCTTTTATCCTATTAGAAATTAACTGATAGTCTGAACATTGCAGTCCTGGTAGCAGGCTGGTTGAAGTAGTCAAAGCCTTGACCATTTCCAGTTCCTGTCAAGGAAGTCTCAGGATCAACTCCGTCATACTCCCACTCATACCACAAGTTTCGACCTACGAATCCTATAGAAGCACTCTTCACAAACGTGTTGCTGAATAGTGACGCTGGTAGGTTGTAGTTGAACTGAAGCTCTCTCAGTCTGATCCAGCCTCCATCTTGTACAAACTGCTCTCCTACTGCTCCAAAGCCCCCTAGCGAGGAAGTCCAGTATCCCTGGTCTCTAACGATAGGAATGTTGTTTGGAGATCCGTCAGAAAGTACACCGTCAATGATGAAAGGTGACTCTTCACGAGTGTCAGCAGTCAGCTGAGATCTTCCAAAGAATGAAAGTGCCCATGCTGTTCCGTTCCACATATCTCCTCCTTGTCTCCAGTCTAATAGGAATCCAAAGCTGAAGTTCTTGTAAGTCAAGTTGTTTCTCCATCCCATGATGAAATCAGGGTTTGGATCACCAATTGCTCGCTGTGTATTGTCAATCGCCTGGTAGCCATATTCAGCTGAAGTAGGATCATCGTTGATCACGATAGGTCCTCCAGGGATGTTCAAGTCTGTATCTGCATCAGTACCTGCATCTTGTCGTAGGTAAGCTCCTCCGAAGATTGCACCGTACTGGTTACCAGTTACCAGGTAAGTACCCGCACTCTGGAATCCTGCTAAGAATAGTCGCTCAATACCTGGAGCCAACTCCTCTACAATACTCTCATTCTGAGTGAAGTTCAATTGAGTATCCCAGTTGAAATCTCCTGAACTAACAGGTGTAGCATTCAAGGTTACTTCCCATCCAGTTGAAGTCATTCGACCTGCATTTTGCCATACACTAGAGTATCCAGTTGATCGAGGAAGTGAAGCGTTAAGGATCGCATCTTCAGACTCTCGGTCGAAGTAGGTCACATCCAAACCGATCTTACCATCCAAGAATCGCAAGTCTGCTCCAATCTCGATAGTAGTTGTCAACTCTGGAGTCAACTGAGGGTTTCCAAGCACGTTATCCAACTCAAAAGATGTTACTCCATTGATTGGCCATGCCAAACTAGTTCCCCATCCGTCTCCAATGTTTACATTGTTCTCATATGGAGTTGAAGTCAAGTAAGCAAATGGTGGAGGTGCTCCTACCTGTGCCCAGCTCAATCTCAACTTACCAAACGTCAAGATATTGCTCGCTGGCAATAGCTCTGTGAAGACAAAGGATGTCGAAACTGATGGATAGAAGAATCCAGCGTTTCCAGCATCAAATGCTCCTGGGATCACCAATCGTGAATCGTAATCCTGACGTGCTGTCAACGTTACAAACACAGTGTTTCTCCAGCTGGTCTCTACCTGCCCGAAGAATCCTAAAGTTCGGAATCGAGTGTCATCTTCAGCTGCACTTACAGCAGTAGCGTTACTGATGTCAAGGAAGCCCTGGAATACCAACGCATCACCTTGAGTAAACACATTGTGTCGGTTGAAGCTGAACAAGTTCACACCTGCTAAGTAGTTCAACGCGAAATCATCGTTCAACTGTCCTGATCCACTGATGTTCAGGTAGAAGTCAGTTTGACGAGTCGTGTACTCATCCAATAGGATCGTACCAGTTGTATTGGTTCTTGAGTTAATCTCGAAATTCTGCTTCCTGTTATCTGTAGTGATGTCAGTACCAACATTCATTCCGATGTTGATCCAGTCACTTACTTTATAGTTCGTCTGGAAGCTTCCGAATACACGGTGTACTTCTTCATCTCTCAACGTATTGTTTACCGTCCAGTATGGATTGTCATATCCACCACCACCCCGGTAGTTTCGCTGAGCTCCTGTTGGGAAAATGTACGCTGATGGGTTATCAACCGCTCCATCTCCTAACCCTGCTGAGTTATCAAATGATGATGGAGTTCGATACATACCTAGCAACAGACCAGATGTGTTTGATCCCTGCTGGATCCTTTGGTGATCTGATCGTGTGTAGTTCAAAGTAGCCTGGAAAGAAAGGGCTTCAGTAGCCTGAAGTGTAGTAGCTACACTTGCTGTCTTTCTCAAGTACTCCTCATTAGGAATGATACCTTCCTGATCGTGGTTTGATGCACTGAATCGGAAAGTAGCTACATCTGAGCCTCCGGAAATACTAATGGAAGAAGTGTTTGTTACTCCTGTCTGGAAGAAATCATTTACGTTATCATAAACGTTTGCTGCCTGACCATTTCCTGTTCCAGCCGGAACCAAGAAACCATTTGGATCATACAGGTAGTTTCCATCATTATCAAATGCTGCCGCTCCAGGTGCATTTGGGTGATTCGGATCTTGCGAATACTCCAAATCAGAGATTCTAGGTCCATATGATGTAGAAGATCCTGTAGATGGATCGTTGTAAGCACCATTCCACCCTTGCGCATAGGTATCCTGAAGGTTTGGAGTAGTCGTGATGTTGTCAAAAGCAGTTTGGTGAGTGAAGTTCACACTCAAGCCAGCTCCTTTCTTACCTTTCTTCGTTGTGATCACAATCACACCAGTAGATCCCGCTGTACCGTAAAGGGCTGTCGCTGCAGCTCCCTTCAATACACTAACAGACTCAATGTCATTCACATTCAAGTCCATCAATCGGTTGGATTGTGCTGTACCTGCTGTACTAGCCTCAGTTCCCACAATGTCACCACCACCAATCGTGTTGTTGTTGGTTCGAACACCATCAATTACAACAATCGGCTGGTTGTTACCCACCATGGATGTCACACCTCGAATCAAGATCCTTGATCCTCCACCGGCAGAACCTGACGCTCTGGTGATCTGGATACCTGCTGCCTTACCTACAAGGGCATCTACAGCATTCACTGCTCCAGAATTTACCATCGCTTCACTTTCCACCTCCTGAACCGCATAACCCAGGGCCTTCTCGCTACGCTCAACTCCCAAAGCAGTTACAACTACTTCTGAAAGTTCGGTCACGTCAGCACCCATGGTCACATCGATCACAGTCCTGGATCCTACAGCAATCTCTTGTTGTGCAAATCCAATGGAAGAGAACACTAAGGTCGCTCCCTGATCTACACTAAGGCTGAAGTTACCATCCAAGTCGGTGGTCGTTCCGCTTGTTGTGCCTTTAATCACAACATTCACTCCAGGAAGGCCTTCACCCGTGTCATCGGTGACCTTACCTGAGACCGTCCTTTGTGCCATCACTGACGTGATAGCAAAAAGAAACAAAGTACTTAGTAGTAAAATCTTTCTCATACTTTACTTTTTTGGTTATAAATAGTTTACAAAGGCCTAAAGAAAGCGAATATTCTATTAATATTCAAAACAGATTTCACTTATCATTAATGATAACCTAATGCATAGGATATCTGCCGATGCTGGAAATTGTGTAACTAAAGAGCGAAAATTTAATTTTTGACGGCAAAAACCCGCTGAAACATCTAGCTTTGGGCTCCTTACGATCACCGAGCTGTGCTTTTTTACAATATTTTCAAAAATTCGAATGGATCAGTCTAACCTAGAAACCCTTCAAAAGGCCTGTTCGCAGGTCCGTCGTGACATTGTACGAATGGTTCATGCCGTTCAATCTGGCCATCCAGGTGGCTCTTTAGGTTGCACGGAATACTTTGTTTCACTATTTAACCAAGTCCTTGATTTTGACCCTTCATTCCAAATGAGTGGAGAAAATGAGGATATGTTCTTTTTATCCAATGGTCACGTATCACCAGTTTTCTATAGCACACTTGCGAGGGCTGGTTTTTTCCCAATTGAAGAACTGGCTACATTCAGGAAGATCGACAGCAGGCTCCAGGGACATCCGGCCACAGAAGAAGGACTCCCTGGAGTAAGAATAGCTTCAGGCTCACTGGGTCAGGGGCTATCAGTCGCCATTGGGGCAGCTCTGGCAAAAAGATTAAATGGTGATCAAAAGCTTGTTTATGTATTAATGGGTGACGGAGAGCAACAAGAAGGACAAATCTGGGAAGCTGCCATGTTTGCCGCACATAATAAAGTAGATAACCTGATCGCTACCATTGATTATAATGGCCAACAAATCGATGGATCCACCAATGATGTCAACTCTCTAGGGGATTTGAAAGCAAAGTATATCGCTTTTGGTTGGGAAGTTCTTGAATGTGATGGCAATGATCTGGGCGAACTGCTCTCCACATTGGAATCAGCTAAAGCAAATTCAGGGAAAGGAAAACCTGTAGTAATTCTGATGCGAACAATAATGGGGAAAGGTGTCGATTTCATGGAAGGAACCCACAAATGGCATGGAATAGCACCCAATGACGAGCAATTGGAATCTGCACTGAATCAACTTGAAGAAACACTAGGAGATTACTAACTAAAACATGACGAAACTTACTTACACTGATAAAAAAGATACCAGATCTGGTTTCGGAGACGGGCTTCTTGAGCTCGGTAGAACCAACCCCAATATTGTAGGTCTTTGCGCCGATTTAACCGGCTCATTGAAAATGAATGCTTTCCAAAATGAATTTCCTGATCGTTTCTTTCAGGTTGGTATCGCGGAAGCAAATATGATGGGTATTGCTGCCGGGCTTGCAACAGCCGGAAAAATTCCTTTTACGGGCACATTCGCAAATTTTTCGACCAGTAGGGTGTACGATCAATTGAGGCAATCCATTGCATACTCTGATAAGAATGTAAAGGTATGTGCCTCCCATGCAGGACTTACTCTTGGTGAAGATGGAGCCACCCACCAGGTACTTGAAGATATCGGGATGACCAAGATGCTTCCGAATTTCACCGTGATCAATCCATGTGATTACCATCAAACCAAGGCCGCAACAATAGCTATTGCAGCTCACGAAGGGCCTGTTTACCTCCGATTTGGAAGACCGGGATGGCCAATGTTCATGCAAGATCAGCCATTTGAGATTGGTAAGGCCTTGAAGTTGATTGAAGGTGCTGATGTCTCGATCTTCGCTACCGGACATCTTGTATGGAAAGCGATAGAAGCTGAGGCGATACTGGCTGAGCAAGGAATTTCAGCAGAAGTAATCAACATCCATACAATCAAACCACTTGATGAAGAAGCAATAATCAAGTCAGTTTCCAAGACTGGATGTGCAGTATCGGCTGAAGAGCATCAGGTCGCGGGTGGCTTAGGAGAGAGCATTGCCCAGGTTATCGTGAGAAATCACCTCGTCCCGCAAGAATTTGTGGCTGTAAATGATGAGTTTGGAGAAAGCGGTAAACCTGCAGATCTTCTGGATAAATATGGCCTTGGCGTATCAGATATCGTAGATAAAGCAAAGAAGGCGATTAGCAGAAAGGCGTGATGCCCACCCAAAGACAGCTTTTTCTTGATCATTTAGCTCAAACCTCAGACACTCCCCTAATGCTTGACATTGAGTCAGCAGAAGGTGTCTATTTGAAAGATACTTCCGGAAAAAAATACATAGATCTAATAGCTGGTATTGGAGTTTCCAATGTAGGTCACAGACATCCAGTTGTCACAAGAGCAATAAAAGATCAGGTTGACAAGCACCTGCATTTAATGGTTTATGGTGAGTACATCCAGTCACCCCAGGTGAAACTGGCGAAAGCACTGAGCGATACGTTACCAGAAAAGTTGAATTCAGTCTACCTGGTCAATTCGGGAAGTGAAGCTATCGAAGGAGCAATAAAACTGTCTAAACGGTTTAGCGGTAGAACAAAGATAATCTCTTGTAAAAGAGCTTATCATGGAGCCACTTCCGGTGCGCTCTCCGTGACTGGAAATGAAGACTTCAAAAGGAGTTTCAGACCGTTACTACCTGATGTATTTCACATAGAATTCAACAACTTAAACGAGTTGGAACTCATTGACAATCAGACTGCTGCTGTGATTGTTGAAACTGTTCAGGGAGAAGCTGGGGTAAGAGTTGCTCAACAGAATTTTTTGAAGGAAATACGTGAAAAGTGCTCAAAGGCAGGCACTCTACTTATTCTCGATGAAATCCAGTGTGGTTTTGGGAGAACAGGCAAGTTCTGGGCTTTTGAACACTATGGAATAACCCCTGATATTGTTGTAAGTGCTAAAGGCATGGGGGGTGGAATGCCCATTGGCTGCTTCATGGCTAATCGGGAGGTAATGCACTCATTTACTTCCAATCCCGTCCTTGGTCATATCACAACTTTCGGCGGTCATCCGGTATCTTCGGCTGCTTCCATTGCCACTATTGAAGTGATCCAAAGTGAAGCCTTATTAGATTCTGTTCCCGAAAAAGAAGCTTTATTCAAAAAGCTGCTCGCGAATCCAAAAATCAAGGAAATAAGAAGCTTGGGGCTCATGATGGCGGTGGAATTTGAATCTTATGAAGTACTTAAACCGATCATTGATCGAGCCATCCAATTAGGAGTTGTTACGGATTGGTTCCTATTCAATGATCGATCCATGCGTATTGCCCCACCTCTTACCATTTCCAACCAGGAAATCGAAGAAGCATGTCGACTGATCCTGAAAGCTATCGGGTGAGATTGTAATAAATTTACCGTCATGCAACTGATCGAAAAGGTAAACGAGGCTGTTAAGACCCTCAAGGAACGAGGTTTTGAAGCTCCGGAAACTGGAATCATACTCGGAACAGGCTTAGGAGCCTTAGCGGACGATATTGAAGTAAAACGGGAAATCGTTTATTCGAATATACCCCATTTCCCAATTGCCACAGTTGAATTCCACAAAGGGAAATTGATCTATGGAACTCTTGGAGGCAAGTTGGTGGTGGCTATGCAGGGGCGGTTTCACTACTATGAAGGGTACTCAATGGCAGAGGTAGTATTTCCTGTCAGGGTGATGAAGGGGTTAGGAATCAAGCAGTTACTCATCTCAAACGCTGCAGGATCAATGAATCTTGACTGGAAAAAGGGAGAATTGATGTTGATTGAGGATCATATCAATTTGCAGCCTGACAATCCATTGAGAGGTCGGGATGCAGGGTCTTTTGGCCCAATTTTCACAGATATGAGTGAGCCTTATGATCAACAAATGAACGGATTACTAACTCAAATTGCCCAGGAGAAATCGATTTCTCTGAATAAGGGTATTTACGTTTCAGTAGCAGGCCCAAACCTGGAAACGAAAGCTGAATATCGTTTCCTCCGGCAAATCGGTGCTGATGTGGTTGGCATGTCTACCGTCCCTGAGGTAATTGCCGCAAATCAAATGGGTATACCGGTATCTGCTGTTTCAGTCCTAACTGATGATTGTGACCCTGATAATCTAAAGCCTATCGATATTGAGGACATCATTGCAACAGCTAAAGAAACAGAAAAAGACCTGGTGGTCCTGTTCAAAGAGGTAATTCGTCGGCTTTAGCTTACTTAAAAGCCGGAATTCCAGTTATATCAGCTCCTAAGATCAATAAATGGATGTCATGAGTTCCTTCGTAAGTAACTACTGACTCCAGGTTCATCATGTGACGCATCATTGGGTATTCGCCCGTTATTCCCATACCACCGTGGATCTGACGTGCCTCCCTGGCTATGTTTAACGCTACTTCAACACTGTTTCGTTTAGCCATTGAGATCTGAACTGTTGTCGCTTTCCCTTCGTCCATCATTTTTCCCAATTTCCAATTCAACAATTGTGCTTTGGTGATCTCCGTAAGCATTTCGGCCAGCTTTTTCTGAACCAACTGAAAGGCCCCGATCGGCTTGTCAAACTGTATTCGTTCAAGGGAATACCTCCGTGCTGAATCGTAACAATCCATTGCTGCTCCGATAGCGCCCCAGGCAATTCCATACCTTGCTTTATCCAGGCATCCAAGTGGAGCTCCTAACCCACTTTTGTTAGGCAGTAGGTTTTCTTTCGGTACTTTGACGTCACTGAAGACCAACTCTCCGGTGCAAGATGCCCTTAAAGACCACTTTCCATGTGTCTCCGGAGTAGTAAAACCTTCCATTCCCCGTTCTACAATAAGGCCATGTATCCTACCTTCTTCGTTCTTTGCCCAAACGACAGCAACATCGGCCTGTGGGGAATTCGAGATCCACATTTTTGCTCCATTCAGTAGGTAATGATCACCCTTATCTTCAAAGTGAGTTTCCATACCGCCCGGATTAGAGCCATGATTTGGTTCCGTTAGACCAAAACATCCCAGCCATTCGCCCGAACCTAGCTTGGGTAAATACTTTTTGCGCTGTTCCTCTGATCCATACGCATAGATGGGAAACATCACCAACGAACCCTGAACAGAAGCTGTAGAGCGCATTCCTGAATCACCGCGTTCAATTTCCTGCATGATCAGGCCATAAGAGGTGTAATCAAGTCCTCCTCCCCCATATTCGGCCGGAATCGTTGGTCCAAAAGCTCCTACATCTCCAAACTTCTTGACTATTTCAGAAGGGAAGTGGTTTTTTTCTGCCCAACCCTCGATGTAAGGGGTGATCTCTTTTTTAACAAAATCACGAATTGACGAGCGAATCAACTTATGCTCATCCGTCAAAAGGTCATCCAATAAATAGAAATCCGGAGATTCAAATTCATCTACAAAGTTTCGCTTTTCTTCACCCATTCTAAGGCAGTTTTTTTGAGTCTGTTGTTAAAAATTTGGCGCAAATTTACAACCATATAATTGCAAAAAGGATGGGCAAAAAAGAAATAGGGGCTGATGTAAAAGATCAACTAGCAAAACTCGAATCCAAGTATGAGGCGATGGGTCAGGACCTTTCGAGCTACCTCGATGGGTTATTGTATTCGGACTACCTCACGTACTGGGATTACATCCACCTGGATACCTTACTTAGCCTTCAAAGCCCCAGAACAGCCTTTCCTGATGAAAAAATATTTATCATCTACCACCAGGTGACAGAGCTATATCTGAAAATGATCCTCAATGAGCTGGAACAGGCAGTATTTACGGATCCGGTTTCCGATGAGGTTTTCTTAAAACGTCTGAGTAGAGCAAATCGATATTTTGACCATTTGATTGACTCTTTCGATGTGATGATCGATGGAATGGATCAGGAACAGTTTCTAGCTTTCCGAATGGCATTGTTACCCTCAAGTGGATTTCAATCAGCTCAATATCGCCTTGTAGAGATTATGGCGACTGACTTCATCATGTTGGTCAACAATGAAAAAAGAGCGGATTTGGTCAATGAGGCTGATATTTCTAAACTTTACGAACATCTCTACTGGAAAGCAGGGGCAACCGAGTTGGCCACAGGTAAGAAAACACTAACCTTAAAACAGTTTGAAAGCAAATACAGTAAAAGGTTCATCGAGTTAGGGGAAGAAGTAAGAAATTACAATCTTCTTCAGAAATTCAGAGCGAATTATTCCAAAAATGATAAGATCACTGAGGAAATGAGACGGCTGGATCATAAAGCCAATGTGGAATGGCCCCTCCAACACCTCAAGTCTGCAACACGTTACCTACAGAGGGATCCGGACATAATTAAGGCAACAGGTGGTACCAATTGGCAGAAATATTTACCTCCGAGAAGGCAGAGGATCATTTTTTATCCAGAATTGTGGAAGCCTGAAGAACTCAAGGAATGGGGGCAGCGGTTCAAGGAAGTTCTCACCCATCAGCATGCTTAAGTCATGTACCTATATCGCACTACTCTTCCTCGCATTAACCAGTTTTTCTCAGAAACAGCAAGGTAAGCGCTACTACGGATCAGATAGCACCAAGATCAAGGAGATCTTTCATTTCAGCCTGAATGATTCAACGCTTACAGGCTCATATGAATCATTCCATTCTAACGGCTCTCTGCAAACACATGGCTGGTACCTTCAGAATCTTCCTGATAGTACATGGACGTATTATTATGAAAATGGGCGTTTGAAGGCAGTGGGGAGGTATTCTAAGGGCCAGGCTGACGGGCTATGGAAGTATTACTATGAAAATGGAAACATCAAATCCGAAGGTATTTTAAATGGAATCATCAAAGAAGGGAAATGGACCTTCTACTTCGAAAATGGTGGGGAGAAAAGCTCCGGGGAATACTTGAAAAGTGAGAAAACAGGCATCTGGAACTACTTCTATGAAGATGGAAGCATAAAAGCCCAGGCTTTCTACAATGAAAATGAAGGGGAATACAAAGAGTTTTATCCATTTGGCAATATCAGAATGGAAGGCACTACGATCAATGACAGGAGCGAAGGAGAATGGGTTTATTACTATGAATCAGGAGAAGTTGAAGCTTCCGGGGAGTTTATTGAAGGGCTTAGGACCGGGCTTTGGGAATATTATCACCCTAACGGTGAAACAAAAGCAACCGGGAATTATTCCAAAGGCAAGCGCGATGGTGAGTGGAAGTACTTTCATAGCAATGGAGTACTCAGTCAATCCGGTAGGTTGTACCAGGATCAAAAAGAAGGGTACTGGAAATTGTTTTATCCCACCGGTGAACTACAGGGCGAAGCTACTTATGACAAAGGATCAGGAGAATCTTCAGAGTATTACACAAACGGCGGTAAGAAATCAAGTGGTCAAATAATCGATGGAGCAAAAGAGGGTAAATGGGTCTACTATGCAGAAAATGGACGAATTGAAGGAGAGGCTTTGTTTGAAAACGGAAAAGGAGACTACACAGGGTATTATCCCAATGGAAATTTAAAGATGGAAGGCAGGATTGAAGATGACAAACGAGTCGGAGAGTGGACGCTGTACAATCCAAATGGAAGTGTGGCAGGGACCTATAACCCCATCTATGAGAATGAAAAACCTATCTTCAAAACACGGCTATCAAGAGAATATTCATCCGATGATCCTGACCGGTTTGACAAACCTGAATATAAGTTCAAACGACGGGGGCTCAGGTATTTTCAATACCGAATCAATGAATACCGGGCTGTCATCCTGGGAACTAACCCTGTATGGCTTGCAAATGACCAACTTCCAATTGCTATTGAATACTACATGCAGGAGCGTTTAGGTTACGAATTGCAATTGGACCTCATCCGAAATCCTTTTTTCATTTCTAATGAAAACATCAGGGATTATACACTTTTCAAACGCGGGGCCCAGATCAGTTTTCGTCAAAAGCTCTATCACGAGGACAGCAAATTCGGAATGTTCTACTTTGGCCACCAACTAAGTTATTCACATGTCAATTACCAGGTAAACCACCCGGACACGCTCATCTTTCCGACTTTTCAAAAGTTCGGAAGCATGATCGAATCAAGTTACTCCTACGGTGTTTTTATTGGTAATCGATATATGAGAGATGTTGGTGACTCTGGCTGGACGATTGATTTCTTTCTGGGGATAAGTGTCGCCAACAGGAGTTATAACAGAAAGTTTGAAGCTGATCCTGTGTTGGATGTCTATTTCAATCCGGAAGTTCAATCTGCACTTCACTTTCCGGTTATTTTCGGGGTGAATTTTGGCTTTGCAGGGCCTGACAACAAAAGCAAGACCCAGTAAATGAAAAAAACTGTCGTAATTGGAGCTACTCCCAACCCTTCGCGATACGCATATCTGGCAGCACACAGACTTAAGAATCATGGTCATGAAATGATCCCGGTAGGGATCAAGAAAGGTGAAGTTGCGGGCGAGGAGATCCTTGATTTGAGGACTACTCCACCGATTGATAACGTGGACACAGTGACTATGTATATCGGTCCCCAAAATCAGCCAATGTGGGAGGACTATATTCTATCCCTGAACCCGAAGAGAATCATCTTTAACCCTGGTGCAGAAAACCCAAGTTTCTCACAAAAAGCACGAAATCTGGGCATTGAAACAATTGATGGGTGTACATTGGTAATGTTGAGTGCTAATACCTTCTAAATCAGGCTTCTGGCTCTCATTTTTCTGGTTTTAATACCTTTAAAATCCTCTGCTAAATCGGTGGTTTTTGTGTATCTTTGTACGTTTATACGTCACTGCATTTTTAATACGAATGAAGGAAGGAAATCGGACAACTACTCACATCATATTTTAACCTTCATTCTCGCTTAAAATCAATTCATGGAAGAAAACAAACAAAACAAACAAGGGGATTATTCTGCGAGTAATATCCAGGTCCTTGAGGGGCTCGAAGCGGTTAGAAAAAGACCTGCGATGTATATCGGGGACATCAGTTTCAAAGGATTGCATCACATGGTATGGGAGGTAGTGGACAACTCGATTGATGAGGCACTAGCCGGACATTGCGATGAGATAACAGTGGAGATCAATGAGGATGATTCAATCACTGTCACTGACAATGGTCGAGGTATTCCTACCGACCTGCACGAGAAGGAAAAACGAAGTGCGTTAGAGGTTGTGATGACAGTTTTGCATGCGGGAGGTAAGTTTGACAAAGACACTTACAAAGTTTCAGGAGGTCTGCATGGTGTTGGGGTTTCTTGTGTGAATGCTCTTTCTTCCATGCTTACAGCCACAGTGCATCGAAATGGAAAGATCTTCAAACAGGAATACAGCCGTGGTATTCCTCAGACTGAAGTCAAAGAGATTGGAAAAACGGAAAAAAGCGGAACCATCGTTCAATTCAAACCGGACGATGAGATCTTCACCGTTACGAAATACAATTCAGAGACTATTGCGTCCCGCTTGAGGGAGCTTGCCTATCTAAATGCGGGCATCAAGATCATTTTGATCGATCATAGAGATGTTGACGAATCCGGAAACTCTGTTAGAGAAGAGTTCTATTCTGAAGGTGGCCTAACTGAGTTTGTAGAATACCTGGATAGCACCCGAGAAAGCCTTATTCCAAATCCAGTCTTTATTGAGCGTGACAAAGGTGAAGTTCCGGTACAGGTAGCTCTTAGCTACAACACTTCATTCAATGAAAATGTGGTGTCATATGTTAACAATATCAATACCCATGAAGGAGGTACTCACGTCTCTGGCTTCAGAAGGGCTTTAACACGAACGCTGAAAAGCTATGCCGACAAATCCGGACTTCTTGAGAAAGTCAAAGTAGAGATCAGTGGAGATGACTTTCGTGAAGGCCTGACAGCAGTGATATCTGTAAAAGTTGCTGAGCCGCAATTTGAAGGTCAGACCAAAACCAAGCTAGGTAACTCAGACGCTATGGGAGCGGTAGATACCTGCGTCAGCGAAATCCTGAACGAATACCTGGAAGAACATCCGAAGGAGGCTAAACAAATCGTCGCAAAAGTGGTGCTAGCTGCTCAGGCAAGACATGCCGCAAGAAAAGCCAGGGAGATGGTCCAGCGGAAAAATGTTCTCACAGGGACCGGACTTCCCGGGAAACTAGCGGATTGCTCTGATAAAGACCCGGCAGTATGCGAGCTATACCTCGTTGAAGGAGACTCAGCTGGTGGTTCTGCAAAGCAAGGACGAGACAGGCGATTCCAGGCAATCCTTCCTTTAAGAGGGAAGATCCTGAACGTAGAGAAAGCACAAGAACACAAGATCTACGACAATGAGGAGATCAAAAATATGATCACAGCCTTAGGCGTATCATTCGGAACGGAGGAAGACGAGAAAGCACTGAATACCGCTAAGCTTCGCTATCATAAGATCATCATTATGACGGATGCGGATATTGACGGGAGTCACATTCGTACCTTGATCCTGACATTCTTCTTTAGATATATGCGGGAGCTTATAGAGAATGGATACCTGTATATCGCTTTGCCGCCGCTTTACCTGATCAAAAAAGGAAAGTCAGAACGTTATGCATGGACAGAAGATGATCGTGAACGTGTGATCAGGGAAATAGCACCTGAAGGAAAGGAGGATTCGGTGAATATCCAACGATACAAAGGTCTCGGAGAGATGAATCCGGATCAGTTATGGACAACTACAATGGATCCTGAACACAGAAGTTTAAAGCAGGTAACGATTGAATCTGCAGCTGAGGCAGATCACCTATTTTCAATGCTGATGGGCGATGAGGTTGCGCCTCGACGAGAATTCATCGAGAAGAATGCTAAATATGCCAATGTGGATGTCTAATTCTTAGACAGCAATATTTGATAAATGGCTTGTAAAAACTTCCAGATGATTGCGAACGTAAACAGGATTGCAGATCCGAAAGCCAATACAAATAGCATTATAAAGTCAATCAACTTTTCCATGTCTTAGATTAAGGTGTTTATCTCAATAGGTGTGTTTATTCAATATAGGTTTAATTTGGCTGATAAGCCTTAAGAATTCTCAACAATTTTTCAACAATGAAATATAATTTTATCAAGATAGGGTTTTACCTTTTTTTATTCTTCTTTTTCATCTCTTCAAGCCGTGCCCAGGAATACTGGCAACAGCGAGTGGAGTACAAAATGGATATTGACTTTGATGTCAACACTCATCAATTCACAGGAACCCAGTCTTTGAACTATTTTAACAATAGCCCGGACACGTTGTTCAAACTTTTTTACCATTTGTACTTCAATGCTTTCCAGCCAGGTAGTATGATGGATGTAAGAAATCGAACAATATCGGATCCTCATAATAAGATCCAGGATAAAATTTTCAAATTGAATGATTCTGAGATCGGCTTTCACAAGATTTCTACATTGACCCAGAATGGCTCAGATCTTGATTTTCTGATAGAAGGAAGTGTTTTGGAAGTTTCTCTCAACGAGCCAATACCTCCTGGAGGAACCGCATCTCTAAATATGACTTTTCAAAGCCAGGTTCCTGTTCAAATCCGAAGAAGTGGAAGAGACAATGCGGAAGGCATTTCCTATTCAATGGCACAATGGTTTCCTAAACTCGCAGAATATGATGAAAGAGGCTGGCATGCACACCCTTACATAAGTCGAGAGTTTTATGCTCCTTGGGGAGACTATGAAGTCAACATCACTATTGATAAAGATTACATTATTGCCGGTACTGGTGTCTTGCAGAATCCCAATGAAATCGGGTATGGCTATGAAGATGAAGGAGTCAAGGTCAAGCAAAAAGGCAAGAAACTAACCTGGAATTTTAAGGCTGAAAATGTTCATGATTTTGTTTGGGCTGCTGATCCTGATTATGTTCATGTCATTGAAAGTGTCCCTGGAGGTCCCGATCTCCATTTCTTCTATCAGCCTTCCGAGCAAACCAAGGAATGGGAAAACCTGCCTGCTCTAACAGTAAAAGCTTTCCAGTTCATTCAGAAAAATTTCGGGGAATATCCCTACCCGCACTACTCTGTCATCCAGGGAGGAGATGGAGGCATGGAGTACCCCATGGCGACTCTTATAACTGGTCATCGAAGCTTAGGAAGTTTGCTTGGTGTAACGGTCCATGAGGCACTCCACAGCTGGTACCAGGGTTTGCTGGCAACAAATGAAAGCTATTATGCATGGATGGATGAAGGCTATACCGAATACGCTTCAAGCCTTACTGAGGCTCACATCTACGGCAAAGAAGTGGAATGGCAAAACGATGGTGGATACAGGGGTTACTTTGCCTTGGCTAAAAGTGGTAAAGAAGAGCCTTCAAGTACTCATTCAGACCAATTCGAGACCAATTTTGCGTATAGTCTATCCGCCTACACCAAAGGTTCTGTGAGCCTGGCTCAATTGGGATACATCATTGGTGAGTCCAATCGGAATTCAGGGTTGTTGAGATACTTCAATGAGTGGAAGTTCAAACATCCTGATCTTAATGATTTTGTTCGGGTGATGGAAAAAGAATCCGGACTTGAATTGGATTGGTACTACGACTATTGGATCAATTCAACACATACCATTGATTATGGTGTTAAGTCAGCAACCGCAAGTGAAAACAAAACACAGGTAACGCTCGAACGTGTAGGTGTTATGCCAATGCCTATGGATGTTTATGTAACCTTTAAAGATGGCACTAAACAAGTGTACTACGCTCCACTTACTTTGATGAGAGGTGAAAAAGAAAACGAGACCGAGTTGGAGCGCGTAATTCTTCCTGACTGGCCCTGGACAAATCCAACTTACACGTTTGAAGTAGATCAACCTTTGGATCAGATTGAATCCATCGTTATTGATGAAAGCGGTCTACTTGCCGACATCAATCGTGAAAACAATACCTGGAAGGGGGGCAACTAACGCCCCTCCTCTCTTTTCTGTATAGAACCTTTAATAGTGATCAACTGGGTTGGGTTGACCGGATCATTCGAAAAGATCGATACGGTTTTATATTGATTTCCTCTTCTTCCTGTCGTGTCGAATCGGAGCGAGAGAGTTTGCGACTTTCCTTTTTTCAGGTTTTGTGATTTAACATCAAAAGTGACACAGCTACAATTGGACTTGATCTTTCTGAAATTGAGTTTCTTTTTACCTGCATTATTAAGTACAAAATCAACCCTCACCGTATCCGCTTCATTCACTTTCCCAAAATCATATACACGCTCCTCAATAAGCAGCTTTGGAGCTGAATCGAGCTCTTCTGCAGTCATCTCAGGAAAGAACTCCTCAATTGTAGCGATGACGTAGAACAGGTTCTTTTCCCGCATGAGTGTGTCAGCATGAATGGTAATATTGTCACTAATGAAACCCAAGTCGTTCTTTTTGATCGGGTCGTAGGTAATCTTCAACATCCCCTTCTCTTTTGGTCCCAGTAACTCCGGGATCATCGCCAATTGGACATGTTCCGGGATATCCATTAGTTGATATTGTAAACTGAGAGAGTCTGAGCCAGCATTATACACATCGAATTCTTTCTCAATTATTTTTTCCGTAGTAATTCTCCCAAGGTTCATGGACCTATATTTTAATCTCAGATCACCAGCTGCAATTGGCAACTCCTCAGTTATGGTCTTCGCTTTTGGTTTCACCATACCTGAGATATAGAGCGTTTTGTTTTCCGATGGGGTATTCGAAGAGATCCTCAACGATTTTCTGAATCTACCCGGACGGTTTCTTGGATTGTATCGTGCTTTTACAAAACCACTATCTCCAGGCATTATTTCCTCACGTGTCCATCCTGGCGTAGTACAACCACAAGAAGCCTTTACGTGTGTGATCTTGATCGGCTGATCTCCGGTATTCACAAAATTGAAGGTGTATTCTGCAAAACCATCTTCCTCCTTTATATCTCCAAAATCGTGGGTTTCGTTGATGAACTCAAGGGTACCCTGGGCAAGAGAAATATTCATGACTCCTAATCCGACCAGCAACAACAACTTTCTCATTTTTATTCTGTTTTCTATGATTATTTCTTAAACGTAAAAGCTTCAAATTTAATAGTAGGTTTGCAGAAATTTTTTCGAAATGGCCCGAATTCTTACAGGAATACAAAGTTCAGGAAAGCCTCACTTAGGCAATTTGATGGGTGCAATTCTTCCAGCCATTGAATTATCAAGGAACAGTGACAATGAATCCTTTTTTTTCATTGCAGATCTTCACTCGCTTACGACAATAAAAGATTCTGCGAAAAGGATTGAAAATACGAATGCCGTTGCTGCCGCCTGGCTTGCGTGTGGATTCGATACATCTCAAAATGTCTTCTATCGACAGTCAAGAGTGCCTAAGGTATGTGAATTGACGTGGTATCTCAATTGCTTCACCCCTTACCCGATGCTGGCCAATGCCACATCATTCAAGGACAAGGCAGACCGACTTTCGGATGTCAACGCTGGGATCTTCGATTACCCGGTTCTGATGGCTGCAGACATCCTGCTGTACGATGCGGATTTTGTTCCCGTTGGAAAAGATCAAAAACAACATCTGGAAATCACACGAGACCTGGCTTCAACCTTCAATAACCAATATGGCGAAACGTTTGTCGTTCCCGAACCACTTATTGACGACCGGGTGATGACTATTCCGGGAACAGACGGACAAAAGATGAGTAAGAGCTACAATAACATCATTGATGTTTTCCTGCCTGAAAAGGAGCTAAGGAAAAATGTCATGCAAATTGTAACTGACAGTACTCCTTTAGAAGAGCCCAAGGACCCGGACACATGCAATGTGTATGCAATCTATCAGTTGATGGCAAGTGAAGAACAAACACAGGAAATGCGTCAGAATTACATCAATGGGGGATATGGTTACGGCCATGCAAAACAAGCGTTGTTTGAACTTCTGAATGAACGCTTTGACGAAGAACGCAAGGTCTACACCCATTTAATGGAACATCCATCAGAAATTGATGAGAAATTGAAAGATGGTGAACAAAAGGCTGAACAGTTCGCTTCTGAAGTCCTTCACCGCGTGAAATCAAAACTGGGTTTCGCTTAAAATTCGAACAACATGGATGCCAGAGAAAAGGCTAATATTTGGTTAGATGCAAGAGCTCTTTCAGTAGCTGAAAGAGATATCATCGAGAATTATACCGAACAGGAACTGGAAGAAGCTTTCTATAAAGACCTTGAATTTGGTACGGGAGGCCTCAGGGGCATCATGGGCATTGGCTCCAACAGGATCAATCGTTTCACTGTTGGGATGGCAACCCAGGGATTTGCGAACTATTTAAAGCAGGAAGTAGATCGTCCATCAGTGGTGGTGGCTCACGATAGCCGTAACAACAGTAAAGAGCTAGCCCGAATCACAGCTGAAGTATTTTCTGCTAATGGACTCAAGGTCTACTTGTTTGAAGACTTACGCCCTACCCCTGAGCTTTCTTTTGCTATTCGACATTTAAACTGTAACGGTGGAGTTGTGCTAACTGCTTCTCATAACCCCAAGGAGTATAATGGATACAAGGCCTATTGGTCTGACGGAGCTCAATTGATCAGTCCGCATGATAAAAATGTGATTTCCGAAGTACAAAAGATCCAAAGTATTGATGAGGTCAATTTCGAAGCTGATGATCAGCTCATCGAACTCATCGGAGAGACGATGGATCATTCTTACCTTGAAATGGTTAAAGCATTAGTTCCCGAGGGAAACAAGAAAACAAGAACAGAGCTCAAAATCGTCTACTCTTCCATACACGGTACAGGCATTACATTGATACCAAGAGTACTGGATGAGCTTGGTTTCGGAAATGTACACCTTGTGGATGAACAGAAACAGCCGGACGGTAATTTTCCTACTGTCGTTTACCCTAATCCTGAGGAAGAGGATGCTATGTCAATGGCATTGCAACACGCCAAAGAAATTGATGGAGATATTGTCATGGCTACCGATCCCGACTCAGATCGTGTAGGTATTGCCGTAAGGAATACCAAGGGAGAATTTCAATTACTTAACGGTAATCAAACAGGTGCTTTACTGGTATTCTACCTGCTGAATCAGGCAAATGATACCGGATTCAAAGGCAATGAGTTCATCGCTAAAACGATCGTTACCACCGAGTTGATCCGTGATATTTCATCCGATTTTGGAGTCAATTGCTACGACACCTTAACAGGTTTCAAGTACATCGCAGCGTTGATCAAAGAACTGGAAGGAAAGGAAAAATTCATTGGGGGTGGCGAGGAGAGTTATGGATATATGATTGGCGACAAAGTAAGAGATAAAGATGCAGTTGCCAGTTGTGTTGTAATTGCAGAAATGACGGCCTGGGCTAAGGATCAAGGCAAGTCACTTTTCGAATTATTGATAGAGATCAGTGAAAAATACGGGCTCTACTATGAATCGCTTAAGTCAATCACCAAGCCTGGTAAAGAAGGTGCGCAGCAGATCAAAGAAATGATGGAGAAATTTAGATCCGAGCCTCCACAGACCCTGGCAGGATCCACAGTTACGACAATCATTGATTATCTCGAAGGAAATCAAAAAAATACTGGTACCGGAGAGTCCACATCTACCGGCTTGCCAACTTCCAATGTGCTACAATATTTGACAGAAGATGGGACAAAAGTCAGTGTAAGACCTTCAGGCACAGAGCCTAAGATCAAATTCTACTTTTCAGTTAAAGGTGAGTTAGGGAATAATAGCTATTACGAAGGAATAGAAAATTTAAAATCCAAGACTCATAAGTTGCTGATTGACTTGGGTTTATAAACGGAAATTTATTTATTGCATTAAACCAGTCAAAAGTGTTAATTTGCAGGGTTTTTGAAGGTATTTAAGAATTAATTGATATTTTCAAAGTTAAGTCACCGGTAACCAAATAATAGTTTTGAGCGTCGCACTTAATTTCTTACTCGTAACTGTTGGATTTGTACTTCTAATTAAAGGTGCGGATTACCTCGTAAATGGGGCATCTTCACTCGCAAAACGATTTAACGTTTCCGACATTGCTATTGGTTTGACTGTGGTGGCTATGGGCACCTCGGCGCCTGAATTGGTGGTTAATATTATCTCAGGAGCTGTCGAAGATGAAAGTAGTGGCGCTAATGAAGTGGTCTTTGGAAACATCATCGGCTCAAACATTTTCAATATTTTCCTGATACTCGGTGTAGCCAGCATCATTTACCCACTTACCGTTGAACGCAATGCATTGTGGAAGGAAGTACCTTATTCGCTTCTGGCCACATTCGTTTTCTTCATTTTGGTTAATGATGTATTGTTCTTTGGGAGTGATACTAACGGATTGAATTCAACGGATGGCATAATCCTGTTGGTTATGTTCGCCCTTTTTCTGATCTACATATTCATGAATCTCAGAAGAAATCCGGAAGCCGAGACAGATGATATCGAATTGTATGGAAGTCTTAAGACCACAGTGATGATCGTACTTGGGATCATCGGGCTAGTCTTTGGCGGTCGTATGATCGTTGAAAATGCAGTTTCTATTGCAAAGCACTACTCAGTAAGTGATAAGTTGATCGGTCTGACCATCCTGGCTGCAGGAACCTCCCTGCCAGAACTGGCTACCTCCGCGGTAGCAGCCTTTCACAAGAAATCGGATTTGGCGGTTGGTAACATTGTCGGATCAAATATCTTCAACCTGCTACTCGTCCTTGGTGTTACATCAATCGTTCATTCACCATTGGTATTCAATCCGGCGCTGAATATGGACTTGTACATCGTAATGATAGGTACCTTCCTACTGTTCATTTTCATGTTCACATTAGCCAAGTATAAATTGGATCGCGCTGAGGGAATGGTTTACTTAATAGGTTTCGTTGCCTACACGTACTATCTTTTCGTTAGGGAAAATGTTTTCCCATCCTTCTTCTAATTTTTAGCAAAACATATGCTTCCAGCAATCAATCCTACGACGACCAGGTCATGGGCTGAATTAAATGACTTGGCTTCAAAGTCACCTGACTCCCTTCGAGAGTTCTTCAAAGAGAATGATAACAGGCTTAAAACGTTCACATTTGATCTTGAAGACCTCCACTTTGATTTTTCTAAAAACACCATCTCTAATGAGGTTTTAGAGCAATTGATATCCCTGGCTAAGGAATGTAAGCTGACCGATGCTATCCAGTCCATGTTCAAGGGGGAAGCAATCAATCAAACGGAAAACAGGGCAGTCCTGCACACAGCACTCAGGAGTTTAGAGCCTACTCAATGGTCAGAAGCTGTAAATACCGAACTGAAAAAGATTGAAGCCTTCTCAGAGAAACTCATTGCCGGCGATTGGAAAGGTTATTCAGGAAAGAAGATCACAGATGTCGTCAATATTGGTATTGGTGGGTCAGATCTGGGACCAAAAATGGTCACGTATGCACTCAAACCCTTCTGGAAATCAATCACTCCTCACTTTGTGTCAAATGTTGACGCTCAACAATTGGTGGAGGTCGTTGAAGGCTTGAACCCGGAAACTACTTTGTTCATTATTGCATCGAAGACTTTCACCACCCAGGAAACCATGACCAATGCTGAAAGCGCGAGAAAATGGTTTATCGAGAGCGGAGCTTCTCAATCAGACATTGCAAAACACTTTGTAGCAGTTAGCACCAACCAGGATGCAGTGGTACAATTTGGGATTGATCCATCAAACATGTTCCTTTTTTGGGACTGGGTTGGTGGTCGATATTCTCTTTGGTCAAGTATAGGATTGGTCATTGCCTGTACTGTCGGCTATCAAAACTTCAAGCAATTGCTAGCCGGTGCAGGAACACTTGACAATCACTTTAAAGAGGCCCCCTTTGAAAAGAATATTCCCGTGATAGCGGCACTAGTCGGGATCTGGTACAACAATTTCATGAACCATGAATCGGTGGCTATTCTCCCGTATGATCACCGGTTGCGCTTCCTTCCCTCCTACCTTCAGCAGGCAGATATGGAAAGCAATGGTAAGTCGGTGGATCGTACCGGCAAGCCAGTGTCCTACCAAACAGGGCCTATCATTTGGGGCGAGCCCGGCACCAATGGCCAACATGCCTTTTATCAACTGATCCATCAAGGAACCAAAACAATTCCATGTGATTTCATCGCAACGGCTAATTCAAACCATCCTCATGAAGATCACCATCAAAAATTGTTGGCAAACTACTTAGCACAACCTGAAGGGCTGATGGCAGGAAAGACCGAAGAAGAGGTGACTCAAGCGTATAAAGGTGATAACCTTTCAGCTATACTCCCTTTTAAGTTGTTTGAAGGGAATAAGCCTACTACTTCAATTTTACTTAAGGAGCTCACTCCCTTCAACCTGGGAATGCTCGTTGCCTTCTACGAACAGAAAATATTTGTTCAAGGGATCATATGGAACATTTTCAGTTTTGATCAATGGGGAGTGGAGTTAGGAAAGGAGCTTGCCAAACCGATTCTCGAAGAAATTAAATCCGGAGATGTAGGCAGTCATGACCCTTCCACTTCCAGTTTGCTCTCAAAACTCTATTTCATGCGCAAGTAACCGGCGATAATACCTGTAGCCACACCTACGTTCAGGGATTCTGCCGACCCATTTCGGGGTATGGCAATGATGTCATCCAATACCTGACGAACGTTGCTGGAAATCCCATGTGATTCACTCCCCATCACGATGATTGAAGGAGTTTTGATCTTTGACTGGTAGAGGCTTAATCCTTCCATTTCAGCCCCATAAACAGGAAGTTGGGCATCTTTGATGAAGCTCTCTAGTTCTGTGTACCAAACTCTAACACGTGCAAAGGAACCCATGGTGCTGGAAATCGTCTTGGGGTTGAATAGCTCGGCAGTATTCTCCGAACAGACCAATTGCTTGAAATTAAACCAGTCAAGTGTTCGAATGATCGTCCCCAGATTTCCCGGATCATTCACATTATCCAGCACAAAGATCTGTTGCTCATAGTTCACTTCGCTCAATGGAAGTTCTCTCGTCTCTGCAATTGCAAGGCTGGAATTATTTGATTTGAACGTCCCTAGTTCACTAAGTAGTTTTTCACTAGCAATGCGAATATCTCTTCCTTTCAACTCCACCTGGTGATCCTTAGCAAAAGCATCTGTGCATACGACAAGATGTGTTGTGAAATCGGATCGAAGTAATTCCAGCACGTTTTTTGCCCCTTCAACGACAAAGCGTTTTTCGCGCACCCTGTACTTCTTAACTTTGAGCGACTTAATAAATTTCGATTCCTTAATCGATAGCATTGGTTTGAAGCGGTTCTTTACGATCAGTCAACTCTCAATATTAGCAAGCATTTTTCTCTCTTCTTGCCTGGGTTCGAAATTTCTCAAGGAGAATGAGCAGCTTCTTGCCGAGAACGAGATCACCGGGGTTTCAGGAAGCTTGAAGGATGAGTCAAGTGCTTTAATCCAACAGACACCCAACACCCGGCCGCTTGGAATCCTTGCAGGGTCTCCATTGAAGTTCATGGTCATTCCGTTTACTCACCTTGCCCATTTCTACCAAATGGGACAAAATGGATTCTTGTTTCTGGATGGTTATGATCCGCAAAAGATAGAAGCTGAAAAACTTGAGATCCGGGATAAATATCAAGCTAAGATGGAGAAGGCTTCCAAAGACAAAAAGAAGCAAAAGATCCAGGCTAAAATGATTAAAAAACTGGATAAGAAGGATCGTGAAATCAAAGAAGGCAATCAGCTAATGCGCTGGGGAGAACCCCTGGCTGTTTATGATCACAATCTGGCACTGGCATCCAAACAGAATATCAAGCTATTCTTAAATTCAAAAGGGTACTTTAATTCCAGTGTTACCGTAGACACTTCTGTCATTGATCACAAAAAACGAACGCTTCATACCCAATACAACGTCAACCTGGGAACCCATTATATCGTCGACTCCATAGAATATATTATTGAGGATACGGTGTTAAAGGAGCTTGTTTTAGAAAACCTGCTCAGGGCACCGTTGAAGAAAGGATACTATGACCAGGAAACGCTGACCAGGGAGCGAGATTACATCTACAACCTAGCCGTTAATAATGGCTATTACGAATTCACTAAGCAATACATATCCTTCGAGATCGACTCGACAATGCTTGGGAAAGAAAAGCTTTTTGTTAGGGAGATCATCAAAAATCCTGTTAACAGGGATCAGCATAAGATCTTTTATCTCGATTCGATTGTTTTTATTTCAGATGCAAGTGTTACCCGATCTTATGAGCGAACGATTGAGAAGTACAAAGACCTCACTTTCAATTTTGGAAAAAACAGGTATTCAAAAAAGATCCTGCAGTGGCGAATACCTCTTGAGCAGGACGATCGATACAGCAGGGACCTGACGATCGAAACACAACGGCAATTGTCTTACCTGGACAATTTCAAGTTCGTCAATATCAATTACGATACAACCAACAACCATTTTGTGGCGAACATCTTTACATCGCCACTGGATAAATACCAGACCTCCAATGAATTCGGGCTGACCGTCAACTCCGGTAATTCCGGAGCAAATCGACCGGGTCCATTTTTTAACCTGAGTCTGATCAATCGAAATACCTTTCGTGCCCTGGAGATCATCAGCATAAACCTAAACGCTAAGCTGGAAGGTATTAGCGGGGTTACCGCTGAACAATCGGATGTTAGCTATTCCAGTATTCAATATGGAGGGCAACTGGCCTTTACTTTTCCCCAGTTCCTGTTTCCTCTCGGTAGGTACTACAAGAAGAAAATGGGTCGGTTTAATCCGAAAACCCGCCTTTCACTTGGACTGACCTATGAGAATCGATTGGAAGAATATACCCGTCGAGCCATCCAATCCAGCTTTGCTTTCACCTGGCAGATCAGGGATCAAATCAAGCATACCTTGTCGCCTATTCAGACGAGTGTCATTCAGTCAGACAATTCAACTGCTTTTGAAAACTTCCTGGCCGGACTGGACTCTGCAGGAAATACTTATGCTAATGCTTTCCGGTCTGCGTTCGTTAGCAGTACAGCATATCAGTTTGACTTAAGCCTTGGGGAGTACAACAAGGGGCGGGATGGTGGCTTTGTACATTTCTTTGTTGAAACAGGCGGTAACCTGAACAACATCTTTGGCGAGAATGCTTTTGGAGACAGCATAGAAACCTATCAATTTATCAAAACCAATATCGACCTACGGAAGATCGAGAAGGTCACCCGCAAGTTGAATATTGCTTATCGGCTCAATATAGGGGTTGCATTGGCCTATGGGGATAACAACTCCCTTCCATATGAAAAATACTTTTTTGGAGGTGGAGCAAGCAGTTTAAGAGCATGGAGACCCAGAAGGTTAGGACCAGGAGCTTTTGGCGTATTGAATAACAATGAGGTCGTTTACAACATTGAGCAACCGGGTGACATAGTTATCGAAAGTAGTTTCGAATTCAGGCAAAAACTGGTTGGATTTCTCGAAGGGTCGCTTTTCTTTGACGCAGGAAATATCTGGCTTTTGCGAGGTTCTACAGTGGATCCGAATGATGATCCTGAAGGTGATGATGGAAAGTTTAGATGGGATTCATTTATGAAAGAAATGGCCATGGGGACCGGTGTAGGCTTTCGGTTCGACCTTTCCTTCCTTGTACTCAGGCTGGACTTAGGATTCAAGCTTTTTGACCCTGCGCAACCTCCCGGAAATCGTTTCGTCGGTGGTCAAATCTTCAGTAATTTCGGCACAAATTCAGAGTTCAATATTGGTATTGGCTACCCGTTTTAATGAACAACCCAACCAAAGAAGAGATAACAGAGTGGTTTAAAGGTCTACAAGACTCCATTTGTTCCGGGCTTGAAAAGCTCGATGGAAAATCCACATTTCAGGAAGACCCCTGGGTTCGCAATGAAGGTGGGGGCGGACGCACTCGAACCTTTAAGAACGGAGATCTCATTGAGAAAGGTGGAGTCAATTTTTCTGCTGTACATGGACCGACACCTGAAAAGATCCTCAATGCATTAGGGTTGGAGCAAGCTGATTTTTACGCTACCGGTGTGTCACTTGTCTTACATCCTAAAAATCCATGGGTTCCTATCATTCACATGAACGTTCGGTATTTTGAAATGAGTAACGGGGTTTGGTGGTTTGGCGGAGGAATCGATTTAACTCCTCATATCATCGTCGAAGAAAAAGCACGGCTCTTTCATCAAGCCTTGAAAGATGTCTGTGATGAATTTTCAGACACTTACTATCCCGAATTCAAACGTTGGGCTGATGATTACTTTTTCCTTTCTCATCGAAAAGAAACCAGGGGAGTCGGTGGGATCTTCTTCGACCGCCTAGCTGTCACGGACGAATTTTCTAAATCAAACCGTTGGGATTTCGTCAAAGCGGTCGGTAGTTCATTCATTCCTATCTATACCGAAGCTGTAGCGGAGCTCCGTGACCGGTCATGGTCAGATGCTGACCAGGCTTGGCAGTTTCTGAGAAGAGGTCGATATGTCGAGTTCAACCTGATCCATGATAAAGGCACCAAATTCGGACTTGATACCGACGGAAGAACAGAATCCATCCTGGTGAGTATGCCTCCTAAGGCAAGTTGGGATTACGCTCACCAACCGGATCAGGTGTACGAGGAAACACAACGTCTGCTTAAAAAAGGAATTGATTGGGTGCAATGATCGACTGGTTAAAGGATATCGATACCCAACTATTCCTGGCACTCAATGCAGCTGGAAGTCCAATACTTGATCAACCGATGATCTGGCTTTCCGATAAATACATTTGGATCCCGCTCTATGGTTTTCTCATCTATCAATTGATCAGAAAAACAGGATGGAAGTTTTACGGACCATTAATCGCTGCAATCATTCTCATCACCATCACAGACCAGGTTACTTCAACCTTTATGAAGCCTTTTTTCGAGCGACTCAGGCCATGTCATGAGCCTGCACTTGAAGGATTGATGATTGCTGTAAAAGGGTGCGGAGGACCTTTTGGTTTTGCGTCAGGTCATGCAGCTAATTCCGTGGGGCTAGCATTCTTTTTTCATTTCATTTTCGGAAATAAATACACCCTGTTGCTATTGCTTTGGGCAGCACTGGTCAGTTACAGCAGAGTTTATCTTGGGGTACACTACCCGGGAGATATCCTTGTCGGAGGAATAATTGGCTGGCTTTCTGCCACTCTGGTTTTCACATTAATGCAAAGGACTCCCCTTCGAATTAAAGAAGGTTGAATTTCTCCATAAGTGAGTCTTTGTAAGAAGCTCCTATGGCAAAGGTTTTCTCTCCAATGTGTACCTGAAGGTCTTCAATCTTATCAATCATGTTTCGATTGATAATGTAACTCCTGTGTACCCGACTGAAAATACTCTCCGGAAGTCGCTTCTCGATCCCCTTCATTGTGTGATGTACAATGTGTTTGGAAGTAGGTGTATTGAAGATCACGTAATCTGCAAGAGCTTCTACAAACAATATCCTATCATAGCTCAATCGGAAGAGTTTGCCATCGCTTTTGACATAAATATGATCCTCGGACTCAGCAAGCAGCTTTTCTTTTTCAAGATTTTCCCGAACCTTATTCACCGCCTTGATAAATCGCTCATACTCTACCGGTTTGACCAGGTAATCAGCGACAGCTCCTTCAAACGCTTCTATTGCATAGTCTTTCTTGGAGGTGATCATCACGACATTATAGGCATAGTTAAGTGACTTAACCAGCTCGATTCCAGACATCTCCGGCATCTCAATATCAAGAAATACAATGTCTACTTCGTTTGCACTCTCACCAAGAAGTATCTCAGAAGCTTCTTTGGTATTATCAATATCGTGTGAAAGTGTTAGGAAATCAGTTTTGTCGATGAATTGTCGCACGACCAGGCGTGACATCTCATCATCATCGACTACCATACAGTTAAGGATCATTATCGCGTGTTTAGTATTTGGTGAATGTACTTGCCAATAATGTCAAATTCAATATTGACGATACTATTTGTTTGCAGCTGGTTAAAGTTCGTATGCTCAAATGTATACGGAATAATTGCGACAGAAAACAAATTTTTACCTATATCAAAACAAGTAAGACTTGCGCCATTTACACAGATACTTCCCTTTTCGACAACTAAGCCCTCCTCTTTCAGCCTAAATTGGAAGATCCAGCTCCCATTGTTTTCCTCAATTTTCTCAACAGAGGCGGTAGTGTCAACGTGCCCCTGTACAATGTGTCCATCAAAACGGGCATCTGCTTTCATACACCGTTCGATGTTTACCAGGCTTCCAACCTCAATCTCTCCAAGATTTGATCTTTTAAGTGTCTCGTCAATTGCTGTGACCCAATAACTATCGTTTTCCAGGCTGGTGACAGTCAAACAAACTCCATTGTGTGAAACACTTTGATCTACCTGTAGCTCATTGGCAATTGAAGTTTCAATCTTAAAATCAATATTGGATCCTGACTTATTTAAATCAACTACTTTACCTACAGTTTCTACAATGCCAGTGAACACGTGATTAATTTTGAAATCCCAATCTAAGCCAATTGGAAGATACCTACAAACATAAGGGGTTGCGTAAGCAGCTTGTCAGGGAGATAAAGGAAAAGGGGATCAAAGATCCCAGAGTCATTGCAGCGATCGGCAAAATCCCAAGGCATTATTTCTTTGCAAAGATCTTTGAGCAGCACGCATACGAAGACAAAGCCTTCCCAATTGCTGCAGGACAAACAATCAGCCAGCCATACACTGTTGCGTTTCAGACTGAGCTACTTGAAATCAAAGAGGGGGATAAAGTTCTTGAGATCGGAACGGGTTCTGGCTACCAGGCCGCAGTATTACTGGAAATGGGAGCTGATGTCTACACCATTGAGTTCCAGAAAGAATTGTATCAACAGGTCATCCGCTTTCTTCCATCCATCGGCTATCAACCTCACATGTATCACGGTGACGGCTCAAAGGGATTACCACGATTTGCCCCATATGATGCAATCATCGTAACGGCCGGTGCACCTTCGGTACCAGAAGACCTGATCAGTCAATTAAAGCCGGGAGGGCGGCTGGTAATACCTGTTGGAGATGATAAAAAGCAGTCGATGACCCTGATCAGAAAAATTGATGAGAACAAGGTAGAGAAGAAGGTATTCAACCATTTCAGCTTTGTACCTTTGCGTGGCGAGAAGGGTTGGAAATCCAAGGGATGAACTTTGGGTTCCGGCTATTGTTATTTCATCCAAAAATCACTTAATAAATGAAGAAAGTAAAAAAATGCAGCGACTCGTTTGTCACTATGACTGAATTGGTATTGCCCAATGACACTAACGGACTCAATAACCTCATGGGGGGCCGCCTGATGCACTGGATGGATATTGTTTCTGCAATTGCTGCTCAAAAGCACTCGAATAGAATTGTTGTTACGGCCTCTGTAGATAACATCTCTTTCTCTGAGCCGATCCGCATTGGAAATACGGTAACACTTACTGCCTTTGTTACCAGGGCTTTTAATTCTTCCATGGAGGTTTACATCGAAGTAACCGCAGAAGACATTCCCGCTGATAAAAAGATCCATACAAATAAAGCTTTCTTCACTTTCGTAGCAGTGGATCAAACAGGTAAGCCAATTGACGTTCCTGAACTAATTCCGGAAACGGATTTTGAAAAAGAGCTGTATGATGGCGCTTTGAGAAGACGTCAGTTGAGACTGGTTTTAGCCAAGCGAATGAAGCCTTCAGACGCGAAGGAGTTGAAATCTATCTTTGAAATGGAATGATGGATCCAAGGTACTTGCAGCTACTAATTGATGACGAGATCTATATTTTAAGTAGAGAGGAGAAAGTAGAAGGTAGAAAGACAGGGGTAGAGAATAGTGAGGGGGAAGAAGCGGTTGATGTCAAACAATCAGAGCTTATTGCTGAGCAACCAGAGGTTAGTGTTGAGCAAACAGGGGTTGTTGCTGAGCAGTCAGAGGTTGTTGTTGAGCAGTCAGAAGTTGTTGTCGAGCAGACAGAGGTTGGTGCTGAGCAAACAGAGGTTGTTGTTGAACAGACAGAGATTGTTGCTGAGCAAGCAGGGGTTAGTGCGGAGAAAGTCGGATTTGCTTTCATCCATCAGGCTAAAAATGAAGATGAGCTGGCTCTGCTAAAGAAGATCATAGGAGCCTGCAAACTCAATGAAGGAGATTTTGTGATAACCGAAACCGATGCTCCGGGGAGCTATGAGAAAGCTGTCATATTCAAGGAATCTGCCTCCATTTATTACCAACCCACGGTTGAAAACGATTCAATTGTATTGTATTCAAAGCCTTTGAGCGTCCTTTACGAATCAAAGGAAGAGAAAGGGAAGTTGTGGGGAGTGCTGAAGGGGTTCGTCTAATTGAGCAGTTTGTAGTAATAGTTTATAATCAAGTTTTCATCAGTATCACTTCTGAATCTGATCTTGTCAATCACTTGTGGATTACCCTCCAATTTCAACCCGCTTTCATTGACTTTGTCGACGATGTTCTCCGCTAAATTATAACTTGTTGTATTTGGGTATCCAATTCGATAAACATGTTCTGATTGATATCTATTTATGATATCATGAACATTCCCAAATCCTATCCATTTATGATCATTTTGATCTGTTCGTATAGATAAATAAACTACAAATTGTTGCTTTTCATGGGTTGATTCTACTAGCAATATGAATCGGGAGGCTGGGGTGATCTCAAAATTCAAGTCTATTTCTACGTTTTCTATTCCAGTAGTTTTGGCCTTTTCCGGATTTAATTCAAGAAGATCGTTTTTGAACCCTGGCAAATTGACTTCCGGATGTGCTCTATCAACACTTAAAATCTCCATCAAAGATTCATTGAGGTAGAGTTTCTCTTTCCCAAGTTGCTCGCTTTTGAGAAACCCAGCTGATTCGAGTTTGCTAAGGTAGTTTCCGACTGTTTTTAAATTACCCAATCCAGCGTCGAACAAATGTTGTCGTTTTGTATAAGGCAACTTAAACAAGGCATGAAGTAATTCAATGGAATAAAGCTTTGGATATGTTGACCGTATCTTGCGACCTGTTTCTTGCATTACCTCTTCAATTCTTTCAATTGTTGTCAGGCCTTCAGCAGAAGTTTTCTCGATCATTTCGAGCATGTAAACAATCCAATTTTCCCAATTGCCTTTTTCGGTGACTTCCCTTAAGTTCCGATAATAGTCTACTTTGTTCTCAATAATGAATTTGCTCAGATATAGTGCTGGTAATTTCAATAATCCGGCATAGTGAAGATAGAGGACCAGCAAGATTCTGCCTGTTCTTCCATTGCCATCGGAAAAGGGATGGATGGCTTCAAATTGGTAATGAATGAGAGCCATCTTCACCAGGGGGTCTAGGTTATAAACACTTAAGTTATCCGGATTATGAATGAAGTCTTCCAACTGTTTAAGATGTTCCCGTATGAGCTCTTCACCGTCCGGAGGTGTATAAATTGTTTTTCCGAGTGAATTTTTCAAACTTGTTCCGGGAGTACTTCTAATACCAGCTTGATTTCCTTTTATTTTTTGAACGATTGATACAAATAGATTAGTTGTCAGAAATGGCTTCTTCGATAATTCATCCAACCCATATCTTAATGCATGTCTGTAATGAAGTACTTCCTTTGTCGAAGGATTTTCTATTTTTTTGTCTGCGATTGAGGCCTTAAATAGTTCATCACGAGTCGTCACAATATTTTCAATTGCCGAGCTATCTCGGGCTTCCTGTAAATTGATGCTATCAATGAACAATTGTGGGTTTGGGAGTTTGGTAATAGCTCCGTTTAGTTCTGAAAGCCTTCGGCTAGCTGAAATGGTTTTTAACAAAACTTTCCTAGTTTCAATATCTCTCTCAGGAGGCAAAGGGGGTAAGTCGTTGTATGGTTTTACTGGATCGAAGGACATATCGTGGGAACTTCAACAGGGTCAAATATTGACCTTAACAATAATACAAGTGTAAATATATAATATATTTACCCTCGTTTAAGATTAAATTGAAAAAATTACCCTCGTTTCCTCGAGCTGGTAATAAAAAACACGACCCAAATGATACGAGAAGCTAAACCATCCGATTTTGATGCTGTCTGGGAGATCTTTTCGTCTGTTATTCAAACGGGTGATACCTACGTATTTGATCCAGATACTCCTAAAGAGGATCTTTCTAAACACTGGTTTGCACCGTATATGCATACGTATGTTTACGAGGAAAATGGTGAGGTAGTAGGAACATATATCGTCAAGGCTAATCACATAGATTCCGGATCTCACATTGCAAATGCAAGCTATATGGTCCACCCAAAGGCTCATGGGAAAGGAATTGGCAAAAAACTATGTGAACATTCATTAGAAACGGCCAAGACCCTTGGTTTTCAGGCCATGCAATTCAACCTGGTTGTCAGTACCAATGAGGCTGCAGTGAATCTTTGGAAGAAATACAGATTTGAAATTATCGGAACCATTCCCAGGGGGTTTCGACACCTGGAAAAGGGACTGGTAGATGCTTATATCATGTATCGGGAATTGTGACTAACCGAAGATCTCTTTCAACTTCGCTTCCAGACTAGGTCCTCTTAAATTCTTAGCTATGATCTTACCTTCCGGATCGATTAGGTAGGTGGCTGGAATGGAATTGATCTGATAAGATTTGGTCACAATACTGTTCCAATATTTTAAGTCAGATATATGTAGCCAAGGCAACCCATCCTGCTCAATCGCTCCCTCCCAGGCTTCTTTGGTTCTGTCGAGAGACACTCCCAATATCTCAAAGTTCTTATCCTGGTACTTATTGTATACCCGAACGACATTTGGATTTTCCGCACGGCACGGACGACACCAGGCTGCCCAAAAGTCTATCAAAACATATTTTCCTCTTAACGAAGAAAGCGAAATAACTTCTCCATCAGGATTTGGTAGTGCAATTTCCGGAGCTTCCGAACCAATGGTCAAAGTCCTTCTGGCACCAACCATATTGGACAGGTTGATAGCCACCGGATTATTAGGAAGTGCAGTGTTAAGTTCGGTAGACACACTGTCAAAGAAGGTGAAGTATTGTTCCGGGTCCAGGCTTTGAACACCATAGAAAGCAGCCAGTGAAGGCAAGGATTCCCAAACTAACTCTTTCAACTTCACGTTATGCGATCTTTCTATATCCTGATATTCTCTTACAATCGCCTGATAAGTTTCTACATCTCCGCCGTTTCTGGCAACAGCAGCCTCTGCAGAGATTCGCTTCTGATCAGCCTGAAAACCCCTGACGAGTTCATCCATCTGACGCATATAGTCGGTATCTTTCGAGCCGGTAACTTCTGAGTTTCCATTCGGAGTATTACCGTCTGCATTGACGACTACCTTCGTTTCTTCTCCTGTAAGTATTAATGTCAGTCGTTGCCTGTTGTTGAAGTTCATTCGATAGAATCCAGGCTCATTGACTTTAGCTACGAGTGAAAATCGGCCATTCGATGCTATTTCAGAGGTATCAACCGGTACAGGTCCTCTTTCCGAAATTACTTCCAAAACCACCCAACCATCAGGCACAATTTGATCTACCTCTCCAACAATTTGAACACCGTCAACTTTACCCCCACATGTCGAAAATAAAGCAGCAATCAAGAGAACTGTTACACTTTTACCCAGTTGTTTCATTGTCAAATCCCTACGCTTTTATAGTATCAATAGTTTCTAAAACTCCTTCAAAAATAGTCACGAGACTAATTCCTTTCCTATTTTCAATGCTTCATTGAGGCCATCAACATCTTTTCCTCCTGCGGTCGCATAAAAAGGCTGGCCTCCCCCACCACCTTTAATAGCAGTAGCCATTTTCCTGATGATGTCATTTGCATTTAATCCTTCTTTCACCAGCTCATCGCCTAGCATTACGGTAAGCATTGGTTTGTCATCAATCCTGGCTGCCACAAGCAAAACCAGTTTATCTACCTCTTTTTTGAGATCAAAGGCAACCTGTTTCAGGCTTTCAGCCGAAGGGAAATCACCTGAATAAGTGATGAGACTCTTCCCATTTGTAGCCTCTGCAGAATCCAGTAAATTCTTCTTTATCTGCTGAGCCTGTTTTTTGTTGAGGCTTTCAAGCTTTTTCTGAGAAACCTGATTCTCGGTTAATAGTGTCTCAATAGTCTTTTTGAGGTCCTTGGGTTGTTTAAGCAATTCCTCAACTTCACTTAATAGTTCCAATTTGGAATTCATATACTTTTCAGCCTCTGAAGAAGTGACTGCTTCTATCCTTCTCACGCCAGCAGCAATGGATGATTCACTAACGATCTTGAGCAGACCAATGGAACCGGTTCTATCGACATGGGTCCCTCCACAGAGTTCAACCGAATAATCAGGGTCGAATGTGATTACACGGACGTACTCTCCGTATTTTTCACCAAACAAAGCCATTGCACCCATCTCTTTTGCTTTCTCAATCGGGACATTCAGCTGCTCTCCTAATTCAATGTTTTCACGGACCTTCTCATTCGCAATACGCTCGATCTCTGCCAGTTCTTCATCTGAAACCTTTGAGAAATGAGAAAAGTCGAAACGTAAAACCTTATCGTTAACGAGTGAGCCTTTTTGCTGCACATGGTCTCCCAACACTTTTCTCAAGGCTGCATGTACTAAATGAGTTGCCGAGTGATTGTTTTTTGTCAGTTTCCTTTTGGCATGATTGATTACCGCTCTAACAGGTCCCTCAATCTTGGAAGGTAGTTTCTTGACGAAGTGAACGATCAGGTCATTTTCCTTCTTCGTGTCTACAACTTCAACCTTTTCTCCGTCAAACTCAAGAAAACCAGTATCGCCAACCTGTCCGCCACTTTCAGCATAGAATGGTGTTTCTTCCAACACGATTTGATAGGAGGTTTTTCCTTTTTGCTCCACCTCCCGATAACGCAACACCTTCGTAGCAGCTTCCTCTTGAGTATATCCAACAAAAACAGAATCCTCTCCGTCCGTCAAGACAGTCCAATCTCCCATGACCTGCTTTGCTACATTCTTCGAACGGGTCTTCTGTATCTCCATTTCCTTATCAAATCCAGCTTCATCTATGCTCATCCCCTTCTCTCGGGCGATCAAAGCGGTCAGATCTAATGGAAACCCATAAGTATCATAAAGCTCAAAAGCGGTTGCTCCGTCAATCTCTTTCGCACCGGAAATGGCATCCAATCGCTTCAACCCATTGTCAAGGGTTCTTAGGAATGACTGCTCCTCCTCACGGATAACTTTTGCAATAAATTCCTGCTGTGCCTTCAGTTCAGGGAATACATTCTCAAATTGACCGACCAAAACAGGTAGTAGCTCGTTCAAGAAAGGTTCTTTGAAGCCCAGGAACGTATAGCCGTACCTAACAGCCCTTCGAAGGATACGTCTGATCACATAGCCTGCTTTGTTATTACTTGGGAGTTGTCCATCGGCAATAGTGAATGCAATCGCCCGGATATGGTCGGAAATAACACGAATGGCTATGTCTGTTTGTTCATTAGCTCCATACTCAACACCTCCCCTTTCAGCTACCCATTTGATCAAGGGTTGAAATACGTCTGTGTCGTAGTTGGACTCCTTACCCTGGATTGCCATAGCCAAACGCTCAAAGCCCATTCCTGTATCAACGTGCTTTTGTGGCAGGTTTTCAAGAGATCCATTAGCCAGCCGGTTATATTGAATGAAAACGAGGTTCCATACCTCCACCACTTGCGGGTGATCTTTATTGACCAACTCCCTTCCTGGCATTTTATCTACTTCTTCCTGGGATCTCAGATCAATATGAAGTTCTGAACAGGGCCCACATGGTCCGGTTTCGCCCATCTCCCAGAAGTTGTCTTTCTTAGACCCATTGATAACCCGATCTTCCGGCAGAATAGCTCTCCAGTGGTCATAAGCTTCTGTGTCTCTTTCCAGGTTCTCTGATTCATCGCCCTCAAAAATGGTCGCGTAAAACCGGTCCTTCGGTAGCTTAAATCGCTCTGTCAATAGCTCCCAAGCCCATTCTATCGCTTCTTTTTTAAAATAATCGCCAAAAGACCAGTTTCCCAGCATTTCAAACATGGTATGGTGATAGGTATCCATACCTACCTCTTCCAAATCGTTGTGTTTTCCGGATACCCTCAGGCATTTCTGAGTATCGGTAACCCTTTTATCTGATGGATTTTTTGTTCCAAGAAAAAAATCCTTGAACTGATTCATGCCTGCATTCGTAAACATCAGCGTCGGGTCATTTTTGACCACTATTGGCGCGGATGGGACTATTTTGTGATTTTTCTCATTGAAAAAATCAAGGAATGTCTGCCGGATCGATTGTGAATCCATTGAAACTGAGAAATATTGGAATTTTAATGTAAAATCTTAGGATTATGAAAAAAGTCTAAATAGTGATAAATTGCAGGGAAAATCTGTAAGCTCACCAGCTAATTAAACTTTGTAGGCAAAACTATATAATTACCCAATCAACCTATGGCTAAAATCAAGTACTATTATGACACTGAATCGTGCCGGTACGAGAGGATACGCGTTTCATCCTGGGATATTATTCTCAACCTACTTGGATTTCTTGTAGTATCGTCAATCATCGGATTCTGTATTTTCCTTGCAGTAGATCAATACGTAGAGTCACCTACCAAGCAGACACTTCGAAAGGAAAATGAAGAACTTCGACTCTATTATGAGTTGGTACGACAGGAAATGGATAATGCGAATCAGATGTTGAGTGTCCTTCAGGAAAGAGACGATGATATTTATCGCGTTGTTTTCGGTGTTGAACCCATTCCCGATGAGATCCGTGCGGCAGGTTTTGGTGGGTCCAATCGCTACAGAGAGTTGCTTGAGAAAGGTCTGGAAAGAGAAGACCTGATCATCGATAATATGCAGCGAATGGATGCGATGAAGAAGAAAATGTACATCCAAACCAAATCGTACGATGAGATTGTAAATCTTGCTACCAATAAAGAAGAACTCCTGGCCAGCTTACCAGCTATTCAGCCAGTTTCCAATAAAGAACTTAAGCGACTTGCCTCCGGATTCGGTTTTCGGATCGATCCGATCTACAAGATCAAGAAAATGCATTATGGAACTGACTTCTCAATTAAGGTTGGCACTCCCGTATATGCGACCGGTGACGGAGTTGTCCGTTTCACACGATCCAGTTTCGGTGGCTATGGCAAGCAGATTGAGGTAAATCATGGATTTGGTTACCGCACAAAGTATGCGCACCTGAGTGAATTCGTAGTGAAAAAGGGTCAAAAAGTAAAAAGGGGAGAGCTGATTGGTTATTCCGGAAACACCGGAAAGTCAACTGCCCCACACCTTCACTATGAAGTGATCAAGGATGGTAAAAAAGTTAATCCGGTCAACTTCTTCTACAAAGATTTATCTGATGAAGAATACGCCGAAATTTTAAGACTTTCTTCTATTGAGAACCAGTCGATGGGATCTTATTAACATCGATTCGATAGGATAAAATAAGAGGATCTGCCGCTAACGACAGATCCTTTTTTATTGGTCAGTGACAAAAAATCTGTCCCAACCACCTACTACTGTTTCATCAAAGCTACAGGTATGCATTATCGCTGGAAATACCTAGTGAGGGGTATTCTGAAATTGTGCTGACCAACCCAAAAATCAATGATCAATTTTGTGTTGATTTGAGCAATGAAAAAAATCTCCGCTCTTGCTATGGTCATTTTTCTAGTTGCTTCATGTAAGACAACCAAACCATTGACTGATGTGACTGAGCCGGAAGTCCCCCAGATTCCTGAAATCATCCCCAAAGACTCAGTCTACCTGATCACACAATCCGGAGATACACTCAAAAGTCTTGATGAAGAAGTAGAAGTATCTATTTCAAGGTTGCTCCCGGATACGGTTTCTATCATAGCAGTTGGAGACATTATGGTAGGAACCAATTTTCCAAATACTTCCTACCTGCCGAAAGATTCCGGAGCGTTCTTATGGGATGCCTCCCGTTCCTTGCTTCAGGAGGCAGATATTGCCTTCGGCAATCTCGAGGGAACCATTCTGAACAAAGGCGGTGAGCAAAAGGAATGTAACAACCCAAAGCTTTGCTTTCTATTCCGCTCTCCCGAATACCTGGCCCAAACGTTGGCTGACTGTGGCTTTGATCTTTTGAGTGTAGCTAACAATCATGCAAATGATTTTGGCTTAGCCGGCAGGCTGAATACACAACGTGTTATTGATTCATTGAAGATGGCCCATGCAGGCTCACTTGAACAGCCTTATGCAATTGTCAAAATGGGACACGTGAAAGTGGGGTTCTGCGCTTTTGCTCCCAATCGCGGGACTGTCAGCATTCATCAGACGGATCGTATTAAAGATATCATCCAGCACCTTGATTCCTTATCTGACATTGTTGTTGCTTCATTTCACGCTGGCGCGGAAGGTGTTAAAAATCAACATGTGAATCGCGAAAGAGAATATTACTATGGTGAGGACCGAGGGAACGTCTATGAGCTTTCTCACCTTATGGTTGATTCGGGAGCTGATGTGGTATTAGGTCATGGTCCACATGTGCCTCGTGCAATAGAGGTTTACCGGGAGAGGATCATCGCTTACAGTCTTGGCAATTTTCTAACGTATGGTCGTTTTAATTTGAGAGGAGCGGCAGGTGAAGCTCCGCTGCTTGAAATAAAAACCAATGCTAAGGGAACCTTTATGACGGGTCAAATTCATGCCTTTAGACAAAGTTATTCTCATGGACCATTAAATGATCCTAAACTTTCTGCGATAAAAACAATTCAACGATTATCTTTGGAAGACTTCCCTGAGAATCCAATAACGATTGATGACCAGGGACGGATTACTTATTTAGAAGACTAACCCCTAACCGCCAATAAGTGCCCTACAAGGAAAAAGAGATTGAGAAGAAGTACTACACTATCGGAGAAGTTGCCGATGAGCTAGGAGTAGCTACTTCATTGATCCGCTTTTGGGAGGGTGAATTCGATAACATCAAGCCAAAGAAGAATCGAAAGGGGAACAGACAGTTTACTAAAGAAGATCTTCAAAACGTCAAACTCATTTACCATCTTGTCAAGGAACGCGGTTACACCCTACAGGGGGCCCGTGACTTCATCGCTAACGGAGCTGATTCTGCAGCGGGGAAGATGGAAACCATTGAATCACTAAAAAAAATCAGAGCCTTTCTTACAGAATTGAAAAGAGAACTTTGATAAGCAATGGACAATGAGCTGGTAGCTCAACTTTCATTAGAGTTAATTCGGGGTATTGGAGCAAAAGGAGTTAGACAACTCATTAGCTATTGTGGCACTGCTTCTAACGTTTACCATACTTCCAAGTCAAAACTATTGAAAGTGCCTGGTGTTGGACTCAAGATGGTTGAAGCCATCAGAGCATCTAACAACTTTGCTGAAGCAGAGAGCATCATTCAAGCCTCAGCACGGAAAGGCATTCAAATAATTCATTTTTCAAACTCCGATTATCCTCAGAGACTCAAACAGGTCCCTGATGCTCCGAACATTATTTTCACCAAGGGATTAGGAAACCTCAATCCAACACGATCTGTTGCAGTAGTTGGCTCAAGGAAAGCCACCACCTATGGAAAGAAGATCACGGAAGGGATCGTCCAGGATCTATCATTTCTGGATGTGACTATCATCAGCGGGTTAGCTTATGGAATTGACATTCAAGCACATAAAACTGCACTTAACCTGGGCATGCCAACTTTTGCCGTTATCGCAGGAGGAATTGATCGTCTGTATCCTTCAGCACATAAAAAATATGCGCTAGAAATGTTTGAGAATGGTGGACTTGTCTCAGAATCTTACCCGGGAATCAAACCCGACCCTCACCTTTTTCCAGCCAGAAACAGGATCATCGCCGGAATGGCAGATGTTACAATCGTAGTAGAAGCAGATGAAAAAGGGGGTGCGTTGATTACAGCGAATATCGCCGATTCTTATAACCGAACCGTGTTCGCCGTTCCGGGCAACATCGGCAACAACTTTTCTAAAGGAACAAACCGGTTGATTGCTTCGCAAAGAGCTTTGATCTATACCGGAGCGTCGGATCTGGTATATCACATGGGCTGGGATATTGTAGCGGACTCAAAGACAACAGATCTCCCTGTAAATCTTGAACCGGATGAACAACGAGTAATTGAAGTGATAAGAATGAATGAGTCTGATGTTACGATTGATCAGATCTCGATCCAGGCTCAAATTCCATTGAACAAGCTTGCCTCGGTCCTTCTAGAACTAGAGTTAAAAAATCTAATTAAGGGTCTACCAGGAAGCAAGTATCGGATCAATTGAAAACGGAAGGCGAGAGCTGATACGCCTTCTCGAATTCTTCCCTGTTTAATGAAAGCTTGATCTTTTGGGAATCGAAGTAATCAATGATCTGCTCGGTTGCCATGTTTCCTACCAGATCATCTTTTGCCATTGGGCATCCTCCAAAACCTTTGATCGCTCCGTCTATTCGTCTGCAACCGGATTGGTAAACGGCTTCTACTTTTTCAGTAATTGTCTCTGGCGTGGAGTGCAGATGAGCACCAAACTCAATGTGTGGAAACTGAGGAATGAGGGATTCGAAAAGAGTTTTGATGTTTTCCGGGTTGGACACACCAATGGTATCAGCCGGGGAAATAACGGTGACCTCCATCTCATCAAGTCGCTGCACAAAATTTCCTATATAATCCATCTCGTATGGATCTCCATATGGATTTCCAAACCCCATCGACAGATAGACCACCAATGTCTTGTCATTTGCTTCACAGATCTCCTGGATCTCAGCCAGGTCATTGAAAGCGTCATCGATCGATCGATTGGTATTTCGCTGTTGGAAGGTTTCAGATAGAGAAAGTGGGTATCCCAAGAATTCGATCTCGTCAAACTGAGCTGCATCTTTAGCTCCTCTCACATTTGCAATTATTGCAAGAAGTTTGGATGAAGTGGCAGACAGCTCAAGACCACTCAGAACCTCTGCTGTATCCCTTAACTGGGGTATTGCTTTAGGTGAGACAAAGCTTCCGAAATCAATAGTATCAAATCCAACTTTAAGTAATTGGTTGATGTATTGAGTCTTGATTTCTGTTGGAATAAAGTCATGCAAGCCTTGCATGGCATCTCTGGGGCACTCGATGATCTTCATAGCTCCTCAAAGCTAGAAAAACTCACGAGCTATTCGCTGTATCGCATCCGATTTACCCATACTATAGAAGTGTAAAACCGGAACTCCTTTTTCGATCAGCTCTTTGCATTGATGGATCCCCCATTCGATCCCCAGTTCTTTGACCTGTCCATTATCGTTGCATTTGACCACTTCACGCTCAAGCTCTTTTGGCACATCTATCTTGAAGATCTTAGGAAGGACGGTAAGATGCTTTTTAGTAGCAAAAGGTTTTAGTCCTGGAATGATTGGAACATCGATCCCAATCGCCCTGCAGCTATCGACGAACTCAAAATACTTTTTGTTATCAAAGAACATTTGCGTCACGATATACTCTGCTCCAAGTTCTACTTTTTTCTTCAACCAGCTCAAATCGAAATCCATGTTGGGAGCCTCAAAGTGCTTCTCCGGATAACCAGCCACCCCGATACAGAAATCAGTAGGGATCGCATTCTGCAGTTCTTCATCCATGTACTCACCTTCGTTCATTTTACTGATCTGCTCAACCAAGTCTGAAGCGTAGGCGTTACCATCAGGTTCAGGTTGAAAATGATCTTCAGATTTGATACTGTCTCCTCGAAGTGCAAGGACATTGTCAATCCCAAGAAAATTCAGATCGATCAATGCATTTTCCGTTTCTTCTTTCGAAAAGCCACCACAGATAATATGTGGTACCGTATCTACTTCGTAATGGTTCTTTATTGCCGCACAAATCCCTACTGTCCCAGGTCGCTTTCTAATGCTTCGCTTTTCCAGCAACCCATTATCATGCTCTTTGTACACATACTCTTCCCGGTGATAGGTCACATCAATAAATGGAGGTTTGAATTCCATCAATGGATCTATCTGAGAAAAGAGTGTTTTGATGCTATCTCCTTTCTTCGGCGGAATAATTTCAAGCGAGAAAAGTGTTGATTTAGCTTTTTTTAAATGCTCTGTAATCTTCATAATTCAATGAGCTGCGCTTAAGCATTGCCCGGTTCATAGTTAAGGTTTGGAGAAAGCCATTTTTCCATTTCAGTGACTTCTAATCCTTTTCTTTTGGCATAATCAGTTACCTGATCTTTAGCAATCTTTCCCAGACCGAAATACTTTGACTCAGGATGAGAGAAGTAAAGTCCACTAACTGCTGATGCCGGATACATCGCGAATGATTCTGTCAGGGAGATGCCTGTGTTCTTTTCAACCTGTAGCAGGTCGAACAACGTACGCTTCTCCGTGTGGTCAGGACAAGCAGGGTAGCCAGGAGCCGGTCTAATGCCCTGGTATTTTTCCCGGATCAAGGATTCATTGTCAAGGGTTTCATTTGAGGCATAACCCCAATATTCCTTTCGTACTTTTTCATGCATCAATTCCGCAAATGCCTCTGCCAAACGATCGGCCAGTGCCTTGACCATGATCTCGTTGTAGTCATCATGGTCCTGTTTATATCGTTCAATTAATGCTTCAATTCCAATTCCTGTCGTAACTGCAAACCCACCAATGTAATCATTTTCAGAGGAGATAAAATCTACTAATGACAGGTTAGGAATTCCATCTGCTTTCTTTCCCTGTTGCCTGAGAAAATGAAATCGATTAAGCTCTGTCGTTCGATTGTCATCTGTCCAGATAATTACATCTTCTCCTTCCCTGTTGCATGGAAAAAGGCCAATTACTGCATTGGCGTGCAGCCATTGATTCTTGATGATTTCATCCAACATTACCTGAGCATCGTCATAAAGTTTCTTTGCCTCAGCTCCTATCTCTGCGTTTTCAAAGATGGCCGGATACTTTCCTTTGAGCATCCAGGTCGAAAAGAAAGGAGTCCAGTCGATGTATTCACGAATTTCTGATAGGTCATAGTCATTAAAGACATGCGTGCCTGGCTTAGCAGGAACATAAGGCTCGTTTTCAATCGTCAATCCGTTTTTAACCGCCTCTTCATATGCTATAAAATTCTTCTCCGATTTTCTTGTCTTATGAGACTGGGCCAGTTCTTCGTATTCGGATTTTATCAGTTTGCCGTAATCGTCTGACTTATCGCTTAAAAGGTTAGTTGATACACCTACACTTTTGGAAGCATCCAGTACATGAACCACCGTGTGATCATAAACAGGAGCAATCTTCACGGCTGTATGAATTCGAGAAGTAGTGGCTCCACCAATCAGCAGGGGTGTGTTCATCGAACGCTTGTTCATCTCCTGTGCTACATTCACCATCTCATCGAGCGAAGGAGTGATCAGTCCACTTAACCCAATGATATCTGCATTGATCTCCTCGGCGCGATCCAATATTTTTTCGGCAGGGACCATCACCCCCATATCTTCAATCTCGAAGTTGTTACACGCCATCACCACGCCTACAATGTTCTTTCCAATGTCATGAACATCTCCTTTGACAGTTGCCAATAGAATTTTTCCCTTGGTGCTTCCAGATGCTTTCTCCTCCTCCAGAAATGGAGTTAGGTAAGCCACCGATTTCTTCATGACCCTGGCACTTTTGACCACTTGGGGAAGAAACATTTTTCCACTTCCGAAGAGGTCTCCCACAACATTCATTCCATCCATCAACGGACCTTCAATGACCTTTAACGGACTACCATATTTCAGCCTTGCTTCTTCCGTGTCTTCTTCAATAAAATCAACAACACCCTTTACCAAAGCATGTGAAAGTCTACTCTCCACTTCCGCTTCCCTCCAGCTCAGGTCTTCCTTTTTCTCAATTCCTTTGCCCTTCACGTTTTCAGCAAAAGCCAGCAGCCGATCGGTAGCATCGTCCCTTCTGTTCAGAAGTACATCTTCTACATGCTCTAAAAGATCCTTGGGAATCTCATCGTATACTTCGATCATTCCGGCATTCACTATCCCCATGTCCATACCAGCACTTATCCCGTGATAGAGAAATGAAGAGTGCATCGCCTCCCTTACTACATTGTTCCCTCGGAATGAAAATGAGACATTGCTCACCCCTCCACTTACCTTGGCCCCTGGAAGGTTCTCTTTGATCCAGGTAGTTGCTCTGAAAAAGTCAACAGCGTTGTTGTTATGCTCAGCAATACCGGTTGCTACGGGGAAAATGTTCGGATCAAAAATGATGTCCTGGCAAGGGAAACCAACCTGTTCAACCAGGATTTTGTAACTCCTTCCACAAATTTCTACTCTTCTATCATAAGAATCGGCCTGACCTTTTTCATCAAATGCCATCACAATAACCGCTGCACCGTACCTTTTGATCTTCTCAGCCTGTTCAATAAACATCTCTTCTCCCTCCTTCAGGCTGATCGAGTTCACCACTCCTTTGCCTTGCACGCATTGTAGCCCTGCTTCGATGATCTCCCATTTTGAAGAATCGATCATGATCGGGATCCTTGCTATTTCAGGTTCGGATGCTATGAGGTTCAGAAACCTGACCATGGCACTCTTTCCATCCAGCATCCCTTCGTCCATATTGACATCAAGGATCTGCGCTCCTCCTCTCACCTGATCAAGAGCTACGTCGAGTGCTTCATCATACTTCTCTTCCTGGATCAGCCGGGCAAAGCGTCTTGATCCGGTAACATTAGTACGTTCACCCACATTAACGAAATTGGATTCGGCAGTAATAACAAGAGGCTCAAGGCCAGACAGGATTAATGGTTTCAAGCCAATACCTCCTCTCGTGGCTCGTATTGTTTCGATAGCTCAGCCAATTTGCTAATGTGCTCAGGTGTTGTACCACAGCATCCACCTATGATATTGACCATACCCTCTTTCAAAAAATCTTCAATCAGATCTGCCATTTCCTGAGGAGTTTGGTCGTATTCTCCGAACTCATTTGGAAGCCCCGCATTTGGGTGTGCGCTTACATTAAATTCTGCCTTGTTAGCTAATGTTTTGAGGTATGGTCTCAATTGATCGGCCCCTAACGCGCAGTTGAGACCAATACTGAAAAGATCCATGTGAGAAACAGAGATCAAGAACGCTTCTGTAGTTTGTCCTGACAATGTTCTTCCAGAAGCATCAGTAATCGTACCAGAGACCATAACAGGGACGTCAATTCCTCTTTCTTTTTTGACCTCATCAATAGCAAACAGGGCTGCTTTTGCATTCAGGGTATCGAAAATCGTTTCAACCAAAAGAAGATCTACACCACCATCCAGCAATGCCTCTGCCTGCTGCTTGTAAGCAACTCTGAGCTCTTCAAAAGTGATCGCTCTGAATCCAGGATCATTAACATCCGGAGAAATGGAAGCCGTACGGTTCGTTGGACCCATAGCCCCGGCTACAAATCGTGGCTTTTCAGGTTCTCTCTGTGTAAATTCCTTGGCTACTTCCTTAGCGATCTTAGCAGATTGGTAATTGATCTCATAAACCCAATCTTCCAGCGCATAGTCCGCTTGCGCAACGGTAGTACCAGAAAACGTATTGGTTTCAACAATATCTGCACCTGCGTCAAAGTACTGCGCATGAATTTCCCTGATAATCTCTGGTCGGGTAATTGAAAGCAGGTCGTTATTCCCCATTAAAGGCTTTGGATGATCCTTCAAAGCATCGTTTCTAAAATCCTCTTCCCCCAGCTTATGACGCTGGATCATGGTACCCATGGCACCATCCAGTACCAGGATTTTATTTCTAATTATTTCTGAGATTAAATTCATTCTCCGGTTTTAATGACTTACCGAAGAAAGGTCCAAGATGGATCGCCTCATCGCTCCCGTCGCTGCGGGGTGGGAATTAGCACCGAAAATTGCACACTGGCAACCAGGTTGCTAAGACGTCACAGGGCCCAGTCCCTCGGTCTTTCTTGATAAGTGATTGCAAATATACGAATGCAACCCTTATACACAACCAATGACGGTTTAGTTCCATTAATTTTGAAACCCGAATGAAACTCGCTGCAATTGATATCGGCTCCAATGCCGTTAGACTCCAGATCACCAAGGTCATCGAATACAATCACCAGATCACCTTTAAGAAATTGGAATACGTCCGTTTTCCTCTTCGGTTAGGTCATGATGTTTTTACTACCGGAAGGATCAGTGAATACAATAAGGAGCGTTTTTACAAGCTTATGACAGCTTACCGTAACCTGATCGACCTTTACGAAATTGATGCTTTCTACGGATGTGCTACTTCAGCCATGAGAGAAGCTGAAAATGGAAAAGCAATCATTGACCAGGTAAGAGAGGGTTTAAATCTTGATATCAACATCATCTCAGGAAAAGAAGAGGCTGACATGATCAATAAGGTCATCAGACTTTCGCTGGATGACGGTAACTACATTCACATTGATGTAGGTGGAGGGAGTACGGAGCTCAATGTCTATCAGAATAAACAGAAGATTGCAAGCAATTCTTTTAAAATCGGATCAGTAAGAAATCTTGAGCATTCAGATAGTCCGCAAGTATGGGAATCCATGCGGGAGTGGGTGTCATTAAATGTGGCTGAAAAACATGACAAGATCAAAGCAATCGGAACAGGTGGAAACATCAATAAGCTTTTTGAACTCGGGAATGTAAGCCGATCTGATCGAAAGATGAGTCTTGAGGCACTCATGAAAACGCAGGATGTATTAAAGAATCTGTCACTCGAAGACCGACTGAATAAACTCCAACTAAATCCTGATCGAGCTGATGTAATAATTCCAGCCTCTGAGATCTACATTGAAGTTATGAAACAAGCTGGAGCCAAGAAGATCCTTGTTCCGGATGCTGGCTTGAAGGATGGTATTAACTATCACATGTATGAGATGACTCACGACACCAGCGATAAGGTTTATGTGAGAAATTGATATGCGGGTTGTTGGCAGCTATATTCTCTTTCTCAAAGAGTCATTTGTCCGAATCCTTAGCTTCAGACTCCTTTTTGATGCGTTCATTGATGAATGTGTCAAAGTTGGCAGCAAATCGCTTGTTGTGGTTTCAATCGTCTCCATTTTCACGGGAGGAGTTAGTGCCATGCAAACAACTTACGCATTATCCGCTCCATACATTCAGGATTACATTATCGGAATGGTAGTACGGGATACGGTATTCGCTCTAATCCCAACCTTGATTGCATTGGTTTTTGCAGGGAAAGTGGGCTCAAGGATTTCGGGTGAGCTGGGGTCGATGCAGATCAGCGAACAAATAGATGCATTAGAGATCATAGGAGTTAATCCTGTATCGTTTCTAGTCCTGCCAATGATACTGGCTTCATTGATCATGGTTCCTGTGCTTATCATCATTGCCAGTTTTCTCGCAATAAGCAGCGGTTATTTAGTTGTTCAGGTTATGGACCTTATCTCAGGAACTGACTACTTATATGGAATTCGCTTTGATTTCAAACAAGTGAACATCGTCATCCTGCTGGTGAAAGCAATCACCTATGGTTTCATCGTATCAACCATTTCATCATTCAGCGGATACTACACCAAAGGCGGAGCTTTGGAAGTAGGAAAATCCAATACCCTTGCCATTGTCAGAAGTAGCATTCTGATCCTTGTTGCAGAATACCTGATCACCAATTTCTACGGTACCTGATCTACTTGCCTCCCGGAGGTAGGTTGTCCATTAGGAATTTGGTCATGGTTTCCCGTAAGTGCCTGGAAGTATTCGCTCCTTCCCATATCCCATGTGAACGGTTTGGATAGGACATCAATGAGAATACTTTATTATGCTTGATCAGCTCATTGATCAGGACTTCCGCATTCTGATAGTGGACATTATCATCGCCAGTTCCGTGGATTAGCAACAAATTCCCTTGCAAATTCTTGGCAAAATTGACAGGAGAACCTTTTTCATAGCTTTCCGGCATGAGCTGAGGAACCCCGGAATATCGCTCCTGGTAGATGTTGTCATAGAGTCTTTGATCTGCCACTGGTGCAATAGAAATACCGGTTTTGTATATTTCCGGATACCTGAAAAGCATATTGAGCGTCATGGAGCCTCCCCCGCTCCATCCCCAGATCCCAATTCGGTCTTCATCTATGTAATCAAACTGATTCAGTATGGCCGCTACAGCATCAGCCTGGTCTTTTGACGACTGAACTCCAATTTGTCCGTAAACACTCTTCCTCCATTCTCTTCCCTTAGGGCCCGGAGTACCCCTGTTATCAACACTCATGACCACATAGCCTTGTTGCGTTAGCATGACGTGCCATAAGTAATTAGATCCTCCCCATCGATCCATCACGGTTTGACCCCATGGTTCACCATATACGTGAAATAGAACAGGATACTTTTTGGACGGGTCGAAATCGGTCGGTTTCATTACATAGCAATCCAGTGAAGTACCATCTGGTGTATCTACCGTGAAAAACTCCACTGGGCTCCTTTCGAGGGAGTTGAGCTTTTCTTTCAATTGCTCATTGCTCACGAACGTTTGAACAACCTCGTGATTTGGTAAGGAAACCAGGTCGGTGATACCTGGTTCTCCGGCTTTGGAATAAGTATGACGCGCATACTTCCCATTGGGTGAAACCTGATAGGTATGCCATCCAGACAAATCTTCCGGAGTAATTCGTTGAGCTTTCCCTTTTCCACTTAATTTGATTCGATATAGGTATCGCTGGGTCGCATTCCCAGGAGAAGCGATGTAATACAACCATCCGTTTTTCTCATCGATAAGTGAGATACTGACCATATCAAGATCATCAGGACTAATTTTTCTTTCATTACCATCTTCAATAACATAGGCTGATTTCCATCCGCTTTTCTCACTTACCCAGGTAAATGATTTGCCGTCTTTCAAATATTGAAAGTCATTGACAACTTCCAACCAGGCTGTCTCTTTATCTTCATAAACCACCCTAGTTTGTCCATTTTCAATCGTGCATTCAGTAACCCGATTCAGGTTTTGAGCTCTATTCAGGTGTTGAACAAGCAAAGCTTTCGAATCCGGTCTCCATATCATCCGTGGGATGTAATTGTTTGCAGGATCTCCGGGGAGGTCCATCCAGGTGGTTGCTCCGCCATCAACATTTATCACACCAACTTTAGCTGAAGATGGTTTTTCCCCTGCCTTTGGGTACTGGATCGGAACAATGAATGAGTAGATCGAATCAGTGGTGTTGATCATGTAGAAGTCTCGAATGGTGGAAGCATCAATTTGCCAATAGGCGATCTTACTTCCATCGGGGCTCCATCGGAATCCGTCACGACACCTGAATTCCTCTTCATATGCCCAATCAAAGGTTCCATTAATAATATCTTCGTTTCCATCAGAAGTGAGAGCTACAATAGACTTGTCGCTAAGAGTCTCCACATAAACATTGCTCTCTCTCACATATCCAACCTTCGACCCATCGGGAGAGAATTTCGCAAACATCAATGTTGATGGTTTTGCAGCCGCACCACCAAGCTTATGAAGCGATTGGCTAGTCAAATCCAAAACCCAGTAGTCTCCCCTGGTGTTTTCACGCCAGACTCTTTTTGAATTGGTATAAATGAGCACTCTGGATTTGTCAGCGGACCAGGTATAATCTTCCACTAAAATTGGGTTAGATGCTCCTGCCGGGATCAGATCACCTGCCTTGATCAAAACAGAACGCTCACCCCCGGGTTCGTTCCGTACCAAATCCAGGAAGTCAGGATAGTCCGATGAAGACTCAAGTGTGACATACGCATCTCCTCCGTCAAACCATCGAAGCTGACCAAACCAATCTCCCCTGAATTCCCCTGAACTGAAGATGCGTTCTAAGGTCAACCTGGAAGCATCCTGTGCATGTGCTATGAATGAAAAAGTAGTTAATAAGCCAACAAGTAGTTTTCTCATGGAAATAAGATTTAGGTGCTAAAGGTATGATGGGTTTCCTTTTTGGTCGCCCATTAGGAAAGTTTTATTGACCTGGGTTGATCAGTTGTAGTGCTATTCCCAGGTAATTATGATTTCAAGTCTGCCGTTTGAAAATTGATTTATCTCCCTCAAGGATTCTATTTTGTTGGTCCTACCAGAAAAACAGCACTTCATATAAGTGAAATACCGTTCTTGTCCTTAATTATCCACTTCTAATATATTGCAATACAATGTATCATTATAATAGGTATATTAATATTCAAAATTGGGTAAATAGGTATGTTTAGCAATCAACTCAAAGACGGACAGGTTCTACTCATAGAAGAGCATTTGAAAAGTAAGGGTTTTTTCTATGAACCAATCTTTTATGACCTGCTTGATCACTTATGTATGTCAGTAAGCTCAAAAATGAAAGAAGGACTTTCGTTCATCGATGCGTTTGAGTGGGCAAAAAGAGAATTTGGTAAGGATGGACTTGATCGGGTTTATTTTCAAACCATTGGATCTCTAACTCCTGTCACCCGGCTAAGAAATTATGCCAAATCCGCCTGGCGAAATATACGAAGGCAAAAAATGTACACCTCAATCAATTTACTTGGTTTGATCCTGGGCATTGCAGTCTTCACAACGATTAGCCTTTACGTTTCCGATGAGTTCCACTATGACACCTTTCACCCAAGAGGTGTTTATCGGGTTGGGACCTTTATTAGTTCCAACGGCCAGACCTATGACCAGGCAGTTAGTCAGTTTCCTATTGGTAAGGCTATCAAAAATGATGTAACTGGAATCCAGGAAGCGTTTCATATGCATCGCCCAAATGAACTCCCCCTTTTACGTCGTGGGGATCTTAAGTTTACGGAGGACAAGTTTTACTATGTTGACAAGACATTCTTCGATGTTTTTGGTTACCAACTGATTGAAGGGGATCCTGATGCATCCTTGCGGGATCCAAATAGTATACTACTAACACAAGAGGCAGCATCCCGATACTTTGGACAAGCAGATCCGATGGGTAAGACCATTGAATTCATGAAGGACGGGGTTGGACATTCTCTTACTGTCACTGGCATAGTTAAAGATGAGAATTCTCGTTCACATTTCAAGTTTGAAATACTGGTTCCAATTGACTTTTTGTTCAATTACTGGGTCAATAGGTACGGTGCGGTCGGACCCGCCGAGGGTTGGTTCTGGACAGGAGCCTGGACGTATGTCAAGTTGGACGAAGAGACTGACCCATCTGCAGTAGCAGAACAATTGCCTGCTATCGTCGAAAAGTATTTTCCAAATAAATGGAAGGAAGAAAGCAAGCTTACACTTGATCCAATTGAATCCATCCATCTTCATTCCAACCGGCTTGCCGAACTCGAACCAAATGGAAGTTTCAATCAAGTAATTGTATTCTCTACTATTGGATTTGTCGTTTTACTAATTGCTATCATCAATTTCATCAACCTGATGAGTGCTCAGGGATTTAGTTATTCTAAGCAGGTTGGAGTGAGAAAATTCCTTGGTGCTCTCAAGCTTGACATTGTCCAGCAATACCTGATTGAGTCCATCATGCTCAGTTTTGCTGCTGGGTTGATTGCTATCTTGCTGGTTCAATTTGTACTGCTACCGGAGATAAACTCCGTTACCGGAAAGTATCTGAGCCTGACTACCTATTTAACTCCTCCGCATATCCTGCTTTTTATCGCAGCATTGATTCTTATCGGAACACTTGCTGGTATCTATCCTTCATTATCCTTAGCAAAACTCAACACACTAAAAACATTGAAGGGAGTGCTTCAGGTCGGTAAAGGAGGCTCTATGATCCGGCAGTCTTTTGTTGTGATCCAATTTGTAGCCTCAGTGATCCTGATTATCTCAGTCATCGTTATCAACTCGCAAAATGAGTTCATTCTCTCAATGGACCCGGGCTTTGATAAGCATAATGTCCTTGTTGTTGAGGCAAGTGAACTGGTCAATGAAAGATCGGATACATTTAAAGATGAGATACGAAAAGTAGCGGGTGTGAGTGGAGTCAGTGGAGTCCTCAATATACCAGGCAGGGGTACTAACAGTATCAGGTTCATTCCAGAGGGACGACCAATTGATCAACCAGAACAATTGCCAATCACCTATTCGGATTATGATCTGATTGAGGTGTCCGGCCTTCAGCTGGCTAGTGGCAGGTTTTTCGAAAGGTCACAATCAACAGATCCTGAAAAAGCCTTCGTAATCAATGAAGAAGCTGCCAAACTCTTTGGGTGGACCAATGAAGAAGCCATAGGTAAAGGCATGCAAATGTTCGCACCCGGCTCCTCAGAAATTGGAAAAATCGGAAAAGTGATTGGTGTAGTAAAAAACTACAATTTCGAATCGGTATATAATCCAATCCGACCCCTGGTCATCATTATGCACACTAACCTCAATTTTTACCTAGTCAAATTCAATAGTGTGGGTGTTGAGAGTTTAACTGAGGACATTGAAAATGTGTGGAGTGCGTTTGATCCCGCACGTCCTATGGAGTCTTACCTCATGGACAGCAGTCTTGAGGAACTATATCAAAAGGAGCAAAAACTTTCATGGATCACTAATTATGGTATGGGTTTCGCACTTGTCATTGCATTGATAGGTATTTTCGGCCTTAGCTCTTACCTGCTCAGTCGTCGAACCAAGGAGGTGGGTGTACGAAGAGTTCTGGGAAGCAATCAATCCAGCTTGATGTATCTATTGTCCAGAAACTTCCTTGGCCTAATTCTGATTGCGAATGTTATGGCGATACCTATTGGGTACTACCTGATGAATAGCTGGCTGCAAAACTTCGTTTTCCGAGTGGATCTTTCCTGGACTGCCTTCTTAATAGCAGCAATAACTTCCCTGGTTTTGGCTTTCTTAGCGATTGGATATCATGTTTACAAAATTTCAAGGACAGACCCTATTAATTCTCTGAGATATGAGTGAGAAGACTTTGTTTCCCACACAATTACTTAAGGGAACTTTCGAAACCATCATTTTGAAATTGCTTTCCGAGCAGGAAAAAATGTATGGGTATGAAATTTCTCAAAAGGTAAAGTCATTGTCTGATGAGTCCATCAATCTACCTGAAGGTTCTCTTTATCCCATCTTGCATAAGATGGAAGAACAGGGTCTGGTGACTACTGAACTGGTCCATATCGGGAATCGTCCGCGGCGGTACTATAAACTAACCAAATCAGGTTCAGCAGCAAGTCATGCCAAGCTCGATGAATTCTCGAGGTTCATTTCAACAATGGGACAAGTGCTGTCGCTGAAGGTCAAGGTTTCTTAGTCTTCCCTTAGTAACTCAGAAACTCTTTGCCTGAGGAGATCAGAGGCATTTCGCATTGCGCGCTCGACCGAGATTTCCGCAGTTTTGATCTTAGCAAGCCTATCGATGGAAAGATGATTCAATTCTTCGATAGATAACTCGCTATTACCACAAATCACATAAACGGGTAAATCAAATTCTTTAGCTGCATTGGCTACCCCATGGACCACCTTTCCCTGAAGCGTTTGCTCGTCTACTTTTCCTTCTCCGGTTATGACCAAGTCTACCTCTCCTAATATTTTCTTAAGGTTCACGATCTCAAGGATCGTTTTCATCCCTTGCTGGATCGAGCCGTTCATTAATCCAATTGCAGAGACCGCCATACCTCCGGCTGCACCACTTCCATTTATTGCAGCAATCTCTTTTCCTGTATGTTCAGCTACCAGTTTTGAAAAATGTCTGAGTCCCTCTTCAAGTTTGTCAATTTCTTCCGGTGTAGCTCCTTTTTGCTTTGCATACTGCTTAGCTGCTCCATTAGAACCAAGAAGTGGGTTTTGAACATCCGTGATCAGATGAACTTCAAAGTCCCGGACCTTGGAGTATTTTTCAATTGCCTGAATATTCGATAAGTTCTCACCCGTCGGTTGGAGTTCGTGACCTTCTTTGTCTAAAAATTTGAACCCCAGAGCTGAAGCCATTCCTATCCCCCCATCGTTTGTGGCACTCCCCCCCACAAAAAGAAAAATAGTGGTCGTTCCCTTTAACACTGCATCATGGATTAACTCACCTACTCCAACAGATGAAGTCTTCATGGCACTTCTTTCTTGGGGACTCAGTAGTTGCAGGCCTGAAGCCAAAGCCATCTCAATGTAGGCATTGGAACCATCGATGGCGTAGCTGGCATTGACCGGGCGAAAAAGAGGATCATTTACAGTCATGTCAACTCGTTGTAATCCGAGTGCTTCAACCAATATTTCTAATGTCCCCTCCCCACCATCTGCCAATGGGAGTGAATAAACTTCGGCATCCGGAAAAACATCTTGAATTCCAACCTTTACTGACTCGCAAACCTCTTTTGCGGTCAATGAGCCTTTGAACTTATCAGGAGCTACCAGGATCTTCATATCACTTAACACTTGGGTAGTTTCGCTTGAAGCATCCCTCTGACTTCACTTATCCACTCATCCCTGAGGATACTCATCAAAACAAGGTCACGTCGAGTATTTGTCGCTTTATCCACCAAAAAGCTTCTCAGCGCGCCTTCATGCTTACACCCTACGTTTAAGAGTGAGTGGATGCTTCCAAGGTTGTCTTCATGAATGCCAAATCCTATCCTTTCCAGCTTTAAACGATCAAAAACAAACTCATACATCAAAAACTTAGACGATTTGTTTAACCCTGTGCCCCTAAATGCTGCTCCTAACCAGGTATGACCGAGTTTGACATTGCCAAGGTCCTTGTTCATCTCATACAGTCTGGTAGTTCCAGCATATTTCTTCTTTCGCTTATCAAAAATCACGAATGGATACTCTAAAGATCTTGCCCTATTGTCAAGCGCGTCTGATATATATTTTGACAGGCTACTTCGCTCATTACCGGTTTCATTGAGATATTTCCATATAAGATCGTCAGAAGAAATATGAAGCAGAGGTTCAAGATGTGATTTATCCAAAGGGCTGAGGCGAACACAATCGTTTTCCAATACATAGTCCCTGGAAAAATCTAAATCCATCGTATCTAGAACCAAAAGCGGATGGAAAGACTGATCAAAACCATCAAAGCAAAGGCGATACCAAGAATGGTGAGGTGTTTTTTGTTAACACTTATTTCGGCATCACCACCATCATCAGACTTAGCTTCCGATTTAGAGCTTAATGACAATAGAACTGCAATCGAAAGGGTTACAGCCGCACCGATAAAATTCCACCAAAACCAGAAGAGGTTATCACCGACGACCAGCCATAGAAACACATTCACCCCAACTCCGATAACAAGGCCAATGTTCATTGCCCTAGAGCCAATTGACTTGATACCTACAGCAACAATGAATGTGGCAAGTATTGGTCCATAGAAAACAGACCCAATCTTATTGATCGCCTCGATTACCGTATCTGCAATATCCCCACCAAAAAAAGCGAGCAAAATACACACGACCCCCCAAAAAAGAGAAGCTTGTTTCGAATACCTCGTATAGGTCTTTTCATCAACCTCTCGATTCCCAACCAATATGTCTTCTGTGGTGACGGCACTTAGCGAATTGATCGCTGAACTTAGGGAAGACATGGCCGCTGATAGAATGGCAACAATCAATAAACCGATGATACCATGTGGCAAATAATCACGAATAAAAATGGGGATCATCAGGTCAACCTGATCTGATGGAATTTTTGCCAAAAACTCGGGAGTGGTCATCACGTACGTTCCAATAATAAGGCCCATGAAGCAATACATGAGGGTAATTGGAAACCTGAGCATTCCATTAAAAAGCAAGGTCTTCTGAACTGTTGGAAAGTCTTTGGCTGATAACAACCGTTGTACTTGTGACTGATCCGTTCCGTAGTAGGAAGCATACAAACAGAAACCACCAAAAACCATTGGAAAGAATCCAAACTCTCCATCGCCTCCAATGCCCAAAACATCAAAATTCACAGCATCCAATCTCGATACATCGACATGCTGGCTCAAATTCTCCCAACCCCCAAGGTAATTCCATCCTGCGAATGAGCAGATCACAATTCCAATAAGCAGAATGATCATTTGGATCATATCTCCATACACGACCGCTTTCATTCCACCCTGATAAGAATAGATCAGGGTGATAACTCCTATGACGAGGATGGTTTGCCAAAAAGGAATATCCAGAATGCTCATCAAAATGAGGGAAACGGCATAAACCATAATGGCTGTACCAAAAGATCGGCTTATCTGAAATACAATACTGATCAATAACCTGGTAGATCTTCCAAACCTTCGCTCGAGGTACTCATAAATGCTAACTACCCCGGCTTTATAAAGTCTTGGAAGCAGGAAGACGGATAGGAATATCATCGCTAAAGGCACCCCAAATTCGAAGCTCAACCATTGCATTCCTCCACCATCCCTCATTCCAACAAATGCAGGAGCAGATATGAAACTGATCGCGGAAAGCTGTGTCGCCATAACCGACAATCCCAATGGAAGCCAGCCGAATGATTTACCACCTAAGAAGTACTCGGATTTGCTCTTTTGGCCTTTGAATAAGTTGCCGAGATAGAGAAAGCCAATAGAGTATACAACTACGATCGTGTAATCTAACCAGTTCATAATGTTATGAGTTTAGCAGGTCCAGTGCAAGGCTCGCAGACCAGGAAAAATCCTTCGCTCCATATCCTGTTTCCGAAGAAGTATCTACTGGATAGTATTCACGTAATCCGTAGCGTTCAAGCATTTGAATAGTACTTTTCTTCAGTTTTTCAGATGCCTCATTATATCCATATCTCTCTAACCCTTTGCAAATCAGGTAATTCATATTCACCCATATGGGGCCTCTCCAGTATTTCTTCGGCTCGTACTGTTCCTGAGAAGGATCGAACGATGGTATACCATACAATCCATCATATTTCTTCAATCGATCAACAAGTGTTTCAGCCTGCTCCTTTGTTGGGATTCCGGCAAATAGCGGTAAAAAACAAGCTGCACCAATCAGTGGTACTTGTTCTTTCGTTACAAGGTCAAACGGATAAAAATATCCATCCTGCTCGTTCCACATTAGGTCAATGAAGTTGGATTTACCTTCTTCCAGTTTTGATTCAAACCAGGAGACATCCCTGCCCAATGCCGGACCTAGTCGGAGAATGCATTCAGTTGATGCAATAAGTAAGCTATTAAACGTCAAGTCCAGCAACTGAAAGGGAAAGTCAGGAGGACAGGATTCAAACTTGTGGCCCTGCAACGTTCTTAACAGCCATAAGTAGCGCCGATATTCATCGTCTGTAGGTCTTTCTTCTTCATAATTCTCAACAACCTTGACATCCTTTCGATCAAGCTTGATCGCCTCCAGGTGGTCAGAAGCAATTCTATCCAGTGAAGTGTCCCACCAGGGAGAATTATCCATCCCCGATTCCCAATTGTGCCAAATAGCAACCAATCCATTATTCAAAGTATCCCTTGCTTCATATAGATATTTGTGATAGCTAACTAGCTTGTCAAATAAGTCAACCAGTCTATCGGAACTTCCCAACTTATCATACATACGCTCGAGAACGTATCCATGAATAGGTGGTTGAGAGATGCCGGTAGTTTTCAAATCTTTAGGTGCTTTGTCAGATACGCCTGAATTCCAATAATCAGCCGACGGAAAGTATCCTGAACTGTATTTCTCCTCATTGTGAAAAACAATATGAGGTAAGAATCCATTATCCCATTGCCCCTTAAAAAGATGTTCCATCTCCTGGAAAGCCATCTCCGGATCAATATGCAGGTATCCTAAAGCGATGAAAGCAGAATCCCAGTTCCATTGAAATGGATATAGGTTGGGGCTCGGAACAGTGTAGCCCTCACGCCAATTCTGCAAAAGAACACGTTTGCATTCCTCAGTTAGGTTCATAAGCGATGCATGAAAAAGGCCAGGCATAGTTACGTATGCCTGACCAATAAAATGAAAATGTAAACTAAAAATTGAACGTAGCTCTCAGGAATAACCTGCGAGGCAGAATAGGTCGACCAACGAAGAATTCACCTCCACTGATCTGTGAATTTCCCTGACGTGGAGAACCTTCCGTAATTCCCTCAGTATCCAAAAGGTTAAATACCGAAACACCAAGCCGCATGGTCTCTGTAGGCCCCAGATCAACTGTATATCCAGCGTCTAATCGTACGATCCCATAGCCCTCCAGTTCTGCTTCATTTGATGTATTCGCAAACTTCTTACCAATGAAATTATTGGAAAGGTTTGCATCAATTCGATCGTTGTTGTAGCTAACACCCAACATTCCCATGAATCTTGGTTGGCGTCTAAGCCAGTTGCCTTCTAGTGTCGGATCAGTTTCATTCTTAGTCAATTCATGTTGTTGGTAGGTCAGATTCCCATAAACATTGAATGCACTATTCAGGTAGTAGTTGAAATTTCCTTCCAGCCCTACTGTTCGTGTGTCCTGGTTTTCGATCATCTCGAAGACCCCACCACTCCCATCGTTGACGAAATCAACCGTTCTTCTATCCTGTAAGGTCACAAAGTAAGCGGCCAGACTACCTGAAAATGAGCTCGTACCGTACTTCACACCACCTTCGGCCTGAAGGATCTTCTCTGTTTCATACGACTGTGGAATTCCAGCGCTTGAGAAAGATACCGACCGGATCTCCGGGAAGAAATAACCGCGAGACGCGTTTAGGTAAAGGTTTGTTCTTTGAGATAAACTGTAAAGTCCTGCCAAAGCCACCGTAATATCAGAGGCTTCTACTTCACCTTTCTGAAAGGTATTCGTTCCAACTCCGGTTTCACGAGTTATGAATCCCTTGGCAGTCTCGTATCTGGCTCCTATATCTAAACTGAATTTATCAGCTACATACTGATCAGCTACATAAAAAGCAGTCTTACGCATCGCATGTTCCCTGTTTGAAGTCTGCGATCCGGAAATAAAACCGCCTGTTGAGTAATCCAGTGTATTACCAGTGGTTCGATCGATGTAGGTCAGACCTACCATTCGTGGCGAGTTGCTGAAATCTCCAAGGAAGTTCCAGATCCAGTTATTGTCCTCTGCGTTGGTGTAGGAATTAAAGGTTCCAATAGTAATTGTGTGATTGCCAATGTCCTTCGACAGGTTGATCTCACTTACCATTTCACGCATTGGTCGATCTCTATCCAACACCCTGTTTTCAAATAGCAAATCACCTGCTGCCAATGTTTGTCCATTGTCAACGTAGGAGAATGTGACACTATCCGATTGAGGTAGTCCCCGATCAACCAAGTAATCTGCTTGTGTTTCCGGAACATTATGTGTTCCATCTCCATCCAGGAACAGGTTAAACTGATGGTCGTAGTTAGCAAACTTTGCTTTAGCACTCAATGCCCAGTCGTTGGCAAAGGACCGCTGCAAATCCAACATTAAGTATCCTCCCTTAGTGGCTACACCATTTTCAATCGGCGTTTCAAACACACCGTTAGGAGTATCGAATGAAAATTCGGTAGCCTCCCCGGTCAGCATAGTGAAGATCTCTTCTCCATCATTACCAATCGGTCGCTGGAATTCACCTCCATTGTTTTGCAATGGGTAAGGCAAATAGAATTGAACGTTATCATCAATGTACTGTCCTGAAATGGTAAATGTTCCATTTCCATCTTTTGCGACTGTCTTCAAGTTACCCCTAATCTGCACTCCTTCGGTATTTAACCCGGTTTCCAGCGGGCCTTCATCGTAGCGATAGAATCCTGAGAATGCATAAAAAGTCCGGTCGTTGATAGGTCCGGAGGTTAAAAACTCGGTTTTAGTTCTCCCTCCTTCTGCCCATTCCAGGTGAACCCGACTTTTAGGATCAATCCCACCAGTTACGCTGGTATAGTTGATGATCCCGGCAACTGAACCCGCTCCAAACAATGTGGAAACTCCACCTCGTACGAATTCAAGATTTTGAATGCCAATGTCATTTCTGAAGTAAACATCATGCGCTGAGGAGTTCAAACCGAATGCACTCAGAACAGGAAGCCCATCGACTTGAAGTGGTGTAAATTGGTATTGTCCTCCGGAAGGAAGTCCTCTTACAAACACGTTGGAAGCTACTTCACCTCCACCACCTTCTGCATGAATACCTGGTACAGTTCTTAAGATATCGGCCTGGCTATTAGCGGTAAGGTTGGATAACATCTTAGCGTCTAATCTTGAAACTGATTGGGGTGAATTGAATAGTGAGCGTTCGGAAAAGGTTGCTGTGACAACAACAGCGTCAAGTCCAAACAGGTCTTCTGACATTTCAAAATTGAGCGTTTGAGACGCACTTGAGACCTCAACCGTTTGCTCGACAGTTGAATATCCAATGAATGATACGCTGATTACATAGCTACCATATGGCAGACTTAAGCTATAATTTCCTTCAACATCTGCTACCGCTCCGGTTGCTAATGAAGGCACATAAACCTGTGCTCCAATTAGTCCTTCAGAGGTTTCTGAGTCTGTGATCCTTCCTGAAATTGTACCCTCCTGACCAAACAGGACAATGGAAATTGACAGGAATAAAAGACTAAGCAACAATTTTGAGTAAATAGTATTTTTCATACGCTTAGATTTTAAAAAATTCCGAAAAAATTGGTTAAGCCAGTGAAAAATTTGAAAAATCAAACACTGTAGGAATCAAATTTTGGAATTATATCAATTCGTAGATTATTTCATTTTTTCCAATCCTTATACTAATTTGTCTATATACACCTTTTGACTTATTCATTTCGCTAAATTGATACAATAATGGTGTGAATTTCATGTAGAATCCTTACCAGAAATGAAACCCTCATTCGAACAGTTAACGGATAATGCGGATCATTCATTTGCAGTGAAGAAAGTGATCAGGGAAAAAAGGGATGACCTTACCTCAGCAGGCGTCTGGCATTACCACCCGGGATACGAGATCACTCTAACTACAGAAAGTAGTGGCCGTCGATTTGTAGGATACAATTATGAGGACTATTCAGCCGTTGACCTGGTATTGTTGGGAGAGAATATTCCTCATTGCTGGATCACGGAAGAGCACACTGAGCAAACCGTAATCAACTTTCAAAAGAATTTTCTTGGAAATAGTTTTTGGGATAAGCCCGAATTAACGGAAATCCACCACCTATTGGACCGCAGTGCCCGTGGCATCAAGTTTAGTCCGGAGGTTATCAAGGAAGCCAGAAAGCGTATCAAGTTGTTGGAGACCTCCCATGGATTTGACAGACTCATGCAGCTTTTCTCTTTGTTAAGCCTTCTTGCTCACGATAAGGAATCAAAATTTCTGACGAGTTATAATGAACGAACGAAGGGTAATCACAAAATATCCAGTCGAATAGAGAAAGTTTACAGTTATGTATTGAATAACTATTTGAAGCCTGATATATCTCAGGCCCAGCTTGCAGCTGATCTTAACATGACCAGCAGTTCATTGTGCAAATTCGTCAAGAATATGACCCGAAAAACGCTCTATGATCTTATTCTTGAAGCACGGATAAGCCATGCTTGTCGCCTGTTGGTTAATTCGGACAGGTACGTATCAGAGATTTGCTACCTCTCCGGTTTTAACAATATCTCTAATTTCAATCGGATCTTCAAGCGGATCATGAAGAAGTCCCCACTCGAATATCGAAAGGCTTACTCCTAGTCTAGCGACTAATCAGGATCTTCTCCCTGTAAGTCCCCTTCTCTGTAGAAATAATTAGAAAGTAAAGACCAGAATCCAGTTTTTGAAGAGGGACGGATATGACCTGATCGTTTTGTGTTCGTGATTTGTTCATACGCTTGAATACCTTACCTCCAGTTCCAACAACCTGAATTTGGAGATTTTGCTGGTCTCCAATGGATTGAATGTTAAGCATTTGGTCCAGGACCGGATTTGGATAAACTGAAAATGGCATCTTAGTTAGAGAAGCCTCAACTGCACTCAGCACAAGGTATGAATCTGATATCGCGCTGCAGGCGCCTACAAAAGCCTCAACTGTTACTTCATCATCCTTTTGTGGAATTGTCGAAAGAACACGACTTGTTTCGCCCTCAAGAAGTTCTCCATTAAGAGACCATTGAAAAGTATCACCGGATGAATTAGTCAGTAGCCTTCCATTCAATTCTTCTATGACGGGCTTTTGAAGATCGTTGAATGTTACCTGAATTTCCTTGGTTACACTATTGAGCTCTCCTTCTTTCCCTATCTCTAAACTTACCTGATAGGTTCCAGCGTCCGAATAGGCATACACGGGATTTTGCTCAGAAGAAGTAGTGCCGTTCCCAAAGTCCCACGACCAGGAAGTGGCACTGCCAAAGGAGGCATCCTGAAAATTGATGCTTTGAGAACATCCAATCGTTGAAAACAAGGTGAAATCCGCTACCAGTGGCTCTTGTACTAATGGTTTCCTGAATAAAACATTACGCCCTTCATTAGAGGCAAACATTCCACTATGGCTGTGACCAACACCAAGTACGGTATCTATGGAGTGAAGTGACTTGATTTGCTGACCATAGTAAGAAACCACATGATTGAAATAGATAGAACCCCGTGCCAACCTGTGATCTCCCTGAAGATTAGCCTGACATTTCGTATCCAGCGATGAAGAATTTGGATTGTTATCGTTTTGTCCCAACAGGTAAACTACTTCTCGCATACCATACCTGGTTCTTATGTTGGTAGCACCTACAGCTGCCTGATATTCGTGTAATCCATTCAGCCCATATCCATACGTATCGTATTCTCCACATGTTGAAGGAACCTCAAATTGGTCGGTTGTTCCTGACACTGCTCGTCGATTATCCATGTAGACATACGAACTTGGATTCATGACAATGTATCGTGTGCCTATTTCATAGTTGCTCCAAAGAAGTTCCGAAACACTGTTGGAAGCAGCATATCGGTTAGCCACTTGACCTCCACCCGAATGTCCCGTGACCACAATTCGATGCAGATTCGGATAGTTAGCAGCCAGACGTAATAGTATCGTATCAATTACAGCATATGAGGACATACTTTCAGGTCGGGGATTGGATGGAGCGGAAAGAGAGTTGTTACCAAACCTCCAGCCTACACTTAACCAGTAAAGATGGCTTGCATCCAAACTATTGAAGTCAATATCTTCTTCTTTCAGGAATTGAGGGGCTACAATAATGGTTCGGTCAAGAACCCCATTTTCCAGCGAGGCAGCAGCAACCATATTGTTATAATAATCATCCGCATTACGATTAACACCATGAACTACAACAACAGCACTGGTTATCTCATTCTTACCTTCTTCAATGACATGATTCGAATAATAGGGTACTCTCATTGTTGTACCATTCTCTACCATGACCACTTTCTTATCCCCTATACTCTCCTGCTGGGAAAAGCATGAGAGAGATCCTGTAAGGGACAGGGTCAAAACAAGGGTTATTGCATAGGATCTTTTCATAATTACTCTTTTTAAAAGGGCACGTCAATCTGCCAATTCAGCTTCCAACACCGTAACAAGTAAGGCTAATTTGATGGCTCTCGCCCCAGCGATATTTGCCCACCATTCGTCCAAAGAGTGAGCTTTCCCTCCTCTTCCTCCCCTTCCGATCGTAACCGAAGGAATTCCCATAGAAATTGGAATATTGGAATTTGTGGAACCAGTAGTAAGTCGCGGTTTGATACCAAGCTCTTTAGTGGCTGCAAGGGTTCTTTGAATCAACGGTAGGTCTGAAGAGAGTCTGCCAGAGGGACGATCTCCAATTTTTTCGAACCTTACAGAAACTTTATCATCTATGTCCGAATTGTTGTAATCTTCTACTGCCTGGTTGACAGATGCTTTGAAAAGGCTGTCAATAACCAACAAGCGATAGGGGTCCAGTGATCTCATGTCAACTTCGAACCAGGATTCAAATGGAATGGAGTTAACAGAAGTCCCTCCACCAATCCTTCCAACATTAAAAGAGGTTTTGGGTCCTTCGGAGGTATACTCGGATGCAGCTTTTACAAAATAGTCAATTGCTTTTCCGAGTGCGTGGTGAGGGTTCGCGAGTCCGAATGCTCCCCATGAGTGTCCACCTCGACCTTCGAAAACTGCCTTATACCTTTTGGAGCCTAACGCACCGGTGTTCACCCTTCCAGCACTTCCACCATCTATTGATATCCATGAATCAAACTTCACTGGTGCCTCCTCACGAAACAGGTGCTTTACCCCTCTTAAGTCACCAAGACCTTCTTCACCTACAGTACCGATAAAATATACATCAGCTTTCGTTTCAATTTCTGCAGTGTTCATAGCTTTCAGAACAGCCAGAACCATTGCCAAGCCTCTTGTATCATCACCTATACCCGGAGCTCTTAACGTATCACCGCTTCTCCTCACTTTCACATCCGTTTCCAGCGGAAAAACCGTATCCAAATGAGCATCTAATGTAATCTTCCGATTTCCTTCGGTTCCCTTTTTAATTGCCAAAACATTCCCTTCCTCATCAATCCAGGCTTCATCTACTCCCGCTGCTTCCAGCATCTCCTTGAACTTTTTAGCTCGCCTGGTTTCCTGAAATGGCGGAGCAGGGATCTCTGTCAGTAAAACCTGATCTTCAATAGTTTGGGGGTCAATGCTGTCGATCACCTTAAAAGCTTCTTTCAATTTCTCATCAGACAAGGTATTCCTGACCTCTTTTTCATATTGCCTGGAAATGCTATAATCCTTTTGCCCTAAGGCCGATTGGAAAGTAATAAAGGCCAGTGTCAGGCCCAATATGATCTTCTTGTTATTCATAGAGTTGAATTTACTTCAGGACTTTTTAACTGTGGGCTTGTCAATTTCTCCGGCTCTAACAATTGATCCAGTTCTTTCTTACTTAGTAACTGTTGATCCAAAACCAAATCATAAATACTCTTATCACTGATCAATGCCTCCTTGGCTAAGGCTGAACAGCTTTCATATCCCAAGACTGGTGTCAGTGCTGTTACCAATCCAATGCTTCGATACACCATTTCCTTACAGTGACTTTCATTGGGAGTTATTCCTTTTATACATTTCTCTCTTAGCGTACTAATTCCATTCTTGAGTAAATAAATGGAATCAAATAAGCTTAAAGCTATGATCGGCTCAAATGCATTGAGCTCCAGTTGTCCGGATTCAGCAGCCAGACTAACGGTCAGATCATTCCCGATCACCTTGTAAGCAATTTGATTGACCACTTCCGGTATCACCGGGTTGACTTTGCCAGGCATGATCGAGGATCCCGGCTGAAGTGGTGGCAGGTTAATTTCGTTGAATCCAGCTCTTGGACCTGAAGAGAGTAACCGGAGATCACTACATATCTTGGATAACTTAATTGCTATTCTTTTCAAAGCGGAGGAGAACATAATGAAGGCACCTGTGTCCTGAGTAGCTTCAACCAGGTTCTCTGCTTTCACAATGGGCAAGCCACTTATTTCGACCAGGTCTTGAATGACCAACTCAGCATACTCTTTAGAAGTGTTTATCCCGGTACCGATAGCCGTCCCTCCCATATTCACTTCAAGAAGCAACGAAGCATTATGCTCCAGTCGTTGGATCTCTTCTTTCAGGGTTGTTGCATATGCCGAAAATGTCTGTCCGAGGGTCATCGGTACGGCATCTTGCAATTGAGTCCTTCCCATTTTAAGTACATGATTGTACTCATCTGCCTTACATTCAAAAGAAAGAATGAGCTGCTTAAGTTCTTCCAGTAGTGGATCCTTGGCTAGAATCAATGAGATCTTAAGCGCAGTTGGATACGTGTCGTTGGTTGACTGGGACATGTTCACATGATTGTTCGGGTGGCAATGCTTATAATCACCTTTTTCATATCCCATAATCTCAAGCGCCCGGTTGGCGATCACCTCGTTCACATTCATATTGGTAGAAGTCCCGGCTCCTCCCTGGATCATATCAACCTTGAAATGTTCATAGTGCCTGCCTCCCATCAGCTCATCACAAGCACTGTCTATCGCTTCATGTATTTTGCCTGGTAAAAGGCCTATTTGCAAATTGGCTTTTGCAGCCGCTCGCTTGACAATTACAAATGCATAGATGAACTCCTGGTACATGTCAATGGTGACACCTGAAATTCGGAAATTCTCAATCGCACGATGTGTTTGAATTCCGTAAAGGTGTTTTTCACTGATCTCTTTTGAACCTAACGAGTCGCTCTCTGTCCTTTTCATTCGCACTTTCTATTCTGCCTTTACAATTTTCTGGTTCAGAATACGATCTCCTTGCACATTCACTTCAAGTATGTAAATACCCTTTCGAAAACCAGCAAATGGAATTTCAATGAATTCATTTTCACTCAATGCATTCAAATCTTCATGCCACATCAACTTTCCACCAAGACCTATGATCCTTACCCCTACATCGCTGAGTACCTCCGAAAAGGATAGCCGCAAGAAATCCGAAACAGGATTGGGATAGTATTGAATGGACCTTGATAAAACTGCAGCTACCCCAAGCACAACAAACGGTTCTGAAAGCGCCACGCAATTCTCATCTGCTGCTTCCACCTGGTAAGCACCTTCTCCTGGTTGTGCTGATAGTAACCGATTCGTTTCTCCAGGCAATGGTTGTCCATCGAGGAACCACTGAAAAAAGGAGCCTGGAGAATTGGTGAGCAATCGGTTATTCTGAAGAACGATCTCCGGCTGGGCCAACGATGAAGCAACCACATCAATCTCATCTGAATAAGACGATGTTTCTGATCCTTGGGTAACGGTCAGGGTAACCTGATAGGAACCAATTGAACTATACGAATGATTAGGGTTTTGATCAGAAGAAGTTCCTCCATCTCCAAAATTCCATTCCCAGGTTTCCGGACTTCCATCGCTCAGATCCTCAAAGAAGGTTGTATTATTTGCACAGAGTGACCGAACATCAAATCCTGCGAAAAGTACATCTTCGCATTGCGCATCGATCCAACCACTTGATCCTGATTGTGTGCTATTACTTTCGTAGACAAATTTGGCATCTCCTGCAACATTGACATTGGTTATATCAATATGATCAAAACAGAACTTTGAAGGTGAATCACTGAAAATAGTAGCTGTTCCCGAAACCGAGGATAAGCCAACTTTTTGGGATTCATTTGCATCAATCTGAATGTCTTCAACTGTTAATTCCCTCTGATCTGAGATCCACAGTTCAGCCCCCGGAAGAATCGAAATGGCATCAATAGTTCCAGTGCTTTGAATGGTCAAGCGCCCTGACTGAAGGATCACCTCAGGTATATCAAAAGGTGTACTTGAACTGATCCGATGCTGGCCATTCCCATCATCAAAATGGATCTCCGAATCCAAAAGCGTCAGATCATTCACTGTTGACAAATCTCCAAGATCCAGTTCACTGGTTTGGATTCTGAGATCGTCTAGCTGGATTCTCTTAGGATTCGTTGAAGTCAAATCAATGCTTTCCGCATGGAAATCGTCAATAACTCTTAAGTCTCCGTCAGTGAGCTTCAGTTCTCTGAGGGAGATGTCTACTCCCGAAATGATGAATTCACTAGACGGATTATCCAGGTCTAAGATCAGATCATCGTTTTGAATATTGATGAGGGCACTCCCGGTGGTATTGTTGACAGGGTTTATTTTAATAGTAGAGGAAGTATTTGTCATATTTCCCTCCAGGACCAAGTTTTGGGAAATGTTCAAAACATTCCCATTAAAATTTATCCTTGATCCGTTGTTGGCTAGCCAACTAATTTGGTGAACAGAGACGTCTCCTGTCAGATCCACCACCCTGGAAGCGCTAAAGCTATTGTCATCAAAAACTACACGATCATCCGAAGATGGGACTTGACTTATAGTGGCTCCACCACTCTCGTCAGACCATTCGGATGGACTGTTCCAATTCCCACTTTCTCCTATCCAGTAGAATGTATTTCGATGATCATTTCGTGGAAGGTTGGTAACAATAAGGCTGTAATCTTGTGATCCATTTTCTAAACTCCCTTTATGAGTAACATTAATGGTGTAAATACCCGTGACCGGGGTTTCAATTTCTATTTTTTCGTAATTATCCCTGAAGTTGTCTCCAGTAGTAGCAGCTTGCGAAGGGTTAGCTGGATTTAATATCCAGGGATCAAATGTACCTCCACCTGGCGCTGTAACTCTCAGGTCCAGATCGTTGACCAGATTCAAATCAGTTGGGTCGAGGACTGCCTCTGTAATAGGAGTACCAGCCGGGTCTGTCCAGGAAATCGAGACAATTAACGGGCTTCCAGCATCTGTAACTTCGAAAGTGATTTGATAGGATGATTGGTCCGTAAGCGTACGTTCATCAACAATTGTTAAAAGATCCCTCTCGTTGATGGTTCTAGCTGCCAGGTTAGCATCTATGAATCCATATCCATGGGAATAGTCAGGACCAGGAGACGAACCACCGGATATTGCAGTATGAAGCATGATTCCTTTCAATGTAGCTGATCTCATAAAGTCTCCAAATAGTTGTTCATGGAGTTGTTGAAGGAGAATTGCAGTTCCGGCAGTTACAGGTGAGGACATTGATGTTCCTGATAGGGTAGTATACTGATCATCACCGTCTGATGAAGCAGATAACAAACTCACGCCGGCTGCTACAAGATCGGGTTTTATTCTACCATCATCAGCTGGTCCCCATGAACTGCTACTTCTTAGTTCAAAGTCATCTCCATCTTGTGGGACTGGAATGGATGGGTTGACATTTCCAATGCTCAGGATATTCTTTGCGATTGCTTCGCCTGTCATGCAATCGTAAGGTCCGTCAGGTGGAAAAAGTCCTGCACCATCTTCTCCGTTTTCATTGCCTGCAGATCGAATGAGCAAATAATATGGAGCCAAAAAGGCAACCTGATCTAAGGTTGCAGACTCACTATTATAAATACCAAAAGCCCAATCCTCTGATGAGCTAATGTTAGTATCTCCAAGCCACTCCCCGTCACTCCAACCAGCAGATTTTCCATACGAATGATTTGAGACCAGCAACCCTTCGGTAGCCGCCTCGGCAATCTCTATTAGATATCCCTCGGCTGAATACATATGAACTGTGGCTTCATATGCCATTCCTCTCGCTTCCGCATTTATTCCTGCTCCAATAACAGTTCCGGCGACATGAGACGCATGTGTGCGAACCTCACTGGCGGCATCCATTATGATCAATCGATCTTCAAATTCCTGGTGTGTTGGAATCGGACGCCCATTTTCCCAAATACCCACCGTCATTCCTTTTCCTGTCAGTGACTGAGCTAGTCTTCCTCCAGGACGGAGATCTGTGATTCGACTGGCAGTCGCCGCTCCCTGATTGTGATCTATGGTATAATAGGGTTTGCCATTGGGTCTGAATCCTGAAATTATTCCTTTAGCAGATTGCCTACTTCTTTGACTTTGTTGCTCAAATGCAGCAATTCTAACTTCATCCAACTTGCGCAAGCTATCCAACTCAGCAGCCAGCGCTTTGAGTTTTTTCACATTCTCAGGAGATGGCCTCTGAGCAAATGTCACGTTAGCAACTAGAAAGAAGAACAGAATTAACGATACTTTCCCCATTTCCATTTAGATAAACGTACCCCCAACCGGGGGCACGTTTCATAAACTATTTATCTATAAACCGATTAGAGTTCTATCCTCCTGCTATTTGGATATTATCAAAGTAGACCCCTTCTGTTCCGCCATCCACATTGACTTGCAGAATTATTCTAATACTGGGTTCTCCAGCCAAGTCCGATATATCCTCATCTATGTTGTACCAGACAGGTGGATCCGGATCCAACAAACCATTATCAATGTCATCACCATTTAATCCGAGAATGAGCCGCTCTTCACCTGTAGAAGGGACTTGAATGATAAGTGCAATGAAATCTGCCGTTTCATATCCTGAAGACTCAAGAATGTAGTCTGCCTGAACTCTTATGGTTGAGAGTCCCGAAATATCTACTTCGTCAAAGGTCACACGAATTAACCCATCTACATCTGTGAAACGGAAGCCTTGAGTCCCATCCGTATATCCGCCTTCAGGTGAAGTTGACACCCAGGCAGTCTCAGAAGTAACACCTACAAATCCTCCATCAGTCATTCCCGTGGTGTTACCATTGAATGAATAAGTAGTAGAGAACCCTAGCTCACCCCCAGTACTCGTAAATTGAACCGTTGGCTCATTGGCATTATTTCCAAGTGGCCTGTTGACACTTGTTGCGGGATCACCTGTATCTACATACGCATTAGTTGATGCTGTTGGCTCCTCAAAGGATGTGGATGCTATCACACTTAAACCTTCGGTGCCAGAGGCATTGATCACCTGGTTAGTTGCTCCATCAGAGGACAAGGTAATCGTACCCATTTTATCTCCATCTACTCCCGAGGTTGGTGCAAACCTTGCGTGAAAACTCACTTCACCATCTTCCGGGTTGATCGCATTTTGATCCAGGGTAATTGATGTTAAATATGAATTACCATCAAGGGATACCTCAAAGGGAGCTGCAGTGGTAACGGTAACCTCACCTGTTAATCGATAGCCTGTAACGGTCAATTCTGTTGAACCTGTAACTGCATCAGTGGGTGCTGAACCAAAGTTGACATCTGATAGATTAACCTCAATGGTAGGAGGCTGTTCTGTGCCTGTACCATTCGCCGCAACCAATACCTCGTTAGCGTCATCACTTTCGAATGCAACGCTCCCCGTCTGTGCTCCCAATGCATCAAAGGCAGGAGAAAATCTCACATACACTGTGCTTGTATCTGCCATGAGATCAGCAGCAGCTATTGTCGCTACCGTATCAAAATCGGCATCATCCAGTGAAATTTCAAAATTATCGGGAGCGTTAATTTCAAGATCGCCAGTAAGTCCAATCCCTGCTACCATGAAGTTTTGACTTGTCGAGCTTTCCAACTCTAAGACACTACCAAAATCGGTAAGAGACCCAATCACCTCTATCTCCGGACGGTTATCGATCGTCACGGAAGTTGTGGTATTATTGCCAAAGCTCACACCACCTGAAGAGGAGAAATCCAAATTGACTGTTTTTGAAACTTCGACCGTACCGGAACGGTTGATCCCGCTAAAACTTACGGAAAGCTCATCCGCTCCCTGTGCAACAGGTACTGAAACCCCTTCTGCAGTTCCTTCCGGGTCTGTCACAAAATCAGTTCCGTAAACAGCATCTCCAGTAAAGCTGATATTTATAGTTCCGGATTCTTGTGCAGGTTCGATAAAAGTTACCGCTACCGCTACCGATTCATCTTCAAAGATGGTCGGCGATTCATCTACGATTTGAATTAAGCTGGTAGAAGGCAATACGATCTCGGTGGCACTGTCATCCACACAGGACGAAACTACTAGTACCCCGAGAATCGCACGTGCCGCCTTAGACAACTTATTTATGATATAATTTTTCATGATTTTCAATTTTTGGTCTCTTGGCTACAGAATTCCTTCGAAGACGATATCATCGAAATACACTTCCTCATTTCCGCTATTGGTTTGTACCCGAAGGGTTAACTGTACTGTTCCTCCTGCTATCAACTCAGAAGCATCAATTACTACTTGATGCCAGATATGTGGATCGGGATCTAATCCCGTATCATCGATGATGTCGCCATCCAACGACAATACCGTAAGTGTAGAACCATCACCCGCTTCTAAAGTGGCTGTGATAATATCCTCCGTTTCCCATCCTGTACTATTCAATAGATATTGGAAACGAAACTGGAGTACCGTAGCTCCTGAGATATCTACCTCATCGAACACTACGTCAATGACACCATCTGTATCATCTGCATAGTATCCCTGTACACCATCTGCATAAGTTCCAACCAAACTTGTCTTGGTCGTAACACCCAGGTCATCTCCATCCGTGGAGCCTTCACCACCGGTTGAAGTATAAAAGGTCCTAAAGCCCAATTCTCCTCCGGTACTTGTGAATTGGACTGGTGCCTGGCCAGGATTATTTTGTAATTCCCGGCTAATTGCCGGATCACCTGTATCCTGGTAATCCACATCCAATCCCACTGGCTCTTCAAAACTTGTAAAAGCCAATTGGGTAAAGTCATCCTCGCCAATACTAATTGTGATTGAACCACTTTCTCTGTTGGGTCCGGGAAGTCCTCCAAGTACCACATCACTATCCTGAAGCGTTATGGTAAGACTCCTGTTACCTGTCGGAGTGTCATCATTTACAATTCCATCCAGCAAATTGACCGTTATTCGATTCTGACCTGCAGGTACGGTAAAAGAGGTGTTCGGTTGAATGTAGTCCGTACCCTCAACCAATTCATCTTCCGTTGTGATCAGGAATGGAACAACAACATCTTCAACGGGTGGAGGACCTGATAAAAACAGCGTACCTGTTACCGCAGTGCCTATGTCCTCTCCGGCGGAAATTGACCCAAGCTCAAAATGAGCCCATGGAGTGGCTATTTCAACCGTCCCGTCATATTCATCAAAACAACCGGTCGAGACAAGAGATACAATTGCCACTATGATATATGTGTATTTTTTCATTTTTTCTTCATTTAAGTGGATTAATAGCCCTCCTGAACAATATTCGGATTTCCATCCAGCTCATTCTGAGGAATTGGGTAGTGGAACAACCGATCACCGGTAGTCACTACGCAATTGGCAGCCAGGTTACAATCGTTTCTTATTATGTCCTGTTCCAATCGTTTCAGGTCATAATACCTGTGCCCTTCGAAGGCCAATTCCCTTCTTCGTTCTTCCAGAATGTCACTTAAAAGCTGAACCCCGGTAGAGGTAATATCCGATTGATTTGCTCTTTGCCGGATTAGATTAATTGCCTGCTGAGCACCCGCATCATCATTTAACCTTGCACAGGTTTCTGCTTTGATCAAGTACATTTCCGTAAGCCTTAGGACAGGTACCGTAAATTGAAGCGGAAGTCCTCCCTGACCCGGATACTTATCGACATGCCAGACACCATTGTCCTGAACATACCAGTTTCTTCTCACGTCATCTGAAGCATAGAGATTGATGATGTCGAGATTAGGTCCAAAAACGGCATTTCCAGCATCTTTCTGGTAGTAACCCGTTAGCCCATCTTGTCCGGGATAGATCCCATCATCCTGATCTATCTCCAACTCAAAGATTGCTTCAGTGGTAGGATTTCTGTCGGCCCAACTGTCTATCTGCGTCAGGTCGAAACCTCCCAAACCATCCGCAACGAGGTAGGGAGCCAGGGTATATAGACCACTGTTAATTACCGCATTTGCATCATCACGTGCCAATTCATATTCATCCATATAGAGATAAACACGGGCACGCAAGGCGGTTGCAGCTTCTACGCTAGCTATATAGACCTGATCCACAGGTTGTGGCCGGTCATTTTCCTGTAGCAATGTGATTGCCTCACCAAGTTCCTGCAGCACCAGCTCATATACTTCACCGATCGTATTCCTTTCAGGTTCGGTGATTTCCGACGTTAGCACAACTGGAACTCCTAAGTTGCTATGATCTGCTGTGGAGTTGTAGTCTGCTGAAAAAAGCCTAACCAAATCGAAGTAAGTCAAAGCTCTGAGAAATTTTGCTTCTCCAGTTATTCGATTAGTTACCGATTCTTCAAAACTCATCCCTTCAAGAAACTCCAATAAGAGGTTTATGGCAGCTATATTCTCATAAGCTGTATCCCAAAAACCTCCGGCACTATTCAGTGAACTAAGGTCCAGTGTGAAATAATGCGGAGACCTTGATGTTTCCGCATCAGCGGGTATTGTTCCATTATCTGAACTTGCATCTGCAATAACCATGAAAGATTGTCCATAGTATCCTTCATCCTGTAGGTTAACATAGGCCCCATTCAGGGCTGTGAAAAAATCATTTTCGGTTTCGAACACGCGCTCAGCAGAAAGTACATCTACCGGTTCGATATCGATAAAGTCATTGCATGAGCTGACCGAAACCAATACAATTATTGCTGTTATATAATATCTAACTGTTTTCATCTTCAACTATTTTAAAACTCTACATCGATACCAAACATCACTCTTCGCGAGTTTGGATACTCACCAAAGTCTCTGCTTCCTAACCCAGTTTCCGGATCCAGTCCTCTGAAGTTTGTCCACGTTCTTAAATTGACACCCTGTGCATAGACACGGATATTGCCAACTTTCAATTTTGAAGTCAATGACTGAGGAAGGTTGTAAGCCAGTGTTACGTTTCGAAGCTTGATGAAAGATCCATCTTCAATGTATCTGCTCGAATGATTATTTCCCCCATCTCCATTCGCTTGGGCTATTCTTGGAACATCGGTAATGTCACCTGGCTTTTGCCAGCGTGAAAGCTGATCTCTGGATTGGTTTCGCCCAAACCGAGCCCCATCCGCACTTAGAAATCGCTGTACTTCGCGATACACATCGTTACCATAATTGAAGTAGAAGCTTGTTGATAGAGTGAGACCTTTGTAGGAGAAATTGTTTCCAAAAGATCCGAAGAATTCCGGAAGCTGTTGTCCCACGATAACCGTTGCTGCATTATTAAAATCGGAGGTTAATCCCCCTTCTTCATCAAACCATAATGGCCTTCCTGTTGCCGGATCCACACCTGCCCATTCAGCCATATACCAGGAGTTCGCAGACTCACCTACACGCTGAATTTCCTGATCTCCTGTATTTACCCGTTCTCCATTTTCAATATCGATAATTTCATTCTTGTTCTTGGAAAACTGAAGGCTTGATGTCCATGTGAAATTACCAAGTCGCAAGTTCGTAGAGTTAATTTCTACTTCAATTCCACTATTCCTCATCTCACCAGAATTCGTTGTTATATCATTAAATCCAGTGGTTCTTGAAAGAGGGACCTCATCCAACATATCTGTGATGTTTCGTCGGTAGTAACCAACACCCAGACTTAGTCGGTTGAAAAGGGAAACATCAATTCCAACATCAACAGTGAATTGTCGTTCCCATGTAACCCCTACATCTCCAAGATTTGATGGACGACTACCTGGCAGGTTTATCCCATTCAGGTTAGTGTTTCTATTGAAACTATAGCTAGTGAGCCAAGAGAAATTACCTATGTTGTGATTTCCTTGTGTACCTAATCCTACTCTTAACTTCAAAAAGTCGACGAAATCAATTCCGTCCATGAAGTCTTCCTCTGAAATCACATAACCAGCTCCTACTCCCCAGAAATTTCCCCATCTGGTATCCGGTCCAAAACGGGAGGAACCATCTGTTCTACCAAAAAGGTTGAGCAGGTATTTGTCGTTGTAGGTATAGTTGACCTTAGCAAAGAAGGAAGCCATCCTCCATGAGGTCCAGTCTGTATCCACTCCATCATTAACAGCTGTTGTCGCTGAATTAATGGTTGGAAGTTTATCAGTCGCAAATCCTTCCTTTTCTGCTCGTAATTGTTCACTAACAGATTCGATCAATTCATTCCCAACCAGTACTTCCATCGAGTGTCCACCACCTAAATCCCTGGAGTAACTTGCGGTATTCGTCAAGTTCAAATCAACCTCCCTAATGGTTGAAGCCAATACATTTCCCAGGGTCTCTTCGCCTTCCGTTCGAGCTGTTTCATAACGAGGAGATAGGAATTCATCCTCCTGAAGATCTACCCTGTCAACTCCAAATGATGTACGGAGTGTCAAATTGGGAATTACCTCAAACGAAGCATAAATGTTTCCTATAGTTCGGAATGTGCGGACCAGGTTGGTGTTTAATTCCTGGGACGCTACGATGTTATGACCAGCAAATCCGGGAGTATTAAAATTATAACCGGTCCCGGCATCTTCCCCGGCTGTTATTTGCTCTTCGTTGGCAAAAATTGGATACAACGGAGATAGGAAGAATGAGCCATAGATTGGGTCTCTAAAAGAAGTTCCACCACCCTGTCTGTTGGTTTGCCTTGCATCCGAGATTGATATATTTATTCCTACTGAAGCTTTTTCATTAATCTCGTGATCAAGATTGAACCGGGTACTAAAACGACGGAAATCCGTTTTTCTAACGATCCCTTCTTCGTCATAGTAGCCAACTGAAGAGAAGTACCTGGTTTTATCAGAGCCTCCTGAAACACTCAAGTCATATCGCTTAATAATACCAGTTTGTAATGCGTGATCGGTCCAAACCGTATTTATGGTGTCTCCAAGAGGGAAGTAGACTGAACTTGAAGGATCATCCGGGTTACCTCCGGCATTAATTGCAGCTTCCCGATGGTACTCAATGTACTCCTGGTTATTCATTACTTCGAAGTTGTTTGGATTCTCAAAGTCTGTAAAACCGTGCTGAGTACTGAACCTGATCTTGGATTTACCAGGCTTTCCTTTTTTCGTAGTGATCAAAACCACTCCATTCGTACCTCTGGATCCATAAATCGAAGTAGCCGAGGCATCCTTCAAAATAGAGATGGTCTCTATGTCACTTGGATTAATGTTCGCCAAACCATTCCCTGTAAGTGCATCATCTGTCAGGTTACCTCCGTTTATTGGAACTCCATCCACCACATACAATGGTGAATTACTTGAGGTTAGCGAGCTAATTCCGCGAATTCGGATCGCTACTCCTCCTCCGGGCTGCCCTCCTACCGGAGCAACTTGAACTCCAGTTGCAGCTCCTTGCATGATATAATCAAAACTTGGGGCAGGAAAACTCTCAATCAATTCAGCATCCACTATCGAAATAGACTCGGTGAGTTTCTTTCGCTCTGTCTCTCCATAACCCACAACAACAACCTCATCCAGGGTTGTGATATCAGGAGCCAGAGAAACATCAATCACAGTCCGTCCTGTTACACTTATTTCCTGGGTTTCAAACCCGATAAAAGAGAAGACCAGAACAGCATCTTCCTCCACTGTTAATGAATAGTTGCCATCGATATCCGTGACAGTTCCTGTAGTAGTTCCCTTGACGAGGACTGTTACACCCGGAAATGGTTCATTATTCTCATCGACAACCTTACCCGAAACAGTTACTTCTTCCACCACCTGAACGTATTCAGAAGGTTGGTTTTTTTTCCTCTTGGCGACAGCTATACTGTTATTTACTTGTCGGAATTTAAGATTGGATTGAGACGATACATTGTAGAGTACATCTGCGACTGAAATCTCCCCTGAATGCATGCTCAATCGAACACCATCAGGAATGTCGCCATTATAGTACTGAAACAGATAATCGGTTTCTTTTTCTATGTGATTAAGGACCTGTTTGATGGTAGCTTGTCTGAAATTGACATCAATTACTACCTCATGTACGCTTTTATACTGAGCCTTCAGATCCGAGGCTAGGATAGAACTAAACAAAAAGCTCTTCAAAACCAGAATGTAAATAGAAAACTTACCAGACATCCGCAGAATCCGTAAAAGTTGGTTTTTCATATTTTTGTATTGTTTAATGGATAATTCTGTTAGGCCTTATCCATGTCGATTTTTGCCGAATTCCCATGGATAAGATTTTACCCGTACACCTGTATTGTGTGTGCGGGTACTTTTTTATGTACTATCTAGTGTTGATCTCATTGCTTCAAAATTTTATTTCAACATTCTTTTCATCAATGGTGTAAGTAAAGCCCGATGAATAGGCCATTACATCCAGGATATTCTTAAGATTTTCATTTTCGAATCTTCCGGAGAAAGCTTCCAATGGTGGGATCGATCCCTTAATAGAGATTGAAACTCCATACCATCGCTCGAGGCTTACAATAACATCTTCGAAATTGGTTTCGCGAAACGAGAGGACACCTCGTGTCCATTCTAGGATCTCGGCTAATTCAACTGAGGATACCAGAATTTCAGGATTGCTGCCAACATGTGCCTGCTGTCCTGGTCTAAGTATTTCGGTATACAATCGATCAAGTGTACTTACCCCAACCTTTCCCGTTACCAGGGTAATCACATTATCGTCTTCATCATAGGAATTCACATTGAAAGAAGTACCTAATGCCTCTACTGACATTTTCTCCGTAATCACTATGAAGGGTCGGTTTTCGTCTCTTGCTACCTCGAAGAAAGCTTCACCCGACAAGTGTATTTCTCTCATGCTTTCCTCAAAATGTTCCTTGTAATGGATCTGTGAACCAGCGTTCATACGAACCATTGAACCATCTGAAAGTCGAACTGTCAGTTTTTCTCCCAGGTTCGTTGACTTAGTGACTATCACTTCATTCGTAATAGCATCTTCAGTTTCATTTTGGGCAGTCGTCCAAAGGAAATAGGAAACAATTAACAGCGATACTGCCGCCGCTACCCGGTAGAAAATTTTGGTGAAATGCCCAGGCAAGCTTTCCCTGGTGCCATTCTTTTTGAGAATTCCTTCGTAAAGATTGATGTATTCATCATCTGATAGGGTAACGCTTTTCTTGTAGTCAAAAGCTTGAACGATCCCTTTTGCTTCTGCTACCGTATCTGCTTTTTCAGGATGCTCGCTTATCCATTTATCCCAAAAATCTGATAGTTGTGGGTCAATTCCTCTTGCCCACTTTACGAAGAATTCATCCTTTAAGAAATCATAAACTTCGTAATCAATGTATTTTGTTGGTGTGATCATTTAATAGAAAGAGCGCTACTTCTAAGAAATGACCCCAAAAAATTTTGCTTTTATTGACAAAAGCTTAATATCCTATTAATCAAGCTGTTTTACACGAAAGAAAATTCGAAGCTACTAGCTAGATGAGAAAAGAGTACAGTATGCTCATCACCGCATCATTAGGTCTCAACCGATCAAGTGCACGATAAATCAGTTTCCTTGCTGACTTGGCGTTCTTCAAAGACAATACCTCAGCCACTTCTTCATAAGACATACCCTCATAAAAGAAAAGCATGATCCCCTTCCGTTGTTTTGTGGTAAGTGAATCCAAAGCTTCTTTCAAATATTTGATGCGATCCCCACCAATTTCGTTTTCAATCAATCGGTCCTCGAATGATACCGTGATCCCAAAAGAATCTGACGACTCAGGTAAAGAGGCGAAAGTACTGGACGATTTTGCCCTGGAAATCCACTCATTATAAGTGCACTTAAACAAATAGGATTTAATGGATTTTACTTCCGATTTACTCTTTGAAAACCGGAGCCTAACGAATACATCCTGAATAAGGTCTTTGGCATAGTCTTCGTCCCGGCACAGCTGAAATACAAAGTTGTACAAGTCTTTGATGTACTCCTTATAGATGAAAGCAAACGCACCTTGCTCACCCCGACAAAATCGTACCCAAAGTTCCTGATCCGAGAAGGATCGATGTATTCGATCCGCCTCAACAGACAAGTGATTTTCACCCAAATGAGGTTTCTCCAATTTCATAATAAGCGATGACAAACCCCCAAGATTAATTGATGAAACTAGTGTTGGAAATCCATTTAACAAAATTTCAAACAACTGTTAGTTATTAACAAACAACATTGAAATTAATCCTCCTCTAGCAAGGAACTCTACGATCCATTCATACTCAAAAAGGACTTTTTCACTTCAAAAAAGGATATTTTGGCCAGTTACGCAATCAAGTATACCGGAGTTCCCATTGATCCGGGTTTCTGATCAAAATCATTTAATTGCCTACAAAATCCAGTTCTTCGAGAAGAACGTATGATTGATCGATATGCAAATACAATATTATCAAATGATAATATTGTGTGTTATACTTGTCGTAATTCTTTACAGAACCAAACCGAATTAAGCGAAACCTTCAGCTAGGAATTTAGCTCTCACCCTCTTTTTAATAATCGAATTTCTGAGCTCGTCAAATTGAGTACTTGACGTCAACAGGATTTCTATGTTCAACCGACTAATTAATCAAAAATGCAATTAACCATTCTTCGCAGTGTGAGTGAGATAGCTAGAAAGATTCCACTGCAATTTTCCAAAGGGTTGGCAATTGGCTGTTTGTTCATCTTTAGTACTTCATGTACTGAGTTGGATAGTACCATTCCAACCACACAATTGGGTGACCTGATTATCCAGGAAGTAGAACTGGGTTTTCAGTCCTTTCAAAAAATTTCAGGCAATGTCTCTACTGATGTCACACTGACGAGTGACCAAAACTGGCTGATGGACGGATCGATCTTTGTTGAATCGGGTGCTACGCTCACAATAGAAGCGGGCACTTCCATTTATGCTGCTTTCAATGAGCAAACTACTTTCCTCTCTGTATTACAGGGTGGAAGGATTAATGCCATCGGAACCAGAGAGAATCCCATCTTCTTTACCTCGATTAGAGAACTTACCAGTGTACCACAGCCTGGTGATTGGGGAGGGATCATTATAAATGGGAATGCCCCAATCAATTTACCCGGAGGCACCGGTGAAGGTGAAGGTGGAACGGGAACCTATGGAGGTACTGATCCCGCCGATAACTCAGGAACACTCCAGTTTGTTTTGATCGAATATGCTGGAAAGCAGCTTGGAGAAGACAATGAACTGAACGGGCTTTCACTGAACGGTGTAGGAAATGGTACTACCATAGAATATGTCCAGGTACTCTACGGGAATGATGATGGCTTTGAAATGTTTGGTGGCACAGTAAATCTCCGTTATGCGGTTTCTCTCGGAAATGGTGATGATTCCTTTGACTGGACCTATGGATGGACCGGCAAGGGACAATTCTGGGTGGCTCAGCAAGATCCATTCGACGGTGATAGCGGTATTGAAGCGGATAACAACGAGGACACTCCAGATGCGGTCCCGGTTTCTAATCCGACGATTGCCAACCTAACACTGATTGGAGCCAGTGACGGTGATCCCAGGAATACCGGAGTAGTACTTAGACATGGTACTCAGGGTACCATTACGAATGCACTTGTCCTCGATTTCTCCAGTAATGGGCTCAGAGTTGGTGAGACCTCAGCACCTTTCATAGGTGGTCAACTACAATTCATCAATAGCCGGGTTTACGATAATGGAGTCGTTGATCCTGAGGCGACAAGCTATTCAAACGCCGATGCATTTGACATGGACGCATCCAACCAGGTAGACGAAGAGATCGACCTTGAGGGATTTGTTGGAGTAGAAGTCAATGCCTTTGACCCAGCTGGGTTAGACACCTGGTTTATTTCAGCTCCTTTTATTGGAGCGGTCTCCCCTGGTAATGACTGGACTTCCGGATGGATCGAATTTTTAAGATAAGAAACCGATGAAAAAAATATTAGCACTTTTAATAACTACGATTTTTGCGCTGGGATCATTTGCGCAGGAATCAGATGATGACCTATTAAACCTCAGTCTGGAGGAATTGGTCAGCATGCAACTGGGATTAGGCTCCCGGACCATAAAGAACCCTGATCAGGTACCAGGGGCAATTACTACCATTGAGAAGGAACAAATCAGGCAAATGCAAGCGCGTACTCTCCGCGATGTGCTAAATGTACTCGTTCCCGGAATGGATGTTGTGCCTACCTATTTTCAATATGGCAATCCTGTAAATGAAGGAATATATTCAAGAGGGATCCTGTCCGATTTTAATCAACAAATCCTGATCCTCTTCAATGGTGAAAACAAATTCAACGAACCAACCTTTGGCTCGCCGTACCCTGGAATGGAATTTACTCTGGAGAGTGTTGAACGAATTGAGATCAACAACAGTCCGGCCCCATTGCTGGGCGGAGGCGCACTGGTTACCATAAATATTATAACCAAAGAGCAGAACATGACCGGAAACGAAGTTTTTCTGAACTCAGGTTTCAATGGTGATGATGGTCTTCAATCCAAAAGATTGACGTTGAATTATGGTAAGTATGTAGATACCTGGCATGTGGGAGCAAGTCTTCAATACTCCGCAGATGACGGACAAGCTCATCCTAATTCGGAGCAACTCGGAACAGATATCAGGGACGGACTACAGGATGCGATTAATTTTCAGTTCAACCTCAAATCGCCAAACGAGAAACTTGAATTGGGTTCGTGGTATAAGAATGTTGGCAGAGATGCTCAGTTTTCAAACCTGAATATTTCCCAGAGTAGTGATCTTTTTCAATACCAAACCAGCACTTTTCATAATTACATCAAATACCAGGCTACCAATGACCTGGATCTATCTATAGGTGTTAGTTCTTTTGAGCATCAAAACACCTTTGGATTAGATCGTCTCATTCCGGTCGGGGTAAACGAACGGCTTACAACGCCACTTCAAAATCGGATCACTGACTATAACTACTACCTGAAAGCAGGCTATCTAAAGGATTTTGACTTCCTCGGAACGCAAACACTTTTTGCCGGCTTGAAGGTGGAGCGTGAAGGTCAATCAAATCATTCGCAGCTTCTCTTCTCATCTGAGATCAATGGATTTGAAGAAGTGACCCAAGAGTTCCTTGATGATTTTGGAATTGACCTGCCTAATGATGATCGAACTGTCTATTCGTTGTTTGCTGAGAGCAACTGGAACCTGACCGAAAAGTTCTCTGTCCTCTACGGGTTTAGATGGGATAATTACGAAAACTTTGGTGGACAGAAAATCAGGGCATTAAACCCAAGGTTAGCCTTAGCCTATTTACCTTCCAACAACTGGATAATCAGGGCATTGTATGCTTCTGCCGTCCGGCCTCCGTCTGCCTATGAGATCGAGGGTAGCAACTTCCTTCCTCAACTTTACGGGAACAGAAACCTGACATTCGAGCGACTGAATACAGTTGAATTCAGTGTTAAGTACAAGAAATCCAACTTCGAGATCAATGTTAATCCTTACTTCGAACGCTTCGTGGATCGAATCAATTATTTGGCTTCCGAATTGGATAATACAGCCCTGGTAGCTTCTAACAATGGAGAGCTTGAAGTGATGGGACTGGAGGTTTCAACCAGGTACTCCTGGGGCTCAAGCAATTATATCTTCCTGAACGGGTCCAAGTTTGATGGTGAGGATAAGTTATCAGGAAAAGAGATCTTCTACATTCCGGACGTATACCTCAACGGTGGCATCAACGTGGCTGTAGGAGATTTCAATTTCAACTACACAAACTTTTACCGCGGGAAAAGAGCGTTACCTGATGAACTTGTTGAGAACGCAGCTCAAGCGGGCGGAAGTCAGTTTATGGCTAACCTGGCAACAACATACTCCATATTTAATGGAATGGATGTATATGTCCTTGTCGAAAACCTTTTTGATGCAGACAATTTCATTCCGCTAAGCCGGGATGGATTCACTGTGCCACTAAGATCCAGAATTATCAATGTTGGCCTAAACCTAAATTTTTAGTGGTATGAAGAAGATTATTTTAAGCATATTGATCCTACTTAGCTTCCAGGTTCAGGCACAGGACGAAAAGTTCAAGGCTTTGTTCATGTATAAGTTTGCTCAAAACTTTGAGTATCCGGGAGGCAAGCTTGGAGATACCTATACAATAGGAGTTATTGGCAGTGAGGCGATGGTCAGTCAATTGCAAACACTCACGGCCGGAAGAAAAATTGGTGGATTGCCTATTGATGTTCAATCTTATACACCCGGTTCGTCGATGCGTGATATTGCTATGGTGTTCATAGCGCATCGAAGCAGGGATCTGTTTGAATCGGTTAGCAAGCAGGCATCAAACAATTCAACTGTTGTTGTCACTGAAACACCAGGATTGGGGGCGAAAGGTTCTGCTATGAACTTTATTACCAATTCCGGAAAGCTTGCATTTGAAATGAATGTCGGAAGTCTTGATGCAGCTAACGTTAAAGTGTCAAGTACCCTTAGGTCACTTGCCATTTTGGTTGATTGAGCAAGGTATAGCTGTGGGTTGCATATAGACTATGCTAATGGACAAAGAGCCTCAGAAGTTTCTGGGGCTTTTGTTTTGAAGTAGTTTAATAGCAAAATCTCCGCTCCATTGTTGGAGAATCCGAACTAGACAACATTTTAACATCTTGATAAACCCTCATTTTGCTCCTGCGAAGATTACTTCTTGATTAGTTTAGTAAAATAAATTTGATTGCCTTGTGTATCGACCACCCGAACAAAATAAGTTCCTTCAGAAGGTTCTGGAAATCCACATTTCTTTTTTCCAAAAATGGATGGCGATATCAATGATGTGATTCCAGACGGTGAGGGTGGTTGGTATATTGGCGGTTCATTTGCAAAAGTGGAGGAGAAGCCCCATTGCAGTTGCTTGCTTTAAAAACTCACGCTTTGTCATGTCATCTTATAATTTGATTTGATAACTGATTTTAAACTTAATAGCTCCTTCCACTCAACTTTCCACAATAGCAAAATTCCCAGTATGGTTAATACCAGCATTTGCCAGTTTTGAGCAAATGCACCTAGACCAATAGTATTTTCTAATGTGTCTCTGACTTCATCAAAAAAAACATGATAGATAGTTGATACAGCCAGGCTCCCAGTTCTGGACCAGATGTAGGCAAATACAATGGCATGCATAATGGTGGGAATAAGGCTGACCGCCATAACAAAAGGAATTGAAACATAGGGATTATTCCCGGCCTCTATACCCATAACCCAGATAAATGGCAGATGCCAAATCCACGTGATCAACCCATGTATGAGTAGTGCTTGACGATAGTTGTACTTAATTAGCAGTCTTGGAAGTAGGTAGCCTCGCCATCCAAATTCTTCTCCAAAAGCAGGAATAATCGTAATAAAGAAGCTAATGCTAAACGTAGATACCAGTGCATCAAAGTTGGTCTTTTCAGCAGAATACCACCCAAATTCCCTTTCTATGAGGCTGGGGAAATACCATAGAAATGAAGCAAACAAAAGAACATATAAATAATGTTTGGGTTTTCCCAAATGCCAACCGGCATTAGCAAATCCATCTTTGAACACCCATTTTCCACAGATATAGGTAGCGACCGCCACCATGACCATAGATACTAAAAGAATAGGTTTATACTCTTCTCCCAGAAAGATATAGGCAATTTGGAAGGGCCAGGAAAAGACCACCACTATAAACACGTACCAACCAAGAGAAAACGGTCTTGAGTGATGAGATTTTTGCATTGCTTCATTCATTTCGGTATACCAAAGAACGTCTCGATATTTCTATCGAGACGCTCTGGCTTCTGATCTTTCCTAGAATGTCTTGGTAAGTCCGACACCTACGGATAAATAGTTTAAGTCTACCGAGGTTGTGATCTGATCAATAGTTAGGTCCCGCGGAAGTGACCTGTAGCGCAAACTTGGCATTAGATTCCAACTATCACTAAGAGGTATTGAAAGTCCTGTTTCTACCTGCCATCCGAATCCCGCATCATATCCGTGCCCTGAATCAGCAATGATATCTCCATCCTCGTTTTCTACCTCTATATGGTTGGATAGGGCACCAGCTCGAGCGAGTATACTCATATCAGTCTGACCGATGGGATGAATAAATTGAAGACCATATGTATAGCCTGTTTCTTCAAAGTCCATATTTGAACCAGCAAATGAGTCATCTGAACCAAACCGATTCCAACCCCATCCTGCGTATACAGATAAATGGGGCATAAACCTGTAAGCGAAGACACCTTCAAAACCAAATCCTGTTTTGAGATCAGCATCTCCAAGATCTTTGGTCGGAACGTTTACTGAGGGACGGAATTCAAAACTCCATCGATCCTGTGCAAGTGTAACTTGCGAAGCAAAGAGTGCAACGAAAATCGTCAGCACCATCAATTTCTGCTTGAAAAAAGCATTCTTGTTTTTCATCACCTTTTTATTTTAAGAGTTGAACCTGAAATTCGAATATTCAGAATTAGAATCCTATGACAATAGCGGTAGTTAAAGATGATGCAGATCAGTTTTTTCACTGAAGCGGTCTCGAACTTGTGAAGAGTTGAGAACTTAAGATAAGTATCTGATATTCAATAAAAAAGCCAATCAATTTCTTGATCGGCATTCTTTGTAGCGGGAGGAGGACCTACCTCACGGTAGGCAGGCTCGAACCTCCGTCCCTGTCTTTGCCGACAGGCAGGCACCATAGGCAGATAAGAGCCCGAGAGCTTTTGATTTATTCCATAAAAAAAACCTGACGCAAAGGGTCTGGGTTTTCTATTTTGTAGCGGGAGCCTGCCTGTCGGCAGACAGGGAGGACTCCCCGATCCCGAAACTTCGGGACGGGACAGGCTTCTCGTCCATTCTAGTCTTTAAACAAAAAAACCTGACGCAAAGGGTCAGGTTTTTCGATTGTAGCGGGAGGAGGACTCGAACCTCCGACCTTCGGGTTATGAGCCCGACGAGCTACCAACTGCTCCATCCCGCGATGTGGACGGCAAAATTAATATGCTTCTTCCGATTGTCAAAATGCCCAATAGGGGTTTTATTGCTGACCCTTGTCAAAATTGCAGATGATTAAGGCAATAACTCTACTTCTGTTTACCACTGCCGCCACTGCCCAGATCACTAAACACCAGATTGGTGATCTCACGGTTGAAGTCTACTTACCACCAAAGTATTCTGAGACCGAATCTTATCCCGTAATCTATTCCAACGACGGGGAGTGGCTTTTTGGAGAAAACTCCTGGCAAATTGATCAGAAGCTTAATGAATGGATCAAAACAAAACGAATTGATCCAGTGATTCTGGTAGCCATTTTTAACAATGGAGCAAGGGAGTCGAAGTACTTGCCTTATTATGATCCCACTATTGGTTCCTATCAAGCACTTGCAAAGGAGTATACAGATGAGATCGTAGACACGCTTATCCCATTTATTGATTCCAACTATGCCGCTTCTGATAGTCGTGGGATTATGGGAGCTTCTTTTGGTGGCCTACACAGTACCTGGGCTGGACTTAATTATCCGGAAACCTTCTCCTTCATTATCGCTCAGTCACCTTCCTATTGGGTCAACAATTTTGAGATACACAATCTTAAAGTTGAATCGACCGATCAGATCGTTTGGATCGATATTGGTACTAAGGACTGGGACGATGTGCTTTCCATGTATTATCATCTTTCCTTACAGGGTTTTGAACCGTGCAAGAATCTTTTTTACTACGAAGATTACAACGGTCGTCATGATGGAAATTCATGGAGTGAACGGCTCATGTACCCTTTGATCCTCTTTACCAAAGGTGTTGAATCGGAGATCATCAAATTTGATGCACAGGCGGAATACATATTGAGTTTTCAAAATCCAGGTCTTGTCTTCTCCAGGATCAATCCGGTTGCCACTTTCAAGAACGGGGTTAAGCATACACCCTTCCCCTATGTCCAATTCACATCCAAGACCGGAAATATCGAGATATCACCTTATGGTGGTTTCAAGATGCATAAAAAGGAAAATGATGAATTGACCATTGAATTCGAAGGGAAGAAGATCGTAGAGAAGATACGCTGGAAGGATAACCCGCTTAACAGGTAAGTCAAGTGCTCAAGCTATCCTAGCTTTGAGCAAGATGAACAACCCCGACTTCAAATCAGGATTTGTGAACATCCTTGGCCGTCCCAATGTCGGTAAATCAACGTTGCTGAATGCCCTTATGGGTGAGAAGTTGGCTATTACGAGCAGTAAAGCACAAACTACTCGTCACAGGATCTTTGGGATCCTTAACCTCGAGCATTCACAGATTATTTTCTCAGATACCCCCGGTGCGATCGATCCTAGCTACAAGCTTCAGGAGAAAATGATGAGCTATGTAAGATCTGCCCTTGAGGATGCGGATGTCATCCTTTACATGGTTTCGCTTGAAGACAAGAACGAATACCCGGAGGTTCTTGAGTTGGCAGTGAAAACAGGAGTACCGCTTATATTCCTACTCAACAAAGCTGATCTTGGCAAAGGGTCGCAGGTGTTTGATAAAACAGCTTACTGGAAGGAGTTGTATCCGAATCTTGAGATCCATTCGATTTCGGCCCAGGATGGAACAGGTGTAGATACATTACTCTCCAGGATCCTGGAGCTTCTGCCCCATCACCCACCCTACTTTCCGGAAGATGAAATGACGGACAAATCAGAACGATTTATCTGCTCTGAAATCATTCGTGAAAAGATCTTTCTGAACTACCAGCAAGAGATACCCTATAGTTCAGAGGTTGTAGTGACCAGTTTCAAGGAAGCGGAAGATATCATACGTATAGAAGCCGAGATCTTCGTAGAAAGAGATAGTCAGAAAGGAATATTGATCGGAAAGAAAGCTGAGGCGATCAAAAAAGTAGGTGTGGCAGCACGCAAGGATATGGAAGCCTTTTTTGGTAAAAAAATTCACCTGGAAACCTTTGTGAAGGTTGAGAAAAACTGGAGGTCTGATGATCGGAAGTTGAAGCGATTTGGATACCACTAATAAGAATTGAGAATTGAGAATTATCAATGAGGAATTAGGAATTGACAATTAAGAATTAGGAATGGAGAATTAGCAATTAAGAATTGAGAATTGTTCAATTAGGAATTGAAAATGAGAGAGGTGTGGTTTAAGTAAATCGTATGAATTTGCCTCTAAATCATTGATTACTTTCTATAACTAACCTACCCAGTGACCGCTCAGAGCCCTTTTCCAGTACGAATACCACATATACTCCAGTTTTTAGATCTACAACCTTGTACGTATTGCCGGAATTACGATTGAATGTTTTGACTACTTTGCCAGCCAGGTCCGTTAGGATGACTTTTTCATAGCTCCCCGTTCTTTCAGGCCTCAGCGTAAAAGAATCTCTTGCCGGGTTGGGGTAGATCGTTAACGAAGCGTTACTTTCTAATCCCAACGGATCATCGTCCACATCTGTCACCGTGATGGTCACTTCCAAAGTGGAGCTATTGCCTGCTTCATCAGTAGCGGTCACATCCAGCGCGTACACATTGTCTGCGTTGACATCTTGTGGGGCTTCATAGTCCGGTGCTGCAGTGAAACTCACTTCATTGCCATTAAGGGCAAAGAGTGCTTCATCTTTGCTCGATCCAAGGCTCAAAATGGCCGTTGCGTCATCTGTCGTGATCGTGTAGGCGGTACCTGTTCCGTTTTCAGCAAAGTCGACGGTCGATGAAGAAGTGATATTAGGGGCAACTTCATCCACATCGGTCACTGTGATGGTCACTTCCAAAGTGGAGCTATTGCCTGCTTCATCGGTAGCAGTCACATCCAACACATATACATTATCCGCATTGGCATCTTGTGGGTCTTCATAGTCTGGTGAGGTAGCGAAGCTTACCTCATTTCCGATGAGGGTGAAGAGCGCTTCATCCTTATTCGTTCCCAAACCAAAGGTGGCCATTGCATCGTCTGCAGTGATGGCATAGGCGGTGCCTGTTCCATTCTCAGCAAAGTCGGCTGTCGATGAAGAAGTGATCTCAGGAGCAACTTCATCCACATCCGTCACGGTGATGGTCACTTCCAAAGTGGAGCTATTGCCTGCTTCATCGGTAGCAGTCACATCCAACACATATACATTATCCGCATTGGCATCTTGTGGGTCTTCATAGTCTGGTGAGGTAGCGAAGCTTACCTCATTTCCGATGAGGGTGAAGAGCGCTTCATCCTTATTCGTTCCCAAACCAAAGGTGGCCATTGCATCGTCTACAGTGATGGCATAGGCGGTGCCTGTTCCATTCTCAGCAAAGTCGGCTGTCGATGAAGAAGTGATCTCAGGAGCAACTTCATCCACATCCGTCACGGTGATGGTCACTTCCAAAGTGGAGCTATTGCCTGCTTCGTCGGTAGCGATCACATCCAGCACGTACGCATTGTCCGTATTGGTATCTTGCGGATTTTCATAGTCCGGTGAAGAAGAAAAGCTCACCTCATTGCCATTGTTAAGTGAGAAGAGTGCTTCGTCTTTGCTCGTTCCCAGATCAAAGGTGGCGGTTGCATCGTTTGTGGTGATAGCGTAAGCCGTACCTGTTCCGTTCTCAGCAAAGTCGGCTGTCGATGAAGAAGTGATCTCAGGAGCAACTTCATCCACATCCGTCACGGTGATGGTCACTTCCAAAGTGGAGCTATTGCCTGCTCCATCGCTAGCGATCACATCCAGAACATACGCATTGTCCGAATTGGCATCTTGTGGATCTTCATAATCTGGTGCAGTAACGAAACTCACTTCATTGCCATTAATAGCGAAGAGTGCCTCATCCTTGCTTATTCCAAGATCAAAGGTGGCCATTGCATCGTCTGCAGTGATGGCATAGGCGGTACCTGTTCCATTCTCAGCAAAGTCAGCGGTCGATGAAGAAGTGATGTTAGGAGCAACTTCATCCACATCCGTCACGGTGATGGTTACTTCCAAAGTGGAGCTATTACCTGCCTCATCGGTAGCAGTCACATCCAGGACGTATGCATTGTCCGTATTGGTATCTTGCGGATTTTCATAGTCCGGCGAAGCAGAAAAGCTCACCTCATTGCCATTGCTAAGTGAGAAGAGTGCTTCGTCTTTGCTCGTTCCAAGACCAAAGGTGGCGGTTGCATCGTCTGTGGTGATGGTATAGGCCGTACCTGTTCCATTCTCAGAAAAATCAGCAGTCATTAATGAGGTGATATTAGGGGCGGTAATGTCTACTACCAGGAGACTTCCGTACTCAGGATTTCCACCAATATTTGCGTTATCCAAGTCATACAGCTTTACAAAGTCCAACCCATCAGTCGCATCGATGGAAAAAATTACTCCAACATTGTTAGCTCCCCCATTTCTGGTCATCCCAAACAAGCGACCATTGCTTTCCACCAGGCTGCCGAATGGATTCCCTCCATTGGTACCATCAAAGTCATGCGCTTTGGTACAAATACCTGTCGTTACGTTAAAGGAAAAAATTGCACCCTGATTGCTGTCTCCGCCTACTCTATTCATCCCCCACAGCTGGCCATCGTGAACGATCAGATCGCCACGTGGAGCCGATCCATTCGCCCCATCAAAGTCATACGCATTGGTATAGATGCCAGTGGCCGGGTTGAAGGAAAAAATTACACCTTGATTGCTACCTCCACCAAAGCTGGTCATCCCCCAAAGCTGGCCATCATGAACGACCAGGCTGCCATAAGGATTCGATCCATTGGTCCCATCAAAGTCATGCTCGTTAGTATAGATGCCAGTGGCTGGGTTGAAAGAAAAAATTACACCATGACCGCCTCCTCCATTTCTAGCCATCCCCCAGAGTTGGCCATTATGAACGACCAGGCTGCCATAAGGATTCGATCCATTGGTACCATCAAAGTCATGCTCGTTAGTATAGATTCCAGTGGCTGGGTTGAAGGAAAAAATTACACCTTGATTGCTACCTCCACCAACTGTGGTCATCCCCCAAAGCTGGCCATCATGAACGACCAGGCTGCCATATGGGCCTTCTCCATTGGCCCCATCAAAGTCATGCACTTTGGTATAGATGCTAGTTGCAAGGTTAATGGAAAAAATTACTCCTTGGTTGCTGCCTCCGCCAGTTCTGGCCATTCCCCACAGCTGGCCGTCATAAACGATCAGACTGCCGTGTGGATTCGATCCATCACTGGCATCCGTCCCAAAAAAATCATATGCCTTGTTATAGGTATCAACAGCAACATCATAGGAAAAAATTACACCGCGGTTGTTGCCTCCACCCGTTCTGGTCATCCCCCAGAGTTGGCCGTCATGAACAATCAGACTGCCATGTGGAGTCGATCCATTGACCCCATCAAAGTCATGTGCTTTGGTATAAATGCCAGTGGTAGGGTTGAAAGAAAAAATTACTCCTTGGCTGCTTAATCCTCCTTCTGCAGTTACCCCCCACAGTTGGCCATCATTAACGACCAGGCTGCCATATGGACCCGCTCCATTGGTCTCATCAAAGTCGTACGTTTTGGTATAGGTATCTGTTGTTGTGTTGAAAGAAAAAATTACACCATGACCGTCTCCTCCATTTCTAGCCATCCCCCAGAGTTGGCCATTATGAACGACCAGATTTCCACGTGGACCCGCTCCATTGGTAAAATCAAAGTCATATGTTTTGGTATAGGTATCTGTTGTTGTGTTGAAAGAAAAAATTACACCATGACCGCTTAATCCTCCTTGTGCGGTCATCCCCCATAGCTGGTTATCATGAACAACTAGGCTACCATATGGATACCTTCCATTGGTAAAATCAAAGTCATGCGCTTCGGTATAGGTATCTGTTGTTGTGTTGAAAGAAAAAATTACACCATGACCGCCTCCTCCATCTCTAGCCATCCCCCACAGCTGGCCATCGTGAACGATCAGATCGCCACGTGGAGCCGATCCGTTGGTCCCATCAAAGTCATACACATTAGTAAAAATGCCAGTGGTTGCGTTGAAAGAAAAAATTACTCCTTGGTTACTGAATCCGCCTGAACTGGTCGTCCCCCACAACTGGCCGTCATGAAGGACTAGGCTGCCATCAGGATTCGATCCACTTGTCCCATCAAAATGATGTTCAATTATAAAGTTCGTCCCATCTATCGCTATGGAAAAAATCACACCTTGGTCACTGCCTCCTCCAAGTCTGGTCATCCCCCACATACGACCATCGTAAGCTAATAACTCCGTATAGATTGGTTCTGCACCAGACAAAAAATCAGCCCACTTGCCCGGGTTGGTCCCGTCTTCATTGATGGAGAAAACAGAACCTTCACCAAGGGTGCCTGTTCCTATCAGCGTGTTTTGGGCCTGAAGTGAAGTAACTAAACCAAATGTAATGGACACTATCAGCCAGCGGGTGGTGAAATAAGTTGCGTATGCGGGACGGTTTTTTGATCGCAAGTGCATCATAGTCATCAGCGTTTTTATGGAAATCAGGAAATTCGTTGAGAGTGGTGAGCTTCAAACTTATTCCGGGCAGTTGCTACTCTCCTAGTGATTTTGGTGGGGATTTGCTGGTGTAGATAAGGTGTAGATCAATTTTCAATGAATTATCAATTGGGAATTAAGAATGGAGAATTAAGAATGTAGAATTGGCAATTAGGAATGGAGAATTTAGAATTGGGAATGGAGAATTTAGAATTGGGAATGGGGAATTTTAGAATTAGGAATTTTCAATTAAGAGTTGAGAATTACGAATTAGGAATTGTCAATGGAGAATTAAGAATTAAAAATGGAGAATTGGGAATTGAGAATTATCAATAAGAATGGAGAATTGAAAATTAGGAATTAGGAATGGAGAATTAAAAATGTAGAATTGGTAATTAGGAATGGAGAATTTAGAATTGGGAATGGGGAATTATCAGTTAAGAATTGAGAATTAATGAAAGAGAATGTGGTACAGGCAAAGTCCTATGAATTTGCCAAGCAGATCGTTTTCCTTTATAAAGATTTGAGAGATCGCAAGGAATACGCGCTTGCATCACAACTACTTAGAGCAGGAACATCAGTTGGAGCTAATGTTGAGGAAGCGATTGGAGGTCAATCTAAAAAGGACTTCATTCACAAGATATCAATCTCTTATAAGGAAGCGAGGGAAACTAAATACTGGCTTAGGTTACTTGCCGATACTAATTATTTAGATCACAAAACCTCTGAAAAGTATTTGAATGATTGTGAGGAATTATTGAAAATTTTGGGTTCTATTCTGAAATCTTCCAGGAAGAATTAGGAATGGGAGTTGTCAATTAAGAATTGGGAATTTAGAATTAGGAATTGTCAATTAGGAATTAAGAATGGAGAATTAGGAATTAGGAATGGGGAATTATCAATTAAGAATTGGGAATATACAATTTAGAGTTAGGAATGGAGACTTTATCAAAGATTGAAGAAATACTTAGAATTTTGGGAGCTATACAGATAACTACGAAATCCAATTCTAAATTTGCAGGTTCTAAATTCTCAATTGAATAGGTGGCAAACATCCTTGCAATCGTAGGACGCCCTAACGTAGGCAAATCAACCCTTTTCAATCGCCTCATTGAAAAGAAGCAGGCCATTATGGATAATGAGTCGGGCGTTACCCGTGACCGGCATTACGGTTATGGAGAATGGAATGGCAAGAGTTTCACCGTGATCGATACTGGTGGTTATGTGGAAGGATCAGATGATGTGTTCGAGGGTGCCATTCGGACCCAGGTAAAAGAGGCCTTGGAAGAAGCCACTGCAATCTTGTTCATGGTCGATTGTCATACAGGTGTACACGGGTTGGATCAGGATTTTGCCAACGTCATTCGGGAAGTAGATAAACCCTTGTTCATAGCTGCCAATAAAGCAGATAACCAGGAGCAACTAATAGCGGCCAATGAATTCTACTCACTTGGGCTGGATGCTGAAATATTTCCAATTGCTTCAGCAAGCGGTACAGGAACCGGAGACTTGCTGGATGCTATCGTGAAGCATTTTGAAGAAGAGGAACCGGAAGCAGAAGAGCTACCACGAATAGCCATTCTGGGAAGACCTAATGTTGGTAAATCTTCGTTTGTCAATGCGCTTTTAGGCAAAGAGCGAAGCATCGTGACAGATATTGCCGGCACTACACGTGACGCAATCAATTCCCGATACAATTTGTTTGGGAAGGACTTCCTGCTAACGGATACTGCTGGTATTAGAAAGAAATCAAAAGTCAAAGAGAACATTGAGTTCTACTCTGTATTGAGGGCTATTCAGGCACTCCAGGATTCGGATGTATGTATTGTGATGATCGATGCTGAAGGTGGACTGGAAAGCCAGGACATGAACATTATTGGCCTGGCGCATAAATACAAGAAAGGGATCGTGCTGATGGTCAACAAATGGGACCTGGTGAAAAAGGATACCAAAACAGCAGACGAATATACGAAGGCACTGAAGGAGAAATTGGGACCATTAGCCTACGCCCCGATCATTTACGCTTCCGTTCTCAACAAGCAACGGATCATGCAGACGTTGGAACTAGCGCTGGAAGTTTATGATAACCGGACCAAAAAGATCACTACTTCCAAACTGAATGAAGTGATTGGTGAGGACATCAAGAATTATCCTCCTCCTGCTGTCAGAGGTCACTATATCAAAATCAAGTACATCACCCAATTGCCAACACACACACCTACGTTCGCCTTCTTTTGCAACTTTCCCCAATACATCAAGGAGCCCTATGAGCGATACCTGATCAATAGGATCAGGGACCGGTTTGATTTCAAGGGAGTTCCGGTAAAGGTTGTGTTTAGAAAGAAATAATGGGCAGAAAAGGTATCTTACTGATCCTATCAGGAACCAGAGACAAGAATTTTAAGTTTGAGGTTTTAAGATGAGTGATTACAGATACGAAATCATAATTTATTGGAGTAAGGAAGATAACTCATTCATAGCCGAAGTTCCGGAACTAGCCGGATGCATGGCTGATGGCAATAGTTATGAAGAAGCTCTGAAGAATGCAAATTCCATCATTGAAGATTGGATGGAGACTGCTAAACTGGAAAATCGTCCTATCCCAACACCTAAAGGAAAATTATCATACGCTTAACTTGACCTCAGAGGAAGTATTCCAAAAATTTGTTCCCGAGTCAGCTGTGACGTACTGCAACCGGCTGTATGAATCACTCAATTTTGAGTTTAAGATCAAAAAAGCCCGGCAGACCAAGTTGGGAGATTACCGATTTGATCGAATGAACGGAAAGCAGACGATCACCATAAACAATGACCTGAATACTTACTCCTTTTTAGTAACATACCTGCACGAGGTTGCTCACCTGGTAGCTTTTAACAAATACGGCGAAACAATTCTCCCACATGGAAAGGAATGGAAACAGTGCTTTAAAGAAGTTGCCGAGCCTGTTCTTAACACACAGGTTTTTGATGAAGGTGTTTTGAATGCTTTGAACAAATACTTTTCCAACCCTAAGGCTTCCAGCTGTTCCGATCCCATCCTTTACAACATTCTCAAAAAGTTCGATTCCAACCCATCGATACAGTTGAAGGATATCAAACAAGGTGAAGAATTTCTCTTCAATAAGCGACTCTTTCGAAAAGTAGAAAAGAAGCGTACCCGGAGTGTTTGCGTGGAGTTGAAAACGGGAAGGAAATATGCGATTGCAGAGATTGCAGAAGTAGCTAGGCCATCAGCCTCCTCATGATCAGGCTATCCAGCAATTCGTAAAACTTAGTTGGGGTTAAGGTCCGCCACTTCTCAATCTGAAGACTTCCAGACATGTTTACATAGTTGTCGATATTGAACCGTCGCATTTCCTCCTCCACATGTTCTCGAAAGTTAATTCCCGCGATCCAACCCTCTTCAACTTCCTCAAACCATTCTTCATAATAGCAGTCATCACTCCCATGAAAATTCATCACATTCTCACCGATCAAAGCAAATTTATTGATGCCAAAATCCAGTAAGTGTTCCAGGATGTTTCGCTTGAGCTGCATGATGTCGTTGTTGATCGCATCATTCCATTCACCCAACAGCTCGATCACAGCAAAACCAATATCATAGTCAATGAAAATGATCTTGATGTAAAGCGTTTCAGAACCCATAAAATCCCACGCCGGATCTATGTAGTAGCCATAAATATTCTCAGAGTAGAGATCGTAATTGTACTCCTTTCCGGCAAACGGAGAGTTCTCATCATAGCTGGAGTTGTAGTATAAATTCCAGCGCTCATACGGCATGATCTTATGCACGAATTAAAGTTATGTCAACAGCATGTGAAAAAGAAAACCCCGTCCTGATATCTCAGAACGGGGTAAAAAGGATATAAAGATTAAGGTCTATTATTGATTGGTTTGGTAAACACGTACCGTACCATCGTCCTCAGAACTAACGATTAGTAAACTTCTATCATTTGGGCTTTGATCAGCCGGAATAAACACCAAGCCTTCCGGTGCATCTCCTGCTGTGATCATAGCCACATATGATGCAGACTCTGGGTTAGTCACATCGTAAACCGCGACAGCATCCACACGCTCCAGGCCGATGAACGCAAGCGTCGCACCATTTACAACACCGATTGTAACACCTTCAGGTTCAGAACCCTTGTCATCACTTCGTCCGTCATCATAAATACCAGCAGCTATTGCACGAGCATCAAGATCGTTCCCGCTATCGAAGACCTGGTTTCCATCAGTATCCCAGATAGAGAATGATCGTGCTCCGTAGCTGTAGAATTCATCATAATCAGCGTCTCCCCCGGTATCACCCAAATCCTGCATGGTAAGCAACCGTCCAAAACTTGGTAAAGTCTGAAGCTCTGCAGCGTTGGGGAAAACGGTAGCATCCAGAGTAAGAGTGGAAATCCTGGCTTCATTTGAAAATCCACCGTAATCCCTGGAATCACCTTCATTTGCAGTAATCAGGTAATCTGTTTCATCAACTGTGAAAGTTGCGATTGCATCTGGTTGATAAACACCAAAGAGTGGGAATTGAACACCGGACCTGAATGAAGCCAGTCCATCTTCGTTACTTGGATCAATCTCGTTACCACTTTCTGTGTAATCCTTGAAACCTAATGGCCAGATAGCTGTAACTGTTGCTGAAGCAATGTCGACTACAGCTACACCATTGTTCTCTTGCAATGTCACATAAGCAGTCTCTGAATCGCTTGATACTGTAACGTATTCGGGCTCAACATCCTCAGCTAACGTAGCACCAGGTCCAAAAACTCTAAATCCATTGGCTTCCAATGCAGCCTCTTCCGAGTTAAACGCCGTGAATGTTGCCGTTTGTACCGAGTATGCAGTTCCGGAAGCATCTATAACTGAAACAGAACCTTCAGGATCAATCGTGTATGCATCATTAGGCTCACCTTCGTTGGCGACTATGATCCAATCTCCATCGGGTGAGAAAGTAACCATATCAGGAAGTGCGCCAACATTTACCTGAGCTGGAGCAGCCGACAGGTTATCTGTTTCGTAAATCAACACTACCCCATTGTCAGTTGTAGTATTAGCTTCAACTGCAACAGCCAACCTTCCTTCAGAAACAGCCACACTATTAGCGGCTCCACCGAAAGTAGTCAGATCGATTGAAGTTACCAGTGATATGTTAGCAGGGTTTGACAAATCGATCACGTCGATCCGGTTATTTCCTGCAGCATCATCATTGTTCACAACAAACAACTGTTGTGTCAATGTATCATAAGCCGATATTTCAGCAGCTCCTTCTCCAGCTCCAAGGTCAATCATATCCAGCTCTGTGAAAGTAGAAGCATCCTCTTCTACATCAACCGTAAAATCGTATGATGTAGTGTTTCCATCCGCATCTCGCAATTGGAACGTAACTGTTACATCACCAAAAATGGCAGATGAAGCAGGAACGGTATATTCATAAGTTACCGTTTCAGCAAGTTCTCCATCTGTAACGGTAACACCAGCTCCATCAGCAGTCAATGAAGCAATTCCCTGAGAAGCTCTCAGGTTAAGTTCAATATCCACTGTTTTGCCTGGAAGACCAATGGCTGTACCCTCATTAGATGCTCCTACGCTTAGGTAGAAATCTCCAGGAACTACAGTGTTATCATCATTTGAACAGGCGAAGGAGATGATCGTCATCACCACTGCCAGCAATCCTGATTTAAATATATTTTTCATTAGTAATTGAATTTAATGTTAGAATCAGCGCTTAGTTAAAGATGTATCTCACACCGATCTGCATCTGCCATCTCGCACTCAAGAGACCTGCATCGTCGAAGTTTCCGTAAGACTGATTGTTAGGTTCATCCAGGTTGAACGGACTAAAAGAATAGGTTGGAACGTTTGAATCTCCCTGAAATCCTTCGAACTCAAGCAATTCAACCCCTGTCTGCTGACGAGCGTATCGTCTTCCAGCATTTTTACTGATCAGGTTGGTGAAGTTGAAAATGTCGAATGTTAACTGAAGCGTATTCCTTTTGCCATTGGCCATTTCAAGGTAGAAGTCCTGCAAGAACTTGATATCAACAATGTTCTCGAAAGGAGTTCTGTTTTGATTAGCCTCTGCATACTGTCCTCTGTTATCTCTTAGGTACGGGTCATTTTCGATGAATGCATTTAGCTGCTCCCATTGCTGATCAGCTGTTAGATCATCAGTATCAACCAAAACGATCTCATCTCTAGAAGCAGGAATGTAAACCAACGCTCTGTTTCTTGAATCCTCGCTTTGAATATTCTGACCACTTCCGTAGATATAGCTATAAGGAGTTCCGGATGTGGCTTCATACACAACAGATAGTTGAGAAGCCATGAAACCCATATATTCTTTGCGGTAGGAAACATTTGCCAAAAGTCTGTGACCTTGAGAAAAGCTTCCTCGCTGCGTATAGTCAATGAAATTTCTTCCGTCTACCGAGAAGATCCCCCTCCATTGAGAAGAGTTCTGAGAAGAGGTTCCGTCAAAGATTGACCAGGCATCACCATATGAGTAGGCAACCATTCCAGTGAACCCATTATCAAATGGCTTGGTCAAACTTGCTGTGATATTGTATGAATATCCTTTGCTGTTGTTGCTTCCAAGCATGATCCTTCCGTAAGTATCATCGATCTCATCTCTTCGATCAAAGATTGGTCGATCATCAGGAGTTCCTTCAAGGGTTCCAACGGGATCAGGTCGAAGGTTAACATTCTGGTAGTAAACCTGGTTGATGGTCTTTGTATGCAAGAATTCTAACGTACCGATCAAGCCCCAAGGCAATTTCTGATCAACAGCGATGTTGGTCTTCCATACCTGAGGGATCCTGAAATCCTTCACAAACAAGTCGATATCTCCCGATGGTGATGGATTGTTAACATCAACTTCTCCGGGAGGCTGACTGTTGATATCCGGGTTGAAAGCATCCTCACCAATGTAAGTTCCCCTGTTTAAGCCATTGTTGTTGTAAGCCCCGCCAGGCCATACCAAAGGAACACGGCTGGTGAATATTCCAAATCCACCTCGGATCTGTGTAGACTGATCTCCATTCAAATCGTAGTTGAATCCAAATCGAGGAGATAAGTAAAGCTGTGGATCAATGAATTGTCCTGTTTGAGCTCCTGCCAGATCATAACCAGCAGCTTCAATAAGTGGAATTGTGTTCGTATTGAATGATTCGTTGACAGGAGTGTCATCAAAAGTTGAGATATCTCCCCTGATCCCTAATGTTAATTTCAACTTATCATTTGCTTGAAATTCATCCTGAACATAAAAACCAAATTGAGCACCGTTAAAGGTTGTACCGGCAATTGATTCATCACCTGTAACATTGTCTCTCAAAGAGTAACTTCTGATCAGGAAGCTCGAATTCTCTCCAGCCAGGAAATCCTGCAAGTCAGAACCATTGATTGGCTCACTTCTATCCCACTCATAATCACCAAAGTTGAATGGAATGAACAAGTTGGTGGTCTTGTAAAACTCAAGGTTGGCACCTACGATGAAGGTATGTCTTCCTTTGTAGATCTCAACATTATCATTGATCGTGATGATGTCCTGGTTCAGTTTGTTGGCGGTTGAGAATGTTTCCGCACCGAATATGAACTCTCCTCTTCCATCATCGATCGTTACCGCCGGGAACTCTTGTCCGAATGGATCCCTGTCGTCTCTCACGAAAGTAGCTCCAATCGTTAGATTGTTAGAGATCGTGTTACCAAAAGTACTTTTCAATTCTAAAGCAGAACTGTTTGTCTTGGAAACAAAGTATTCCGAACCGTTTATGAATTCAATACCGGTGGAAGTTGACAGTCTGGCCTCAAGGTTCTCTGCCTCTGTATATGAGTGACGAACAGTAAGCTTGTGGTTTTGATTGATATTGAAGTCAAACTTGGCCAGGTATTTATCACTATTAAGGAAAGCGGTGTTGTTATCGTAAGTTCCCGGATCGTAATCATAAGTAGTGATCAGGTGATTCCTTAGGTTCTCGATATCTTCAGCTGTGGCATTACCCTGATAGTTGATCAGGTTGAATGGTTGTGGCGTTTCATCTCGCTGGGTCTCGGCATTAACAAAGAAGAACAGCTTATTCTTAATGAGTGGACCGCCAAGCCTAAAGCCAGTAGTCTGCGCAGAAAAATCAGCTAGTCTTCCCCGACTAATGTTTTGCTGACCACCTTCAACAGGCGACTTCCCAGCGAGTTTCTCATTTCTCCAAAAGTGGTAAACAGAGCCTTCAAGTTCGTTTGTTCCGCTTCGCGTTACCGCACTGATGGAACCACCAGCGAAACCGGATTGACGAACGTCGAACGGTGCAACGTTGACATTGAACTGCTCAATCGCATCAATCGAGATTGGCGCTACACCAGTCTGTCCACCATTGGTGCCAGATCCAGCAAGTCCAAATACGTCATTGTTAACAGCACCATCTATATATATGGCATTGTATCGGTTGTTCTGACCTCCTATGGAGATCTCCAATCCATCGTTGCCTTCCTCGATTGTTGCCTGAGGCGTTAATCTTACAAAGTCGCCAACAGACCGACCGACGTTAGGAAGTGAGTTGATTGTCTCAAGTCCGATAAAAGTGGAAGCGCCAGTCCTGTTACCGTCGAAAATCTCTCCGGTATTGGCAGAAATAACTACCTCACTTAGTGCAGTAGCAGACTCGCTCAACTCGAAATTCAAGGTGTATCGTTGACCAAGCGTCAGATAAATGTTTTCCTGCTCCTGTGTTTCAAATCCAACGAATGAAACAGTGACTTGATATGGCCCGCCAACATTCATGTTGTTCAGCCTGAAAAAGCCATCCACATCGGCAATGTTCCCCCACTCGGAACCAGTAGGTGTGTGTACTGCAACAACGGTGGCACCGATCATTGGCTCTCCGTTGGTATCTACTATACGCCCTTTCATAGAGGCTGTGGTCACCCCCTGGGCTAGTAGAATGTAACTGCAAAGCAGCGCAGTTAGGGTTAGTAGAATTTTTCTCATTTGTTCTAGTTTTAGTTTAAACCGGAGCAAAAATAGATTTACGAAATAATTAGAATATTTCGTGATTTTTAAGTTTTCAGCTTCTATTAACACAACCGTAATAGGTTGCTTCATTGAAATCAATTTTCCATATGATATGGAGGTATTAAAAGTGAGTTAATTAACTGATTATTAAATGTTTAATTTAACAATTCAAGTTAATTTTCTTAACAAGAAGCGGCCTGTAGATAACAAAAAGATAAAGGAAAGGTCCTTCTTACTAATTTGTAATATTTCAAGAATTAAATGATGTGAATTTTTTATTCCGTAACGGAATTATCCCTAGTTAAGAGTCCCCAACAGTACCGGGATTTTACCGTCAATATTCTCCGGAACCGGGATATCTAGAATTTTACATACTAACGGGTAAACATGAACATTTTCAAAGGATTGAATTTCGTATCCGGCTTTAATCCTTGGGCCACTTGCATAGAATATCCCATGAACATCTTTAGTCGATCCCGGATCATAGCCATGGATCCCAAAACTTTCTCCTTTCGGTTGAAGCCATGTGCCAAAGTGAAGGATGTAGCCCGTTGGCGCGCAAGCAATAATATCTCCTATTCGCTCTCCCTTCCTGTATGCCCAGTGAGACGGTGTTGATTCTTTCTTGTAGAAACTAAGCTGGGGTGCCTTTTTGGTCAATGCCTCAAAAACCGAATCCACCTTTGATTTGTCTTCAAAGTACAGATGCGCATGGGTGGCATTGATTACCGTCTGAAAGATCTCGTTTTCCTTGTTGTATAGGCGCTCAAGTTTTATAACACTGGATCGATCATTCTTAACTGCAACCATTCCATGGTCTGAGGTTATGACTGTGTTTACAGGCAAATCAACTGTAGCGAGTTTCCTCATGAGCACACCAAGCAACCTGTCTGCTTCTGTGACCTTTTTCCCGGTCTCCTTCGAGACTGGTCCTGTACGATGACCCTGCGAATCAACCAGAGAGAAGTAGAGTGTGATGAACCGGGGACGCTCTTCCTCCGGAAGTTTTAGCCACTCAATTACCTGATCTATTCGCTTTTCATTGGGGACAGATCCATCATATCGATAATAGTAGTCCGGATAACTCCCGCTGATTGGGGCTTCCGATCCGACCCAAAAGTATGAGGCAGATTTCATTCCATGTTGTTGCACAAGTTGCCATAATGGTGTTCCGCCGTAGAAATAAGGATCTTCAACAAGATCTCTCTTGCGCATCATATAGACCACTTCTCTTTCCGGATCAAAAAAACTATTGTCTACAAGACCATGATTGGCAGGATACATCCCTGTAACCAATGTATAATGGTTGGGAAAGGTTTTTGTAGGAAAAGATGGAATTAATGACTCAGCAGCTGTTCCGTTCTTGATGAATTCATCAAAGTGAGGAGTATCATACATGTCGACATAATCATGTCTGAAGCCATCGAATGAGATCATCAGTACATATTGATCGTCTTGTGCAGAAGCGCAGAAATTCGCAACGATCAATAGGACTAATAGCAGCTTTTTCATAGGGTTTAACAAAGATAAAACCGACTATGTCTGCGGATGTGACCTGGGTTTTTCCGTTACATCAACTTTCTGTGAAGTGGCTAACGATGAGCATATTTTTCCAACACTGCACGAACCGACCCAAGTGATTCTAACTCATTCGAAGCAACCTCTCGGGAGAGTCCCAAACGTTGCATGACCATTTGAATGCCTCGCTCTACCAATTTATTGTTAGAGAGCTGCATGTCTACCATTTTATTACCCTCAACCCTACCGATCTTGATCATCAGTGAAGTGGAGATCATATTCAGTACCAGTTTCTGAGCTGTTCCCGCTTTCATTCGAGTACTCCCGGTTACAAACTCAGGCCCTACCACTACTTCAATTGGGTGGTCAACAGCAGCCGCTAAAGGAGAATTCTCATTACATGTAATACAACCGGTAAGCAAACCACGTTTTCTTGCCTCCTCGACTGCTCCAATTACATATGGAGTTTTTCCTGAGGCGGCAATACCAATGACTGAGTCATTTTCTTGCGGATCATACGTTTCAATATCCTTCCACCCCTGCTCGCTATCGTCCTCTGCAAATTCAACTGCCTTTCGGATTGCTCCGTCACCGCCTGCGATCAGCCCAATGACCAGGTCATGGGGTACGCCAAAAGTTGGTGGACACTCAGAGGCATCTACAATACCCAGGCGTCCGCTAGTACCTGATCCAATGTAAAAGAGCCTGCCTCCGTCGAGCATTCTCGGAAGTATGGCATTGACAAGTGATTCAACCTGAGGGATGGCTTCCTTAACCGAGGCTGCAACCTGTGCATCTTCCTGGTTGATATTGTTCAGAATATCGCTAACATCCATCTTTTCAAGATGATCGTAGTTGGAATCTGATTCGGTGGTTAATTTCTTAGCCATGATCTTTATGATACAGAACCAAGCCTGAAATAGGTGATTCTACAATGTTCTGAATTGAATAGTTCAAATCTGCACCAACCTGCCGAAGAATGTCTGAAAAGTGATAGGCAATGGAGCCGGAAAAATGGAAAGGATCGTTCAAGTGTTGATGCCTGTAGAAAAAGGCATGAAAAAAATCCCTGAAAGCTTCCAATACCAATTCAAAGATCTCAGGGTGACTTTTTCTTTTTAAAATGAATGGGGCGAAAGATGCTAAAAAATGATTAGGTCGAGGTTGATTATAGATTCGATCAATCACTTTATGAGAATCCAGATCAAATTCCTGATTGAATTCATTGATGATCTCAGGATCAATTTGATTTCGAAAAACGCGCATCAGCAGTTTCTTACCCATATACGCTCCACTTCCTTCATCCCCAAGCACATATCCCAGGGAGGCACTCACTTTGTCAACCTTTTTACCATCATAGTAGCATGCATTCGAACCGGTACCCAAAATGCACACATTGCCAGAGCTATCACCGCATAGTCCCCTTGCCGCACCAACCAGGTCATTTTCAACCGAAACGTTTTCACCAAATATTTCCGATAATCCCTCTTCAGCTTCCAGTTTTTGTTCGAGTGTATCCACCCCCGCTGAATAGAGATAAACCGGAACTCCCTGGTCAATAACAGATCCCAACGTTTGTTTAACACTTTCCTTAAAATCTCCCAGGTTATGAGTATAAGCATTAAACCCAATGGTCATGAATTGTTCTATTGATCCATTATTCATGTAGCGCCATTGAGTGCTGGTTCCTCCTGCATCTCCTACTATGAAACTATTATTGCTCATCTATTTTCAACTCGATCATTAATAAAGGTATGTATCTCGTTCTCCTGGTCAGGTTCAAACCAGGTGATATCTTCGAATTTCCGAAACCAGGTAAGCTGTCGCTTGGCATAACGCCTGCTGTTTCGTTTCAGTAGTCTTATGGCTTCTTCTTTGTCATATTTCCCGTCGATGTAATCAAAGATCTCCGAGTAGCCTACCGTCTGAAGTGCATTGTGATCTCGATAGTCAATCAACCCTTCAGCCTCTTCAAACAATCCACTTGCAATCATCTTGTCCATACGTTCATCGATTCGCTTGAAAAGTTCACTCCTTTCCATGTTTAAACCAATTTTCAGGTTTTCGTACGGAACATCTTTCACTTTCTTTTGGCGATAAGAACTGAACGTATTTCCTGTCGAGCGGATGACCTCAAGTGCCCGAATGATCCTTTGTCCGTTATTCACATCAACCTGATCATAATAGATAGGATCCGTTTGCTGCAATTCCTCCTGAAGCTTTGTAATTCCTAATTCCCTTAGCTCCCTATTTAACTGCTCCCGTATTGATTGATCTATCTCCGGCATATCATCAAAGCCTTCCCACAAAGCTTTCAGATATAAGCCAGATCCGCCAACAGCTATTAAAACCTTATGTTTTTGAAAAAGCTGTTCAAGCAGCTGAGCTGCATCCCTTCCAAATTCACCGGAGCTATATAGCTGATCAATTGAATGCGAATTGATGAAATGATGTTTTACTTCCTGAAGTTCGTCAAACCCTGGTTTAGCGGTACCAATATGCATTTCCTTATAGAATTGGCGGGAATCAGCGGAGATAATCTCCGTATTTAGCTTCCTGGCAAGCTTTATAGCAACTGCTGTCTTGCCCACTGCTGTGGGCCCAACAACGGAGATCAAGGTAGGCTTACCGGGTTTGTTACGCATATTAATTGCTAAAATGCCTAATTTTAATCGTATGGCGGTGGCAAACGTTACGGAGGAAGAGTTACACAAGGAAATTGCGGAGCTCAAGTCCAGACTTGAGCATGCGGAGAAGGATTATTACAGCCTTATCGAAAAGACGAATCAGAACTTAAAGGACCTTTTCGATAATTCGAACGATCTCATAACCATTTTTAAGCCCACAGGTGAAATTCGCTTCGCCAATGAGGTAGTAAAAAACAAGCTCGGCTATACGGAAGACGAGATCATGGATCTCAAGTTCCTGGAGGTGGTTCATGAAGATCATCGTCGGAACGCGCTTCAAAGCATTTTGAAGATCACTGCAGGTAGCCGTATGGAGCGTTTTGAGACCGTATTGATCTCCAAATCAGGGAAGAACATCTATGTAACAGGAAAACTCACCTCCGTTTTTGAGAACAATGAAGCGGTTGAATACCGGTGTGTATTTTACGATATCTCAGAAAGGATCCGTGCGGAGAGTGCGCAAAGCCTCTACTATCAGATAGCGAACATAACCATTACCGAGAATGACCTGGAGCACCTATACCAGAGCATTTTTGATCAGCTCAGCCAAATGTTAATGGTTCAAAGCTTTGGCATTTCACTTAAAAGAAAAGGTGACTACCAGACGATTTTCAGAATTGACCATGAGGGCAGAGCTCTTGGTGAGCTGGACAAGGCATTGATGGAATACACCTTTGATCGAAAACGATCATTGATCATTTATGAGGACGGGATCAAAAAAATAGAGGAAAAACACAAAAAACCATTTGAGGGTCCAATCCCCAAAATTTGGTTGGGGGTGATCATTTACCTCAACTCCCGACCACAGGGGATCATGTCTGTTTACAGCTATACGGACCAAAGCGCATTTAATAACAAAGACCTGGAACTCCTGGATTTCATCAGCGGACAAATAAGTCTGGCGATGGAGCGAAAAGAGAAGCAGGAAAAGATTGAAAACCAGGCAGCTACCCTTGGAGCTATTTTCGACAGTAGTACACACCAGATCTGGTCGGTAGACCGCAAGCTTAAGTTCACCTCATTCAATCATAATTACTATGAGGCCTTTAAGTTTTACTTCGGCATAGAACCGGAATTGGGGGTCAGTTTACGTGAAATCGAAAACGAGGCTTTTACAAAGGAGTTAAAGGGTTTTTGGGAAGAGAAATACAAAGAAGCCTTCCAGGGAAAATTTGTGAACTTCCAGACGAAGACCAGGAGCCGGGATGACAAGGAAGTTTGGAGAGAGGTTTTCGTAAACCCCATTTTCCTTCCTAATGGCAGGATCGAGGAGCTCTCTGTAATTGCAAATGACATCACGGAGAAAAAGGAAGCGGAAGGCGCGTTGATTGCAAGTGAGGAAAAATTCCGGACTATTTTCGAATCTTTCCAGGACATTTACTTCAGATGCAATCCAAGTGGGATCATAACGATGATCAGTCCATCGGTTAATGAGGTCTTGCATTATGGACCAAAGGAGGTGATTGGGAATCCTGTAACCGATTATCTGAAAACGAAAACTCCACTGATGGGGATCATGGATCAGCTTTCTGATGAAAAGAAACTTAGGAACGTAGAGGCAACTGTAACTGATGCAAATGGGGCAACCGTCGATCTGCTTTGTAACATTCGATTGATACAAAGAGAAAATGACGTAGAGATCGAAGGTGTAGGAAGAGATATCTCAAAACTCAAGGAAACCACTGAGGAACTTCAACGAGCAAAGGATTTCGCAGAGCGATCGCTCAAGATCAAGGAACGATTTCTGGCCAATATGAGTCACGAGATCCGAACTCCGATGAATGGCATCATTGGTATGATCGACCTATTAGGAAGTACGCGACTGAATAAAGAACAGTCAGAGTATGTGAGAACGATCAATAAGTCTTCCACAACCCTCTTGAATATTCTGAATGACATCCTTGATCTCTCGAAGATTGAAGCAGGGAAAATGGAACTGAGGCAGGAACCATTCAAGCTGGTCAAGACGATTGAAAAGGTGTATGACCTTTTCTCACAACAAGCCTCAGTTAGTGACAACATCCTATATTACCATATCGATGAAGAAATTCCGGATTGGATCATATCTGATGAAACCCGGCTGATCCAGGTCCTTTCTAATCTCACTTCCAATGCGATAAAGTTTAGCAAGGAAAAAGGTAACATCAATATCAGTGTACGTCTGATCGAGTCGGAAAAAGATCTACACACTTTCAAGATTTCGATCAAGGATTCCGGAATCGGAATCTCTGAAGAGGATCAAAAAACACTTTTCCAAAGTTTCCACCAATTGGACAATAGCACCACAAAAGATTTCGGAGGTACAGGTCTGGGTTTGGCGATCTCCAAGGAACTTGTCAAGTCGATGGATGGCGACATAGGAGTAGTTTCAACTCCGGGATTAGGAAGCACTTTTTGGTTTACCTTCAAGGCCAAGGAAATATCTGAGGAGCAGGTCAACCTGATTAACACCGATCAGTCATTTACCAAACAGTTCACAGGACAGTCTCCAAAAATCCTACTCGTTGATGACAATGATGTCAACCGCAAGGTAGCTACCGGCATCTTAAAGAAATCCGGGTGTGAGGTTGTGGAAGCAAGGGATGGGTTTGAAGCCATTGATCTGGCTCAAAAAGATGTTTACGACCTGATCTTTATGGACATCCAGATGCCTAAAATGAATGGCGTAAAGGCTACCCAGAAGATCAAGGCTCTTAAACTTAAGAATCAACCCCCGATCGTGGCAATGACAGCCTACTCTATGGAAGAGGATCGTCAAAAGTTCCTTGATAGTGGACTGGATGATTACCTCGCAAAACCCATAAAGGCAGAGATCCTCATCAATAAAGTCAAAACCTGGCTTAAGTTTGAACCTAAACAGGTTACGACCGAATCGTTTGAAGAAATTGGGGAGGACCTGGTGATCAATCAGAACACGCTAAATCAACTTGCCAAGTTCGGAGGTCAGGAATTGATCGAAAGCACACTTAAAGAATTTGAAGAAGAAGCAGAATTATTGGTGAAGAATATCAAAAAGTTTCTGAAGGAGAAATCCTATGAAGCGATGAGAGGCGAGTTGCATACACTAAAGGGCAATGCCGGGACTTTGGGTATAGAAAAATTATCTAATCAGGCCGCTACCATTGAAAAATTACTGAAAGCCAATAAATTTGATGACCTGGAGGAAGAAGTATCTCAATTGGTACTTCGATTCAAGGAATTCAAGGAAAGCAGTCAAAACATGCTAATAACCAATGAGTAAGAGAATTATAGTTGCTGAGGATAGCAGTGTGATCCAAAACCTTACGAAGAAGATACTCTCGCAAATGAATTACGAGATTGTATCCGTTAAGAATGGTCAACAGGTGCTTGATCTATTGGAAGCTGAACCATATGACCTCATTTTACTGGATATTCACATGCCTGTAATGGACGGTATGGAATGTGCCACCACCATCCGAAACATGAGTTCTGCTATTAAGGATATTCCTATCATCGCTATTACTGGTAATGCCAATAACTACAGCATGAAGGATTTCGAAGACGCAGGGATCAACGATTTTCTTCCAAAACCTCTTAACTATGACAACCTTGTCGAAATGGTTAAAAAGTATGTGGAGGATGTCAATTAAATATACCAAGCATTTTCTGAACAAACTGGAGGACGTTATGTCCGAAACGGACTATATCCTCAGGTACGAAAAAGGAAATTTTCAATCCGGCTATTGCATTCTCAACGAAAGCAAAATCGCGATCGTCAATAAGTTTTTCGCTCTGGAAGGAAAGATCAACAGCCTGATAGAGATCATACGATCCATCCAGATCGATACTGGCAAACTGAGCGAAGGAAACAAAAAGGTTTACGCTGAGATCACTCAAAATCAGCTTCAGCTGTGAATGTCATTTTTTTGGGAACAGGAACCTCTCAAGGTGTTCCGGTCATTGCCTGCAATTGCGAGGTATGCCGATCGGTTGACTACCGGGATAAGCGTTTAAGATCTTCCATTGTTGTCCAGACCGATGACCTGCACGTTGTAGTCGATACTGGCCCCGACTTCAGGCAACAAATGTTGAGAGAACGTATCACCCGATTAGATGCAGTCCTTTTCACCCATGCTCACAAGGACCATACAGCTGGTATGGATGACATCCGGAGCTTCAATTTCCTACAACGCAAGGAAATGCCGATGTACGGTCAACAAGACGCCCTGGATCAGATCAAAACAGAGTTTGCCTATGTCTTTTCTGACTCAAAATATCCCGGAATACCTCAAGTAAGCCTCAATCCGATTGAAAAAGATACATTCAATATCAATGGATCGTCTATCCAGCCGATAGAGGTAATGCATTACAAATTACCAGTTTTGGGCTACCGATTTGAGGATTTCACTTATATCACGGATGCTAAGCGGATTGATGACGAAGAGAAAGAAAAGATCAAAGGTTCCAAAGTGTTGGTATTAAATGCTCTCCAGAAAACGGAGCATGTCAGTCACTTCACACTTGATGAAGCACTAGAGTTGATCGAAGAATTGAAACCCGAGCAGGCGTACCTTACCCACATCAGCCACAAACTCGGGCTGCATGCTCAAGTGAGCAGGGAACTACCTGATAACGTCCGTCTCGCTCATGATGGACTTAAACTAACCATTGATAGTTAATTCAAGGTGTTTCACAATTATTTCTTCTTGAAAAGATTGGCTGAGGCACTGAAAGCGAAAATCCTGCAAAAAGAATTGGTAGCATGTTTTTCCCAGAACAAGGATGAGTTGATCTTAGGATTTGCCGACAAGGTCAGTGAATTCTGGATAAGAGCCAACCTGGATGCCGTCATTTCACTTCTTGCTTTCCCGGATTCATTTTCAAGGGCCAGAAAGAATAGCGTTGATCTTTTCCCGGAGGTGGTTGGGTCAAAAGTTAAAAACTGCAGGGTTTTTAACTACGAAAGGTCTTTTCAAGTAGAATTCGAAAACGGGTTTCAGTTGGTATTCAAAATGCATGGAAGAAGATCGAACATCTTACTGGGATCTGATAACAAGGCAATCAAGCTCTTTCGAAAAAAGTTAACTGCAGATGCCTCGTTAGACATTTCTTCCCTGGATAAAACAATTGCGATCAATGAGCCCACATTTGCGGACAGTAATTATCACCCCAATACGTTGATCCCGGCACTGGGGAAAGAAGTGGAGTCCTATTGGAATGAAAACTACGCTACACTGGATGACGAGAAAAAATGGGAGGCATTTCAAAAGCTGCTTCAACTGATAGAAACAAGTCCCATTTACCTGATAAAGGAAGAAAAACCGCGAATTTCATTGCTCCCTGCAACAGATTCCGAAACAACCCAAGATCCCATTCATGCAACGAATTGGCTCTATCACGAAAGCATCCATGAACACTTTGTAGAAGGAAAAAAGAAACAACTCATTGCTAACCTGGAGCAACAGATCAACAAAGCGGAAAAATATCAATTCAAGACTTCTGAAAAGCTCAGGTTGCTTCAAGAACAACGAAATCCAGAAGAAATTGCGAATATCATTATGGCCAATTTAGGTCTGATCGAACGAGGGTTAAGTAAGGTGGTATTGAGTGATATCTATCAAAGTGGACTGATTGAGATCAAGCTGAACCCCAAATTAAGTCCACAAAAAAACGCTGAAAACTACTATCGTAAATCAAAAAACAGGCACCAGGAAGTGTCCTCGCTTGAAGCGAACATTCAAAAAAAAGAGAGCGAGATCCAAAAGCTCAAACAAGAGCTTGCCCAACTGAGGGAAATAGAAGAGCACGCTGACTTAAAGCAAGTGCTCAAAAAACACCAAAAAGGAGCTGTTTCAAAAACAGCTTCGGTAAAACCTTACCATGAGTTTCAATTTGAGGACTGGGTCATCCTTGTTGGAAAAAACGCAAAATCAAACGATGAGTTAACACTCAAGGTAGCTACCAAAAATGACCTTTGGTTACACGCCAGAGATGTGAGTGGATCGCATGTAGTCATCAAACACCGGCCAGGTCATATCTATTCATCGAATGTGATTGAATATGCGGCAGGGCTTGCGGCTTACAACTCGAAGCGTAAGTCAGATAGTTTATGCCCCGTGATCTATACTCCAAAAAAATTTGTACGAAAGGTCAAAGGCAGTCCTCCGGGACAAGTGGTCGTTGAGAAAGAAGAAGTGATCATGGTAGAACCAAAGCCAGCAGACTAGGCTTCACTTACCAACTTCTGATTCCAATTTCCAAACATCCAGTTTCCCGGTGCTTCAGCATCAGACGAAAGAAAGAAATCATAGCAACCATCGATCAGTTCATCTTTACTGATAAATCCGTCATTGTTCTCGTCCAGTTTATCAAATCCCTTGTTGACATAGGTTGTGTCTAACCCATAGACCTTGAACATGTCATGGTATTCCTTCTGATTGATCAAAAGATCACCATTTTGATCAAACAACATGAAAATGTAATTGACAATTCTGGTAATATATCTTTTGACATACTCCGGTCTACTTGACTCAAAGTACTTGAAGAAATCAAGCCACTCAGTCAACGTAATACTCACATCATCTTTCCCGATATCTGCTAAAAGTTGAATGAATAAACGGGAAGATTTTAGTTTCAGCTCAAGCCTGGCTTTAGCCTGAGGGCCATAGTTTAGCGTATTACTGATCTGATCAGCTACCCGGGTGAAATCGTCCGGCTGAAGGATTAAATTTCCGTTATAGTCTAAAACTGAGAAAAAATATTCGAGCTTGGATCTTTGAACGTCTGTCATGGTCTAACTAGCTGGTTAAGAAAGTAAAACGAATAACTATTCTGGTTTGTTAAATATAACATACAACTTAGTGATGTTACCTTATTGCCAGATCAAATATTCCTCTACAGGTTCCAATCCTCGTTTAACTGCCGAATAGCTGAATAAGCGGTCAGATCAAATTGGCATGGAACAATTGAAACATAGTTATTGGATAAAGCGGATTCGTCGTTATCCTCACCTTTATCGTGGTTGACAAAATTCCCTATCATCCAAAAGTATTTCCTTCCATACGGATCATTTCGCTCATCAAAGTCTTCTTCCCAATTGGCATTTGCCTGTCTGCAGATCTTAACTCCCCTGATCCTTTGTCTTTGGATGGCCGGAAAGTTGACATTCAAGGCAATCCCCTCCGGAATTCCTTTCTCAAGGGTTTCATTGACTATTTGAAGGATGTATTCGTCTGTATGTGACATGTCTGCATTTGGATCATAGTCACAAAGTGAAAACCCAATAGAAGGCACTCCTTCAATAGCAGCTTCTATGGCAGCACTCATCGTACCTGAATACAGCACGCTAATAGAACTGTTGCTACCGTGGTTCACTCCTGAAACTACCAGATCCGGTTTTCTTTCTTTCAGGACGTAGTGCTTGGCAAGTTTCACACAGTCAGCAGGTGTACCACTGCACTCATAGGCTTGAATATCTTCAAAAATATCATTCCTCCTGATCCGTAGCGTATCTCCAACCGTTATTGCATGACCCATTCCCGACTGTGGGCTATCGGGTGCAACAACAATCACTTCCCCGATCGAGCACATTAGCTCTACCAGTTTTCGGATACCTCTGGAGGTGATCCCATCATCATTTGTTACCAGAATTAACGGTTTCGCCATTTTCTATAGAATTATAAAAGGCCACAATGTTAACCAAATCCCTGAGATGGTACGCTTTCAGTTTATTAAGTTTTATGAAGGTTTTTACCTGATCCTTATGTTCAGCTTCGATGAAGTCCATTAAGTCTTTTCGTTTCTTGATGCGCATGATATTTCCATCCAAATCACTTACATAAAGTGTATAGCGCAATACTGTAGCTACTGGTCGTGTTGTCCCTCCTCGTACTCTGGAACCATAGGAGTGATAAAGGTCCACAATTTTATGTCGAGTCAATACAGATAGTGTCCCTTCCTCATGACTTTCAAACAGAGACGGCACCAGCAACCCTCTCATGGAATGATTTAGTGAATGAAAGTAACGGTATGCCCCTGAAAAGCTGTCTTTGACATGGAATGAAACAATCTGGTGCGAACCGTAATCCCTAACAAGCTGCTCATCGACGAAAAACACCCGGTTAGCTTGAATGTCAAACTTTATTTTTCCAGAAATAGCTTCCCCGGACTTAGTTTGAATGGTTCCAATATGAAAGTCCTCATAAGGCAGGTTTTGCCCATTTGATTTGAGCAAGGAGATGCTCAGGAAGCAGAATAGGATAATTCTTTGCAAAAGGTCGGCTTTTACCAAATAAGAAGCAATTATTAAGCCAGTATCAGATGGAATTATAAAAGGCTGTAATTCGGATAAGGTCCCTAACGTCATCGGAATCCAGCTTATTGTCTTTCATGTATTTCTTGACATCAGACTGCTTTTTTCTCATGATCAACAACAAGTCCCTCTTCCTTCCTGAATAGAAAGAGATCTCACCTCTCGAATCCAGAAAGTAAAAGGTATATTCTACGACTGCCCGGGAGAAATTGCTACCTCCCCAATAAGGAGAGCCCGCACTCTGTGCTTGTTGAATAATGGTCTCACGGGTCAAAAGAGATAGCGGTCCCTCATAAAGCAATTCAAAAAGAATAGGGATCTTGTAATCGTAGTTAACAGTATGTGGGATCGAATAAAACTGTCTATAGGTGTTTAGGACTTCATCATTGATCTCAAAGTAGAATACCTTGTGACTGGAAAAGGTCCTGATCTTCCCCTTAGCAAGCATGGATACGATATTTGTTTCCATATCGTATTTCAATCTTCCCTGAAGCGTATCCTTTTCAGCAGTAACTAAAAACCCTTGATGGAAGACTTCCGAAGAAAATTTCTGAGCCCATCCAAGCAAGCTCAGAAGGGTAAGAAGCATCGTAAAAAAAGCTTTCACTTATTTCAATATTTCATGTCCTAATTTATCCCGTTTGGTTTCGAGGTACTTCTGGTTATATGAATTAGGTGACATTTCAATAGGTGTATTATCTACAATTTCCAGACCATAACCCATCAGGCCTACTCTTTTCTTAGGGTTATTGGTAATTAGGTTCAATTTAGTGATCCCAAGTTTGCGCAAGATCTGGGCACCAACCCCGTAATCTCGTTGATCCGCGTTGAAGCCCAGTTCAAGGTTGGCCTCTACCGTATCCTTTCCCTCCTCTTGCAATTTATAAGCTTTCAGTTTGTTCAAAAGTCCGATTCCTCTTCCCTCCTGGTTCATGTAGAGGACTACTCCTTTGCCGGCTTTATCTACCATCTGCATCGCACTATGTAATTGTCCTCCACAGTCGCATCTGCATGACCCAAAAATATCTCCTGTCACACAAGACGAGTGTACACGTACAAGAACAGCCTCATTATCTTCCCATTCTCCTTTGATCAAGGCGAGATGATGCTCGTTTGTGTTTATCTGTTTGAATGCTCTTAGTTGGAAGTCTCCGTATTCTGTTGGCATATGGACTTCAATCTGCTCTTCCACCATCGATTCTTTCTCCATTCGGTAGGCGATCAGATCTTTGATAGCGATAAGTTTCAATCCGAATTTGTCTGCAATAACTCGAAGGTCTGGTAGTCGGGCCATGGTACCATCTTCCTTCAGGATCTCCACCAATACTCCCGCTGGATACAATCCAGCCAATCGTGCCAGGTCAATGGCTGCCTCCGTATGTCCGGATCTCCTCAAGACACCACCGTTCTTTGCTTTTAGTGGAAAAATATGCCCGGGCCTGCCCAAATCCCCGGGTTTCGTTTCAGGGTTTACTAAAGCCAGGATCGTTTTTGCCCGATCTGAGGTCGAGATCCCGGTAGAAGTATCTTCAGCAATCAGGTCTACTGAAACGGTAAAAGGAGTTTCGTGTAAAGCAGTATTCTTACCAACCATTAGATCCAGATCCAACTCGTTGCACCGGTCTTCGATCAGTGGAGTGCATATCAAGCCGCGCCCTTCTTTTGTCATAAAGTTGATGATCTCAGGGGTGGTCTTCTCCGCAGCACAAATGAAGTCACCTTCATTTTCCCGATCCTCATCATCAACTACAATGATTATTTCCCCATTTCTAATGGCTTCAATCGCATCCTCAATTTTATCTAGCATATTATCCAACTAAAACGTTTCCTAATCTATTTGCAAGTTCAGTACCCACCTCCTCTAACTCAATTATCTCATCCAAAAGTTCATCCACTTTGAGTTCATTTTGCTCTTGCTTCAAGATTTCCTTCTTTTCCTCTACCATTCGTTGTAAAATCCTGAATTTCAAGCGGATGACGTGATTATAAGTAGCATCTTTTAAGAATTCTGATTCATGAGGCACATGAATATTGTACTTATCCAGCCAATTTTCGCTAATCTCATATTTTTCAGCAACAAGATCCACAATAGTCCTTCTAACATCCTCATCCGGGTGATCAAGTAAATGGTTACCATCGATGACCTCACCCTCCCTCAGGCGCTCCTTGAATAACTCAACAATCTTTCGGTAAGTCTTATTGCTAAATTGGATCTCTTCTGCCTCATGGAGTAGATAGTTGATCACATATTGGTCGCTTAACTCTGTGTGGCTGATCTTGCTTTTTCCGTAATTCACCAGAATCCGAACACTTTCTCGCTCCTGAAGTTCAATTACCTGCTCAATATCCAGCTTATCAAGCTGCTCCTCATTCGGTGGGATTGGGATCTCCGGTTCGGGGATGGGATCACTTCGCAGACCTTTTCGTTGCTGGATCAACAGTTTGTTTTGCTCGGAAATGAGCACCGATTCAGCAATATTCAAAAGGTCACTGCATTCCTTGATATAAACCGTGCGCTTCACAGGATCATTGATCCTGGAAATACTTGATACAATATCCTTAATTACCCCGGCTTTCTTGACAGGGTCATCACCCGTCTCATCGAGCAATACCTTCGTCTTAAACCGAATGATATCCTGCGCTTCCTCAACGACAAAGTCCCTGAAATCAGTAGCTCCAAGATGCCTGGCATAGCTGTCGGGATCCTCACCATCCGGTAAGGCAATGGCTTTGACATTAAGATCCCCCTCCAGCAGCATATCAATTCCTCTGAGTGAAGCTTTGACCCCAGCGGCATCTCCATCAAAGATGACTGTTACATTTTCTGTGTATCGGCGGATCAACTTTACCTGGTCGGCAGTAAGGGCAGTTCCCGACGATGACACCACATTCTCAATTCCCGTCTGATGCATTGAGATGACATCCGTATAGCCTTCCACCAGGAAGCAATTATCTTCTTTTCTTATAGCTCCTTTTGCCTGGTACATCCCATAAAGCACCCGGCTTTTGATGTAAAGCTCCGTCTCCGGACTGTTGATGTATTTGGGTTGCTTCTTGTCCTTGCTCAGGATCCTGCCCCCAAACGCTATGGGCTTTCCAGAGATGTTGTGAATTGGGAAAATTACCCGACTTCTGAACCGGTCGTAGGTCTTGTTTTCTTTTTTTATGATCAGGCCAGCCTCTTCCAATAGCTCTTCCTGGTAGCCTTTCTCAATTGCCTCGTTATAAAGGCCATCCCATTGTTCTTTGGAGTACCCCAGGTCAAATTTTTTGATGATCTCTTCCGAAAAACCACGCTCCCTGAAGTAAGTAAGGCCAATTGATTGGCCCTCATCCGATTTATGTAATACGTCTTGAAAGTATTGATTGGCAAAGCCCAAAACGATGTATAAACTCTCTCGCTTGTTCTGGGCGGCTAAGGCTTCATCCGTCTGCTCTTCTTCAACAATTTCGATTCCATACTTGCCAGCCAGGTATTTGATCGCTTCAATGTAGCTCAGGCCATCAATTTCCATGACAAAAGAGATCGCATCACCTCCTTTTCCTGAACTAAAATCTTTGAAAATGCCTTTGGACGGAACTACATAGAAAGAAGGTGTTTTTTCACTTGTAAAGGGGCTTAAAGCCTTGTAGCTGGAACCAGACTTTTTGAGAGAGACAAAATCTCCCACCACATCGACAATGTCGATCCTGTTTTTTACCTCTTCTATGGTGGATGGGTGGATCAAGGGAACAATTTCGGCGTTCAGGTTGTAAAATTACTTTAAATGGGATAGCTGAATATGCCTAACATTGCATTTGGAATGGAATTGAATAAAGAAAACTTACTCAAGGCTTTAAGTGAAGTACAGGATCCGGATCTGAAAAAAGATCTGGTAACGCTGAACATGATCCAAAACATAGAGATCAGTGACAATAAAGCGGCATTTGATGTGGTTTTAACCACCCCGGCATGTCCGTTAAAGGAACTGATCAAAAGTGATTGCGAAAAGACCATTGAGAAGCACCTGGGAGCTATTGAACTGGATATCAATATGACTTCTCATGTGACCACATTGAGAGATGAGGGGCCGATTCTACCCGGAGTTAAAAATGTCATCGCCGTTTCATCCGGTAAAGGAGGTGTTGGGAAATCTACTATTGCTGCTAATCTCGCTGTAGCACTGGCTAAGACCGGGGCAGAGGTAGGTTTGATTGATGCAGACATTTTCGGGCCTTCCGTTCCAACTATGTTCAATTGTGAATATGAGCAACCTACGGTCGTTCAGGAGGATGGCAAGAACAAAATTGTTCCATTGCAGCAATACGGAGTTAAACTTCTTTCTATCGGATTTCTCACAAATAGTGAAGACGCTGTTGTCTGGCGGGGACCGATGGCGAGTTCAGCACTGAAACAGTTCATTAGCGATGCAAAATGGGGAGAGCTTGATTATTTATTGATCGATTTACCTCCGGGAACAAGTGATATTCATCTAACAACCGTTCAAACCGTTCCGGTAACTGGCGCTGTAGTGGTCACCACACCGCAAAAAGTTGCACTTGCCGATGCACAGAAGGGGATTTCAATGTTCAGGCAAAAACAGATCAATGTTCCGATCCTTGGACTTGTTGAAAATATGGCCTGGTTTACCCCGGAAGAATTGCCGGATAACAAATACTTCCTTTTTGGGGAAAATGGCGGAAGAAACCTTGCAGAGAAAAATGATGTTGAATTGTTGGGGCAAATACCTATTGTGCAATCCATCCGAGAAAGTGGGGATAACGGGTTCCCTGCTGTTCTAAAAGAAGGTGAAATCTCCGATGCATTTATTAAACTTGCTGAGAAAGTAGCACAACAGGTCGCCATACGAAACGCATCGATGGAAGAGACTAAAAAAGTAGAAGTGACCGTTTAGCTTATGTCTGAACTCATTGAAAAGATAGAAAAGGCACTCGAGAATATTCGACCTTACCTGGAAGCAGATGGAGGCGATGTGAAGGTCTTAGAAGTAGACAAGAACCTGAATGTTGTCCTGGAACTGCTTGGAAATTGCGGATCATGCCCTATGTCGACCATGACATTGAAGGCAGGTGTGGAAGAAGCCATCAAAAGAGAGGTTCCGGAAATTAAAAGTGTGCATGCAGTCAACATTACATCACCTGACGACCCGAATGCGAAGCTCCCGTTTAGCGTGTGAGCGCTCACGGCTATTATTCTTTCTAACCCTATTTTTTTCCATCATTTCGCTGCAAGCGCAAGAACGTTGTGGTGTCAAACCGGTTGATCCCGCACCATTTGAGAATTGGCTTGAGAAGAAGATCCAGGAGCGAGTAAGTCGATTAAGGACACTGGACATTGCTGCCACTGTCTACGAAATTCCAGTAGTAATACATGTGATCGAACCCTCAACCAGCAGCCTTGGCCTAACGGATGAACGAATTGAACGGCAAATAGAGATTCTTACAGAAGACTTCAGACGAATGAACGCTGATGCTTCAAACACTCCGGCTGTTTTTCTGCCAGTTGCTTCAGATACCGAAATCCAGTTTACACTAGCACGACAGGACCCGGCAGGAAATCCTTCTAATGGAATTGTTCGGATCACGGGACCCAAGGATATCTACAGTGTCAATACTGATCATGAACTACTGAGATCGTTAAGCCACTGGCCACCGGATCACTTTCTAAATATTTATGTACTTGATCTTGCAAGCCCGTTTTTAGGGATTTCATCATTACCGGTCAGTACACTCCCCGGAATTACTAACATCAACGACGATTACATATTGGATGGGATCATGGTCAATTACCGATATTTTGGCGAGAACGTCTCTGCCCCGGCTTTTGAAAGCCTGGGAAGAACCACCACACATGAAGTGGGCCATTATTTAGGTCTGCGCCACATCTGGGGAGATGGTGGCTGTAGTGTCGATGATTTTGTGGATGACACACCGGTTGCGGATGACAATAACGGAGGGCTCGGTTCCCCATGTACCTTTCCAAGTGATGATAGCAATGTTTGTGTAACAGATGAAATGTTCCAGAACTACATGGACTATACCGATGACACTTGTCTCAACCTCTTTACAGAAGGACAAAAGACCCGGATGAGAACCGTTTTGGAAAACTCTCCCAGAAGAGTTTCCCTGATCACTTCACCCGGACTGGCTGAGCCGTCAAGGGTAGCAAATGACCTTGCGGTAACCGAAATCATTACTCCGTCCTATGCAGCATGTGTTAACCCTATAACACCCTCAATTAGCGTAGCTAACCATGGCAACAATGTAATTACCTCATTTGAGGTTGCTTTGTCAATCAACGGATCACAAGTCCAGGCGCTTCCTCAAACAGTCAACCTGACTACAGATGAAACCATGACCGTAACATTCGATCCCCAGGTGATCTCGGATTTCCCGGCAGAGGTTTCTTTCATGGTTACCAGTGTGAATGCAACAACCGATGGAAATGCAACGAACGACCAGCAGTCAATAGCCTTACAAAATACTTCCTCTATTACGCTACCATTCAATGATGATTTTGAATCGTCTGTCCAATTATTGGGTTCAGTTGGTGAAACTGCCCCCTGGGAAGTCACTACCGCACCTCGTGATGTTTCTACCAATAATGCCTTGGTATTCAAATCGTTTCAAAACACCACAGCTTTCGGTTCCGCTACGATACTCCGAACCCCTGTTTTTGATCTATCCGGAATCAATTCTGCAGAGCTTCAATTTAGCTACGCTTATGCTCAACTACCCGATGGTTACTGGGACGGATTGGCACTCAAAGTCAGCCAGGACTGTGGCGAAACATTTTCAGATGAATTTGTCTTCAACGGCTATGGTCCAAACCTGGAAACAGCGACCAGTACAACCTCATCATTTGTCCCTCAATCGGAAACAGACTGGCAGGACACTACCATCAACATCACCCAGTTTGCTGGGGTAGATGGCGTTCAGTTTGCATTTGTGGGTCAAAATGGAAATGGCAATAACATTTACATTGATAATCTTTCAATCACTCAAACCGCACTAGCTGCAAATGATGTAAGTCTTGTAGAGATTGATGCTCCTCTGATCACCTGTCGTGAATCCACTAATGTGGATATAAGAGTGCGAAATGTTGGTTTCCAGGAGATCAATACACTGGATTTTGAATTTCAGAATGGCAATTCCACATTCATTACAACCGCTTCTGGCCTATCCATCACATCAGGTGATTACCAAACCCTTTCATTAAACGTTGACCTTGAAGAAGGTGTCAACGAACTGGTACTTACGGTGAGCCAGGTGAATGGAAACATTGATGATAACACCATAGGCAATAGTATCAGTTACAACATTGACAGGGATGAATCCAAAGATTCGTATCCATTGATCGTCGATTTCGAAACAGTCAACTTTTGGGAAACCGCTTCCCTGAACCAAACTCAATTGTGGCAAAATACGACGGTCGGATCAAACGGCGCCCTGGTGGCTAATGGATTCAATGCCTCTGAAATTGGCTCACAAAGCTGGTTTGTTAGCCCGGCATTGGATATTGGAGGACTGGATACAGCAGGTTTATCTTTTAAGGTCTCTTATGCAAATCGTCCACTTTTCAACGATCGGCTACAGATACTTATGTCAGTTAACTGTGGAGAAAACTATACTGTGGAATTGCTCAATGCCTCTGCTGATTCTTTGGCTGTTACTGAGTCTACCAGTGCCTGGGTTCCAACCTCCGATAGTGATTGGAAAGAATTTAAAGTTGACCTAAGCACTTCTATTCCATGGAGAGATGATATCCGGCTTGCATTTGTATTTACAAATGGTAGTGGCAATAACTTATACATTGATGACATCAACATTGGTTTCAAACCACAATCAACCGAAAACAACTCGTTTACTATATTCCCAAATCCCGCACATGCACGTTTTAATATCGCCTTTGATCTAGAAGAGCGGGATGATGTAGAAGTTCAGGTAATTGATATGTCCGGACGTGTCGTTTTCACCAGAACTTATTCTAATGTGATCGATCAGGTCTATGATTTTGACGCGATATCACAAGGAGGATTTTATTTTGTGAAAATCATTGGTGAGCGGATCAACAAAACGGAAAGACTGTACATTCGCAGGTAATTAGTTAGGTTTATCCACAGGTTTAGCATGTCGTTTAAAAAACCAGCCTCAATTAAGGACTTACTTTCACACCTGGGCATCCTCGTAGGAGCAGCTGTGTTTTTTACTGTGTTTGTATTCTACATCTACCTACCCATTCGAACTAATCATGGAGAAACCATCACCGTTCCTGACGTTGTTGGAATGACACCTGAAGACCTGGAAGAATTTCTTGATCGAAGGAACCTTCGGTATGAGGCTACCGCCGATAGCGGCTATTCTCCGAGTTTCGAACCACTCGCTGTGCTTCGTCAGGTACCCAAGCCCAATACTAAGGTGAAAGAAAACCGGAAGATATACGTTACTCTTAATGCAGAAAGTCCTCCATTGATCAAAATGCCTCGAATGGAAGACCTTTCCTTGAAAAGTGCGCAGATGGTTTTAAAATCATATGACCTCAAACTCGGACGGATAAGGTACGTTCCGGATGTCTTCTTCGGAGTGGTCCACGAAGCTAGATTAGATGGTAGAACCGTGCTCGAAGGGGAAAGAATTGAGAAAGGATCAAGCATCGATCTGATAGTTGGAGACGGATATGGAAATACTGTCTTTCAATCGCCTAACCTGGTTGGACTCGATCAGGAGGAGGCAGAGACCGTCATCATAGGATCTGGACTTAAAGTTGGAAGGATCAGATCCACCATTTCATCACAAGGGCGCTTCGTAGTGAAAGACTCTCTTGGATTGGATATTTATGAAATGCGGGATATTTCGCCGGGAAGTGTTCAACAACAATACCCGGAAGCTGGAAAAATTCTCAAAATTGGTGACCCGGTGGATGTCTGGGTCTACAAGCCAGATTCAGTCAACACCAATGCAACCATCCTCGACAACCAATGAGGTATGCTGGTACTATATTGCTATTCCTTCTCTCAGTAGTTGGATACGCCCAGTTGAAAACCCGGGCAATTGAAACAGCACCACAGATCCAGCATGGAAAATTCCAGGCGGACATACTACCTGCTACATTACCATTCTGGGATGATTTCTCACTAAGTAACAGGGTTGTAGATAGTGTCAGAGTCTGGGGAATGGATTCCCTGGCTCAATGGGAATTCAGTGTCAGTCAGCATGTGTTCATCAATTCTACATTGGCGATCAATCCTCCATCTTACAATGTGGCAACATTCGATGGGCTTGACGCAAATGGAAATGTTTACCAGCAGGATGATGACGCGATTGGCTTAGCAGATCAATTGGAATCCGACACAATCAACCTGGGTGCAAAGACCGAAGCGGACAATATTTACCTGTCCTTTTTCTGGCAGGCCGGAGGGAATGTGGAAAAACCAGAAGCCGGAGATTCTTTGGTATTGCAATTCCTTGACGAAAACCGGGACTGGCAAACCGTTTGGTTTATGGAAGGTGGAGAAAACCTTGACGAAACGGCTTTTACCTCTCAATTCATTTTGATTGAGGAGGCATTTTTAAGTGAAAACTTCAAATTCCGATTCCAATCCTACGGTGATCTGGACGGACCTTTTGATGCATGGCATGTGGATTGGATCTATATCAACGAAGGGCGAACAAATAATACCAATGGGTTTTTGGATCGAGCTTTTTCCGGGGATCTGACCTCTCCTCTTTCTCCATTTCAATCAATTCCCATTAATCAATTCAATATAGACAACCGGTTTATAACCAATCAACGTATTGAAGTTAGCAACCTGGATGCTACAGACCTTTACCCAATAGATGTAGCTTACAGATTGGTCAATACCATCGATGACAATGTTTTGATCACTGACTCGGATAGAGCCTACGCAGTGCTTTTTCCATCAGAGAGAGATACCATCACCTTATTGGATGCAGATCTGGTCCCTATTGATCTGGCAGATGTTGATTTCAGTTCGATCACAGGGTACGACTCGGTAGTTCTTCAAACAGAGATATCCCTAAAGTCTAATGATGGAGTGCTGGATGGTACGGTCGTAGATCTTCGTGTCAATGATACGATCAGGCAGCATTACACCCTCCATAATTACTATGCCTACGATGATGGCACAGCCGAATTTGCAGCAGGAACCAACATTCGAAACGGCCAGGTAGCTGTTGAATTCTGGGTTGAGCAACCGGATACGTTAACACATATTGATTTCTACTTTCCAAATATTTCTCCCTTTTCACAATCCACCCCAACACTTGAGCTTAGAATTCTGACGGCCCTGTCAGACACAACACAACTTCGATCCCAACAAATCACAGTCATGGGAAGTCCCGCGCTCAATACATTCGTCAGGTATGCATTGGAACGACCAGCGGTGGTTACAGACACTTTTTATGTTGCTTACAAGCAGTTCATTAACGATTACATCGGAATTGGCTTTGATCGAAGCAACCCCGACGCGTCGGGGCATATTTACGAAAACCTGGATGGTGACTGGATCCAGAATGTGAGCCTTCAGGGCGCATTGATGATCCGACCAGTTTTTAAGGAAGGCGAAGAATTCATTCTATCCGTTGATGAACCCGAAGTGACCCTCAATATCTATCCCAATCCATCAAATGGAACGATTAGTGTATCAGGTGAATACGACAGGATAGAATTGCTTGACTTGAGCGGGAGAAAGCTTTCGACCCAATCCAGACAACCGGTGCATGACCTGACAAAATTTCCCCAGGGATTATATTTGCTTAGAGTCTATTACAAACAGACCCATCAAACCCAAAAAATCATTCTAAAATGAGTGAAGACATTACATGTGAGGAAGTAAGAAGACGGATTAAGAATGGGGAGCGGTTTCATTTTTTTGATGTTAGAGAGGAATGGGAGCATGAGGAGCAAAATATTGGTGCTGATTGTTACCCACTTGGAGAGCTCCCTCAATACCTGGATGTTCTAGGTCATCTGAAAAATGAAGAAATCGTTATTCATTGCAACACCGGACCGAGAGGTAATCGTGCAAAGAAATACCTGACTTCTCAAGGGTTCACCAATGTGAGAAATATGACCGGAGGGATTACGGCGTATCTGGAACTTCAGGAAGTTCAATAACGAGCGGTTCCGGACTAAAACTTATCACAAAAATTATCAGTGCTATCCAGCCTACAATTTGGCGACCGATCCCTAATGGTCGATTATCCACTACTGGCGGATGATCGACTCCTAGAAACCTACCCAAGAGAACAGCAAAAAGCAACCACCCCTGATAGCCAACCCAGCCAGTAAAAGCGTTAATAAAGAACTGTACGGTTAGGAGTACAGTCGCATATAACAACCTGTCCCTTCGTTGCCTGAACACACTATACGAGGCGATGTATACAACCATGATGTAAAGTCCGACAGAAATGAGAAAATCGGTCAATCCACCCAGTGACAGGTCCTGCAAATCGTGGATCGTAACCCATCCTAAGCTTGCATACAACACATAAAGTGTAAATAACGACCTTGAAATAAGCCCATGCCTTTTGGATCCAAATAACCCAAATACCACATGCCCCCCATCAAGCTGGCCAATCGGTAAGAGATTCAATGCTGTAAAAAAGAGCGCCAGGTATCCGGCAAACAGGATTGGGTAATGGATCAGTTCATTGGGATGTGGGATCTTTTCCGGGTCAGCAACAGTATTTTTAAAGAAATCAAAGAGTAAGTTTCCTCCCAATCTGATCGAAAGACCCTCGGATGCTGCAATTGCCTCATCAATCGTTTCGTAGTTCTGATATTCCGGGTGAATCCGGTAGATGTATTCCTTTTCCGGTAAGTTGGAAAAGCCATAATACAGTACGAATAAAGCAATGACAAATCCGGCTATTGGTCCGGATACACCAACATCAAAGTACTTCAACCGACTCTGGATACTTTCCCTGATCCGTATGAACGCACCCATCGTACCGATGGATGGTCCCAGCATAAACCCCAACCACAATGGAATGTAATAAGGAAGAGATACACTGATTCGGTGATGGCGGGCGGTAAAGTAGTGCCCAAATTCATGAACCGTAAGAATTCCTAAAAATGGAAGAGAGAATGCAAAACCAGCTACAAAATCATTCCAGGTCATCCCTGTGAAAACATATTTGTTCAACATCCACTCTGTTCCCGCCAGTGTGGTCGTGGTGATGGTCAAAACCAGCAATCCAAGTTGGATCAACCTTGTTCTTGATTCCTTATTCACTTCAAAAAAAGTTCAGTTAGCTGCTTTGGAGCATTTGTAATGTGTAGTGCATTCATACCTGCCTGTAGAGCACCTTCTACATTCTCCAACCGATCGTCTAGAAACAAACTCTTTTCGGGAATGATTCCAGCATCCTGCAACACATATTCATAGCATTCCACATTCGGCTTTCTAAAACCAATATCATGCGAGAAGTAGCACTTGGTCACAAACTCATGAAGTGAGGGTTTCCCCGTTACTTCCTGGATCATCTGGTTAAAACAGCGTTCATGAATGGTATTGGTGTTGCTTAAAATGTACGTAGTGTATTTTGAGCCAACGCGATCAAGTAGATCCATACGTTCCTTCGGTAAGGATTTCAGGATCGAATTCCATATAGCGTCAAACTGGTCATCTGGAAGAGAAGTGCCGAGCAGCCGATTCACACCATCCCTAAATTCATCAGAGCTAATTGACCCAACCTCAAACTGCTGCAATAGTGGAGCTGTGACCACCATTTCATTGATCTGATGCTTGTTTTTATTGGCTATTTCGGAAAAGCCATGGATAACTCTTGGGTAGTCTAACTCAATGAGTACTTCTCCAAAATCAAAAATCACGTACTCAATACCATCGAGGATGTTGCTCATGTGTGAAGGTTAGCGGCAAAGATGTAAGCAATCCACTAAATGAAAAAGCAAACTACATATATCTGTCAAAAACCTCTTTCAACATTTCAGAGGTAATTGGTTTGCTAATGAAATCAGACATCCCAGCATTCTTGCATTCTTCCTTCTCTCCACTCATCACGTTTGCTGTGACAGCTACAATGACCGGAGGTTTTTGACCACTTTTGATTTTCTCTAGTATTTCTCTCGAGGCTTCAATGCCATTTTTCTTTGGCATCTGAACATCCATCAAAATAAAATCATAGGCCTTTTCATCTGCTTTTTGAACAGCAAGTTCTCCGTTCTCCACCACATCGAAAGTACTGATACCCATATTTCGCAGCATCTTGGTTATGACCATCTGGTTGATCTTTACATCCTCAGCAACCAGGACATTCATATGACTGTATGAACCTCCTTTAGACGCTTCGTCAACCTCTTCCTTGACTTTCTTTACCCCAAGTTCGAATGGAAGTTCAAAATAGAAGATTGTTCCTACGCGCTCTTCTGTCTCAAAATTGATCTTTCCTCCCATCGCCTCAACAAGGTTCTTGCAAATGGATAAGCCTAATCCTGACCCTTCAACAGTTTGGTTATCTGTTGCTTTGTAAAATTTTTCGAACACATACGGTTGTTTTTCTTCCGGGATTCCAGAGCCGGTATCAGAGACTGAAAATTCAATAAGCGCACTTTTTTCATTTAGTTCTTTCATTTCAGACTTCACAACTACATAACCTTCCACTGTGAATTTAATGGCGTTATTGATGAGGTTGATCAGGATCTGACGGAAACGGGTGATGTCATTGAATACATTCCTGGGAATCTCACGGTCGTGATCGTAGCTAAGTGCGACATTCCCACTTTTACTTTCCAGTCGCCTTCTGAATATTTCCAGAATATCCCCGATCTCTCCTTCAATGTCAATCTCATTTTTTTGTAAAACGAGTTTGTCATCCGCTATCAGGGATAGATCCAGAACATCGCTGATCAGGCTGTGTAATAAGTCGCTGCTGTAAGTCAAACTGCCAAGCATTTCCTTTTGCTCGCTGCTTAGCTCTGTTTTACCCAACAGCTCGGTAAGTCCAATGATCCCGTTGAGTGGGGTCCTCATCTCATGACTGATAGTCGCAAGGAACTTGGTTTTGGCCTTATCAGCCGATTCCGCCGCATGCTTCGCTTCCGCCAGGTCTCGTATGGCTTTGCTCAGCCTACTCCGGTCCTGCATATAGGATCTCTTGAAAAGAAACAATGCATAACCCAGTATTGCAACCATAAGGAAACTTGCCACGCCCAGATCCCTGATTTCATTAGTTCTGGTGGTATAAGGGGCTGCTGCACCCGGATTCAAGAATTCATAAATGGAAAATCCCCCGACGACACAAAGTGTTGCTATCACAAAGATCAGGTAAGCGCGTGTGGGTAGCACCAGTAAACCTGAAGCAAAAACCAGGACAAACATTTGCATCACAGCGCCGGTAACACCACCTGATGGAAGCCATCCCATCACTATGAAAAGAAAAGCAAAGGAATAGTAAAGAGTTGCTATTATGTTGAAAGAAGCTCCTTTTCCGTAGGCCAGGTATAGTCCTGAATAGATAAAAAGACCAGCCAGATAAATCAGTTTGATGGGTAAGTTGTAGTCTGCCAAAAAGGCAAAAGCTGACCAGAAGGCAAAAACAGCAATGGTCAGGATCAGGCAAATCCTAAACAAATGGTGCTCTATCCCTGCAGATTGCTTAAAAGCTCTGAAAAGGTTTTTACTGGTCAAAATCAGATTAGGGTCAGTAATCTTCTTAAAAGATCAGTCTTTTAACGTAGAAATGAAAAAAGATGAAAATCATTTAGACCAGTCGCAGTGTATTGGCGACTGAATTTTTGATACTAGATTTGAAGTTGACATTCAGTTGACTATTCGCGGCTGAATGCTTAATATTGCGCTCCTTTTTGGGCCCATAGCTCAGTTGGTTAGAGCACCTGACTCATAATCAGGTGGTCCCAGGTTCGAGCCCTGGTGGGCCCACTTACACCACTTTGATTCCTCATTGCTTGATCTACATGTGGTGCTACATTATCTACAGCAAGTCAATTGACCGCTTCTATATCGGGTGCAGTTCCGATCCTTACAACAGACTTGAAAGTCACAATTGCAAAAAGTACGGGCCAAATCATTTCACAGCGAAAGCAAGTGATTGGGAGTTGTTTCATAAAATCGAATGTTTGAGTACTCGTCAAGCTTTAAGGATAGAAAGACATATCAAAAGGATGAAGTCCAGGAGATATCTGTTCAACCTTAAGCAGTACCCTGAAATAGAATTAAGACTTCTTGAAAAATACAGCACCTGACTCTCCCGAAAAAATGAAGGCTGGGTAAGCCCACTTTTACTTCGCCACAGAATTCATCTTAACCTAATTTATCCTTATGTCTATTGAGAAACATCTTTAAATAGATGTTCCTTGCCATGTTTTTTCCGCTTTCTTTGGCCAATTCCGCTTTTTGACCATCAAAGAGTTCACTCACTGTTTCCACCCAAATCCTGGCCCATTCGTTAAAATGTTCTTCAGCAAAGCTCTTATCATACATTTGATCCACAGCAATATGAGCATGAAGGGGGGAGCCTTCATAAGAGTCCTCAAACAATACCTGCTTCGACCAATATTTCACAAACGCCTGCTTATGAACGGTCCAGTTCCCTATGGCATGTTTGAAAAAATAAGACAGCTCATCATGTTGTAAAACCTTCTCATAGAACGAATCTATAAGTAAGACAATGTCCGTTTGGTCACTGATATCCTTCACTAGTGCGGCAATCTTTATCCAAAGGAAAATTGAACGGATTCAATTTGAAATGACAAAAATCAACAAGAAAAGTAAAAAAATCACCAGTTAACTCACCAAATAATCCATTGCTTCCTCCCTGGAATTGAAAGGCACTGCTTTTCGTTTTGCAAACATGTTATATCCGATAAGTAAGGCTTTCTTTAAGCCACTGATACCGATAACCGCACTTTTTTCCAGTTTATTTACTATCAGGTGTTCATTCTCTTTAAGTGCGTTTACGAATTCATTAGTTATGACGCAATTAGTGTAATTATCTAAGGTTGGCACCGGGGCTTCCTGCTCGATCAGGATATTGATTTCCTGTTGAAGGACACCTAACATATACTCTGCCTTCCGCCCTTCATAATTAACATACAGGATGCGCTTGCCTTTGTGTTCGATCCAACTAACGCTCATTTTACAGGTTTTAAACCAAGAATAGTAGGTCAACGATCGAATATCAATAGGATATACGATTTGTAGACAGTATCAAGAAAGGTCCTCTGAAGTAGCTGCTTGAAGATGTGAGAGATTACTACAATACTCCAGGATACATCATTGATGCTTTTTGCTGCTCGATTGATATCGGTTACTTCATGTTTGAGAGAATTTACTCCAAAAAAGAGAATATTAGGTTCAAACGGGGGGTTCAGAACCTCAAAGGGGCACTTCCGAAGTGGGTGGGGGTACTTCCGAAGTGGGTGGGGGTACTTCGGAGGTGGGTGTTTGATGCTTTGAGGTGGGTCTCTGAGGTTATTTTCATCAAGCACGTAGTGATCCTGTCAGACGCTCCCTGGCGCGGAACTTAGTTCCGTGACATCCTTATCACCAACTTAGCACGGAAGTAACTTCCACGCTGGTGAGGTAGAAAAGCCAGAAGACTATCTTTATTCCAATGCGAGAAGTTATGCGGACATGGAAGGAATGTTGGATCTTGAAATGATATGAAAGCGTAGTTGCAAACTACGCTTAGATAGGGAGACAACTGCTACACTTTGCTAACTGATTCTTAATGACCCTTGATATTGGAAGGGTCTCTGCTTGTATGAAAGACATCTACAATGTAGATCACTTCTTCTGCTACTTCATAGATGATCTTGTAACTCCAGATTACTTTGTATCGGTAATTACCTGGCTCACTTCTTAAGACTGGTTCTTCTTCGAACTTCTCAGGAAAAGAATTTAGTGATTTGGCACTAGCAACAATCTTAGCTCGTACTTTCTTGGCTCTGTCTATTGATTCTCGTTTCTTGATGTAATTGTAAATACTGCGTAAGGAATATTTGGCTTCATCATCCCAGATGATGTCCAACTTTTTCTTCACCATTCTTCCATCTCTCTTTCAAGGTCTTCCTGACTAGTGAACTGACCTGAACTTATTCTTGATTTTGCAGCTCTGACTCTTTCCTTTAAAGTATCTTCACTCATGGGCTCTCCTGGCACAGTGTAATCCTCATCAGCCTGGAACATTCCTTTAACCAATCGCAAGATTCTATCATCTGCCTTATCAATGTATTTGTGTAATTCTTCTCTTAACTGTGTTGTTCCCATAAAACACTCATTTCTTACAAAGTAACGATTTCCTAGCATATTTTGATCCATTTATCCAAGTGGATGATATTTCTGCATCCCTACCTCACACGGAACTTGGTTCCGTGACCAACAACTACAAACCTATTCAAGTTTATGCTCGGGAAGTGACTTCCGCGCTAGTGGACAATAAAGGTTATAACTGGCAGTATCTACTCTCCTACCCATTTTGATTCGTCCGCATCCGCTCACTGTCCCAGGAGTTATCTTCCATGATATCTCCCCGTTTCAGATCTTCTTCCAAGGCTGCTTCTTGCTGAGATATCTCCTCTTTGGCTCTGAAGATGTATTCGTCGCTATCCATACGCTCCCTTGCCAATCGTCGCATACTTTCCTCATCGTATTTGAAAAAGTTCTGAGCCAACCGATGAATGGTGTAACGACGGTAACCTAACATATGAAGGACATCACCTGCGAGCCTTATTGAGCTGTCGATCGACTCACGATAAATATTCTGCTCACCAAGATCCAAAAGATCATAAGCATCGACCCTGCTTTTCGCCCGGATCAACAGTTTGAGATTAGGATACTTCTTCTGGACAATTTCCACCAGTTCGTAGGTAGTATCTGCGTCATCAACAGCTGAAATCAAAATATCAGCTTCAGCGGCTCCTGCTGACTCAAGCAGATCTTCACGAGTGGCATCACCATAATACACCTTGAATCCCATTTTTCGGAGTAGATCCACCCGATTGGAATCGTGATCCAATATGGTAGCCTCCACTCCATTCGCTCGCAAAAATCTGCCAACGGTACTTCCAAAATGACCAAAACCAACGATGATCACCTTGTTCTTTTCATCAATAGCATCCATTGGTTTCTCTTCTGACTCTTTGGTACCTACCCGTGGCAAAACCAATCGTTCATTTACAATTCCGAAGATCGGTGAAAGAGTCATCGATATTGCGGTAACTACCAGTAGTAAATCCAATTCCTGTCTGTCGAGGATCCCTAGTTGAAAAGTGAATGAAAATAGGACGAAAGCGAACTCACCCACTTGAGCTAGTCCAATTGATAAAAGTAGTTTTTGATCCACCTGCATCTGAAAGACGGACCCTACAAGGAAAAGTACTATTGACTTCAATGCCATGATGCCAAGAACGACACCAGCAACGGTTGCCGGATTTTCCTGAATCACACCAAAGTTGATAGATGCACCAACCGCAATGAAGAACAAGCCTAGCAGGAGGCCCTTAAATGGCTCAAGATTACTCTCAAGTTCATGTTTAAATTCACTATTGGCTAATACAACTCCACCTAAAAAGGCACCAAGAGCCGGACTCAATCCTACCAATTCCATTAGGTAGGCAATAGCGATGACAATAAGTAGAGCTGAAGCGGAGAAGAGCTCTCTCAGCCTCGTCCTTGCCACCAGGCGAAGCATGGGTACAAAGAAGTACCGACCTGCGGCTATAACAATCCCTACCGACATCAAAACCATCAGGGTTTGAAATCCGAGAGGTAAATTTTCCAGCAAAGAAACATGTGCATCTCCATGATCATCCACCACAACCTTACTTGATAACAGCGGTACAATTGCCAGCATGGGTATAACAATGATGTCCTGGAAAAGCAATACAGAGAAAGCGGATGAACCGTAACTCGTATTCATTAACCCTCGCTCTTTGAGTGTCTGGAGAACGATGGCTGTCGAGGAAAGCGAGAGCGCCATGGCAATACTGAGTGCTGATTGCCAATTGAAACCGAAAAAATTGAATGCTACAAAAACGAGGAGCATGGTTAGAGATACTTGTAACCCTCCCATTCCCACAATCGTCTTACGCATCTTCCAAAAATTCTTGGGCTCTATTTCCAGTCCAATCAGGAATAGCATCATTACTACTCCAAATTCTGCGAAATGCATGATGTCTTCGCCTTCTTCACCAACAAAGCCAAGAATATAAGGTCCGATAAGGATGCCAGCCATGAGATAGCCCAAAACCGAACTTAACCCAAATCGCTTGGCAAGAGGTACGCATAAAATTGCGGCACTCAGAAATACAACTGCTTCAAACAAGAATCCTCCAGTCATGAAGAAGCCATGTTTTTAAGTTCCGGTAAGTCATTTAAATAGAGGCATTCGGAAGATTCTACGCTTAAGTCTCCTTCCTTCAAACGCTCAATCAAGTGTTGATACTGTTCCACATGGGAGTGAAGATCTTCCTCCGTAAGTTGGTGTGTCCCAAGGACGGTGAAGGGCGGTAAATAATCCATCCCACAAAGCCTGGCGGTTTGCTCAAAAGGTCTTAGAAATTCATTGATCGTATAGTTATTCCTTCCTTCCGAGCAATAGACAGCTCTAGTTCCCCCGGCTGTAAGGACATTTAATGCTTTCTTCCCTTCCAACGCATTACCTCCAGGTCCGTAAGCCCATCCATATTCCAGGACAATATCAATCCATTGTTTCAAAAGCGGGGGGCAGCTGTACCAATAAAACGGATGATGCCAAATGATCACATCATGATTCACCAGTAAGTTTTGTTCAAGAATGGTATCTACATTGAAATCATGATATTGCTCGTAAAGGTCATGAAGTGTCACTCCTTCAATTCCCTTGATCCCTTCGATCAGGGCTTTGTTGCTTTTGGATTGCTCAAATCGAGGGTGAGCAAATAAGACAAGGATCTTTTGCATGGCTTCCAATAAAAATAAATAGAACTTGGTCTAAAGCGAAACACTTTGATGGTGTGTATTGTTCAAATTGATGGAGTTGAGAAGAAATAGATGGATTTCGTTCCTAGAGCTTGCCGTCTCTGGCCATTTGATAGCCATTTTCGACACATCTTGGTACCAATCCTACATTCAGCTTCTCCAGGAATGCCTGATACTCCGGATTCCGACGCAATACATCAGTTACGGTTTCATGATTCACTTGTGACTGAAATTCTTCAAGAGTAGAACTCCCCTGAAGGTAGGCTGCATTTAACTGCCGGGCTGTTTCTTCAAAAAGGTCAATGAGATATAGCAAATACGAAGGTGAACTTTGATGCTGGCCGTGTCCCGGAATCAAAAGATCATATTCGAATTGAGCAAGCTCTGTCAAAGTGTTTATCCACACCCTCGAAAAACTTCCGGACTCGTATGGTGATGGGAAAACCACCAGGTCACCGGTGATCAATACTTTTTCCTTAGGTAAGTATACTACGGCATCTCCCCTGGTGTTACCCCTTCCCAAATAATGAAGCTGTATTTCACGATCACCCGAAGTAATCACCATTTTCTCTGAAAAAGTAGTATTTGGAAACACTACCTTCATTTCTTTGATCTCAGCCAGGTCTTCTTCCACCATCTTTATTCCTTCCCCAAGTTCTTTTTTCTCTTCCAGGGTAAGAGTGTTTTCTTCATCCTCAAGCCTTTTGGTATATCCGTCGATCATTGACTTGAAGTATTTGCGATAAAACATTTTCATCCAAATCATCCCGTCACTCGTTATGCCTTTCGCACCCTCTTCAGTCGCAATGATCTGTATCCCCGGATATCTTTCAGCAAAAAGGTAGTTCCCTTGCCAGTGATCCCCATGCCAATGTGTATTCACCAGATACTTTATTGGCTTGTCCGATAGCCTACCAATAAGTCGTATTGCGGCTTTCGCCGCTGAAGGAAGAAGCCCACTGTCAACAACCAATACATCATCCTGGTTGATAATGACAACAATGTTTGAAGTCACCCAGCGATAGCGGTTCGTAACGGGCCTGAGAACATAGACATCTTCAGTTACCTTGTCTACAGCATATTCGTATCGGGCCTGACCAGAAGAACCAATTGGTATTGAGAATAGTATAATTAGAAAAACCAGAGTGATTTGAGCCTTCATAAGCAAGCTCAATATGACTTAAAACTATTTCAATACACCAACTGAGATTCTTCCAATCTCATTCATATTGATTCACCATCAACATGCTCTTATAACCCCATTAAGAAGATCGTCATGATTGAAATGATGAAGTAAGTGGTAAGGGTCGCTGCTCCAACATAGTCCTGGGCCAGGCGCTGACCGAAGAACAATGACACGATGGATAGGGTAGAAAGCTGTGCACCGATCAAAGCAATATTTGTAGACCCATCAAGGATCAAATAGATGAGCCCGATCAAGCTAAACACTCCCGCAGCAGTTTCTAAAAGCATGATCATTGGGAGCATGAGGTTTACCAGCCCCTTCAACGGGCTTTTGGCAAAGTGGCCCTTGAGCCATTCATGATTGCCTTTGTAATTGAAAACTTTGTCCAGTCCGGATTGAAGGAAGAGGATTGACAAAAAGGCCAGACAAAAGATCTGTGCGGAAAAAATCGGAGTAAGTGTCATGGCAATCGGTTTATATAGATTGCCCAAATTATACAAAAATGAAGTTAAATGAAGAGCAGGATGTCTCCATCCTGCTCATACACATAAACCCTCACTTCATGTTCCGCAATATCTCGCCGACATTGGTATCAGCCGGATCCTTGGCTGCTGCCAGTTCATAGTTCGTTTTTGCTTTCTTCAAATCCCCTGCATTGGCATAGGCTGCTCCCAGCGAAGCATACGTATTCCCTTCATCCGGAAATTCCTCTACATTTTTCTTCATGACTTTGATAGCGTCTTTGAATTTCTCTTCTTTGATAAGCATGTAACCCACGATATTCAAAGCTCCGCTGTTGACTTCTATTTCCGATTTAAGTTTCTCAAATTCTGTAAACACCTCGTCCGTACCTCCTCGCTTGTATGCAGCATAAAGTCGGCCCGGAGGTCGCTGTTCACTTCGTACGAAATTGGAAAGGTTTCCTTTCTCGATTCGCTTACCCAGCATACTAAACTCGATAGTTACTTCATTGGCTACTCCGACAATTCCTTCTTTGACACGACTCCAGCGCTCTCCTGCAACTCCATACTCCGTCCTATCCAATGTGTAAGTGCCGCTAAGGATCACTTGTGTATCACCGCGAATGTCAGACAACACTCCGGATGGGGGATTCACTTCAATGGCAATTTCTTTTGTTACATCCCTGATTGTCAGGTCACCAATAACCGTGAACCCTTCACCCTTTGAAGTAACATTCTTACTCACAAAGGTGATCTTAGGAAATTTTTCAGCATCAAACCAATTCTCTGATTTCAGGTCGTTATCCCTCCACTCCAGGTCGGTATCAATGCTTGCCACATCAACTGAAAGCGAGACAGAGGTTTTAGTAATATCATCCGGGTCGTATCGGAAAGTACCCTTGAAATCTGCAAAATTCCCTCTCACTTCTGCATATCCCATATAGGTCACTGAGAAGGAAATAAATGAGTGACTTGCTTCGATCGGATAGAATTCTTCAATATCAAAGTTTTGCGCCTGACTTGCTATACCTGGTATTAGCAATAGCCATAGAATTGTCAATCTGAATCTCATGTTTGAGTTTTTTTTGACTCAAATGAGAATGCTTTAATGATTGATTTCGACTATCCCGATCGGTTTTTACCAATGATTTTCAGGATGGAATCCTCAAAATTAGACGGGGATTTTGCTTTGCTCAGCTAAATATTTCCAGACTAGGCTAGATGCACCTAAGATTGGAGAATCATCATCTTTGAGTCCTGAAGGTTGAAGCTGGATCTTCTTATCACGAAACAAAGGCATCAGATATTTCTCCATGTTTTCCTGTGCGGGCTTGAATATATGGTCACCTGCTTTGGAAAGACCGCCGAGCAAGAATATCGCCTCAGGGTCTGTGTGCACTACAAAATCGGAGAGCTTCATTCCAAGGATCCTTCCGGTATATTCAAACGCCTCAATAGCAATTTTATCCCCCTGGATTGCTGCCTCAGTAATCGTTTTGGTAGATAAAGCATCAAAGCTGATAGAACGGAGTATACTTTCTTCAGTGTAATCGGCAAGCAGCTTGTAAACCGTCCGTCGAATCCCGGTAGCACTCACATAGGTCTCCAGGCAGCCACGCTTTCCACATCCACAAAACCTTCCATTTGCATTAACGAGTGTATGCCCAAGTTCACCTGCAAATCCATGTTTGCCATAAACCAGATCACCGTTGATGACGATCCCACTTCCAAGTCCGGTACCGACAGTCAACACTACAAAGTGATTCATCTCTTTGGCCTTCCCATACATCATCTCGCCTAGTGCTGCGGCATTTGCATCATTGGTCAACACACACTTGATTCCAAAAACAGATTCGACTTCCCTGGCAAATTCGGTGATTCCCTTCCAGGGCAAATTGGGTGGGTATTCAATGGTTCCTTTATAAAAATTTCCATTCGGTGCACCTACACCGATTCCAATGATCTCGTCAAGCGAATGCATGGATTCAACTTGCTTTCTCAACTCGACAACCAGTGATTTATAGTCTTTATAATCCTGTGTTTTAATCCGGGATTGGGTAATGATCGTACCGTCACGATCCGTCAAACCAAATTTGGAGTTGGTCCCTCCGATATCGACACCTAATGCCAGCTTAGTCATACCTTAATGTATTAGATAACCTTTGCTTAAATCAATCAGCAATTTACTAGACCTTCATTTCACGTTCCAAACCTCTTCCAACTCTTCAAGTGATTTACTTCTGGTTTCCGGAATGTATTTTCTGGTGAGAAGAATAGTGAGCGCAATGAACACGATGAAAATGAAGTAAGGAAGTGAGCCATTCCAAAAATCACCTTGATTGACCTGACTTTCAACAACGACAGGAAAAGTCTGAGAAACCAGGTAATTCATGCCCCACTGAACTGCCACAGCAACGGACATTGCCATACTCCGGATCTTGTTTGGAAACATCTCTGAAAGCAATACCCAAACAACAGGGCCCATCGATAAGGCAAAAGAGCCAATAAAGATTAAGATCCCAAGCAATGACAAAAGACCAACCTGTTGGAACATCAATGTCAAACCAAGAAGCAAGAAACCAATGATCATACCAACAGAACCTACAATTATCAATGGCTTTCGGCCCAGCCTATCCACGGTATACATTGCAATAAATGTGCTAACGAGGTTAACACCAGCCAGCAGTATTTGTTGGGCCAGAACATCTTCCTGACCAAACCCCAGTGCTTTTTCGAAAATGTCAGCTCCATAATAGAGTACCGCATTGATCCCTGTTAATTGTTGAAGCGCCGACAAGGCTGAGCCAATAAGGACTATAGGAAGAAATCCTCGTGATAACAGAGACGGGCTGGAAACTTGTTCACCTTCGATTGATCGCTCCATCTCTAAAAGCTCCTCCTTTGCCAATTCTGTCCCATGAATATTGATCAGGACCAACTCAGCCTCATCTTTCTTTCCTTTCAACAATAGCCATCTTGGGCTTTTAGGTACCATAAATAGCAGTAGTAGGAAGATTAGACATGGAATGAGCTCTGACCAGAACATCCATCTCCATCCAATGCTTTCGTTGGAATATTCTCCAAACGATTGACCGATCAGATAGGTAGCGAGAAAAACAATGAAAAAACCGATCACAATGGCTAGTTGGTAGAACGTTACCATCTTGCCTCTACTTGCCGCCGGCGATAGCTCGGCAATGTAAGTTGGAGCATTCATTGAAGCAATTCCAATCCCTAACCCTCCAATGATGCGAAAGACCACCAGTAAGGATACTGATTGAGGTAAAAATTCCGGCAAGCCTGAGCCCCAGGCAGAAACAGTGAAAAGGATAGCTGAAATAATCAACGAGCTCTTTCTTCCAAGTAGTCTGCTCAACGGGCCAGCTAGAATTGCACCGAAAAAACATCCAATAAGTGCACTTCCGACCACCCATCCCTTCATTACTGGAGTCAGGTCAAAGTACTTACTCAGATAGAATTGAGTTCCGTTGATCACTCCCGTGTCATACCCAAAAAGGAGGCCTCCTAACGAGGCTACTAGTGCAACCAGGGCCAAATTGTATCTTTTCACTTCGAAGTTGTTTGGCAATTCAATTGGATCAGGCTTCTCCTTCTTTCATCTCCACCTCTTCCCTGTCATCTACCCGCAGGGATAAAAAGCCCGCTACAATCATAGATACACCACCTATGACTATTGCAAAAATGAACTCTCCATTGAAAAAAGTGGACACAACGAAACCAAGGATACTGGCTGCCACAATTTGAGGTATAACGATGAAAAAATTAAAGATCCCCATGTAGTAGCCCATTTTCTTAGCCGGTAAGGAACCGGATAACATAGCATATGGAACAGACAAGATGCTTGCCCATGCGATCCCAACTCCTACCATTGAAGCAATTAGGAGTAGCGGATTTTGGATAAAATAGAATGAAATGAGTCCCGTTCCTCCACAAGTAAGCGCAATCATATGAGTAACCCTCCTGCTGGTCTTCCTCGCCAGGTACGGAAGAGCCAAAGCTGCCAATGCCGCTACACCGTTGTAATTTCCGAAGAGTGTAGCCACCCAGTCAGCTCCATCATTGTAGGCCTTGCTAACTGTATCGGTAGCCTTATAAATGTGGGAGGTTACTGCTGAAGTACTGTAGATCCACATGGAGAACAACGCAAACCAGGAGAAGAACTGAACAAATGCCAGTTGAACCATGGTTTTGGGCATATTTTGAAAGTCACGAACGATTTGGACAAACCCATTATGGTAGTTATCCCTTTTCATAAGCAGAGATGCTAATGAAAAAGAAAGTCCGAACAAGGCAAAGATCCCAGCCAGAACATAAAGTTGAGGTTCCAGGTTTTGAAAGTAAAACCAGCTTGCCAGGCCAGCACTTACTCCCAACATGATCAATCCCCTCATCAAATATTGATTAGGTGTGTATCTAATGATCAGTGGTTCTTTTTCTTTTGATTCATCAGCTACTTCCTCAGGTGGGTATTCTTTGGTGGAAAACACCGTCCACATAACTGCTGTGAGGAACGCAAAGGCCCCGATATAAAAGGACCACTTTACATTAGGTGGAATTTCACCTTCAGGTGCGGAGTTGGCAACTCCTAACAAGTTGGTGAATATCCACGGGAGGTATGAGGCAACAACAGCACCCACTCCAATGAAGAAGCTCTGCATAGCAAATCCCCTCGTACGCTGCTCAGGAGGAAGCATATCACCTACAAATGCTCTGAAAGGCTCCATACTAATATTGATAGAAGCATCCATGATCCACAGGGTTCCAATTGCCATCCAGAGCGTTGGTGAATTTGGCATGGTGATCAGTGCCAGCGTGGAGAAGATCGCACCAATAGCAAAAAATGGCCGTCTTCTACCCCATTTCGGATGCCATGTTCTATCACTATAATATCCAATAATTGGCTGAACGATCAATCCCGTGACTGGTGCAGCCAACCAGTAAAAGGCAAGATTCTTTGTATCTCCTCCAAGGGTTTCGAAGATCCGGCTTGTGTTAGCATTTTGCAATGCAAAACCAAACTGAATACCCAGGAAACCAAAACTCATGTTCCAGATCTGCCAGAAACTTAATCTTGGTTTATCAGAAGTCAGCGAAATACTCATTCGTTCACGCCTTTAGTTCCGACATAATACTGGAAAGGAGCAAGTGAGGAAATGGATGAATCGAATGATTTACCAGTGAAGTAGTCTGTAAAACTAATTGTATTTCCCTCCAGAGAAACAGGTTGATCTTCGCCGGATAGGTTGATGATCACAACCACTTCATTAGTGTCTTTTGTGCGCTTGTAGGCTATGACGTTTGAATTTCCGGTATTGATAAATTCAGGCTGACCGCCGAATTCCCCATTATAAAGCACCTGATTGGAAGTCTTGAGATCAACTAATTGCTTATAGAATGATCCATATTTCACATCCCCCCAATCAATGGTGTCTTTTTCAAAGAATGCCAGTCTTTTGTCCAGCCCCGCTTCCTGGCCACTATAAATCAAAGGCATTCCTTGAATAGTGAAAGCAAGTACTGCGTAGGCTTGATGACCTGCCCCGAATCGTTCAAACACAGTTCCATTCCAGGAGTTTTCATCATGATTTGTTGTGAAATTCATTCGGAATGCTTCTTCACCATATTTCGAAAGATCCTCCTTTACAAAAGCAATAAGAGAGTCTACATTTTTCTCCCCTTTAGCGATACTATTCATCTGATGGTGAAGCCCCCATCCGTAAGTCATATGGAAAGCTGAATGCATTTTGGGTTCATCCCACTCCGCCAGCATAAACAGATCTTTATCGACTGCCAATGAATCCGCTGCTCTGTTCCAGAAGTCCATCGGTACAAAACCAGCTACATCACACCGATACCCATCGATATCCGCCTCCTTAACCCAGAATCTCAATGCTTCGATCATCTCATTCTGCATATCGGCATTATCATAATTCAGGTCTGCCACATCCGACCAATCGGGAACAGGGGAAACAATATTTCCAATTGAATCTGTTGTGTGGTAGCCTTCTTTCTCAATCCATGGGTGATCCCATGCGGTGTGGTTTGCAACCCAATCCAAAATAACCAGCATATCCAGATCGTGGGCTTGCTTTACAAGGCTCTTGAAATCATTCATTGAGCCAAACTCCGGATTGACAGCTACATAGTCTCTAATGGAATAGTAGCTTCCAAGACCTCCCTTTCTCTTCTCTTCTCCTATTGGTTGTACGGGCATAATCCATAGAATATCTACACCCATTTCTTGCAACCTGGGTAAGTGCTCAGCAAAAGCATTGAAAGTACCCTCTGGAGTGTACTGCCTGACATTCACCTCATAAATCACCATGTCCTTGGCCCGTTCCGGAAATTTGAGTTCAGCATCCTGATCGGCTGGCTCTTTTTCGGGTGCACAAAGACAACATAGTAGGAAAATAAAAAAGGTTAGGTTGGCAGATTTCATAAGAGGTTAATCAGTATGTTATGATGTCAAAGGAAGCTGGCGGTATCATCAATTGGTTGGAATCCCACTTCCCATAGAAATGGTTTGTGCCTTGATCAAGGGTAATCTTTAGTTCCTCCTCCGAAGTATTGAATACAGCTACAACTTGTTCATCAAAATAGCTTCTTTTCAGTACCAGGGATTTCTCTGAAGCCGTAACGATTTCCGTGTCTCCATACACCAACGCAAGGTTATTTCTTCGTAACTCGATAAGCTTTTTTGTCCGCTCCCTTGTAGCTTGTTGATTTGGATCAAGGTTTTCAAATTCCATTTGCCTCCGATTGTCCGGATCATTCCCTCCTGGTGATCCGTACTCGTCCCCGTAATAAATGCATGGAATTCCTGGGATGACCGTCATGTACGCAGTAAGTGCAGACAACTTTCGGTAGGCCATTGTATCCTGCAAAGTGATTTCGCGATTCCATCCAGCATACTTAGTGTCTTCACCGAACTCAAGTGATCCGTCAGCATAACTTATGAATCGGGGCCTGTCCTGATTCCCAGTTATGTAACCCATTAAATTATGATCCCCATAATATTTCAGGCTTTCCTGTAGAGAGGAAGCGAGGTTTTCGAGAGATCCTTCTTTCTGAGCAAATGCTGCAACAGCACGATCATACATGTTAAAGTCAAATTGTGCATCTAACATTCCCGTATTGATGTAGCTTTTGATGAGTTCGTGACTACCGTAGGTTTCACCGACCTGAAAGACCGGACCATTATTCCTTGAGTAGTCTTTGACTTTCTTCGTCAAAACCCGCCAGAAAATCTCCGGAATATGCTTGGTAGCATCATGTCGGAAGCCATCAATCTGATACTCTGTTAGCCAGAAAAGTGCCGAATCTGTCAACGGATCTACCGTCTCCATCCTAGAGAGGTCAAGCGTAGGCAAGAATGTATCGAACCATGTCGTTAGTCGATGTTCATCCCATTTCTCGGTATTCAAAGTTCCATCCGGTAGATACAGACTGGTTGCCCAATCTTTATTCTCCTGGTAAACAGGGTGTTGCTCATGAACGTGATTGGCGACATAATCCAAAAGGACATTCATATCCGAGCTATGAGCCGTTGTAACCAGGTTTCGGAATTCTTCAGATGTTCCAAACCGATAATCGACATTCACACTGGAAATTGGCCAGTAGCCATGATAAGCCGAAAAACTTGTTTCTGGCTCAGGATACTTACCAAAAGCACCTTCAGGATTTTGAGTGATTGGGGAAAGCCAGATGGTATTGACCCCAAGGTCTTCAAAATATCCATCGTTAATTTTTTGAGTTACCCCTGAAAGGTCTCCGCCAAAATAATCCGCTTTCGGGTGGACTTCCGGTATATTAAGTGGCTTATCATTCTGAGTATTTCCATTGTTAAACCTGTCGACCATCAGGAAATACATGACCATCGATTCGTAATCAGTCCGTGATAGTTGATCTGGAGAAGACAACACCTTCCCGAAATGAAGTGGAACTAAAACGTCATTGCTAACACCTTCCTGGTTTTCAGCCCAAAGGCGTATAGCAGAGCGTTCGATCGTCTCTGCATTCTGAGGGATTGATACCTTGATCTTATCGTTTTCCAGTTGGATGTAATCGTCCGGAAGTCTAACATTACCCCAGTACGCATAGATATTGGTAATACTGTTTGAACTTTCCAGCTCAATAGAATTACCCGAAAAAGAACTGGTCCGAATGATTGGAAGTTTAGCTCTGTCGGGTCCTGGGAAATTGATCACCGAATTCCATCCACCCATACCATTGCTTACCGAATCAACATTAAACGGATCCCTGATCTCTTTCCCATCAACCACAAACAGGTATTGGTAGCTACCTGGACTTAACAAAACATGTGAGGTGAAACTCGTACCATCTTTGTCAAGAACAGTATTGTTTGGATTCCATGCGTTGAATTCACCCTTAACTTTTACTTCACGTGCATTTCCCCTATAAAAAAAGGAATACAAAGATTTCTTTGTTCTTTTCAGAAGCACACTTTCTCCTTTTCCATTCGACCAGAATGTCATCTCATACAGTGACTTCTTTGGTCTCCCAGTCAAAATGACATTCGAATTGTCTATTTCAACTCTAAAAGGGCCATCTGTTGTTATGGAGTCAATCCTCTGAGGGTCAAATACATAGTCTTCAATAGGAATGAGAGTTCTTTCAAGATCGAGGAGAATTGGAGTTGCTTTTCCAATAATTAGCGGGGCTTCCTGAATATCGAGCATGTCATTACTTTGTTGACACGCAATAGTCAAAAGGAAAAGGCTACCAAGTAAAGACCATCTCATCATTTGAATACTTGGTTTCCATCAATTGAACCTGTTCGATCTTTAGATCCTTTCTTACGTCATTCCTTACAGGATCAAAATTTGAAATTGGATTTACAAACGAGTATTGATCGTTGGCGAGCTCATTAGCAAAGGTTGCATTAGCGAATGAATCACTTTCAAACCCATGAAAGACTAGCCTTAGTACTTCCATCTTGCTATTGTAGTGGCCTGAAGGACGATCGATCTTAAGTTCTTTTTTAGAAGGATCGAATGTCACCATTCTCCGGTGATACATTTCATTCTCATGATCATGTGAAACCCCATCGTCTTCATAGTATTCAAAAGAATACGTGTCTTTCCCATTATAAACATGCAGTTCCAATTCCTTCCCTGTACCCTTGGAATTGTACGCTGCCTCAGCGTAGAGTGGAATGATTGAAGATGCTTTTACGAATAGTGGCAAATGCTCGATCCCATATTCCCGGATAACCTCCTGATCTCCCTTCACTTTTTCATCGGTAAAGAACTCATACCATTCACCCGGAGGGAAATAGATCTTAGAGAAGGACTCAGCACTTCCTATCGGAGCAACGAGAATAGAATCCCCAAACAGGTATTGATTCTCGTAAGTCTCAGAATAAACCTGTTCATTAGTTGAATAATTAATACACAAGCTTCGTGCAACAGGAAGTCCCCTTTCACATGCAACCAAAAATGCATTGTAGATATAGGGTAGTAATTTGTACCTCAGTCTGATATAGTTTTTAGAGATCTCCTCTACCTCTTCACCGTAAGACCATGGTTCCGAATCGTGCGAATTGATGACAGAATGTCCCCTGAAAAATGGAGAAAATGCTCCTACCTGGATCCATCTTGCGAATAAATGACTCTGACCATTCCCCGCAAAGCCTCCAACATCGTAACCAGAAAAAGCAACACCCGAAAGGCCCAGGCTGTTCACCAAACGAACACCCAAAAACATATGTTCGTCATTCGCCACATTATCACCAGTCCAAAGTGCACTATACCGTTGGATCCCGGCAAAAGCAGCCCGGGTAAGTATGAAAGGACGTTTTCCCTTCAGATTTTCTCTTGCTCCTTCATAAGAGCTTCGAGACATTTGTAAACCATAGATATTTCTTCCCTTTCGAGTGGTAGCTCCTTCTCCCTCAAAATCAAATGTGATGTTATCCGGTAGCATCTGGCCCCAGGTAGCGATCTCATTCATATCGTTCCAAAACCCCTTCAATCCAATATCTGTGTAGGATTTCATCATTTCCTTCCACCATTCCCTGGTTTTTTGATTAGTGAAATCAGGAAAGTTGCACCAACCTGGCCAGACCTCACCCTCGTAATTGGTGTTGTCAGGATACTTCAGGTAAATATCTTCTTTCAGCCCCGTTTCATGAGGCTCATAACCTTTTTCAATTTTTATCCCCGGGTCACAAATCACGACCACCTCAAATCCCATTTCCTCAAGCAATTCAACCATTTGACCAGGATACGGAAAGCGTTTCTTGTCCCAGGAAAAGATCTTGTATTGATCCATGTAATGGATATCAAGCACCATAACATCCGCAGGAATATCCTTATCCCGAAACTTTTTTGCAACGTCAATAACCTCGGTATCAGGGTAATAACTGTATCTACACTGTTGGTATCCAATACTCCACAATGGAGGTAATTTCATTCTACCTGTGAGCCAGGTATAGCTTTCAATTATCTCCTGAACTGATCCGGCGAAGAAGTAGTAGTTCATATCACCGGAATCCACAGAAAAACTGCTAAACCTGTTATTGGACGCTCCAAAATTGAAATGACTCTTGTATGAGTTATCCAGAAAAATTCCATAGCTCAACTCACCATGAATTCCAATGTAGAAGGGAATAGAACTGTATAGCGGATCAGCATCAATCTCGTATGCGAAATGATCCGTATTCCAGTTTTCATATCCCCGGCCTCTCCTATCCAACGGACCGGTTTTTTCTCCGAGACCTACAAAACGTTCTCCATCCTGAAGTTTCTTGTACACCGTCTTGTGTTCTCCCTGGGCCTGGATCCCAAAGCCTTCATCATCCTGGTTGATCACTTTGCCATCCTTAGTAAGAAATGTGAACCGGATCGGACTCTTTCCGATCACGACATCAACATTCTCAGAGATCACTACGATCGAGTCATCATTCTCTTCCACTGAGAAGTTGACTTTGTTTGGTTCGCGAATTACAGAATAGGGATTGGTGTCAGTGATTTCGCCATGTTGATGAACCCTGATTATCTCAGGAGTGTAGAAAATCAATTGATATGAATAACTACTCGTACGTACTTCAATTCCGTGATCATTAACGATGAGTGAATCGAAATTCTCCGCTGTTTTGATATTGGTTTTTAGAGCAGTTTTAGATGCTTCAATCATTGGTGAGCAAGTAGTTAATTGTTGCTGTTACTGCTCAAATTAATGTATATTATTAGTTGAAAAGGAAGTAAAATTTCAAAAATAATAACGCAAACGGTTGCGAAAAGCCCTGATTATTAGGAATTTGTAGAGAGACCCCCGGATTCCTACGAATTTTACACCCGCGAAGAGGATTCTCGAACGATCAGACTGGTGGGGAGCTTGACAGACTCATAGTTAACCTGCTCATCCTTAGAATCAATTTCATTAATAAGCAGTTCAGCAGCATGCTGTCCCATCTCAAAGCCAGGTTGCTCAATGGTCGTAATTGACGGGTTAGTCAGTGCTGTAAATTGCCAGTTACTAAATCCTACCACACCAAAATCCTGTGGTACATTCTTCCCGTACTTCTGGGCAGCTTTGATGGCTCCCATGGCCGCCATATCATTTGAAGCGAAGATTGCATCAGGGTTATCCGACTTCAATAAATCGAAAGTTGCTTTGTAAGCCTCACTCTCGTTAGCTGCATTATCATAAATGATCAATTCCTCTTTCCATTGCAGACCTGCATCTTCATGTGCTTTCTTGAATCCATTAAGTCGGTCAACCGTAATATCGAGATTTGAAGGTCCCGCCAGATGAGCAATTCGCTGATAACCTTGTTGGATCAAATGTTCGGTGGCCTGATAACCACCCATGAAATCATCAACCGTTACCCGACTGCTTTCGAAATCATTGGCGATCCGATCAAAGAAAACAATGGGTAGTCCCTTCTGTTGCAACGCTTGGAAATGTGAAGTATCGTCAGACTCTTTAGAAATGGAGATCAATACACCATCAACCCTGTTATTGAAAAGCGTTTGAATATTCATCACTTCCCGTTCCAGGGATTCGTTGGATTGAGTGATGATGACATTATAGCCTCGGCTTTGGGCAATGTCTTCTATCCCGCTGATGATCGTCGAAAAAAAGAAGTGAACAATTTCCGGAATAATGACACCAAGGGTATTGGATTTACTGTACCTCAAACTCAACGCCAGGGAGTTCGGCTGGTAGTTTAATTCTTTTGCAACACGCTTAACGGCTTCAATAGTCTCTGCACTGATCTCAAAATGGTCCTTCAAAGCACGTGAAACCGTTGAGGGTGATATACCCAATTCTTTGGCGATATCCTTGATGGTTGTGTTCTGCCTTTTCATATAGAAAAGATAGGTATTTGTAACAAAATCGTACTCTCAGCTTTATAAAAGCCTGATACGCAAACGTTTGCAGAAAAAAATACTTGTAAAAAACTGGAAAAACTATTGTGCAGAATTACTGATTTCATAAAATTCGATCTACGAGGGATTAAGAATTGACTAAATCCAAGGCTCAAATTAACGCGGAATTAACTTAAAAATTAACTAGTAAATCATGATGAAAAATCTTATCAAATTTCCGGCTATTTTCCTTAGTTTCGGAGCACTTTTATTCATCGTTTCTTGTGGTAACGATGATGGCGGAGGGATCATTCCTCTGGACGATGGAGACGGAGGCGGGTTCCAGGTTGCAGACGGATTTTACCTGGCCAGTATTTCAGGAAGTGACACCACAATCCTGAACGCCAACATTCTCCCTGCAGCTAAAGTCGAAGGTGATGGTTTTGCTCCTACTGATCGAGACGGACACAGAGCGGGCTACATGTACTTAACGGATGGTTCATACTTCTTTGCTGACATTGATGATCAACAGATCTCAGCTATTATCGGGGGTACCGCATCTTTTGTTGATAGTGTGAATACAGCCGCGGGCGCTTATACTTATGTTACAACTGCGGCTAATGGATCAGCTTTCACACTTGGGAGTGGAAGTGGTTTGTATCATGTGGTTTATGATGATACGGAAGGAGAAGCTTATTTAATAAAAATCACCTCCTGGGGTATCATTGGTGGTGGAGTATATGAGTCTGTTTGTGTTTCCAACGGATTCAACGAAGATGTTGACCTTGCAGAAGTATCTGTTACTGCCGATGGATCTTCATGGAGTTCATCCAACATTATTATCAGAGAAGGTGAATACAAATTCAGATACAATGACAACTGGACCATTGGATCTTACAAGTCTTTCACAAACTTTGGAATCACCGATGGTGCAATCATTCCTGGTGGCGGAAACATTAACAATACCAATGAAGGTCTGTACACAGTAACTTTCGAAGTTGACGATGATGGTGTCGTTTCATGGGAGCTGACCGAGACAGGAGAGCCGGAAGCATGTGCTTTTGACGCTGATAATTTCCCTTGGGGAATCATCGGTGGTGGAACCCAGGGAACTATGGCAACAGCCGGATGGTCTGATGACAAAGATCTTGTTTACGCCGGACAAAGTGGTGCTACGCATACCTGGAGAGGCGTTTTCCCAATTGCAGGTGGAGCTACAGACAATCAGTTCAAGTTCAGAACGGATGATACCTGGGCTACCAAGCTCACGACTCAAAACGTAAACTTTACTGACAATACAGAAGTCGGAACTATCACTGAAGACGATAACGCTGGCGATGGTCAATGGCTTGTAGCTGATGGAAAATCAGGTTTCTATTACATTGAAATCACAACTGATGATCAGGGATCTACCTGGAATCTTACTGTTGATGAAGCTGTATTCCAACTTATTGGAGATGGAAGCCCTGTAGCTAGCTGGACTGCTGGAGATGGTCAGAATATGACTTACAATGATGACCTGGCATCATGGACTGGAAACGGAGCCTTCACAACGGATGGATGGAAGTTCTATGTTAACCAAAGCTTCGATTACAACCTTGGCGGTATTATTGACGGTTCAACTGCGCTCTTGTTCAACAGCGATGCTGCTACGTTGAGCTCGGCCAACACGTATCAAGTTACCTTAACAACTGCTGATGGCGGAGTGACTTACACTGCGACTGCAGTTACACCATAATTTTCCAGATTGAAATTCAAAGCTGCCCATTCAATGGGCAGCTTTTTTTAACCCATTTCTGAACTAGCTGTCACGTGAAAAAACTCCTTTTTCTATCCCTTTTTGTCACATTTTTCGGGTTTGCTCAAACCCCAACTATTGAGCCGGCGTTCTTCGCCGCAGATGATGAAATCACCATCACATATGATGTTTCAGGTACCTCGCTCCAGAGTTTGCAGGAAGCCTGGATCTGGATGTGGCTACCTGGAAAAGGAATTGATGCTCCGTCGAATATTAACCCGGCCAGTTCAAATACTTCTGTCACCAATCCAGCAAAATTTACCCGAAGTACTACCATGACCGGAGGTGTGCTTTTTTCAATTACACTTACTCCAACTACATTTTTTAACCAAACCGCATCCGAAATTGAATCGATTGGCATGCTCTTGAAAGGGAATGACTGGAGCAATGGTCAAACAGAAGATAACCTAGTTGAGATCTCTGATGGTTTCACGCTCGTTCTGGAAAACCCGACAGGAAATTTTGGATTTTACGAAACCAGCCAGGAGATAACAATATCTGCAATAACGTCCGAATCAGCTTCAATAGATCTTTTTGTGGATGGAGTCCTTGCAGCTTCCGAAACAAATGCAACTTCACTATCACAAAATCATACAATCATTGATGATGGACTGGTTCACGAACTAAAAGTGACCGCCTCCAATGGCGCGGAAAATGCAGAAAAAACATACACTTACACATTAGAACCAACGACTTCTTTCGAATCATTGCCAGCGTCGACTGTCAATGGTATCAATTATCTCAGCGGCACTTCAGCTACTCTCGTCCTCGAAGCTCCAAACAAGAGTCATGTGTTTGTCATCGGAGACTTTAATGATTGGAAATTGGACGCAGACTTTCTGATGAAAAAAGACGGAGACCAGTTCTGGCTGACAATTACTGGGCTTACTCCGGGAAAAGAATACCTCTACCAATACTTGGTTGATGGTGAGATAAAGATCGCTGATCCTTATGCCGAAAAGATCAGCTCTCAGTTTGACGATGGGGAGATCATAGCTGAAAACAGGTATCCAAACTTACTAACATATCCTGCTTCACAAACCAGTGAGGCAGTCTCTTATCTCCAGACTAACCAACAAGATTTTGTGTGGGCTGCATTTAACAGGCCTGCTAAGGAAAACCTGATCATTTACGAATTACTGATCAGAGACTTCACTGATGAGCGAACATTTGATGCTGTGACTGCTAGGCTTGATTATCTCCAGGATTTGGGTGTAAACGCCATTGAGCTTATGCCGGTCCAGGAATTTGAGGGTAATATCAGCTGGGGTTACAACCCCTCTTCAATGTTTGCTGTTGACAAATATTATGGTACTGAACTTGATTTAAAGACTTTGATCAATGAGGCACACAAGAGAGGGATGGCTGTAATTTTTGATATCGTACTCAATCATCAATTTGGTCGTAACTCTCTTGTTCGTCTTTACAATGAAGGGTTGTACGGAAAGCCTACTTCAGACAATCCCTGGTTCAATATTGATGCAACACACGATTTCAATGTCGGTTATGACATGAATCATGAGAGCACCTATACACTGAATTATTCAGACCGTGTCATACAGTATTGGCTCGAAGAATATAACATTGACGGATACAGATTTGATCTTTCAAAAGGGTTTACCCAGAAAGTAACCATCGGAAATGTGGGAGCATGGGGAAGCTATGATGCCACTCGGGTGGCTACCTGGAAAAGGTATGCTGATGTGATATGGGCCACTGACCCAACAGCCTACATTATCCTTGAACACTTCGCAGACAATGTCGAAGAAAAAGAGCTCGCGAATTATGGAATGATGCTATGGGGAAGCATGAATGGCCCTTATCGTTCGATAGCAAAAGGTAACTCTACTTCCTTAAGCTGGCTATATCATGAGTCAAGAGGGTGGAACGACCCACATGTAGTTGGTTACATGGAAAGTCATGATGAAGAAAGACTGGTTTGGGATGCTATTGAGAGCGGCTTTAGTTTATCAAAGTCGCTGGATCGAGCAAAACTTGCTGCTGCTTTTTTCCTTCCGGTACCAGGACCAAAAATGATCTGGCAATTCGGCGAGATGGGATATGATGAAGAACTTAACGACGACAGGTTGGGTATCAAGCCGACTCACTGGGAATATCTCGATGATGAAGAACGAGCCCGACTTTTCAATTTGTATAAGTCTTTGATCAATCTAAGGACAAAAACAAGCTACATCAGCAGTGAGTATTTCGAATGGAATACTTCTTCCGAAATCAAAACGATCAATGTCACCCATCCGGATGTTGAGATATACATCATTGGCAACTTTGATCATGATGATTTTGAAACCGGCAACCACAAATTCAGTAAGACTGGTACATGGTACGATTACTTCACAGGCAATGAGATCCAGGTAGAAGATGTGGATGCTGAGGTAACACTTGCTCCAACCGATTTTGCCATCTACACCTCAAAACTTATCGAAAACTATGTTGAGGATGTTCCGGTGATCCTATCTTCAGAACCAAAACCTGAAGTCATTGTTTTTCCCAATCCAACCCAAGACCTGCTAAACTTTTCGACTAACAAAAGGATCACCAATCTCAAGGTTCAAGATCTATCCGGAAAAGTAGTATTGCAGGTCAAACAATCATCGACACACCAGGTTGATCTATCAAAATTGCGGCGTGGAGTATATTCAATTTCCTTCGAAATTGAAGGCCAGCGGCATATTGAAAAAATTATAAAAGAGTAATTATTAACAAATTCCTGAAGATCGATTCGAATTTCAGGATGATCCTTTTAATTAGACTATTCATAAATGCCTGATTCGCAAACGTTTGCGTAGAAAATTCCATTAAAAACCCTGGATTATCATTGGATTAGATTGCGAATTTCATAAAATTTAACATTATTTCTCTCAATCACTCAACTTAGGAATAATACAATTTTTTGAATTCCTTCTTGAGCTTAACAAAACCAATCTATGAAGAAGATTTATTTGAGGTTTGACGGTATTAAAAAACACATTTCTGCGTTCCTTCTGATTTGTGTGATGACGGTAGCCGCGGCTCAAACAAAAACTGTTTCTGGTGTGATCACAGATCCGGAAGAAGGAATAGGATTGCCTGGGGTCACCATTCAAATCAAGGGAACACAAAGCGGTACGGTCACTGACATTGATGGGCGCTACACCTTGTCTGTATCCGAAGATGATATTCTTATTATCTCTTACATCGGTTACGCCACTCAGGAAATACCTGTCGGTCAACGAAGTGTCATCGACATTGATCTCACCACTGATGCTCAGGAACTGTCTGAGGTAGTGGTAATTGGGTACGGTAAAGTTGAAAAAGGGGACGTTACTGGTGTAGTAAACAAGGTTGATGCGAAGGAGTTCAACAAAGGAATGCTCACCTCCCCGGAGCAATTATTGGCTGGAAAGGTCGCCGGTGTACAAATCACCCAGAACAGTGGAGAACCTGGCGGTCAAATTTCCATTCGTATGCGTGGCGGGACTTCATTAACCGCAAGTAACGAACCTCTCTTCGTGGTAGACGGAATTCCACTAGAAAATACCGTGCACGACCCGGGAGGGTTAGAAAAAGGAAGAAATCCTTTGAATTTCATTAACCCTGCTGATATAGCTGATATTACCGTTCTTAAGGACGCTTCTGCGTCTGCGATCTACGGTTCAAGAGGAGCTAATGGAGTGATCATAATAACCACCAAGTCCGGAGTTTCCGGAAAACCACAGTTTACATATGATGGATCTTTCAGTGTAAGTAGCATTGTGGATGAGGTCAGGATGCTCAACAGAGAAGAATTTGTTTTTGCTGTTGGACGAAAAGGCCCAAGAAACCTTGACGAGTTAGGCGAGTCGAATACGGATTGGTTTGACGAAATACTCCAACTCGCTCAAGGACATAATCACTCGCTTGGAGCCACATTTGGAGGGAAGAACAACTCTGCACGAGTTTCCTTCAACTATCAGAACCTTGACGGTATTGTTAAGACTTCCAACACGGAAAGGATCGCCGGATCACTCAATTTTACTCAACGATTTCTCAATGACGATCTGACCGCCAACATTAGTGTTAAAACATCACTAACTAATGATCGCTTCACTCCAGCCGTGATCGGAAGCGCTTTGATATTTGATCCTACTCAATCAATATTTTCAACTGATCCGACGACCGGCTTTTTCTTTGAATGGGATAGCGATCTGGCCGCCAAAAATCCAGTTTCCGAGATTGAGCAAACATTCGCCATTGGCAAAACGAAACGAGCATTGGTTGGAGCAAATATCAATTATAACCTTCCTTTCCTGGAGGGCCTTTCGGTCAAAGTCAACTATGCCTATGATGTCACACGAGGAGACAGGCAACGAACACAGTTGGCCACATTGCAAACGGCCATTCTTACGGAGGGGTCATTTGTTTACGAACAGTTCAACAGGGACAGCAATTTGCTTGAGGCTTATCTATCCTACTCCAAAGATGTCAGTGCTATTGATGGAAGAATGGAAGTAACGGGAGGGTATTCTTACCAGGATTTTTTCCGGGAGTTTCCAAGGTATGAAAAACTGGATTCCATTCCACTATCCCGATACAACATCAATGATCCGCTATCAATCATTGAAGAATCACAACTTAACGAACTGGAAAGTATCTTTTTCAGACCCAATTACGATGAATTTGAAAACCGGCTCATTTCATTTTGGGGTCGTGTCAACTTCGACATCAAAGACAAGTACCTGATCACTGCTACACTACGAAGAGATGGATCAACACGGTTTGCTGAATCCAATCGATGGGGAATGTTCCCATCAGTGGCACTTGGCTGGAGAATCATTGATGAGCCATTTGCAGCATCATTTAGCAATGTCTTTTCTGACTTAAAAATGAGGGTCAGCTATGGGGTTACAGGAAGTCAGGAAATTGGTGACTACCTGTATGTGAATCTTTATGATGAAGGTGGAGAAAGAGCCCAGTACCTAATCGGATCAGACACAGTAAACACACTAAGGCCTAACTCAATTGATCCTGAGATCAAATGGGAAGAAACCAGCTCTTTAAACGTCGGTTTGGATTTTGGATTTCTTGGCGGAAGGCTCAACGGATCAATTGATGTCTATAGAAAACTTACATCTGATTTATTGTTCGATATCGCTTTTCCAATAGGAACCCTAACTGGTGACCGGGCTGTCACAAACATTGGTGAAGTAGAGAACAAAGGAATCGAACTCTTACTTAACTCAGTGGTAGTTGACAGATCCGATCTCAAGGTGAATCTTTCGTTCAATGCATCCTACAACAGAAACGAGATCCTGAAGCTCGACAACTCTAACCTCCCCTCATTCCAGGGATATGAAACCGGAGGAATTGAAGGTGATGTCGGTCAGACGATCCAGGTTTTGAAAGTCGGACAGCCGGTCAACTCATTTTTTGTTTACCAACACATTATTGGAGCCGATGGAAACCCTGTTCCTGATGGAGAAGATGCTAACGGAGATGGAATTGAAAATGATCTTGACATGTACGTAGATCAGATCACTGTCGACACCAATGATGATGGGATCCCGGATGCCAGAGATGGCATCATCAATGAAGATGATAAGATCCCTTACAAAAACCCGGCTCCCGACGTGATCATGGGTCTTACTTCCAACATCCAATACAAGAAATTTGACATTTCGCTTACACTGAGAAGTCAATTGGGGGGTTATGTATATAACAATGTACATTCCAATTATGGGTCATTCGATGGTGTGAACGGTACCTTCGGCCCAAATAACATCCATATCTCAGCTTTTGAAAACGACTTTACTGAGAAGCAACTCAATTCAGATATTTATGTAGAAGATGCCTCCTTCCTGAAGCTGGACAACATCACTGTTGGGTACACATTTGAAGAATTTAAGGGAATCAGGGCACGTACTTATACGACAGTCACAAACCTGATCACCATCACCGGCTACAGTGGTCTGGATCCTGAAGCTGGCGTATCAGGTATTGACAATAATCTCTTTCCGAGATCAAGAAACTTTTTGGTAGGTCTAAATCTAACTTTCTAAGAAACGACGATGAAAAAATTATTCATACTATTCTCTATTCTAATTGGCGCATGCACCGATCTTGATATTACCCCTAGAAATGGGCTGGTCGAGGCTGTTGCCTTTGAAAACATCGAAGGCTACCAATCTTACATTGCCAAAGTTTATGCATCTCTTACACTGACCGGTCAACAAGGTGCAGCCGGCAGGCCTGATCTTTCGATCATCGAAGATGAAGGCTTTTCAAGCTACTTAAGAGTTTGGTGGAAAGCCCAGGAGTTGACCACTGATGAGGCGATCATCGCGTGGACAGACTCTGGCATCAGAGACCTCCACAATCATACTTGGGGTTCTGATAATCAATTCGTCCGGGTACTCTATTACAGGGTTTTCTACACAATAGCATTGGCTAACGACTTCCTTAGAGTTGCTCAGAATCCTCCTTCAACTTTTACAGATGCAGAACTGGCACAGATAGATGAATACATCCTGGAAGCAAGATTCATACGTGCACTTTCTTACTGGCATGCGCTTGATCAATTCAGAAATGTTGCATTGCTTACAAGCATCTCTTCAGAACTTCCGGAGCAGGTAGAACCAGTCGAGTTATTCAATTTCCTGGAAACAGAGCTTAACGAGATCGAAAGTAGCATGCTACCTGCGGGTCAAATGAACCATGCTTACGGAAGAGCCGATCAGGCCGCAGTGTGGATGCTCAAGTCAAGATTATACCTTAATGCTCAGGTATATACCGGACAGGATCGGTTCAGTGACTGCATAACTGAAACACTGAAAGTGATCAACTCAAATGTCTTTAGCCTGGCTCCCAACTACCAGGAATTGTTTATGGGTGATAATCATGTGAGGACCGATGAGATCATCTTCCCTATAGTCCATGATGGGCTCGTTTCCCAAACATGGGGAGGTACCACAACTATTATTCGGGGAGGAATTGGCGGAGCAATGTCCGATGATATGAGAAACGGTTCTGCGTTTCCGGATGAAGCAGTAGTTGATTACGGTGTGCCATCCGGATGGGGTGGTTATCGTACCACAAGCGCATTTGTTAATCTCTTCCCAGGTGCAAGTACAGATCCGGATGGAGACAGCCCGGACGGCAGAGCGATCTTTTACACAGAAGGTCAATCTCTGGAAATCGTTGATGTTGGAGAGTTTACTGAAGGGTATGCCGTACCAAAATTCAATAACCTGGAAGCATCGACTGGTGGGCGTGCAGATGGAGTGGACCAGGTTAGTACCGATTTCCCTGTTTTCCGTCTGGCAGAAGCATACCTTAACCTTGCGGAAGCTACTCTTAGGGATGGCGGAAGCATAGATGCCACCATTCAGGGTTATATCAATTCACTAAGACAAAGAGCCTATGGAGACAATTCCGGGGATGTAACGATTCCTGAAATTGATCTTGATTTCCTTATAGATGAACGAGGAAGAGAATTGTACCTGGAAGGATTCAGAAGAACTGATTTGATTCGTTTCGGTGAATTCAGCGGAGGTGCATACTTATGGCCGTGGAAAGGTGGAGTAGATGTAGGAGCTTCAACCTCGTCTCACCTGAACATCTTTCCAATACCAGCTTCTGACTTGATCGCAAATCCGCAACTTGAGCAGAACGATGGATACTAGTCTATTGGAAGCAAAGAATCAGAAAAGCGACGCTTAGTCGCTTTTTTTATCTCATGAAAGAAGTAAGCACTATCTCACTTATCATTTTTGCGCTCTTTACTGTGTCCTGTAAGAATGAGCTGCCTAATCGAATGATCACTATCTCAGATTTTCAAAGTGCATACGTTGAAGATCGCACGGTTGCTATTTATCTGCCGCCAAATTATTATGCCGGAAATAGCTCCTACCCTGTCCTGTACATGCATGATGGCCAGATGCTTTTTGATTCAACAACCACCTGGAATGGTCAGGAATGGGGCATTGATGAAACGCTCGACGATTTGGTTGCCAATGGAGCAATAGGGGAAACAATCCTTGTAGCTATTTGGAACGGTGATGCGCTTCGTCACAGTGAATACTTCCCACAAAAACCTTTTGAATCACTTGCGCCCGATTTTCGGGATTCTCTTTATAGAACAGAAAGAAGTGAAGGTACCCCGTTATTCGCTGCGCCTGTTCAATCGGATAGCTATTTGAAATTCATTGTGGAAGAACTCAAGCCATACATTGACGATAATTATAGAACAAACCCTGGACAGTCCGATACTTTCATTGGTGGGTCAAGTATGGGCGGGCTTATTTCCATGTACGCTATATGTGAATACCCTGAGGTATTTGGGGGAGCCATTTGTATGAGCACTCACTGGCCAGGATCATTTGAAACAGAAGACAATCCTATCCCGGCTGCCTTCACAAATTACCTAAAGTCTAAACTCCCGGATCCAAGCAATCATAAGCTCTATTTTGATTATGGTACCGAGACATTGGACTCAATCTATGAACCCTATCAACTTGAAGTTGACGAAGTGATTCGTAAACAAGGATACGACGATGATGCTTTTCTATCGCTTAAGTTTGAAGGTCATGAACATGCTGAAAAAGACTGGAATCGCAGACTTCACATACCACTGAAATTTCATCTTAAAAACTGAAAATGAAAAAAGCTTTAACCTTCTGCATTTATCTCATTATTTCGGGCCTTACATTCGGCCAGGACCTTGAACATGTCGAGCCACCATTCTGGTGGGCAGGGATGACCAGTCCTGAATTACAATTGATGCTTCATGGAAAAGATATCGGATCATTGGATCCTCAAATTAACTATGAAGGTGTCCTTATTAAGCAAGTCACTAAACTTGAAAACCCCAATTACCTGGTAATAGACCTGGTGCTATCAGAAGGTGTAGAGGCAGGTAGTTTTGAAATCGTTCTCAAAAGTGGCAAGAAGACAAAAGCAACTTATACCTATCAACTTCTAGAGAGAGAAGGCGGCTCTCGAGACCGCCAGGGATTCAACACCTCTGATGTTGTATATCTCATTACACCGGATCGCTACGCCAACGGAGACCCGTCCAACGACGAAAACCCATCTCTCAAAGAAAAGGTGAACAGAGAGCATCCCGGAGGCAGACACGGAGGAGACATTAAGGGCATCAGTGATCATCTTGACTACATTAAAAGCCTTGGTTTCACTGCTATCTGGCTAAATCCGGTCCTGGAAAACGATATGCCAGAATACTCCTATCATGGCTACTCAACGACAGACTTCTATAAGGTGGATTCCAGGTTCGGGTCCAACGAGGAATACCGGGAATTGGTATCAAAGTGCCATAGAAATGGAATTAGGGTGATCATGGACATGATTGTGAATCATAATGGGTCTGAACACTGGTGGACCAACGACCTCCCCACATCTGATTGGTATAACTATCAAACAGAATACCTGGTCAATGGAAATTATCAAAACACTACGCATAGAAAGTCGATCACCCAGGATCCCTATGCCTCTCAAATTGACATCAAAGAATTTACAGATGGTTGGTTTGTACCTACTATGCCAGACCTCAATCAACGGAATCCTTTCATGGCGAAATATCTGATCCAGAATTCAATCTGGTGGATAGAATATTCGGGAATTGATGGAATAAGAATGGACACTTACCCCTATCCTGATAAGGAATTCATGGCGGACTGGACGTGTGCAGTTCAAAACGAATTCCCATACTTCAACACCGTTGGTGAGGAGTGGAACGAAGAACCACAAATTGTTGCCTATTGGCAACAGGGTAAGGATAATCCAGATGGATACACTTCCTGCCTTCCCAGCATAATGGACTTTCCACTTCAATCAAATCTTACCAAAGGGCTTTTGGAAGAGGAATCAGGCTTCACAGGTTGGGTCCAGCCTTACATCACCCTTGCATCGGACTTTATGTATGCCAACCCCAACAACATGGTCACGTTTCCTGACAACCATGACATGAGTAGATTCTTTACACAGGTCAACGAAAATTATAACCTTTTCAAGCTCGGCATTTGTTACTACCTGACAGTAAGAGGAATTCCCCAGATCTATTATGGCACAGAGGTCCTGATGACCAACCCCGGCACAACTGACCATGGAGTGATCCGAAGTGACTTTCCCGGAGGGTGGCAGGGTGATGATATCAATGCTTTTACTGGTGAAGGGCTGAATAATCTTCAGAAGGAAACCCTGGATTTTTTCAAGACGATCCTGAACTGGAGAAAAAATCAACCAACAGTTCATAATGGGAAATTGCTCCATTACAACCCGAAGGATGGCATCTATGTACTATTTAGATATACCGAATCTGATAAAGTAATGGTCGTTCTAAGCAAGAATCAGAATGAACAGGTTCTCGACCTGGACAGGTTCAGTGAGATCATAACAGGAAATGAATCAGGCACGGAGATCCTTTCAAATAAAAAGCTTACTCTTGATGGTACACTTAAAGTTCCACCGATGAGTCCGCTGATCATCGATTTCGATTAAATCATTAAATTCTAGGCTGTTTCCCGATACCTTGAAGGTGTCATACCCACATGCTTTTTGAAAGCATTGTTGAATGAGGCCTTGTTGTTGAAGCCAACTTCAAATGCAACTTGCAACAGAGATTTTTCGGATTCGTTTTTGATCTTGTTCTTGGCCTCCTCAACCCGGTATTGATTGATGAGTTCATAGAAGTTTTGATTGAGTGTCTCGTTGATGGATTGTGACAGGTGATGTGTTGATACCTCCAATTCCTTCGCCAGATCATTTAGTCCAAGTTCTCGCTGGAGGTAGAGTTTACGGGACTCGATCAGATCCTGGAGCTTTTGAGCATACTCCACAGCAGCTGATGAGGCCAGGCTCGACTTTTCATATTTATCTGATCGGGTAGAAATCGAATGCTTGAAAATAAGGTTTGGATATTTGATCGCATGATACAACAACATGTACACGACAATTGTCATAGGAAGTACATAGAAGTAATCACTCATTCTGCGATAATCCTGTGTAATGAATTGATACAGAATGAAGGATGTGACAGCAACAAGTATGATAGTCGTTAGGTATAGGAAAAGCTTATGCCAACGGATATTCACTTCATCATAGTTGGAGTAGTTTTCTTTGAGTCCTAACTCCAATTCATTCACAAGTCTCAAACTAAGAAATACATAAACCAGCGCATGAATGAACTGGAATAAAAAGATTGAACCATACAAATACTGTGGGAACGTGATTGGATTCTGATTCCAGTCGTCAAATACCGTCAACATTCCATAATCGACCGAACGCCAGGTGAGTAGCTCAACATTAAATAATGGAACTAGTGCATAAAAAATCAGAAAGGGAACAAAATGAAAACTGGCTCTCCAACTGAATTGGAACTCTCTGGAAAAATAGGCCCTAGAATAGAACCAAAGCAAAGGCCCTAGCAGCAGCCACGATCCATACCTTGTACCGTAAAACATGGGCAGGTCAAGATCAACCTTGCTTCTGATCAGTAAGAATTCCACCTGGTACCAGGTAAGTACCAGGATAACAGCCGTTAAAAAACCTCTTGACCATCTCGAAACAGGAACGGTCGTCCACATCATGAATATGACGAAAAGTCCCTGGGTAATACTTAAGAAAATGAATACGGAAACCAGGTCAAGTTTCATGAGAAGGTTATACGACCATTTGCCCGCTAAGTATTCATTACTTCAACCAAACGCATCAACTCACTATCGATTGGTTTAGATTTTGAGATAGCTAGCTTAAAGCTGGTATACACCACTTCATTGTCAATAATTCCAGCCATTACATTGGATTTCCCATCTATAAGACCTTCAACAGCAGCCAAACCAAGTCTTGAAGCGAGGATACGATCATGTGAAGTTGGCGAACCTCCTCGTTGCAAATGCCCAAGTGTCGATACACGTATATCCAGTTTGGGTAGTTTCTCCATGACCTTGTTGGCTATTTCATGTGCATTGCCCTGCTCATCTCCTTCTGCAACGATCACAATCGCTGAGGTCTTTTCCTTATCACGGCCTTTGTTCAGGGTATCGATAACATCTTGAATGGTCGTCGACGTTTCCGGAACCATGACCAGCTCGGCACCTCCTCCAATTCCACTTTGTACAGCAATATGTCCCGAATGCCTTCCCATTACTTCGATGAAGAACACTCTATCGTGAGAATTAGCAGTATCCCTGATTTTATCGACTGCTTCGAGTGCCGTATTTACCGCGGTATCAAAACCAATGGTATAGTCAGAACCATATAGGTCATTGTCAATGGTACCAGGAGCACCAACAGTTGGAATCCCATGTTCCTCATAAAAAATATTCGCACCGGTAAAAGTGCCATCTCCGCCTATAGCGACCAGCCCGTCTATGTTGTGCTTCTTCAACTGATCATAGGCCTTCTTTCGTCCTTCCTCCGTCATGAATTCTTCACTCCTTGCCGATTTCAAAATCGTACCGCCTTTTTGAAGAATGTTGCTAACCGAATAGGATTGCATCGGTGAAATATCCCCCGTGATCATCCCATTATATCCATACCGGATACCATAAACATTCAGGCCCAGACTAAGACCCGTTCGTACGACAGCTCTAACGCATGCGTTCATTCCTGGCGCATCTCCTCCAGAAGTAAACACTCCAATGTTTTTCATCAATTAACTATTTAAAATGGTTTCAATTGTAGCGACTCTCAATTTTTCCAAACTAGGTAAGAAAGGGGTATTTCGGGCTAATATGACGTAAACAAAAGCTAACCCAATCAATGATCGGTTACTTCGATCATTTTCATAGATCAACTTGAAAGTTATGTCAAAAAGTGCATTAGCCAATGCGATTTTTTTGTTTTTATAGACAGGATGTAGACACCAGAAATTCCCTTTCTGATATAGCCTAAAATAGTTTTGGGCTTACTCTAAATCATAATATAATGCAATCAGAATCAACAACGCTATTTGATCGAATCGGTGGTGAAGAAGCAGTAGATGCTGCTGTCACTTTATTTTACAAAAAGGTCATCTCCGATGCTAATGTCGGACACTTCTTCGAAGATGTCGACATGGATAATCAAGCAGAAAAAATGAAGAAGTTCATGGCTGTGGCTTTCGGAGCCCCCATCGAGTGGAGTGGAAAAGATATGCGAGCTGCCCATTCTCATATGGAAATTACCGACGTTGACTTTTCTACTGTCGCAAGTCATCTATCAGATACCCTCATCGAGCTGGGACTGTCTGAAACAATTGTCAATGAAGTCATGCAAATCGTTTCGAGTACCAAGGATGATGTGATGAACAGGTAAATCCTGTTTTAAGATGTAGCCACTGAACTCACCGTGGCACGAACAACTTCGACCATTTGGTCAACATCACTCTTAGAACGATCAGGGTTACCGAAGTAAGCCCTGAGATAAGTTTTGCCCCTCAACCGGGTACCAGTAAGAAATACCTTTCCCTCCGATTCAATGTTTCGGAGGGTTTGGATATTGATCAACTCGTTTGCCTCAGGTGAAAGTGCAGGATTGCTATATCTAAAGCACAGGATTGAAAGCGGGTGTTCGGGCTCAACTTCTACATTGGGCACTTTCTGAAGTTCATCAGCAAAGTAGCTTATCATGGCAATGTCATTTTGGATGAATGATGCTAATTGATCCGCTCCATAGTACTTTAAAGTCATCCAGATCTTCAGGGCTCGAAACTCCTTGGAAAGCTCAATAGTGTGTTCCGAGGATTCCCAACGGAGGCCCGGCGATTCGGTGAAAAGATAATCAGGAGTGAAATGGAAGGATTTCGGGATCTCCCTTAGCAAAACACAACTGGCCTCAAAAGTTACATACAGCCACTTGTGAGGATTGATAATGATCGAATCTGCAAGTTCAACTCCTGCAAACTCTTTCTCCAAATCCGGAAGTCTTCTTGCAGGGATTCCATAAGCCCCATCTACATGATACCAGAGCCCAAGAGATTTGGCAACATTCCCCAGTTCTTCCAATGGGTCAATACTTCCCGTATTGGTAGTCCCCGCATTCCCAATGATCATTAGAGGCTCAAACCCTTTCTCCAGATCATCATTAACTGCTTTCTTCACTTGCTCGGCATCTAAACGAAACTCGTTGGTAGATATCTTCCTAAGTTGGTTTCGACCAAGGCCAAGAAATACCATTGCACGATCCACACTGGAATGGGTTTGGTCAGAGCAGTAAACAGTAACCTTGTTGTGAGGTAGTCCCTCATTTTCCCTGTTTGGGTATTTATCTGTTAACGCAAAATGAATTGCCAGGAAATTCGACATGGATCCACCCGAAGTGAGTACCCCCTGACCAAACTCTGGCAGTCCAATAAAGTCCGCAATCCATCTGATAACCAACTGTTCCAACTCTGATGTGATTGGTGAGTTATTCCATTTCAACCCATTCTGATTGTAAAATGCCTTAACAAATTCCCCCAGAACTGAAATTGGATTACCACTCCCGGTAATGTACGCTCCATACTGCGTGCTCCTGTTTTGATTAAGAAAGGGAAGGACCTGATCTTGTAGCTCCTTCAACAAATCAGCGTACTCCACGGGCCCATATGGGAATTGCGAGTCGATCGCTTTTTTAATTTGTTCGGGATCATTGCTTTGAAGGACCTGACTTTGTCCTTCACTACTTTTTCTAATCAAATCCCATGTTAGATCAAGGTTTTCTTTAAACGCAGTTATTTCCATTTGAAATGATCATTTTCCCGAAGATACATTTTGCCAGTAATAAAAAAACCCCGACGTTGCTGCCTGGGTCACGGTTGGTAAGTAAAACTTACTTAATTGTTAACCTTCTTGATGGTAATGGCTGCTAATGCATCATTCCTGGAAAGCTTACCGGAATCAAAGTCGTTCAAAACGCTTGCCTGGAGTGACACCTCTATTTCTTTTGGCATTTCACATCCTTTACATTCTGTCATGCGAATCTTGAAGATCAACACCTCGTTTGCTTTAAGGCTCTTAATTGTTCGACCATAATCGAGCAGGTTTTCCTTGATCGATTGTTCGAATTCAGGATACATCGCATTGACCTTGCGATTCCTTTCTTCCCTTGTCAAACCACTCTCTCCTGTAGTTCTAATCGTATGCCGTCCGCCATCTTCTGATGATGAATAAACTTTCATCGAATAAATCGCACCCAGGTTTTCGAGGCGCTCGTAATTGAGCGCTCTGCTTGAGGTATAATAGGTATTGGACATATCTGGCTCGTAGAGTCGGGCGAAAATACTGGAGAACAATTCCAGGTCTCTGGCTAATTCTTCATCCCCTGTGCTCGAGAATTTGATTTTGCTAACCGTCTCTTCCCTGGAAGACTTTCCTTGTTTCATGGCAACAAGGTCCGCTTTTGAGATCTCGGCAGTTCTCCCCACACTTCGCCCGGACCTGATATTGGAACCACTGATCCAAACCTGGTTTCTCGAACTCTTGGCATTGATCATGATCCGATCCGAAGGCTTCAACTGACCAATCAGGTCCGCATAATCGACAAGGAAAATCGTCATATTCTCCTCCAGCTGTCGCGTTACTTCTTTCACGAACTCTTCGTTATTTTCGGAAACATTCACATCTAATTCAGTTTCCTCACAATGGTCACAGTCAGAATCTCTGGTCACGTAGCTAAATCCCTGTCCGGAAGGTGCGACAATCGCTACATTTCCCCCCGATCGCGTGGTGTAGACCAGCGTGGTTTGTGGTAAGCTGAATATCACGCCATATCCTGGCACATAGTTACTCTCAATACTCCTGGAAAATGAATACCTGTTTGAATTGCTGTTTGCTAAGGTCCCTAAAATGTTTTCAGCAATTTTCAGATCCCGGTCCATCCTAGCCTGGTCAATGTCCTGACCAAACACTGTCATAGCGACCAGAACACCGAATACTACACAAATTGCTCTCATTGATTTTTTCATTGTTTTAAAATCTGTTTGTTTCACCATTGGTTCTCTGCATTATTCACTGTTGAAATAATACTGGCAAGGATTTCATTCGTCTCTTGTTGTGAATTTTCTGTGGTGGTTACTAGGTTATTGAAGTTCGCCTGGATCAAATCAAGGTCAGACTGACGCTGGCTATCCATAAAGTTGGCAAAGTCTGCCATCAAGTCATTCATGTAGCGTCGCTGTGATTGCTCCGAAAGATCCAGAAGGCTAAGGATAATATCTCTGTTCTCAAGTGTAAGCTGGGCCACATATTGATCGATCAGTGCCTTATCTACCTGAGCAACATAAGACTTCTTAAGTTCTGTCCTTTGATTGTCTACTTTCTGCACCAACTCACTTTCTACTTCATTGATCTTTGTGATTAGATCCCGATTGTTGCTTACCAATGCCTCGTTCATCCAGGTCTTGATGTCAGTCTCATTAAAGGTATTCGTCTGGATCTTTTCACTCGGACCAAAGCTTATTTGCATACCTCCATCCGCAGCAGAAAGTCTAACGTTAGTTAAGTAACCTACGAACATCAGCAATGCTATGCTTGCTGCGATCCCAACTACCGCCCTCATAAATGGATTAAAGAATTGATTTCCAGGTACAACTACCCTGGATGATTCTTCATAGACAAATTCGGGAGCCGACACCTCAGTGTCAGTCACCTGCCCCATGACTTCTAATACTTCACGTAATTCGTTCAGCTCGGCCTCAGCCTCCGGAGAAGACTCCAGGTAACGCTCTACCCTGACTTTTTCCTCTTCTGAAAGCTCACCATATAAGTAAGCAGTCAATGTTGCCTCATCTGGTTTATAACTCATAGTTCAATGTCTCCTTATTCAAATTCCTACTATTCAAAATATCTTTTAGGTTTCTCAAACCCCGGTAAAGCCAGGTTTTGACTGTATTTTCGGACTCCCCCATTGCCTCAGCGATCTCTCTGAATTTCAGCCCCTCATATTCTTTCATGATCACTACACTACGCTGATGTTCACTTAACTCTTGCAAAGCCGAAAAAATGACGCGTTCCAGTTCATTCTGTTGAAAACTACGCTCCGGATTGTAAAAATGTCCCTCTGCAGTGCCCACTTCGACTACCTCCTCTTCATCATTCTTCGAAATAGTTAGTGATACCAGCTTGTTTCTTTTCTTCTTCCTGTTCTCTTCATAGCAAAAATTGGTTGCTATCCGATAGATCCAGGGCTTGAATCGATCCACTTCTTTCAGCTTTTTGATATTCTTGAACATCGCTATGAAAGTCGTTTGCGTCAATTCGGTGGCGAGATCATGATCCGAACAGTACTTCAACACAAAGTTGTAGATCCGCTTGTACCATAGGCTTACCAACTGGTTCAATGCCTTCTCATCTCCTCCCTGCGCACGAACAACTAAATCGTCGTTCTTGTACATGGTCAAATCTGGTAAGGTTTGGGCCGACATCTGTTCACCATTTTTTAAGGTTAGGATAAACTATTTAAGCGCTTTGCTTTCAACTAACCTTATGATGATCGGGTGATCAAAAAAGTTTTAGCTGACCTAAAAATAAATCAGACTGAGGCAGGTAGCCAATTGAATAGAGGCTACTTTGACAGAAATGCAAGAACAAAGATCACGATCAGTACAACCCATTGAAAAATGGCTAGAAATCGACTAATTCGGACTCTACTGTGCTTTGATTTACTCATTAGATGAATAGGTTTTAAATAAACGAAGAAAATATTGGATTATTCTTCGTTACGTTCTATTAACAAAATGTGGCCATTTTCCCGCATGAGATATCCTTGTTCATAGCAAAATCGATAGATCTCTCCTACTTGACTGGTGTAACTATTGGTGTAAAAATCAAAATCAAATCCCTTCTTTAGCAGGAGATCCCGATGTGTCTCATGCTTTCCTCCCGGATTTAGTTCTTTGAGAATCCGCCTGTTCCTGCCAAGAATGTTATTCACATTCCTCATGTAATTGGTCGATAAGGCATTTGCTTTATTGTTGTATGCATTCCTGCATGCGTCTGAGCAAAATTTCTTATCTGCTCTCCCAAAAACCGGTTTCTCACATTCCTGGCACTTACGACAGTCTTTTTCCATAAAGAACCAAAATGAAGCTCAGAAATAACGCATTTAGCCGAGTACAAGCGACTTCAAACGACTACAAATGGTTAACAACCGGTTGACAAGAAATTCAACGTCAAAATTGTTGGCCGTCAAACGACAGCATTTGTCTCAATGACAAGTGATTACCTAATCCTAAAATCTATGCTTATGCAAAGTTTAAAAAACAGTGTTCACCTCATCGGAAGGCTGGGCAATGAACCTGATGTTCACACCTTTGACAGTGGAAGGAAAATGGCTTCCTTTTCCCTGGCTACCAATGAAACCTATTACAATAGCAAAGGGGATAAAGTGACCGACACCCAATGGCACAATATTGTGGTTTGGGGAAAGAAAGCGGATGTGGTGGAAAATTACTTAAAGAAGGGAAGTGAAATTGCCTTGGAGGGAAAGCTGATCAATCGGTCTTATGAGAAAGATGGTGTTCGAAAGTACATCACCGAGATCAGCCTAAACGAACTATTGATGCTTGGCAAAAAGAGCGATAGTCAATAAGAATAAATGGAGCCTGGTTTTTTTGCCAGGCTTCAATTTATATCTGGCCGTCACCTTCCATTAGTCAATAATCAGATTTAATTTTATTATGAATTTCAATAACTCATAATAATAACTTATGACACTCCAGCAGCTAATCTACGCCCTGGAACTCCAAAAAAACAGAAGTTTCAAAGCAGCTTCTCATAAATTGTCCATTTCACAACCGGCTTTAAGTATTCAAATACAGAAGTTAGAAGAGGAAGTTGGACTGGCTTTGTTTGATCGGTCATCAAGCCCAATTGAAGTAACAGAAGAGGGTAAGCTTTTCCTTATTCGGGCGGAAGAATTGGTGATCGGAGCATCGAATCTCAAACAATTTACGTCCAGCCTCAAGACAGATGTATCCGGTAAATTCAATATTGGAATCATCCCAACGCTTGCACCATTCCTTATTCCTTTATTTACTGATCATTTGCAGACAAAATATCCAGAGCTGGACCTTGATTATCATGAGATGACCACCAACCGGGTGATCGATGGAGTCAGAAAGAGCCAGCTGGATACCGGGCTGATTGCTACACCAGTGAATGTGTATGGAATTGAATCCCAGCCCATCTTCTACGAGAAGTTTTTCTTCTATTCGTCACATCCAATTGACGCAACTAATGCACCTTCCGTACGCAATGTCGATTACAATAATCTATGGTTATTGAATGAAGGCAATTGTTTCAGGGATCAGATCAATAATTTTTGTGATTTGCAGGAAATCAGAAAGGGGAAACGCTTTGTCTACCGAAGTAATTCGATCGATGCGCTTATTCGCATTGTAGATACCAAAGGAGGAATAACTATCTTACCTGAGCTAACCACACTAAGCCTTACAGCAGAGCAGGAAAACAACATCACGCAGATTGGACGAAAGGCCCGTGAAATTGGTATCATTAATCGCGTCAATAACAGCAAGCAACGATTTTCCGATGCGTTGATCGAATCGATCACACAAAATGTTCCCGCTTCAATGCTGACCCAGAAGGACCTTGAAGTGGTCGACCCTGAAATCGTGATGGATTGATTAACTAACCTCTAATAACTCTATTGTTCTCCCTTTGAAAAAACATTGGTCTCCTGCTTTTTTTCCAAGCATCGCTTGTGCGATTGGAGCTGCCTGAGAAATGACGAAGTAGGTATCATCACCCTCTTTGACCTGCCCCAGGCCTGCTGCAAGAAAATAGATCCCCGTTGATGTTCGAACCAATGCGCCCAATTGGACACTTGAAACCTGCTTTTCCGGATCTATCGTATTTAACATCCGTAAGTGCATGGCTTGTTGCTCCTGCATTCCTGCCAGCTTCTCTTTCTCCTGGGTGATCATCTCTCTTCCGGTCTCATACTTATCACCCGCACTGCTCTTGGTATCACTTGCTGCTGATTCCTTCAGGTGATCCAGTTCCTTCCCAAGATCAGCCAATTTTTCTTCGCATATTCCAATGCAGGTATCCAGAATTCGCTTCTTATTCATCAATTATATGAGTAGGGTTCAATTATACTAAATTGTATAGTTCTAAATGGCGGACTTTATCTTTGGGCTCTGCCCAATGAAAGTCGAAGGAAAATTTGATAAAAAGGACCTTAGAGAGATCTATGACCAGTTTTTTGATAGTCTCAGAGGATTTCTGTACTACAAAACCGGAGACATAGAACTATCTGAGGATCTTGTGCAGGAAGTTTTTATTAAGGTCTGGGAGAAGCGGGCAGAAATAAAAAAAGAAACGGTAAAAAGCCTGCTTTTTACCATCGCTAACAACCTCATGATCAATCATTACAAGCACCAGAAGGTGGTAATGAATCATCAGGGAGATGTGATAGCACAAAATAAGACGGAATTCAGCTCACCGGAATTCGTCCTGGAAGAAAAAGAGTTTGAGAAGAAACTCAATTCTGTCATCGAAGCATTGCCTCAAGGCTGCCGAGAAGTGTTTTTGATGAACAGGATCGACAAGTTGAAATACGATGAGATCGCAGAACGTCTTGATTTGAGCGTAAAGGCGATAGAAAAACGAATGAGTAAGGCGATCGGTATCATCAAGGAGCAGCTAGGAGTGAAAATATGAAATGAGCGACGCAGATAAATATCGGGATTTGATGGATCATTTGGATAGTGACCAGAATGACGAAATTGCTGATTTCCTAAAAAAATCGGCCAATGCTCAAATTCCGGTAAAACGAAGCAAAGAGGCGATCTGGGATAATATTTCTGATGCTATCGACGATAATGATGAAAATTCAACCAAAACGATCGTCTTATGGAGATACGTTGGTGTAGCGGCTGCTGTCTCTGTATTAATCACCTTCTGGTTACTCTTTTTCAATAAAGCTCCGGAACAGATTATGCTTGCCACAGAGGTTGGCGAATCGATCGATCAGGAACTACCGGATGGCTCTACCGTGAGTCTGAATGCCTCTTCTTCAATCAGCTATTCGGAGGATTGGGATCGGGTCATCTCACTGGAAGGTGAAGCCTTTTTTGAAGTAATGAAAGGGGAAAAGTTTGAGGTGATCACTCCCCTCGGAACCGTAGAAGTACTCGGTACTTCTTTCAATGTTTTTGCCAGAAATAACGATTTTGAAGTGTCCTGCAAAACCGGGGAAGTATGGGTTACTATCCAAGAAAAACAGGTTGTTGAAGAGCTAACACCGGGAGAGATGATCAGTCTGAAGGCAGATACCATCATACGAATGGATCGGCTCCCTGATCTAATGGGCAAATGGCAAAGTGGTGAGTTCTACTTCAACAATCAGCCCTTAGACCATGTAATCGAAGAATTGAAGCGTCAATTCAATGTGGAAATTGAATATGAAGCATCTGAGCTATTATTCTCAGGATACTTTATCAATGAAAATGTGGAAACCGCTCTGGATATGGTTTGCCTTCCTTTGGGCCTTCAGTATCAGAAAACAGGGCAGAATGCGTTTGCGATAAGTACGAATGACCAATAGCCAAAAGACCGCCTATGAGAAGTGTCGTCTTTTCCATATTTGTGGCACTATCACTTCTAGTGATGGGCCAACCACGCTATGAGTTTGACTTTAGTGGGAAGACACTTTATGAAGTGGTCGAAGAGCTTTCGAGAAAGCATCGCTTCAAGTTCTCCTACAATCCGGCGGCCCTCAAGAAGCATACCCTTGACAAGAAAATAAAAGCTAATTCCGAAGCGGACCTGATCAGCGCGGTATTTGATGAACTTCCTTTCAAGATCCAGTTAGCGGATGGGATCTATCTGGTCATACCCAAAAAACTGGACTTTCAGCCTTCAAAGCTGGCCGGGCAGATAAAGGATCAATCGACAGGAAAGCCTTTAGCTTATGCTCACGTTCAAGTGAACAACAAAGGCACCATCAGCAACCAGGAAGGTCAATTCTCTCTTCCACCCAGAGAGGACACGGTCACATTGCAAATCAGCTACATTGGATACAAATCTGTGCAACTGGATGTCCCTCCCGCACAGGATGAGATATCTCTTCAAATGGAACAAAACCCAATGGTGCTTCAGGAAGTCATCCTGAATTCAAAAGATTTCAACGATCTGGCTGGAAGGGCAAGTTTCTTCAGTATGAACCCGGACCAATTCAACTCGCTACCCATGCTTGGAGAAACAGATGTTTTCAAATCGATCCAATTACTACCAGGAATCAAAGCAACAGATGAAACCTCTTCCGGCTTGTCAGTCAGGGGTGGTTCTCCTTCCCAAAACCTGATCCTGTTGGATGGATTTACATTGTACCACCTGGATCATTTCTTTGGCATCTTTTCCACACTAAATCCGAATGTGATCAATAATGTATCCGTGTACAAAGGCGGTTTTGGTCCTCAGTATGGTGGAAGGATCTCTTCCGTAGTAGATGTTTCAGGTAAAACGGGTTCGACGGATGATTTTTCAGCAAAAGTTGGTGTTAATCTGCTGTCCTACAACGCGATGATCGAAACTCCGATCGGTAAAAAATCTTCATTATTGATTGGGACCAGGCAATCATTCACAGGCCTACTTAACTCAGGACTCTTTGAAGACTTTCTTTCCTCTAATCGGGAAGGCTTCCTTGAATCCATCGATCCGGAAATCGCCTCTTATGATCTTTCTCCTTCCATTGATTTCTATGACTTAAACGCCAAATTCCAACATCGATTTAGCAATCGATCCATTCTTGATGTAAACCTGTACGCAAGCGAAGATTTCTATACCGGGAATTTTTTTGAGGAAGATGACAATTTCAATAACACCGTTCTGGATAAGGCCACATGGGCCAACGGTGGTGTGAGCCTGGACTGGAAATACAATTTTTCTCCCAGCTGGTCGAGCAGTTTCACATTTGGGGCTTCTGATTATACGAATGATGAACAGCTAGCCATCACTCAGACGTTTTTTATCCCAATCGCCTTTGGTACTGATACGGTTGAATCCAACACAGAGGTAGAGGTCTTTGATTACAGTGTTTCAAGTTCGGTCGGCGATGTAACTCTCAAGTCTGATCATGAGATTGAACTGGACAATCGAAATGTACTCAACGTCGGAATGGAGCTAAACAATATTACTTCCAACTTTGATGTAGACCAGTCTTACTTGAGTGCTTTCAGCAATGGCGTGGAAGTAACCGATACCTTAACGGTCGAATCGACCATTGCCAGTTTCTATGGTAACTATCTGTTTCTAGGAGAAAATATCACGTCTAATGTTGGCTTGCGAACCACCTTTTACGAACCCACAGAACAGTGGTACCTGGAGCCTCGTTTGGATCTCAAGTTCAAGATCAATGACTTGTTCAACCTGAAAGGTGCTGCTTCTTTCCATCACCAATTCGTTAATCAAACATCACTTGATTTCTTCCAGAACAATGACAAATTCTACTGGGTACTGGCAGATGATGAATCCATTCCCGTACTTGACGGTACCCACCTGATCCTTGGAGGAAGTTTTGCTTCGGAAAAATGGACGGTAGACCTGGAATACTACAGAAAGAACACACAGGGAATCATTGAAAATGTTTTTGTGTCCAGAAATCCGGCTGTACTGGATTTCATTCTTGATGAAGACCTGAACACCTCTGGTGAGAATAATACCCAGGGAATGGACTTATTCGTCAAGTATCGAACAGAGCGATTTACTTCCTGGCTCAGTTATTCACTAGCCAATTCAGAAAACAATTTTTGGTACATCAACCAAAACACACCCTACCCCTCCAACCAGGATCAACGGCATGAGATCAACTTTGTCAATACTGTCAAAGTGAAGAACTGGGAATTCTCCAGTATTATGATCTATGGCTCTGGCAAGCCTTACTCCATTCCATTATTGGATGAAGATGACAATTTTGTTTTTGAACAGGATCAACTTAACAACTACAGGTTACCGGCCTATCAACGAATGGACCTGTCGGCCAAGAATTCGTTCTCCATTGGAAATGTGAAGTGTGAGGCCGGGATTACATTCTTCAATGTCTTTGATACTCCGAATATCAAATCCAGACGGTTTGCTCAGCAGATCTTGTTTGATGAAGTAAATGATGCATTGGATGAAGATGAAGTAAGGATCGTAGCGCTTGATACCAGGCTTTTAGGTTTTACCCCCAATTTCTTTTTCAACATTCGTTTTTAGGTGTCTTAGGGCATAATTCAAAAAAATCTTCTAAAAATCAAAGTTTTCCGGTAGGGTAAAAATTGATGCACATGTATCATACCCAAACAGAAAAACTACAACATGAAAACGAATAAATTAATTATCGCCACCGCCTGGATAGCAATAGCCGGGTTGATTTGGTCATGTGATACGCCTGGTGATGTTACTCCTCAAACTCCTGAGGAAAATTTTATCTCTGATAATATCCTCGTTGGCTCTAACTCGGCAATAAGTCGGGTAAGGGGAACTGGTTTCGGTGGGCCGCTTGGAGCGATTTACGGAAATCTGTCTTCCACAGCAGGAAGGTCATTAGGCTCCCCGCTTTCACTTCAGAGAAGTATAGCTGGTCGATCAGAAACAGACGAAGAAGAAACGCCAAGTTGTCTGACAGAAACTTATGAAGACGATGGAGCTGGCAATTACACCTTCACTATTGATTTCGGTGATGGATGTGAGTATTACGGTGAGTTCATGAAAGGGAAAATGGTGGAGAAAGGAACTTACACCGACAACAATTTCACCTCAGAAGTGGTCTATACCAACTTCGGTGGAGAAGACTGGAGCATCAACGGAACACATAGCTACAGTGGAACATGGTCATCTATTGATGATGCAGGTGAAGAAGTGGATTCGCTGTATATGTTTGACGCATCGTACGAGTTTGCAGCTAACCTGCAAATGGAATATACAGAATACGGATACCACGACAGCACTGAAGTATCCACTGGTGAGCAAATCATCAAAGTGAACTATGTGGCTGATGGCTCTGAGACTGCTGATGAGAATGGATACACTGTTCAAACACGAAATGAATCAGTCGAAGTAAGCACCGGAGAATCATTCGATTCTAAAGTTGATAGCCCGCTATTCTATAACAATGCATGCGGGGAAGAAGATGTGTGGATCTTCGTGAGTGGTGTTGAGTCAGGAAGCTATACATACGGTGATGAGAGTGGGACTTACTCGATCGATTACGGTGACGGCACCTGTGATAACATCATTACAGTAACTGAAAATGGTGTAAGCGAAGAAATAGATCTTGGTGACGAGTGGGACGATTGGGAAGAAGAATGTGAAGATCACGAAGATGATGCTACTGATGATTAAACAAAACTTCTCTTAGGTTGGTTATCTTATGCCCCCCGGAACTAACAACTGCCCGGGGGGTTTTTTATGATCTTTGATACAACCTATACTGATAAAGAAGTAACGTTTGAGATCAACAAATTGGTCGGAAAACCATTCTCATTCTGGAAAAGGATCAAACTAGGCGGGATTGGATCACACCGGATCATCGTTGCAAGCACTAGCGAATCGCTTCAACCATACATCAATCCCGGTCACTCCACGAACTACGTCAATTTCGAGCTCCGTCCAAATGGTACTATCATCCACCTGAAACACCGCACACAAACCTACGCCTGGGCCATTCCCTTCAAACAATTAAAATTCGATGACACTTATGAGCACGTTTCGGATGGAGAGCATTCATTAAGCCTCAAGAATCCGATGGAGCATAATGAGGGGTTTTGGAGAAAGCTGGTGGAGCGAGTAGAAGGTAGTGAGTAGAAAGTAGTTAGTAGAAAGAAAAAAGTTGCGAGTAGTTTCAAATAGCGGAAGAAGTCAAGTGGACAGCTTGTAGTCACTTTTCTCTTTGTGCGGTACACAAATGCTCACTAGTTTGGAGACGAATTATTTTTCGAAACTACGCTATGAAAAAGATTGGATTAATCGGTGGAATGAGCTGGGAATCCTCCCAGGTGTATTATCAAATTCTTAATGAGAGGGTTAGAGAACTCTTGGGTGGATTTCATTCAGCCAGATGTGTCATAGAATCAGTTGACTTTGCAGAAATAGAAAAACTCCAACACCAGAATGATTGGGACAGCTTGAACGAATCAATGGTCGAAGCAGCTGTAAACCTGGAGAATGCAAAAGCCGACCTGATCATCCTGTGTACCAATACCATGCATCTGTGCAGTGACACCATCAAGGACAGTGTGAATATTCCTTTTGTTCATATTGCGGAAGCCACCGGACAAAAGATCAAGGCTAGTGGCTTACAAAAAGTCTTACTACTAGGGACCAAATTCACCATGGAAAAGGAATTCTTCCGAGATATTCTTAAAGATGATTTTGGACTTGAAGTAATGACACCAGAACAGACGCACAGAGACCTGGTCCATCAGGTGATTTATGAAGAGCTTGTTCATGGAAAGATCCTGCCCGAATCAAGAAAAGCGTTTCAGGAAATCATTAATAAGGCAATAGCCGATGGTTCAGAGGGTACCATTTTGGGATGTACCGAAATACCGCTTTTGATCAAACCAGAGGATGTTGACATTGCAACGTTCGACACGACACGAATTCATGCAGAACGTGCAGTGGAGCTGGCTTTAGAGGAGTGATCATTTCTCTCTTCGTACGCGTTAGAAACGCACTAGCTTGAGCTTCCGAGTAGGCGATTGAACAAGCTTCCCTTAAGGGATTTTGCCACCAAAAATTTACTTGTTGCAAACAATACTTGTAAGTGGACAACTCCTTTCATAGCTTAGTTTGATTAAAATATAACTTACCAGCATATTCACCACAAAAAAATGAAAATAACTCACCTTTTCATACTTCTATTAGTCTTATCAACATTCTCATTGGGTTGCTCAAATGAGTCAGAAGTAGTCCCAGCTGATGAGGAGATTCTCCCGGAAGAAGAAGAAAATGAGGAGGAAGAAGAGCTACCTGAAATTGATCCATGCACTTCATCAATTGCTACGGAAATACCAGATTCACTTAACTATTCTGGAAATTGGCAATTTCTTGCCCCGATGACTATAGGAAGATACGATGCTGGGTTTGAGATCCATGATCAAAAGATCTATGCGTTAGGAGGTTTTTCAAGTGATACTAAATCTGCTGAAGTTTTTGATCTGGAAATGCAATGTTGGTCAAATCTGGACCCTTTGCCTCTGGGCCAGTCGGGTATTACAAGTGAGTTGGTAGATGACAAAATCTATTTATTTGGTTCATATGGAGGGTCAAAAATTGTTCAGGTGTATGACATTGGAAATTCAAGCTGGTCACAAGCAAGTGATTTACTCCATGGATTATACTGGGCCGCCTCAGAACACATAGGTGATACTATATATGTTTTTGGGGGCTATGATCCTCCTTTAGGTAATCTGGATGTTTTGCAGAAGTACGACACAAAAAGTGATACATGGGTAACTGAAACTATGCCACGTACATTCACTTTCCCTAATTCAACGGTTCATGAAGGTATCATTTATGTATGGGACGATTCATTCCTTTACAATTATGACCCTAGCACACAAGAATGGACTCAGGAGACGATTATTCTAGATGGTTCAGGAAGTCGATTAAGGGCAAATCAGCAAGCTATTTCTTACGGAAGTAAGGTTGTGTTTTTTGGAGGATCAGATTCGTATAGTAAGTTCTCCGACACTTACACGGACATACAAACTTTTGATCCCGAAATAGGAACGTGGCAAACACTTGACGAAGATTTCATTCTTAAAAGGCATTACAATTATGGTCTCATAAAAGACGGAACAAAAATCTATTTGATAGGTGGACGACAGGCAAATACCTGGGAAAGTCTTAATCAAGTAGAGTACTTAGAGAGTCTAAGTTTCTAAATCGTCTTCACGAAAAGAATCATCTCTTCGTACGCGTTAGAAACGCGCACTAGCTTGAGGGTCAAAAAGAAGCCAATGGAAGATTCTACGCTAGATAGCTTTAATCAAACCCCTCACTAAAAAACTCTGACATTGTCAAATCAAAAGCCTTAACCACTTTTACAAGGCTGCTATATCTTAAATCTTCACCTTTTTCATAACGGCCATACTGTGCACGTGGTAGTCCATGTTCGTAAGCAAAATTTTCATAATTGGTGTAGCCTTTCTCTATTCTTAACGACTTGATACGAGCTGCTAATTTTGATAACTCTTGAGTTGTGAACTCATCCTTTTGCTTTGACATTCAACAAATAAATAATCAATCCTATTTTATTGTTACTATTTATTTGTTCATACTTATTAGTAGCTTTATTGAATGACTATTAGAGAATTTGATGCCAAACAATTTGTTAGCCTCACCCCAAAAACCATCGAAGCGCTGGACGACTTTCTTGGGCAGATAGAAGTCACCTCATTCAAACGCCAGCTCAGAAGCCTTCTCCTTTACTACCTCACACATGAAGCGGAAGAGCTCCCACCGGATGCCGGGCATTTCATCGAAGATCTTAAGTACTTTTTTGATTTTCTGGATGTGGCAGGGGATGAAGTTGGTGGCCAATAGTTAGCGCATCTTAAAAAAAGCTAAAAAATGTGAACAGCAACAGTTAGGATTCAATAATCAACTTAAGTTGCCTCTACCTATCAAAATCACGAATATGAAATACGTTCCGCTTCTTTTATTAGTCATCTTCTCAGTGTCTTGCCAGACGCAAAATGATAAAACTCCTGGTGTCGGATCTATTGATGCGATCGTGAATGAATTGCCCAGACTGGTTACAATAGAAAAGGGAGAAAAAATTGATACTGCTGCTATTAGAAACTTGTTTTATCCATCCGCTCAGTTGACCATTTTGAACCCCTCGGATTCCGCTTATGCCGAGTCTGTTTCTCTTGATGACTTCCTCGAGCTCCTAACTGATCCTTACTATGAGGAAGGATACCTTGAAAAAGAAATCCACAAGGTGGTAGATGACTACAACGGGATTGCACAAGTATTTCAGACCTTCTATGGAAAAGATTCAGAGGGTTCGGAAGGAAGAGGTATCAACAGTTATCAATTAGCTTATTACAATGATCGGTGGTGGATTATCAGTCTGCTATGGACATTGGAAACAGATGACGCTCCTATTCCAACAAAATATGGAGGTTAGGCCAGTTGAAAGCCTGTTTTTCAAACTAATTCAGATTTATTCTTAAAAATAGAAAGATATTATTTAGACTTGCTGAACTATTTATTCTTAAAAATAGAAAGATACTATGAAAGGATTCCTTGGTGAGTTTGAAGAACTTGTTTTATTGACCATCGCCAACCTGGCGGATGAAGCCTATGGTGTGGCTATCCTGAATGACATTTCAAAAAGAGCGAATCGAACGTTAAGCATCGGTGCACTGCATTCCACACTCACACGGTTGGAGGAAAAGGGATTCATCACCTCCTATCTCGGGGAGCCTACCAAAGAGCGGGGTGGTCGAAGGAAGCGATACTTTGAATTAACAGCAGCCGCTAAGTCTGCACTGAGCGATATGAAATCCTTACGCGATGAGCTTTGGGAAAATGCAAAGGTTAACCTGACAACCCGATGAGAAATTCAGGACCCCCACGACTGGCCAGTAAACTCCTTCATTGGTTTGCAGGAAAAGCGGATCTGGAAGACATGGAAGGAGACCTGGAAGAAGTTTACTTCGATAAAAAGCTGTCAAAAGGAGCATTCAAAGCGAATGTCAATTACTGGCGGCAAGTATTTCGCCTCCTATTTTCTTACGGTCTGAAAAAGCGCAGATCAAACGCTTCTTACTCCAACTACTACTCCGTAAACTCCATGGCCATGTTATCAAACCATTTCAAAATAGCTATTCGTAATTTTTCCAAGCACAAACTCTTCACTTCACTAAACATTTTGGGTCTGGCCCTGGGTATGTCTGTTTGCCTGCTTGCTCTCACCATATCAGTTGCCATCTATAAGTCGGATGAATTTCACGAAAAGAAAGATCGGATCTATCAGCTAAACACCTACATAGACGATAAGTCCGAGGACAGGACGTATGGCTCTACGTTCCACGCAGTGGGTGATCACATGAAAGCTTCCTACCCTTTCATAGAAGAGATCGTTAACATCAAATCCAATTTCAATCCGGAAGTAGATCGATATGGAAACCTGATGGATTTTAGGGGGTACTTCGCCGACAACTCCTTCTTTAAAGTGTTCAGCTTCAAGTTGATCCAGGGTAACCCTGAAACTGCGTTAGCTGAGCCATTCAGCCTGGTACTCACTCAGAAGACAGCAGAGAAGTTATTCAGAAATGAAAATCCACTAGGAAAAACGTTGGAGACTGACCTGGGGACATTTACTGTCACCGGAGTTATGGAAAACCTGAGGCAAACCCATTTCTACTTCGAGATGCTCACATCTTATCAGACATTCCGGGTGCTGGAGTCCTCTCCACTAGAAACCGACTGGGTTCAGTATAGAAATAATTATGCATACGTTTTGCTAAATGAAGAAAGCAAAAGAGACCACCTCGATCAAGCACTGAAAGAAACTTCTGCCTACGCTGAAACATTTCACCGGGAAAGTGAAATCCAATTGGAGTCAGTGACGCTTGAACAAGTTGTGCCAAGATGGAATATTAGCAATGCCATTGGAATCGGATGGGACCAGCCTTCCATACTCTTTTTCTTTACCATTGGCCTGCTTGTCTTACTGCCAGCTGTGTTTAACTACACCAATTTGTCAATCGCAAGCGCACTTAAACGAGCGAAAGAGGTTGGTGTCCGAAAGGTTGTGGGTGCTGAAAAAAAGCAAATCAAACTTCAATTCATTGTTGAGACCGTTCTGCTAGCACTCATCGCTTTGCTCGGCTCTCTGATTATCCTTGTTCCGATCAAGCGGGAGTTCTTAAGTATGGTTTATAGCGCTGAGGTGCTTGATACTTCCATAGAATTTTACCAGGTAGCTACCTTCCTCACCTTTACCCTGCTCGTCGGAATATTAGCCGGAATCTTTCCTGCACAGTACTTTGCCAGGCTTAATCCTATCCAAACCATAAAAGGTGAAATTCTAAGTCGAAAGGGGGCATCAGGGTTCAAAAAGGGCCTTTTCGTTTTCCAATTCTTTCTCTCTCTCTTTTTTGTGATCGGGGTAGCAACAATTACAAAGCAGTACAGCAATGTCTTAAATCACCAACATGGGTTTGAATCAGATAATGTTTTGACCATCCCTTTTGAGAAAATCGATAAACAAGTAGCCATTAACGAACTGAGAAACCACCCGGACGTGAAGGCGATCACGACTACTTCAAGCTTACCAGGATTACTGCTTAACAACCAAATTGACCTGACCTCCAATGATCAAGATACTATCCAGGTAAACCAGGTCTTTGTTGGGGAGGATTTTACCGATAATATGAACATGGAACTGGTATGGGGTAATGATGAACCCATTGAGCAATCCAATCAAAATGAGGAGTTGGTGCTCGTTAATCAGCAATTCATGCGATCTATTGGAGTTTTTAATTTGAAAAAGGATTCCATGAAGTTCACATTGAATGATGGTACCAGTTGCAGGATTGTTGGGATCCTAAAGGACTTCAATTTCGAACCCTTGAACGAAGACATTGATCCATTAGTGTTAAGGTTTTCACTCCACGAAAGTCAGTACGCACTGTTGACTCTTAGATCGTCAAACATAAAGCGAACCATGGGTGAATTGGAAGACGTTTGGTTAGGAATCGATCAAAAGATCAATTTCAATGCTTCATTCCTGAATGATGAAATTGAAGAAGCTTATTACTTCCTTTCTGTCCAAATCAAGTTCTTCACCTTCCTCAGTGCTATGACCATTGTTATCTCTTGTCTTGGTCTGTTGGGTATGGTTTCATACACGACAGAGAACCGAACGAAGGAGATCGCAGTACGAAAGATCATGGGTGCTTCAAACGGAAGCCTGTACTATCTGCTAAGTAAGGATTTTTTGAAACTCATTCTGCTAGCCGCTTTGATAGCAGTGCCATTCTCCTACTTCTTTTACGAAGAAATATTTTTATACTCATTGATGAGATATAATGTAGAAATGGGGGTATTGGAGGTCGTCTTGAGCATTGTTTTCCTACTTTCAATTGGTATCCTATCCATCTATTTTCAAACCTCTCGTGTGACCCGAGCCAATCCTGCAGGAAGCCTGAGGTATGAGTAAGATCATACACCATTGGGGTACTTAGAACCCGGAAGGTCGAAAGACTCAAAGCAATCCGTTTACCAATTGTTTATGGGTCAAATCCACGTGTTCCACTAAGTTGCATTTCAAAAATCATCGTGGACCAACTGGATCAAAACAAGATAACCATCGAAGAAGTAGCACTATCCGGACTGAAAGAGCTGCAAACGATCGGTAAACAAACATTCTTTGAAACTTTCTCAGCGGGAAACACAAAGGAAGACATGAATAAGTACCTCGCTGAGAAATTCAGCTCGGATCAACTTACGCAAGAATTAAGTGATCCCGATTCAGCATTCTACTTCGCCAAAATCGAAAACGAAATAGTCGGATATTTGAAACTAAACTTCAATGATGCCCAAACAGAAATCAGTGATAAAGAGGCCGTTGAAATTGAACGGATCTATGTACTGAATCAGTATCATGGAAAAAAAGTCGGCCAGATTCTTTATGATACGGCATTGGAGGTCGCCAAATCAAGGAATGCCTCCTACATCTGGTTGGGTGTTTGGGAGAAGAATCCCCGTGCCATTCGTTTTTACGAAAAGAATGGATTTGTCGTGTTTGACAAACACGTTTTCGTATTAGGAAACGACGAGCAGACGGACATTATGATGAAGTTGTTCCTATAAAATGCAGACTCCCATCCCTGGGAATCATGGTATTTCCAGGTTTTACTCACCAGGGCAAAATATGATTATTTAGCAATCCCTAACAAGCTGATGTAATATTGGAGTATGCATTGGGGTAAAGTCAGCCTGCTCTATCTATTCATCGTTGCTGTGATTGGAACTGCTCTCAGAGCCGCTACTTACATTCCATTATCCTTCAACTATGGAAATCTTGTTCATGCTCATTCACATGTAGCATTTCAGGGATGGGTCTACACTTCAATGTTTTTACTCCTTACAAGGCTTTTCCTGAAAGAGCATCAAATTCGGAAAGGACGTTACCTTCTTCAATTTAAGCTGACCATACTTGTGATCTTAGGTATCCTGATTTCTTTTTCACTACAGGGATACGGGCTTTACTCCATCTTATTTTCCACACTTTTCCAGTTGTTAAACTACTGGTTCATTTATCGCTTCTTCATGGACACTCGTACCCATGAACAAGACCGCATGACAACTCTTTCCCTGCGATTCATCAAAACTGGTCTCATGCTTGGAATTTTATCAACCTTTGTTCCGATAGGAATTGGTGTGCTTTCTGCACGAGGGCTGAACGGAACGGAGATCTACCAATCATTTGTCTACACTTTCTTACACCTTCAATACAACGGATGGTTTCTATTTATAGCATTAGGCCTCTTCTTCAAATTTCTGGAAAACAGCGAAATCGGCTACAAACAAAAATCAGCAGTCAATTTCTATCGAACATTCACCAGTGCAGTCATTCCAGCCATTGCACTCTCTCTTTTGGGAATGAGTTTCTCCAACTTTATTAAGCCATTAGCATACTTTGCTGCCGTTATTCAAGGTTTAAGCCTTGTGTTTCTTTGGATGTCAATTAGCAATAAGCTCAAAGTCATGCTGAGCGAGAAAAGCATTTGGTTCAAAAGTTTCTTCTCTGCGTTCTTACTATTCTTCTTTTTCAAAGTGCTCTTACAATGTCTATCCATTTATCAGCCATTACAGCCTTATGCTTTTCACAACAAATTGATTATCCTGGCTTACCTCCACATGAGCCTCATCGGTGTGCTCTCTTTTCTCCTATTGGCCTTAATGATCCATTTGAAATGGTTAAGCCTCGATGGTTTCACCAAAACCGGAAGTGTCCTATTGATCACAGGGTTTGCACTAACAGAACTGGTACTGGTCTTGGGTGGGCTTGAATTGATTTACGATCACATTACATTATCAGTGGGCAGTGCAATCATGGCGCTTGGGATTTTACTGTTAATCTTCAGTCGCAAAAGCCAGTTCCGGCTTTTTTGAAATATCTATTGGGAAATGTTATTGTTTACAATTTGTAATTGAATCAGCCTTTACCAGCGAATCATAAATCCGTTCCAGATGCTAGGATGTCTGATAGGTTAAATCTTCTCACAAACAGAAACCTGTAGTACCGTTCTCTGTCTTTAGTGATCTGAGAGGTTTAAACTGATCCTTCAAGATTTTGATCTGAAAATGAGAAAAAAAGCGTTAGTCATCATATTTGTCAGCCTCATTGGAATACAGGATGGAGCAGCGCAGAAAAGCTCTGTCATTTCAACATATCAGAGATTCCCAGTTCATGTCGGATTTCAATTCACAAACTTTGCTCTTCCTTTCAAGGACTTAGGTAACAACTTCACCAATCCCGGATTGTATGTTGGCTCAGAGGTTTTTTACAATGACAAGAGTACACTTTTTCAGCAGGCAGTCATTGGTGCTTATTTCAATCGTGAAATAGGAAATGGGCTTTACTTGAATACCCAGTTTGGATATCGTCCGGCTATTCGAAAAAAATTCTTTGGGGAATTAAAAGCCGGCGTTGGTATCATGAGAGTATTTCATCCTGCCCAGGCTTACATTTTTGAAGGCGGTTCTTGGGAGAAGAGCGTAGGAGGTAAAACACAAATGAGTATTCCAATTGATTTTGGGTTCGGCTATTCTTTAGCCACAGGTTGGGGTGAGTTGTCCCCTTCCATTGCATATCAGATCGTCCCTGCACTATTTTATAACGAAACGCTACCCCTCAATATCTACACAAATTTCTTAGTCGGCCTTAGAATGAAACTCTTCAAGAAGGAATGATTCTCAAGAAAAAATATCTCCATCAAATAGCTCTAGGGTTTCTTCTAACACTAACCTGGTCTTGTTCAAAACTGGAAATGGAGATTCCAATTGAAACATGTACGAGTTCAGATATAATAAATCCGGCTCATCCCAAAGCCAATGGCTTGCAGCAAAAGCTCAATCAAATAGTGAGTTTAGGTGTACCGGGAATAGCAATGGCAATTCGCGATGAAGACGGAACCTGGGCCTCAACAGCTGGATTATCAAAGATAGAGACAAACACTCCTATGGAGATCTGCCATCTTCAATTCGGACAGAGTGTCGCCAAAACTTACATGGCAACCGCAATCTTGTTACTCTACGAAGATGGGAGAATCGACCTTGATGAAAGAATAGCGGCATACTTACCGGCACCTTTGATAGCTGATATATCGAATACGGAACAAGCAACCGTCAGAATGCTTCTAAATCACACATCGGGAATCGCTGAGTACAACGATAGACCTGAATATGTAACTTATTTGCTCCAGCATACTTTGCATACTTTCACAGTGAATGATTATCTGGATTACGTAAGAGGAGTTTCTTCAAAGTTTGCGCCCGGAGAACGATACAGCTACACCAATACCAATTACCTGCTCCTGGCATTGATCGCAGATCAACTTACCGGTGACCACAAGCAATTTATTCAGGATGAGATTTTAACTGCTAACAACCTCAACAACTCCTATTACCACAACCTGGGATTCATGGAACACCCGGAATTAGTGAACACCTATTGGGACCGGTATAGCAATAATGAAATCGAGAACTGTTCGGAAATGCATCGCATCAACGTGGGATCCCTAATTGGAGATGATGGCATCATCGCTACCCCAGTAGACTTCCTCGACTTTCATGAGAGGCTCCTCACCAATCAAATTCTGGAGGAATCGACCATGTCTGAAATGATGGATTTTGTTCAAAAGAAATCAAGCGAACCCGACGGTTATGGTTTAGGAATCCATCGGGATTATTATGAAGGATATGAGGAGATAGGTCACTCTGGCGGTGGAATAGGTGCTGGCTGTGGGCTCGGCTATTTCCCGAATAGTGACACTTACTTTTTTATCGGGATGAATTTAGGAACATCAATTGAGCCCGGGGTATCCGAACCACTTGAAAAGCTGGTCGATGAGATCTACAATATCCTGATTGAGTAAAGAACTTGGCTTCAAGAAAAGCAAACCGATAAAAAAAGGCCGACATTTAGCCGGCCTTCCACATTTGGCATATTAACCCATTAACTAGAAGTACATAAACCTGGACTCAGAGTAGCCTTTACTCGTCAAAGTGATTTTGTAAGCACCGCCCAGGAACTTAAATTTTTGCCCAATTAACCCGGTTTGCCCGTTGATTACTTCTTCATAAAGAAGTTCTCCGGCACTTGATTCAATTTTGATGTTCAAATCATTCGACTCATCAGAGAGCAATTTGATGGAAACAAAATCTCCCTCTTTCGTCAGTTGCGGAAAGTAAACTTTCGTAAGCTCAGCCATTTTCACCTCTGCACCTTGAGTGGTTATGATCACTGGGACTGAAAGCACCTTTAACTCGTCCTCGACAATCAGTGAATAATTTCCGCTGGCTAAATCAGAAAGGTCCAACATTAACCTCAATTCGTCTTTGACTTTGATCCGGTCTTCGTGGTAAACGTTCTCAAACTTATCTGTCAAATACACCATTGCTCTGCCCTTAATATTCGACAGTTGAAGTTCAAACTTCTTGTTTGTTCCATTAGCATTTACGTTGGTTGCAAACCCTTGGAATGCAATCAGGAGAATAGCCAATCCTCCGCATAATTTTCTCAATGTTCTCATTGTATTTGAGCTTTTAAAATATTTGATACTCCAAAACTAGATTCGAGAAATGAGCCACATCACCTGATAATTCACATATATCTATGGAATATTAACAATTATTAGATATTATCCATTAAAATGTAAATTTCATTGAGGATTTTTATAGTGAAATACATTTTTACTTTAATAATTTTCAATTGAACCAGCAAAAAAAGAGTATCAAGAACCGTTTTTCCTCACCTCCTCTTGAGAAGATCACTTTTCCGCACGAAGCATCTATTCTTGTGCGTCAGTTCAACGAATCTCACCGGAACACCATGCCCTATTGGCACTACCATCCGGAACTGGAATTGGTCTACGTGAACGAAGGAAGTGGAAAAAGACATATTGGCAGTCATTTATCCTACTTTCAGGATGGCGAACTGGTGCTAATTGGATCCAACCTACCTCATCAGGGATTCACGGACCGGCTAAGTGAATATAAAAGTGAGACTGTGGTACAGATGCATCCTGATTTTCTTGGAGAAGGGTTCTTTCGTATTCCGGAGATGAAGGGTATTCTCAGTCTATTCGAAAAGGCAAAAAAAGGACTATCCTTTTCAGGAAAGAGCAAGAACCTAATCGGGGCAAAGATCGAATTGCTACCCAAAGCGGATAAATTCAATCAGATATTGAGGCTCATCGAAATATTAAGGGACCTGTCTCTTTCTGAGGAATACCAGATCCTGAACGCCAATGGATTCTCAGTGGTGGCTACTCCGCAGGATAATGATCGACTGAACCTAACACTCAACTTTGTCAAAGAGCACTTCAAAAACACAATCACGCTAAGCGAAATTGCAGATATAGTAAGCATGACAGTTCCATCGTTTTGCAGGTATTTTAAGAAAGTGACGGGCAAGACATTCACTCGTTTTCTCAATGAATATCGACTGGTTCATGCTTCAAAATTACTTTCGGAAGAACAAATGAGTATTACCGAGGTATGCTTTGAATGCGGGTTCAAAAATTATTCTCACTTTGTCTCCCGGTTTAAATCTTTCACCGGAAAAAGCCCCTCGGCATATCGGAGCGAAGTTCGGGATGTGTTAAATTAACGTTCCAGATATAAATCTGCATACCTTAGTCTTGTTTCATACAATCATTCTACTGACAGGTGCAAGACTATATTTCTTTTGCAGAGAAAAATGGAGTAACGCTTTTTGATAAAGGAGCGTGTCAATTTTGTGGTGCTAAAACCACATGCGGAGTACACGAATGCCTTGAAATCTTCAATCTTGGATTTGAACATCTTGATTTCGCCAAACCCGAAAGTCACAGGTACCGCTTCCTGATCGTCGATGCACACGCCTTGCAACATCCTGAGATTCATGGCCGCTGGAGCAACCATTTCCATCTTTCCCGGCTGCACCTAATCTTCAAATACCACATTAAGTGGACATATAACTTATCACCTCAATTGAGTGACCTTCTGAACAAGTATAAGAATCAACAAAAAGAAGAATTCCTAACGCCCCCGGAAGTACTTAAAAGAGGTGAAATCACCTCTAAAGAAGTGAAAGAAAGCTCAGGAAATGAATTGAATTGTAAGACCATGATTGAAAAGTGGGCTTCTGAAACATATAAAGCCTGGGTGGCACATCATCAGGTGGTAGATGCAATTGCAAGAGAATTCCTGAACATTAAGGTGTAACCAAGCTGGCAGTCGTGCTGTCCAATAGGTTAAACTCAATCTATGAAAAGACTATTAGCACTCATCCTTACCCTTAATTCTATTTCATATTTATCAGCTCAGGAAAGTCCCACAATTATAATTCCTGATCCCTCAAAACTTGAAGAATGGATAGCTCAACAAAATGTACCTGCTGTTGCAATTGGTTTTATTGAAAATGGTAAACTAAGCCAGGTTTCTGCAAAAGGACACATGACTGGGAATCAACCTGCACAGTCAAATTCTATCTTTGATGTGGCTTCACTCACAAAAACAATAACTACGATTTTAACTTTAGAGCTAGTAAAGAATGATGCCTGGAACCTTGATGAGCCATTGCACACTTTTTGGGTTGATCCCGATGTAAAAGACGATCACTTCCACAAACTTCTGACCACACGTCATGTTTTAAGTCACCGGACCGGATTTGCAAATTGGCGCTGGATGAATGAATCAAAAAAGCTCGCTTTTGACTTTAAGCCCGGATCTAAGTTTCAATATTCTGGAGAAGGCTTTGAATACCTGCGAAAAGCGCTGGAAAACAAATTTGACACTTCTTTTGACCGAATGGTAGATTCATTGGTTTTCAAGCCCAATCAAATGGTGGATAGCCATCTGGTCTGGAATTCGTTAATCGATAGTGCCCGGTTTGCCGGAACCTTTGATGGAACAGGAAATTCTTATTCGTACGAAAAAGCTATCAATGCAAATGCAGCCGACAACCTTTTAACGACTATTGAAGATTTCAGTCAACTTGCAATCAACTTAATTGACAAGAACCTGCTTAATCGCGAGATCTATGAGGAAATGATAAAGCCTCATTCAGCCGTTCGTGATGGCATTAGTTTTGGTTTAGGATGGATTGTATTTAATGATCTTCCCAACGGAGAGTATGCCTTGTTTAATGCCGGTAGCGATCAGGGAGTGAATGCACTTATTGTTCTCCTCCCACGATCACAAAGAGGGTTGATCGTTTTCACAAACGGAGACAATGGAAGAGGATTAGCAATGAAGCTGATCAGTGAAACCTTAGGTGAAGCCGGGAAAGAAATACTTGGCAGATTCTAGAATTAACCCTCGAAGGAGAATCAGTCGATCCTTGTAGACAAGAAGTACGATTCGTTCATTTGCCCAATTAGATCAAAGCTTTACTAGCTTCGTTTAATCAATCAAATTCATGACAAATTGAATACAGCAGTTAATAAGTGGTTCATTGCGCCGGATGGATCCAACAAAGAATTTGTTACTGATTTTCTCTCAGTAATCATTGAACAACTGATCCAACAAATGAGTAACGCTTCTCATAGAGATCTTGTACCAAAAGCAACAATGGACGGTTCGTTTGTTGATGACCTAATAAGCAGTCATGATCGGGAGCAGATACTCGACAAGTTGTTAAAGATCTATCAGGGCAGCATGAACGCATCAAGTGTGGGGTACATTGGTCAAATGGATTCCATTCCCAACATTGGTGGCATTGTGGGTGATTTGATCGCAGCAGCTATAAACAACAATATGCTGGCAAATGAAATGGCCCCTCAGTTTTCATGGTTGGAGCAAAATCTTGTTGCACAATTTGCACAGTGGTTTGGTTTTGATGATGAAGCCGGTGGAGTGATGACCAGTGGTGGTACGTTGGCTAACATCCAGGCACTTACTGTAGCACGAAATGCGAAGTTGGGTATTTCATCCGGCAACCTCTTTCAACTGGAAGGTCAACCCGTGTTTTTTGCCTCAAATCATTGTCATGCTTCCATCACAAAAGCCGGAATGCTTTTAGGTATTGGGGTTGAAAACGTGATCAAAGTCAAAGCGGATGAAACCGGGAAAATGGACGTGAAGGAACTGGTGATTCGTATAGAAGAAGCAAGAGAATCAGGAAAACTACCGTTTGCAGTAGTCTCTACGTATGGTACGACTAATTCGGGCTCTCTTGATGATGTTGACAGCATACAGGCCATATGCAAAACATATGATCTTTGGCACCATGTTGATGCTATCTATGGCGGAGCAATGGTACTCTCTGAGAACCAAAAGCACTTATGCCCTGCTTTTCACAAAGCTGACTCTCTGAGTTTCAATCCTCAAAAATGGATGTATGTCTCCAAGACTTGTTCTGTCTTACTTTTCAAACAATTTCAAATATTGGAAAGCAATTTTAGAATAGCAGCACCATACGTTAGTCAGGATGGAGCAAGGAACCTTGGTGAATACGGAATCCAGGGGAGCAGACATGCATCAGTTCTGAAGTTATGGCTTTCACTATACCTGATTGGTAAAGCAGCTTACTCCAAAATGATTGATCTGAATATGCAAATCACCAGGTCATTCACTACCTATATTGAGATTCACGAAAAGCTCGAATTGTATACTGAACCGGATTTGAACATTATCCTATTCCGTCCCAAAAGGACACCAGATCAAAGTAAGGAAGATCATGTCAAATCCATTAGTCAATTTCAAAGCTACCTGTATGAAAAGGGTATTTACATAAGTCCTATCCCATGGATGAATGAAACCTGGTTGAAATGTATTTTCCTGAATCCCTATTTTGATGAAAATGAATTGGAGAAGCTTGAGGAATTGATCAATTCTTATTTCAAGCAATCCTAGCAACATAAGGCTGAACAAATCAAGCCTCAAAGAATTAGGCTCCAATGAATGAAACTAATTCCTTTGGATATACGTAATAGTATTACTATCTTTAAAGATAAAGATACTATGAATTCAAACTGTATTACTATTTTTCTCATGCTTTGCTTACTCACCAGTCAGGTCAGTATGGGGGAGATGGTTTATGGGATCATTGAAGCAGAATGCTCTGCTGAAACAACAAGTGAATCCATAGAGTCGCTTACGATTCTTTCTCAACGAACAACCACACCGAAAAAAAATTCATACTTACAGCATCACGACTTTTCTAATCTAAATAGTTTACAAAAAGAACAGTCAAATTATGCCTCACCAACCGTTGAACTGGTCAGCAGGCACATATGGGTGATGCAATTTCTTCTTTAGCCACCGTATTTATCCGACTCTTAACCCCACGGGTTAAACTCAATCTATTTCCAACCCTAAAAATCATATCAATTATGAAGCATTCGGATGATTACGACAATGCGCATATCTATCAGCAGTTCAGAATAATGTTATACCTGGCTCTGGCAGCTGTGGCAGTTGCTTTCCTGGCAGCCCTTTAAGTAACCAATAGTGGAGCCATGAAAACATCAATGCTTGAATACAGCAAGCTGATCCTTCAAAAGGTCAGCTTCAACGAAAACTTATTTTGGAGAGAGTACACTAAGTTTAGTCATGTTCTCTCCAAAAAAGACAGCCTTGAACTCAGGCGATGGACAAGACATTATATGAGATAAGATGAAATTTATCCCCAGTACAATCCCCTATTCCAAATTGGAATTGGGGTTGTTGTTTTAGACCAATAGGTAACTCTCAATTATGTGCAATATGAAAGTATCTCTTCGGTATGTATCACTGTTTTGCTTTCTTATTTCATGCAATCCTAAGAATACTTTTTCGGTAACTGTTTCCTCAGAAATACCACGAGTCGATAGCGTATACATTGTTGAATCCATTACCAGAGAGTTCTTATATCAAGGAATAGGATCTCATGGTGAAATCCCATACCCGACCACCGGAAGGATCCAAACGAAGAATGGCAAAAATCGATATTTGACTAGTTTGTATCCAGGTAAGAAACTGAATGTATTCATAGGTTCAGATTCTACCATTCGAACAGACAACCTGGCCGACTCGCTCCTCAACTTTCTATGGCAAAGCAACAATGAATTTATAGGTCAGAATTCAAGCTTTATATTTTCCTCTGATGATGCTGATGCCATCATTGAGCTCTTTAACGATTTTGAAGAAGTAAGAAAGAATGAAATAGAAAAGAGGTCTTCAGAACTTTCAAAAATTGAAACAAACCTCTTGCTATACCAAAATAGTGCAAGGATCCACTCATTCCTGTTTTACCTTGGTCGATTAATAAAGGGCTTTCCACCTGATCATTCATATTTCTCTTTCATCGAAAAGATCGATAATAATGATCCATGGAGCAAGACATTGCCTCACAACTTATTGTACAAGCATGAGCTAAACTATCTGATCAAAAACGACTCATTAAGAACTTTGTATGATTACATCTCTTATGTTGAATCGCAGACCTCCGATAATGACCTGCTAGATTTTTTAAAAGCGGTTTATATAAGAGAGATCATTGAAAGCCCCTCCTACTGGGTAAGCCATCAAACGCTGTTCAATTCTGAAGTCCTGAGATCAACAATCGCAGGAGAAAAGGACAACCCGTACGTTGACCTTATACAAAAGTCCTCGAATAGATACTTTTCTTCAAAAAAAGGAACTTCCGCTTACAATTTTTCAGCGCAGCGTATGGATGGAAAAGAAATTAGATTATCAGACTTAAGAGGTAAGGTTGTGTTCATTGATAATTGGGCAAGCTGGTGTGGTCCGTGCCTTCAGCATAGGCCTCAAGTACTGAGACTCGCCAACAAGTACAAGAATAATCCACAGGTTGAAATTCTAATGATCTCAGTCGACAAGTCGAAAGAATTCTGGGTGAAGTACCTGAAAACACAAGATCAGCTAAACCTGGAGAATGATCTGATCATCGAGAATGGAATGAGAACAGAATACGGTGACAAGTTTAATATTAAGTCAATTCCGAAGTATGTCCTGATCAATCAATCCGGAAAAATAATTGATGCGAACATCTCAGAACCGTCGATCGTAGTTGAAGAAATGATTGAATCTGCGCTTTCCAGAAACTGAAAGTTCGCTTGAAAGTGCATTTAAATTCTCATACATTACAGGAAAGTGTTCTATTGAATGGCTTACGGTTCCTCAAAAATCACCATCCATATGGTATCCAGCCTGGATGGCTTCATTGCCAAAAAGGATGGAAGTGTCTCCTGGATGCACTCAACGGACAGCTACGAAAAGGGAGTCACTCTCACCGAAGAGGCGATCACAACATTTCTTCAAAAGATCGATTGTTATATTATGGGATCCGGGACTTACGAGCACGCGCTGGAACTTGGGTGGCCCTATGGAGATACCCCTGTCACTGTTTTGACAAGCAGGAAACTGGCTAAAGAAAAGGAAACTGTCAAATTCTATTCAGGGGATCTTGACATCCTGGTGAATGATCATCTTAAACCTCACTATCAAAATATCTGGATGGTTGGGGGAGCCATGCTAACCAAGGAATTTCTTCGCACTCAACTTGCAGATGAAATTGTAGTCGCCATTTTACCAGTAATTCTGGGAGATGGGACCCTCTTTTTTGATTATATCGGACGAGAGCAATTGCTACACCTGAAAGATACCACTGCTTACTCTGATGGCATGGTTGAGCTAACCTATGAGATTCTGAAGTAGTCCGATCAAAACTCTTTTCATTTGAGAGATGAATAATTAACAGCAATAGTCTGGAAAACTTGCCAGGCCATAGCGATCGACCTTATCTTGCTAAAGCCATCCAGGGGTTCAATGAAGTATTACTTACTTATAGCAGTATCATTGCTACTAGCGGTTAATCAGATTGCATTCTGTCAGGCCAAACCCAAAAACTATGGAAAACTGAAAAGCGAGGTATTCGCTGGTAAACCGGGAGATACACTGATGGTTGTTGCTTTTGGAGGTAGTGAAGGAGGGAATATGTTCGCCGAGGAAAAAACTGAAGATGTCAGAGCTCGGTTCCACCAACGCGGGTTCCATTTTGTGGCAATTAGTTACTTTGGAGGCAGGGGTCTCCCAAAAGATATTGACCGTATATCGCTTGGTGCTATTCATGATACCATTAGCCATATTAGTAGTCGGCTTGATATCAAGCCCTCAAATGTTTTACTACTTGGCGCTTCCCGAGGAGGAGAACTTGTATTGAATCTGGGAAGTAGAACTGAGTGTCTTGGAGTAGTCGCTCTTGTCCCCTCAAGCATCACAGTTGCGAACATTAGTAGCAAAGTAGCTACCTCTTCCTGGACCTGGAAAGATGAAGAAATTCCCTTCCTGAAGATGGACAGCAAGATCGTGAAAACCGATGGCTGGGCAAAAGCACTGACCAGGGCCATGCTTAAGGAAGAAAACTATCGCACTGCGGCCATACCGGTAGAAAAGATACCTGGCTTTGTTTTTCTTTCCTCAGGCAAGGAGGATGACCTATGGCCCTCCTATCGGATGTGCAACGATATTGCGGATAGACTCAAGAAAAAGGATTTCGAAAAACCATATTTACATAAGGCATTTGATGGTGGACATAGTCCTTCCGGCCATTGGGATGAGGTATTTGAGTTTCTTGACAGAAACATGACCGATCGCAATTGATCTAATTAACAATCAAATGTTCAAGCAACTTACCCAGGGTCAAAAACCATCCCGTTTTTCTTTTGCTCTTCTCTCGCAATTTCTTCACAGCCTCCTCATCAAACCATATGCTATTGAAGTAAATGCCCTTCGGTTCTCTAAGCGTTTTAAGGTTAAGCAATGGGTTTTGATCAACTACGATAAGCTCAGCTCTTTTCCCTACCTCGATTGATCCGTATTGATATTCATAACCTAAGACTTGTGCTGCCCTTTTCGTGCCGGAATAAATGATCTCGTATGGAGGAATATCAAGTTTCTCCATTAACTCTATCTCGTCATGGAGAGTAGCTCCAGGTACCGTAAGGTTTGGGCCTGTATCTGTTCCCAGTACAATCGGAACACCTTCATCATAAAAGATCCTGGATAGTTTGCCCAGATAGTTGTCCTTCTTGGTAATTCGGTCCATATATTTCTGTTCGAGGTTCTTGTAACCAGAGGTTTGTCGTTTTCCTACAAACCGAAGGAAAGGGCTAATCGATTTCTTAGGAATTGAATCTGTAAAAACATCTCCTTCCGTTGCAGTTCGGTACAAGTGATGATACGCAGAAAGGGTTAAACAAATAGGCACCTCGTTTTCCGCAAATTCCCTAGCTATGACCAAAGCCAATGAATCATTGATCTTTCGCTCCATGTAGGTGTTAAATACTTCTTCGATATGCTCAAAGCTGCGAATTCCCGATTTTAGGAGTTTTGAACGACCCACCAGCTTTGGAGGGTGTCCTGCTATATACAAGTAATTCCTATGAGCAAAGTTTTGGATACTCTCGAATTGCTCATCACTAAGTCCATTGTATATTTTGATAAAATCGTAACCTTTCCGCTCATACCGTTCAATCAGCTTCTGAATATTTCCAACCCCCGAGATGCGTTTGTGAAACGGTCCCGAACCCTTACCACTATTGAGTGTGGGACTTGCCGTAATGAGCCTGCTTCCTACAAGTGCACCTTTATTTATCTGGCGTTTCCATCTCAAATGCATCGGCATTCCCATCATGTTGCGAACAGTAGTTACACCGTAGGACAAGTACTGACCAAGATCCTTTCGATCCAACACATGCGCATGCATATCAATCAGGCCAGGCATGACAAACCTGCTACCCAAATCATGCACTTGGTAGCCTTCAAAGTTGGCCAATGAATCCGGGACTATTGCTTCAATAATTCCATCCTTGATAAAGATGCTGTGATCATACAATATGTAGTTACTATCAATGGGCAATAGGTTTGCCTTGATGACCGTATCAGTTGATTCTCCCGACCAGAGTTGATCTGAATCTGACATGGGTAGAATACTTGCCGCCCTAAAAACTTTCTTTTTGGTATCATCTCCCTTCAGGGTTATCGGTCTTTCAGCTAATATTGAAATTGGAATAGAAGCTGCCAGAAGTAGGAGAATAATTGAGAGCAACAAAAGAATACCCTTAAGCACGTTGATTATAATCCTTTTCATGCTTCAAATAGATAGCCATTACCCATGGTATTCGTCCATGAACATGATCCTGGAACTTTTTTAGTCACTTTGGTCCATTGAAATTCTCTATCACCGATATACTGTTAGCTATTTTGATCTTCCAGTCATTTAGCCTCTCACTTTTTCTGGTGTTTACAAGGCGGGGAAGAAGTGGAATGAATCATTACCTGGGACTTTTCCTGGTGGTTCTTTCCATTCATATGATTCTGAATTTCATAGAGGGCCAATGGAATGTCCAATTGGTAAGACTCAATAACTCGCTTGGATTCCTTTATGGGCCTTTGATCTGGTTTTATGTAAATGGACTGATCAGAAAAGACAGGAAGTTTAAACAAGTAGAGCTAATTCACTTCCTGCCTTTCTTCGTGTCTGTTACCCTTGTTTATCATGCCATCGGAACATCGTATATCGGACCAGCTATAGTAATTCAAACATCGATCTATCTGCTCCTCTCAATAAAAGCCATCATCAGTCATGAACATGCACTCAAGATTACCAATGCCCGGATCGATGGTGTTTCACTTTCATGGCTTATTCAATTTATCATAGGTATATCCGTGATCTTTGCAGTGGACGTGTATAGGAATACAATTGCTTCCCCGGTTTATTCTGAATTCCTTTTTGGATTACTAGTTGTCCTCTTTATAGGATTTATCAACCTCATCGTTTTCAAAAGCCTCAATCATGCCGAACGATTTCTGGGTATCTCAGAGGAAGATTTTGAAACGCTGAGAAGCAAAAAAGCAAAGTATGCGGACAACAACCTTGATTGGGCTTCTTTGCAGGAACATGCCGACCAGATCAGGGAATTTATCGAAACCTACAAGAGTTATCTCGACCCGGACATCAACCTGGCCCAGTTTGCTCAAAAACTCAACATTAACGCCAGAATAACCTCACAAGTCATCAATGTTTGCTTTCATACAAACTTCTCGGACTGGATCAATGATTACCGATTGAAATATGCTCAGGAGCAACTCATTAAGAATACTTCCTCCGAGAAGAATATTAGCCAGGTATTGTACGAATCCGGATTCAACTCCAAATCAAGTTTCTATTCCATTTTCAAAACCAAAACGGGCATGTCACCAAGTGAATATCGATCCAGGTACAGCTAGTGTCCTGATTTATTCAGGGGTTTGTTATATTAATTCACCAAATAACCGGAATGCTTACTTTTCTACGGAAACTCAGACGCAAGAACATTGACAATGCACGAATAAGGAGGGTCATCTTCTATGCTTTGGGGGAGATCCTACTAGTGGTTATCGGGATCCTTATTGCTGTTCAAATCAACAACTGGAATAATCAACGACGATTGTTATATGCAGAAGAACTGGCGCTAGCTCGCCTGGCAGAGAACCTGGCAAGTGACACAGTTCGATATAATTTTCTTGACGAAGGTCTGTCAAAAATGATCAGCAGATGTAACAGTGCCTTGCAGGCTCTTGAGAAAACCCTCACTATACAGCAAAGGCTTGATCTTATTAAAACCAGTAACATTGATTTCTATCTGATAGAAGCCAACAGAACTACTTACGAAGAGATGTTGAATACAGGAAGACTTTATGCTCTTGCCGATAAGGACTTACGATCAAAGATCAATGGTTATTACCAGTACGTTGATCGATGGAGTAAATACATAGAGCGTGAGAACAGTCAATTGAGAACTGTAATGACTCAATCGGAATTAAACGATTATTGGATCCTCAATCAAAGGCTGAATGACGAACAAGCTATCAATGCTGCCAAGTTCCCCTGGTTGAAACAAGCAAATCCTGCAGAGCTTAAAGCCCTTGAAGCATTGTTACTCAGGGCTAACGAGAATTACAGAAACCATATAAGTACTATCCGATTTCTGGAGAGGATCAGTACAGAGCTTTTGATGCAACTGGAAGGCGAATAGATCTTAAGATCAATCAATTTCGACAAAAACGAAACATATATCTTACAGTTTTCGTATCATTGTTCATCTTTCAATTTCGACAAAAACGAAAGAAATTTGTAACTTCTTTGCTCATATTGAGTTTGATCAAGAAATAATTTAGATGAGACAGGAAGTGCAACCTCCAAAGATGATCGTTCGGATACTCGAACGATTCTGTGACCCCTACCTATTGGAGGGGATCCATGGAGACTTGCTGGAGGTCTTTCATGAAAACGTAGAGTTGAAAGGTGTGATCAGGGCCCAATGGATCTATTTAATTCAGGCCATAGGGTTCTTAAGGTTGAAATTCAAGAAAAAAGAAAAAAGACTATCCAACATGAAAGCAATCTGGCTCAACTACTTCCTGACTTCTTTTCGCTCCCTTAAAAAGCAAAAAGTTTTATTTGGTATTAACCTGATCGGCCTGATCATGGCTATCTCCTGTTCCTTGTTTGCACTTGTCTACATCAATGATGAATTACAATTCGATAAGAATCATTCGGATATCGATCAGACATACAGGTTATACAAACGCTACATCAACGTCCCTGAGAATGTCGACCATCTTACCTATGAAACTTCCGGGATGATGGGGCCGACGATGATGGAGGAATACCCGGAAGTAATTGACTTCATGCGTGTTTGTCCTTGGTGGCATAAGATCATTTTGTCAAATGAGGAAACACACATCACCACAGAAGGCATGTATTTTGCCGATTCTACCTTCTTTGACTTTTTTGGTTTTGAGGTTTTAAGCGGAAATCCTTCAAACTTCTTAACTGCTCCCTCCTCTATCGTCCTTAGCGAGTCACTTGCAAAAAAGTTGTTTGGTGAAGAGGACCCAATAGGACAGACCGTAATCGGTTTTGAATACCTTGATTACACCGTTACCGGAATCTTTAAAGATCCACCAAGACACTCTTCGCTTCAATTCAACGCGGTTGTTTCCTGGACCACCACACTGCCAAATGTTGGGCCCCTCAGTTGGCGATGGATGAATAACTGGTTAGCCCAGGGGATCTTCACTTTTGTCAAACTGTCCGAGAATACAGATCCGCAACTAGTAGTCGACAAACTGCCTGAAATGATGGGACGTCATTTTGAAGAACGTGCGGATCAATATTTCTTAAAACTTCAGCCACTTTCTGAAATGTACCTTCATGGTGAAGATATCCGAAGGGCAAGAGGCATGAAAAAAGGAAGTATGACCTTTGTTATCATCCTTGGATTTTCTGCGCTCCTTATTTTCCTGATTGCAGGAGTCAACTACATCAATATTGCCTTGTCACGAGCTTCTCAAACGCGAACTGAAGTTGGGATCCGGAAAGTAATGGGCTCAACCAGAAAGCAATTGATGGGGAGATTTGTTGCAGAAACTTTTTTCAGCACAACGATCGCATCGATCATTAGCATCTTGTTGATCATGTGGTTTCTTCCGACTGCTAATGAACTTAGTGGAAAGACACTACCTCTTTCGGCTTTCTTTAGCCCATTGGCAGTTTCTTCCCTATTGGCATTTATTGTTTTTACCAGTCTGATCGTAGGGCTTTACCCTGCATTAATACTGTCTTCCCCTCCTATTACCTCGATCCTGAAATCAGTACAGGTCTCCTCATCGACAGGATGGTTTAGGAAAGCCTTGCTTACACTTCAGTACACCATTTCAATCCTATTGATCATTTGTACAATTGCCGTCATCCGACAGACCAGCTACCTTGAGAACAAACCGCTTGGTTTTGATAAGGAGCAGGTAATGGTCATTGATGTCGGAAATGAAGTAAGCGATAAAACAGATATATTGGAAAACTTATTGATTGATCACCCAAACATTCTTTCTGTTTCAACAACGAGATCTACGATTGGTGATGGATCCTATTCAACCACTGTGATTCCGGAAGGGTATACAGACGACTTGAATACACGCATTTTTGGAGTAGATCAAGAGTTTTTTGAAACATTTGGTATTGCAATACAAGCAGGTCGTTCATTCCTCAAAGGATCAACAGCAGATTCAAACAACCTCATGGTCAACCAGGCATTTGTCGATTTCATGGAGTGGGACGACCCCATTGGAAAACATATTCGCTTCAGTCCGGATTCTGAGCCTCGTAGTATCATAGGAGTGGTTAACGACTTTCACATACATTCGCTGGCCACTGCAACTGTTGAGCCCATGATCCTGTATCTTGATCTGGAAACCCGATGGTTTACCTCAGCCAGGATTGGCAATGGAAGTGTAAAGGAAACGATTGAGCATGTTCAAGAGTCATGGGATAAACTCGCAGGTAGAACTCCATTGGATTTCTTTTTTGCTGATGATTGGTTCAATCAACAGTATAATAAGGAACGTAAGCTACTCAAGCTCGTTACTATTTACTCAGTAATTAGCATCATCCTTTGTGCGCTGGGGCTTTTCGGACTTACAGCCTTATTACTCCAACACCGATCAAAGGAAATAAGTATCCGTAAGGTGCTGGGAGCTCCCATATCCAGCATTCTATCCATGATGAACAGGCAATTTCTTGTAGTAATCATTGTCAGTTTCATCCTTGCGTCACCATTGTCATTTTACCTGGTATCCAATTGGCTTGACCAATTTGTGTATAAGACCAACGTCTCCTATATGCCTTTTTTGATCTCAGGAGGACTCACTCTTTTAACCAGCATTTTAATTGTCAGTATTTTATCGATACGAACCGCGAACATGAACCCTTGTGAAAACCTAAGTAACGAATAATGAAAGGAACCAACCTTGGAGAATTAGAGGAATTGATCTTACTGGCTACTGCCCTGCTATATGACAATGCATATGGTGTCGCAATACAAAAGGAGATCAAAAAACGATGTAACCGGTCAATCACGATAAGTACGGTTCATGCAGCACTCGCCCGACTCGAACAAAAAGGTTATATGGAGTCAAGGTATGCGGGCCAGTCACCTGAACGAGGTGGGCGAAGAAAACATCTGTTCAAGGTGACAAAATCGGGCCAAAAAGCGTTAGAAAACGTCCGGAACCAACGAGAATCCTTTTGGAGTGCTATCCCGTCCATGGCATTCGATTAAAATTCTTCCATATTTCAAATGATGAAGGAATTTTTTCTTCTGAATATATGTATGTACATTTAATGTAAATACTTACTAATCGAAATTATGGAGAATTCTAAAGGATTGAGAATCGCGGCTACAGTAGTGCGGTATCTCTTAGGTCTGATTTTCTTGGTATTTGGACTAAATGGCTTTCTTGGATTTATCCCTACGCCAGAGATGTCGGGAGCTGCCGGAGCTTTCATGGGTGGACTTGTCGGAACTGGCTACTTTTTCCCTATGCTGAAAGTATTTGAAATACTTGCAGCGGTATTCTTACTGACTGGCATGTATACTTCTTTGGGAATCGCCATTTTGGGACCAATCACTCTCAACATTTTCATGTTCCATGCCACATTGGCCCAGGATGGCCTGGTGATGGGAGTATTTGTTTTCTTCGGAAACATCTTCCTTGCATGGGCACACAAGGAAAATTTCAAAGGCATATTTGCTAAGAAATGACCTGTTTCCTGCCTGTCACAGTGAGTGGCGGGCAGGCTTTCTAAAATAGCTTGGCTTTTAGCGCCGATTCTTTCTTCACTTTGTAAAACTCCTTATGAATGTCAAAAACAGCTGCTCCATCAGGCTGACATTCGGAGTACGTCCCATCTTCATTCATTTCATACGCATTTGCATTGTCTTTCAGGTTGTAAGACAGAATATTGATCGCTTGCTGCATCAGCAATGGATCCTGGAGAATGAACAACGATTCCAGCCTTCGGTCGAATGAACGAACCATCAGGTCAGCACTACCACAAAAGACTTTCGGGTCGCCCGCGTTGTGAAAATAGAAGATCCTGGAGTGCTCAAGGTATTCACCTACAATGGATCTAACGGTGATGTTTTCGCTCAAACCTTTTCTTCCTGGCCTTAGACAGCAAATACCCCGTACGATCAATTTGATAGGTACTCCTGCCTGGGAAGCCTCATACATTGCTATGATCACATCCTTGTCCTGCAAAGAGTTGATCTTGATCACTATTCCACAAGGCTTTCCATCCAATTGGTTTTTCTTCTCATTCTCAATCAATTCAATGAGCTTCGAACGCATTTGAATTGGAGCAGTGATCAGACTCTGGTAATCATCCGGCATGGAGTGGCCGGTGATTACATTGAAGAATTCCTGCACATCGTTCGCATAAACTTCATTCGAGGTAAGTAAGCCAATATCGGTATAGAGTTTGGAAGTTGACTCGTTATAATTTCCACTACCCATGTGCACATAGCGTGTCACCTTGGTTTTCTCTTTTCGAACGATCAGCAGAAGTTTCGTATGCGTTTTTAGTGATCCAACTCCATATATCACGAAGCATCCTGCCTTCTGAAGCCTCAAAGCCTGCTTCATGTTATTCTCTTCGTCAAAACGTGCTTTTACTTCGAATAACACAGAAACGTGTTTACCATTCTCGGCCGCCTCAAGTAACGCCTCTACCACCCTGGACTCCTTGGCCAGACGATAGATCGTCAGTTTGATTGACAAGACATTGGGATCTTCAGCCGCCTGCTCCAGCAAATCCAATAATGGTTCAATGGTATTGTAAGGATGATGCAGAAGGATGTCCTGATTCCGGAGAAGCTTAAACATATCCTGATCTTCACGCTCAGGCATACTGATCGGAGGAACAGGACGTGGTTTCAGTGGTTTGAATTCATCAAACTCCTCATGGTTCACGATCTGCCACAAACACGTATAGTCTACCAATCCCCCCTCTGGAGTCACCATGACATTTTCGTCAGCGATATCATAGATCTTTTTGAGCCGCTTCATTAGCCAGGTGTTGGCATCAGCTTCTACTTCCATGCGAACCACCCGACCGGTCTTTCGGGTTTTGAGTTTCTTTCGCATCTCCTCCAAAAAGTTCGCCTCAATATCTTCTGATTCCTCCAGCGTAAAGTCTCCGTTTCTGGTAACACGAAAAAGGGTACAGGAAAGTACATCTACCTTTTTGAATACAAAATGCAAAAATTCACGAACGATATCCTCGATTGGAACGAAGATGAGCTTGTCTTTCTCTCCCAACTCGAAAAATCGAGGCAGATTTTGCGGCAACTGGATGAAAGACATCTTCTTGCGTTCTTTTGAAACCTGTGTCTTCGTCACCACTCCGAAGATCAAAATGTTGTTCATCAGGATCGGGAAGGAATGATACGAGTCATACACCATAGGTGTCAGCATCGGGAAGATGGTTTTCTTGAAGTAAGAACTTGCCTCCTTCTGTTGCTTCTCGCTTAATTCCTTATACCCTTTGACCTCAAACGCATGTGCCTTGAAGAGTGGTCGTAAGTCTTTAATAAAGAGCTCATTCTGAACCTGGTTGAACAGGTTCAATCGCCCAAGCAACTCATCCCGGAATGGAAGGGCTCTCAATCCGGAATAGTCTACCCGGTCATTTCCAAAATCAAGGTAGTTGTACAAACTACCCACACGGATCATAAAGAACTCATCGGTATTGGAATCGGTAATTGCCAGGAACTTAAGCTTTTCAAACAGGTTCCTGTTTTCCTTTTTTGCCTGATCAAGAACACGATAGTTGAACTGCAGCCAGCTGAGATCCCGGCTGATCAAATCACTTTGTGATATGAGTTTTAGGTTCCGCTCAAGCATGTAGTTTACACGAGGTTCATCTCCGTAAGTGTCGCATTCATTTTGCGAACAGCTTCGGCACTTGCCTTGAATTTCTCCTGCTCGTCAGCAGACAGGTTGTAATCAACGATCTTTTCCCATCCGTTTTTGCCAACAACCACAGGTACTCCTATGCAGATATCTGATTCTCCATACTCTCCGTCAAGGTATACACAGCAAGGGAATAATTTCTTTTGATCTCTCACGATACTTTCTACCAGGTAAGCACCCGCGGCTCCCGGAGCATACCATGCTGATGTTCCGATCAGTTTGGTAAGAGTTGCTCCACCAACCATTGTTTCCTGGACCACATGCGCTTGTTGATCCGGGGAAAGGAAATTAGTAACAGGAGTAGAGTTATACGTCGCATGATTGATCAGTGGGATCATCGTAGTATCGCCATGTCCACCGATAACCACGCCCTGAAGATCATTAGGCGAGCAGCTAAGCGCTTCACTCAATCGGTATTTGAATCGTGAGCTATCTAATATTCCGCCCATTCCAATCACTTTTTCCTTAGGTAATCCACTGGATTTAACTGACAAGTAGGTCATCGTATCCATTGGATTACTGATGACGATCAAAATGGTGTCTGGCGAATGTTTTAAAAGGTTTTCGGTAACAGTCTTTACAATACCTGCATTCGTACCAATCAATTCTTCTCTGGTCATTCCCGGCTTTCTGGGAATTCCAGAAGTGATCACACAAACTGCAGAACCCGCTGTAGCAGCATAATCGTTTGTACTGCCAATGACTTTCGTGTCGTAGTGATTCAGTGTGGCACATTGGTTCATGTCCATTGCTTTTCCTTCAGCCAATCCTTCTTTGATATCCAGCAATACTACTTCTTCAACTAATTGTTTTCTGGCGATATTCTCTGCACAAGTTGCGCCTACTGCACCTGCACCTACGACTGTTACTTTCATTTTATTCTATGGTTTAAGTTGATTTAAATAGGGTTGGCAAAAGTAGTCATCAGGCCCGACAATTGGGGATTCTTAAATGCAAAAGAAAAACGGTACCTTAAAGCTGAAATGGCTGATCTGAATCATATCAAGGTGATCGCTTTTGATGCTGACGATACCCTCTGGGCTAACGAGCACTTCTTTCGTGAGGCGGAGGATAAATTCAGCACAATGCTGGAAGATTTTCTGCCAGCTCACACTGTTTCCAGGGAGTTGCTAGCTGTTGAAATAAAGAATCTGGAGCTCTATGGATACGGCATCAAAAGTTTCATGTTATCCATGATCGAGACCGCTGTGAAAGTTTCCGACGGAACCATTGATGTTCGGTCATTGGAAGATATCGTCGAAATCGGGAAAGAGTTACTACAAAAACCCATTGAGCTAATTGATGGTGTTGAGGAGGTGCTTGAAGCACTTCATGGTAGGTATCGGTTGGTTATGGCAACTAAAGGAGATTTGTTGGATCAGGAACGAAAACTCTATAAATCCGGGCTAAGCAAATATTTTCATCATACTGAGATTGTCTCTGAAAAGCAGGAAACAGAATATCAACGGCTCGTAAGTCACCTGGATATTAAGCCGGAAGAATTCCTCATGATCGGCAATTCGCTCAAGTCAGATATTATCCCGGTACTCAACATCGGTGGCCATGGATTCCATGTTCCTTTTCACACGTTGTGGGAGTTAGAGAAAGTCGATAAAAACATCGAACATCCCAATTTCAGACAACTCACAACCATCCGGGACGTATTGAAATACTTCGAAACCAATTAAGCTACCTTGACCACCCCGCTGGCGCTTACACTTCCCCAACTTATTACCATCTGTGCTGTTGTAAATGGCCTGATCTTTAGCTTTCTACTCTTTCAGAAAAAGGAAAATCGAAAAGCCAATCGATTCCTCTCACTCCTCATCCTTTCGATGTGTTTGACCTTCACACCTTACATGTTAGACCCCTTTGTCTGGCATCAGTATCGATGGCTGGCATGGCTGCCATTCTCTTTGTCTTATTGGATCGGACCGTCCTTTTACTTCTATGTCAAAACCTTAACAAAGCCGAGTCGAGCATTTGGACGAAAGGATCTCTGGCATTTTTCTCCCATCGTGCTGAACTACCTGCATAGCCTTTATCATGGCATTGTTCGCAACTCAAACCCCTGGCCATGGTTTCATCACACAGCCGAATTGCTGGAATCTGCAGCGATCATCTCGATCCTTATTTACATGTTCCTTTCCTATAAGGTTGTGACTAAATACCAGGATTACCTATTGAACAGTGTTTCCAATATGGAATCTGTTGATCTCAATTGGATCAAGCGAATGGTTTTGGTAATCGCCTCCTCATTCATCCTTATCCTTTTGTTTTTAGCCATAAGTAGTGGATTAATTGGCATGGAAGCTTTTGATCAATGGGACACATTCCGTGCAGGAGTACTGGTGTTTTACGCAGGTATACTTTACTGGCTTAGCATCAGTGGATACAGGCAAGCTCAGACCGTCGATTCATTTGTCCCACTTATTGAGCAGCGGGATGAACCTGAGACTTCAGAAACCATCAGAAAACTACAGGAAGTATTGATTGTAGAGAATCTCTACAAAAACGCTGATTTGACTTTACAAGATCTGAGCAGAGCAGTTGGTGTCTCTCCCCGATCGATTTCCGAAGCGATCAACCAAGAGTTGAACAAAAACTATTACCAGTTCATCAATGAATACCGTGTAGAGGAGATAAAAAAGAAGCTTATGGATCCTAAAAACGACCATTTAAAGATCCTAAGTCTCGCTTTAGATTCCGGATTTAATTCAAAAGCCAGTTTCAATCGGGTTTTCAAGAATTACACTGGCCTGTCCCCCAAGGAATTCAAGATCAGGAATAGAAAACCATGAAAAACCTCTCTTTGAGACCTGTTTGCAGCTATTGAGCCTTCCTGGACTCCTCTACCACGTACTTTGAGCCATAAACTCAAAGGAATGAAACGATCCCTTCAAACTTTACTTCTCTTCATCATCATCGGATGTACCACTGAAACTCCTAAGGAAGATCTGCCCATTATGGGTGACTTGTCTCTTGGACCTCACGCTGTTGGTTATCAAACGATCTTTACGTACGACAAAACCAGAAACGGAGTACCCTATGCTGGTTGGGATGATCGACTCATCAATGACCATGATCCTTCTTTAGGAAGGCAATTTCAAATCAACGTGTGGTATCCAGCTGTTGCCGAAACTGGCACAGACCTCACATACAGGCATTTTGTTCACCTCTTCGGTCAGCAGACAAACTTTACAGCAACTGAAGGCTCCAGAAAAAAGGCGGAAGAGGTCTTCATTAGTAGGACGAATGGCATGGGAGCAGATGGGAATTTTGGGCAAACACAGCTTGAAATGCTTATGGACCTTCGTGTACTTTCAAGACTTGATGCTGAACCTTTAACAGGTAAATTTCCAGTTGTTGTTATTCCAAACGGAAACAGTCCCTGGGCACACACCATTCTGGCCGATTACCTTGCTAGTCACGGATACCTGGTAGTTGGGTTTGTTCCTAAAGGCAGATTTTCAGCTGCAATGGAGGTTTCAACAGTCGGGCTGGAAATCGCAGTAGATGACATGGAATTTGTTTTGAGCCAGGTTAGTCAACTTCCCAATGCAGATATGGACAGAGTTACTGTGGGTGCCAATGCGATTCGATCTTCGGTTTGCGCTTTGGCGGTAGCAAGGAATGATAAGATCAAAGCGCTATTCAGTATCGAAGGTGGTTTTCCAAGTGCATGGGAACAACGTTTGTTAAACAGATCGGCCATCTATTCACCCGAAAACATTCGAGTGCCTGTACTGGTGGCATACGCCCCTCACCCTTCAATTGACCCCAAGTACACTTTCCATTTGAAGTATGCTACGCGTTATTATGCTCACTTTCCTAACATGTCTGAATATGTCATGCTAAACTATGGAATGTTTGAGCGCTTCATTCCAAACATCCTGGGGGAGCATAGTGGAAGTACTGCAGCCGGACTCGAGATCGCCAGCCAACTCGTACTTAAGTTTCTGGATCAAAACATGAAGAATGTTGGAGGAGAATTGTTTGATGATGAATTCTTGCAGGCAGCTGGAGAAAACATAGATACCGTCTTCGTCCATGAAGCGCTTACTGCTCCATTAAATATTGCTGAAACTAAAAATCTTTATCATGAAAAAGGATTCGAAGCAATTGACAGCCTTTACAATACGCTAAGGGACGCTGGTGATACACAACCATTTTCAAAGTCATTCATTCATAACATGAGAAGTTGGTTATCATGGAACGGAGATGATGACTACCAACATCGGGCAGCACTCTATCAGTTTGCTTACGAAAGTTATCCAAGCTCCGCATCCGTCAATTATTACCTCGCACTCTATTCATCCAGGATTGATCAAAACTCAAAGGCTATGGATCATTATCAAAAAACACTCGAACTCGCGGATGGTGACCTGGATTTGAGCGCTTCCGAAAAACAGCGGTTAAGAGATAATGCAACAGAAGCATTGGCGGAATTACGTTAGTACCGCTTTCAATACATTCTGAGTGCCTTCCCTGATCTTGAAATCATTGGAGATCCGGTGACCTATGATCCAGATGATATCATTTCCTGAGACCAATACTTTAATATCGTTTTTTAGCGCTAAGGGTACTTTTTCATCGATCAGAAAGTCACTTACTTTTTTCGAATGATCCATTCCAAGCGGTTTGAAGCGGTCTCCTTCTTTCCATGATCGAACTGTTAAAGGAAATTGAATTTGATCAGCGTCAAGAAGAGCGACGGAAGGGTCATCTTCAATGTGAACTTTACTGCGATCCAGCTTGGTGAGTTCAATCGATGAATCCTCAAACTGGTATTTCCCCTCCGACTGGATGGAGAGTGAAGTCATTTCACCACCTTCACTTTCCTCAATGTACAGACGATCTCTATCAATCGTTAACCGCCATTTCTCAGACAAAAACTGCTTTCCAGCTTTATCTCTAACATCAAAAATGTCTTTGCAGGTGGTGTAATTGAAACCATACTTTGAAAGAATTTCAGACAGGATCGAAAGGTCGCTCCTTTCACTTATCCATGAAAGATCCAATTTATAGCGACTCCCAATTTTCTCCCCAAACTTGCTCCTCACTTCTTCCACCCTGGACTCAATGATTTCAGAAACATGTGCTAACCGCTCTTTTGTGTCTTTATAGGTTTCAATTAATGATGGATTCAACTCACTTAATCGTGGAATTACCTTTTGTCGAATAAAATTCCGATCATATGCCTGGGTTGCATTAGATGAATCTTCACGCCAGTCGATACCTGACTCTTCCGCATATTGATAGATTCCTTTCTTCGATGCAAACAAAAGTGGACGAATGAGATTATCCTTTTTGATCGCAACTCCGGTCATTCCCCGTATACCAGTTCCCCGAGACAAATTGTAAAGGACTGTTTCAAGGGAATCATCCAAATGATGTGCCGTCGCAATTTTTTGATATTCAAAATCCTTCACCAATTCTGAGAACCATTCGTACCGGGCATTCCTGGCAGCAAGTTGTACTGAAACTTCCCCCAACTCAACCCTTTTGGTATGGCAGGGTACCTCATTAGTCTTCGCCCATTGCCTTACAAATTCAGCATCCTCATCAGATTCTTTCCCTCTCAAACTGTAATTGCAATGTGCTACACTAATCGTAAAACCTTCTTTCAGAAGCAAGTCTGCCAGTACCATAGAATCAACCCCACCGCTTACAGCAACCAATACTTTATCAGATGGATCGATCAATCCATTGATGCTCACAAAATCGTGGAACTGTTTTTGCAATGAGTGCACTTCTTATATCGTTAATTTTGCCTCCAATGGGGAAGTTAGTCCAATATATTGCTTTAGGTTGCCTCGCTGTTTTGCCGTCCCTGTTATTTGGGCAGACGAATGAGCGAATCAAGTACAAAGCTGATGAATTGTATGAATTTCGGGAAGACGGTGAGAAGATCAGGAAGTTGATCGGAAACGTAGTGTTCGTCCAGAAGACTTCCACCATGTATTGCGATAGCTCTTATTTCTACATCAAGAGAAATGTGATGGAAGCATATGGTAGTGTGAAGATCGTAGATGACTCAGTTACGATCACCTCCAGGAGACTCAATTATGATGGTGCCAATCGTATTGCAGAGCTAAGAGAAAGAGTTGTTTATACGAAAGGCGAACAACGCTTGACGACTGACTTCCTGGACTACAATATGGAGACGAAAGTGGGCAACTACTTCAATTTTGGAAGGCTTCAGGACTCAACAAATGTGCTTACGAGCGAAACCGGTTATTTCTACGGACAGGAAAACTATGCCCTATTTTGGGAAGATGTTAAGCTGAAAGCACCGGAATATGACCTTAATACTGATACGCTTCGGTACAATACCACCTCAAAAGTAGCAACCACCCAGGGTCGTACGGAGATCATCACTGAAGATGGATCTGTTTTGCATGCAAAAGGTGGAGAATTCCGAACGGTATATGACCAATCGCAATTCATCGAAGGAAACATAGAAACGGAAGACTACTACCTGGAGGGAGACGAGCTGTTCTTTGATGAATTGAAGAAATACTACAATGCTGCAGGCAATGTCAAGCTGACCGCCAAAAACGAAGATATTATCTTATATGGAAAAGAAGGATATGCGGATAAGGTCAACGGCATCAGCAAGATCTACGGTGAGGCGTTGATGAAACGAATACTGGAACAGGATACCTTCTACCTGGCTGCTGATACACTGATCTCCATTGAAAGTGAGTACGATTCTGCCAAGCGGATCCTTGCTTACAACAACGTCAAAATGTGGCGATTCAACCTTCAGGGAATCGCTGATTCAGCATCCTACTTTCTTAGTGATTCGTTGATTTATCTCTATGAAGATCCTGTGTTCTGGAATGAAGAAAACCAAATTGAAGGAGATACCATTTTTATGGAGATCACCGAGGACCGGATCAAGAGTATGACATTGCTACAAAATGCTTTTCTGGTCTCCCAGGATACGATCTCAAATTTCAACCAGATAAAAGGTCGAACAATGAAAGCCCATTTTTCGGAATCAGAGCTTCGGAATATTGATGTGAATGGCAATGGTGAAGCGATCTATTACGTGCTGGATGATTCCAATCCGGCGAAAATGACTACCATGGGAATGAACAGGATCCTTTGCAGCGATCTGACCATTCGATTTGTTAACCAAGAATTGAACAACATTAGCTTCTATAAGCAACCGGAAGCCAAGTTTATTCCTCCACATGAGTTAACTGAAGATATTCAGAAACTTCGCGGGTTTGAATGGCGTGATAAAGAAAGACCTACACTTCTGGAAGTGTTGTACCTGGTGAAACGTGAGCCTGTAAATGAGGAACCTGAAGATGAGGAAAAGTTACCTCCGCCTGTTAAGATCAACCAGGAAGGATTGCCTGTTGAAAACCAATTGTTAAAAAAGTCTAAAGGAGGACAGGAATGATTGAGGGCTTGTTTCTCTTTAGCTGTTAAAAACGTACTTTTGCGACCGATTTGGAAATTATGAGGGGTACCCGACTATTCGTTTTACTCGTATTGGCTATTGCTTTTGCTGGATGCAGCAAATTCAAGAGGATCCAAAAAAGTGGTGACTGGAAGCTCAAATACGAGGCTGCACTCGAATACTATGAAAATGAGGATTATCACCGAACAACGATCCTGCTGGAGGAGATCCTTCCGATCATACGGGGAACAGAAGAAGCTGAATTAGGTAACTTCTACTTCGCCTATGCCTACTTCTACCAACGTCAATACATATTAAGCGCACACCATTTCCTTGAGTTTGTTACGGTATTTGGACGGAGTGAATATGTCATGGAGGCTTCATACATGCACGCCTACTCTCTTTATCTTCAATCTCCGGAATTCCGATTGGATCAAACGAGCACATATGAGGCAATTGCAGCCATGCAAAACTTCCTCAACAATTATCCTGATTCTGAGTACGCGGTAGATGCCGATAAGATCATTGATGAGATGCAGGTCAAGTTGGAGACCAAGGCTTACAATACTTCAAAGCTTTACTACAGACTTAGAAGATATAAATCTGCATTGGTCGCTTTCAAGAACTTCAAGAACGACTACCCGGACTCAAACTACAATGAAGAGATTGCTTTTCTAAACGTAGAAACAGCTTACGATTATGCATCGGTGAGTTTACCATCCAGACAGGAAGAGCGTTATCGCAACGCGGTTGATTTCTACCTGGAGTTTATTGACAAATATCCCAACAGTGAATTCCTGAAAGATGCTGAGAAAATTTATAGTAAAAGCATCGAGGAATTAACTAAATTTGCGGATTCAAATTAAAAAAAGGGAAAATGACGCAATCTACAGCTTCTTTGATCACACGTGATAACAAGGACATTGCAGAAGCAACCGGCAACATTTACGAATCGATTGTCATCGTTGCAAAGCGGGCAAGACAGATCAGCTCTAATCAAAAAGAGGAGCTAAACGGAAAGCTGGCTGAGTTTGCTTCATCTGTTGACAACCTGGAGGAGATCTTCGAAAACAGAGAGCAAATTGAAATTTCGAAATTCTATGAGCGTATGCCAAAACCTACCACAACGGCTACCGAAGAATTTCTAAATGAAGAACTAAACTATCGTCTACCAGAGGAAGAAGAACAATCTGGAGAAGAGCTATAATCAACTAGTTTCCCATGTTAAAGGGAAAGAAAATCTTATTAGCGGTCTCAGGCTCAATTGCAGCTTATAAGGCCGCTTTTTTTGTCCGCCTACTGGTAAAAGAAGGCGCTGAAGTGAAGGTAGTCATGACAGAAAGCGCCAAAGACTTCATCACTCCACTCACACTTTCCACCTTATCAAAAAATCCTGTTTATTCCGAATACTTTGATGAAATGTCCGGAGAATGGACCAATCATGTGGAGCTGGGGCTATGGGCTGATCTAATGATCATTGCTCCTTTAAGCGCAAATACACTGGGTAAAATGGCCAATGGCATTTGTGACAATTTGCTTTTAGCTACTTACCTCTCTGCTAAATGTCCTGTTGTCGTTGCTCCGGCAATGGACCTTGACATGTATCAACACCCAACAACGGTCTCCAACCTTGAAAAACTGAAGTCCTACGGTAATACAGTGATTGACGCTACCAGTGGTGAATTGGCAAGTGGATTAGTTGGTCAGGGCAGAATGGCAGAGCCGGAAGAACTACTTAAGATCGTAAAAAAAAACTTCGCTAAGCGAGAAGCATTAAAAGGCAAGAAGGTTCTGATCACTTCCGGACCGACCTTTGAAGCCATTGATCCAGTTCGATTCATTGGGAATCACTCTTCCGGAAAAATGGGAGTGGCTATTACCAACGCGTTCAAAGGTTCAGGTGCTGAAGTCACTGTGGTATCAGGACCTGCCCAATACATTCCAACAGATGTAGAATTGGTCAAAGTGGAGTCTGCGGATGAGATGTACGAAGAAACCCATAAGCGTCATTCTAAAGCTGATATTGTCATTTTTGCTGCCGCAGTTGCTGACTACAAACCAGCACAGCCCTCTGATCAGAAGATCAAGAAAGAATCAGACGAACTCTCTATCGAGCTGGTAAAAAACCCGGATATTGCTGCGAGCTTAGGTAAGCAAAAGAAGAAGCAATTGCATGTCGGCTTTGCGCTGGAAACCAATGAAGAGGAATCCAATGCCAAAGAAAAGCTGGCTAAAAAGAACTTTGACCTGATCGTCTTGAATTCGCTGAAGGATGTGGGAGCTGGTTTTCAAAAAGACACGAACAAGGTCACTTTCTTTGATAAGAACAATAAGGAAACAAAATTTGAGTTGAAGAGTAAGACAGAAGTAGCGGAAGATATTGTCACTTACGTGATCGATCATTTGAAATGAAATTAGTTGCGTTTTTCGGATTGACACTTCTAACAGGCAGCCTCCTGGCGCAGGAGTTGAATTGTCGGGTTGTGGTCAATGCGCAGCAGGTCGAAACCACCGAGCGTGGTATCTTCCAGGATATGGAAACGGAGTTTGCCCAATTCCTCAACAATACGAAATGGACCAACGATGTTTTCAATGAAGAGGAGGTGATCAATTGCAACCTGATCATCAACATCAATGCAAGCCCGAGTATTGGGCTATTTGAGGCTAACGTACAGGTCTTGTCCAGCCGTCCTGTTTACGGCACCAATTATGAGAGTGTCCTGCTAAACTTTGCAGATCGTGACTGGACTTTTGAGTTCATCCAGTCCCAGCCGTTGAATTTCAATGAAAATGTATTCACCACTAACATAACCTCTCTCCTTGCCTATTATGCCTATATCATTATAGGCATGGATTACGATTCCTTTGCAGAGTTTGGAGGTGAACCTTACTATGAAAAAGCATTCAACATTGTGAATAATGCGCAAAACTCCAATTTTGGTGGGTGGCAGCAGTTCAATAGTGTTAGAAACAGGTATTGGCTGGTTGAAAATCTTCGTAATCCACAACTGGAAGGTGTAAGAAAAGCGCTCTACAGCTATCATAGAACGGGGTTAGATATTATGATTGATCAAAAAGATGAGGCCGAAAACAACATCCTTTCAGCTTTGTCCGAAGTTCAAAAAGCGAATCGTGCCCGTCCGAGATCAATTGTCACTACTACATTCATGGATGCAAAAGCCAGCGAGTTGACCCGGCTGTTCGGAGAATCAAGCCTGGCAAGGAGAAGACAAGCCTACAATTTATTGAATAGCATAGATCCGGCACGATCCGATGATTATCGGGCATTGATTGAATGATCCAATCAATATCTTTGCTGTCCTGAATGATCAAATCCCTTCAAATAAAGAACTACGCACTGATTGAGCAATTGGAGATGACTCCTTCTTCTTCGCTCAATATTATCACCGGAGAAACAGGGGCTGGTAAATCAATTATGCTTGGGGCAGTTGGACTGCTTTTGGGTAATCGAGCTGATACGAAAGTGCTACTCAATGAAAACGAGAAATGTGTTGTGGAAGGTGTATTTGATGTCTCAGCTTACCAACTAGAGAAACTTTTTGAAGAAGAAGACCTTGATTATGAGCCAGAATGTGTGATCAGGAGAGAGATTGCGGCTTCAGGTAAATCACGTGCTTTTATTAATGATACACCTGCGAATCTTCAAGCTTTGCGAACAATTGGTGAGCGGCTTATGGATGTACACTCACAACACGAGTCCTTACATCTTGGACAGAATAAGTATCAGTTAGAAGTCCTTGATGCATTCTCCGGAAACAGTGATCTGCTATCCGCTTATGGAGATGCTTATACTGCCTTCCGAAAAGCTGAGAAGTCGCTAAATGAACTCACTGCTATAGCAAAGAAGGGTGCCGAAGATGCAGATTACAAGCAGTTTCTCCTGGATGAATTGATCCAGGCCAACCTGGAGACTTTCAACCAGGGAGCAGCAGAAAGTGAATTGGAACTGCTTGAAAATGCAGAATCCATCAAGCTAAAACTCTCTCATGCCATCCAATTACTAGATGAATCAGAAGTTGCAGTACTTGAGCAGTTGAAAGAGGTCAAGCAACAACTAAGCGGTATCATTGACTATTCAAAGCATTATGCCAGCTTATTTGATCGTCTGGAAAGTGCAACGATTGAATTACAGGACATTTTAAATGAGGTCCAAATTGCCCAGGATCGAATCGAACACAATCCCGAACAAATAGAAACCCTCAAGGAACGACTGGACCTGATCTACCGCTTGCAACAAAAGCACAGTGTTAAGACAGGAGAAGAACTGATCGAACTAAGGGATGAACTGGATGCCGGTCTTTCCAAGGTGGCAAACCTTGATGAGGAGATTAAAAAAGCAAGTGCTGAGTTGGAGAAGTCAAAGAAGTCGATGGAGACCGCAGGAGGAAAGCTTTCCGAATCTCGAAAACTGTACGCTCAGAACTTTGCGGATGAGATCGAGAAGATCCTCAAGAATATCGGGATTGAAAATGGAACGATTGAAATCCAGGTCAATCCGGTAACTCCTAACCCCGACGGTTTGGACCTGGTGGAAATGTTGTTCAGCGCTAATAAAGGAGTAAAACCACAGGAACTGAAAGAGGTCGCCTCAGGTGGTGAGTTCTCACGACTTATTTTCGCAATCAAATACCTGATCGCAGATAAAACTGCGCTCCCGACCATCATTTTTGATGAAATAGATACCGGTGTTTCCGGACAGATCGCGATCCAGATGATCAGCATGATGAAAGAAATGGCCAATAACCACCAGGTTATCAGCATCAGTCACTTACCTCAGTTTGCAGCAGGTGGAGACGCTCACTACTTTGTTTACAAGGATCACAGTTCTGATAGATCGGTCAGCAAGATCCGGGAACTCAAAGGCGAAGATCGGATCATAGAAATTGCAAAAATGATCGGCGGAGAAAACCCCGCTTCCTCTGCTGTTGAAAGCGCAAAAGAGTTATTGCAAATTGGCTAATTTTGGCCACCTAATCTTAATATCTATCTCATGGCACACGATTTATTGAAAGGTAAAAAAGGGATCATTTTCGGCGCACTCGACAGCAGTTCAATTGCCTGGAAAGTAGCAGAAAAGGTTCATGAAGAAGGAGGTCAATTCACACTGACCAACGCCCCTATCGCACTCCGAATGGGTGAGATCAACCAACTCGCAGAGAAGTGTGGAGCTGAGATAATTCCGGCTGACGCTACTTCTATCGAAGAGCTCGAAAACCTGTTCAATAAATCAACAGAGATACTTGGAGGAAAAATCGATTTCGTCCTTCACTCGATCGGGATGAGTCCTAACGTGCGGAAAGGAAAAGATTACGGGGACCTGAATTACGACTGGTTCCTTAAGACATTGGACATCTCTGCACTCTCCTTCCACAAAGTGATGCAGACAGCTGAGAAACTGGATGTCATGAATGAATGGGGTTCTATCCTGGCTCTTTCTTATATCGCTGCGCAACGAAGCTTCCCGGATTATTCCGATATGGCCCAGGCAAAAGCAGTACTTGAATCCATCGCAAGAAGTTATGGATACCGATTTGCAACGAACAAGAAAGTTCGCGTCAACACCATTTCTCAATCGCCAACCATGACCAAGGCAGGTTCAGGTGTCCCTGGATTTGACATCTTCTTCAACTACGCCGATAAGATGTCCCCACTGGGTAATGCTGACGCTGAAAGCTGTGCAGACTATTGTGTAGCCATGTTCTCTGACCTGACCCGTATGGTAACAATGCAGAATCTGATGCATGACGGTGGCTTCTCTACATCGGGCATCACCCAGGACCTGATCGACGAGTTATCTAAGTAATAGCTCTCGTCTGTCAAACCTGACAAGATTATGATTGCTTTCCCCAATGCGAAGATCAACCTGGGATTAAATGTAATCGAAAAGCGCACAGACGGCTATCATAATATCGAAAGTTGTTTTTTCCCTATTCCACTTTATGATGCGCTTGAGATCATTGAGTCGGATACCTTCAGTTTTCATACCTACGGATTGAATATTCCCGGATCAGAAGGATCTAATCTGTGCATAAAAGCGTATGAAGTCCTCAAACAGGATCACAACCTGCCACCAGTAGCAATTCACTTGCTCAAAAAGATCCCAATGGGAGCCGGATTAGGTGGCGGTTCTGCTGACGGAGCCTTTAGCCTGGTCCTGATCAATCAACTCTTCGAATTAGGGATCGATATCCCAACGCTTGAAAAATACGCACTTGAACTAGGAAGTGATTGTCCATTCTTTGTTGAAAACACTACAGCGATCGCGGAAGGCAAAGGTGAAGTTCTTGAGTCCTTCCGTCTGGATCTTAAAGGTTACTTTATAGCTGTCCAGCCTTCTGAGATCCATATCACGACAAAAGAAGCATACGGTGGTGTAACGCCACAAAAAGCAGAGTCGGGAATCCTGAAAATACTTTCCAAACCAATGACCGAATGGAGGGATCTTTTGATAAATGACTTTGAAGCAAGCATTTTCATGGATCATCCTGAATTAGCTCAAACAAAAGAGGCCATGTATGACGCTGGTGCAGTCTATGCTAGTATGACAGGTTCTGGATCTTCTGTTTATGGGCTATTTGAAGAAAGACCCAAAAATTCCGACTGGTTGATTATGGAACTTTGAAGAGTTCTGCAACAAAAATTTCCAGCCTTCGTTGGCTTATTTGTTTTTTGATTAGAAAACAAATATGAATCGAACATTTATCAGTGAACTGGAAGAACTGATTTTGCTTTCAGTTGGTGTGCTGTATCCTGAAGCATACGCTTATAGCATTCGTCTCGAGATCAAGGATCAGGTTGGAAAGTCATTGTCGTTAGCTTCGGTTCATACGGTTCTCTATCGTCTGGAAAAGGAGGGATTACTAAAGTCCGAATTGGGAGGAAAAAGTGAAAAAAGAGGTGGCCGAAGTAAGCGATTGTTTTCATTGACCCAGACCGGCATAAAAACAGTTCAGGATATTCAAAGTGTCCGGGAGGCCATGTGGGCTAAAATGCAATCTGTTTGATCATGGAGGCTCAACCTCCAAAAAATGCCCAACGTCTGTTATCCTGGTTTTGCAAAGACCAGTGGCTCGATGAATTATTAGGCGATCTGGAAGAAGAGTTCAAGGACAACCTGAAAATAAAAGGAAGAAGAAAAGCAGTATGGACCTACTACAGACAAGTCATCCTGCTGATCCGACCGCACATTCTTAAATCAAGAGAAAAATCAACACCAATTATGCTGAGGAATTACGTCAAATCATCGTACAGAAGCCTGTTGAAAAACAAAGTATACAGTGCCATTAACATTTCAGGACTCACGGTTGGCATAGCCTGCTGTTTGCTGATCTCTCTATATGTGCAAGATGAAATGTCGTATGATAATTTCTTCCAGGACAGTGATCGGATCTACCGGGTAGCCCTTGAGAGGGAATACCCAACCAATACCCGATTCTTCGGCTCCTCACCGGTTAACATGGCTCCTACCTTGCTTGAGTATTACCCGGAGGTTGAAGAAGCAGGGCGCCTCCACAGGTTATTCTTTCAAAACCAGGTAACGGTGACAATCGGCGATCAGACGTTTGTTGAAGAAAAATATCTCTTTGCAGACAACAATTTCTTCAAAGTATTTTCATTTGATTTTGTTGAGGGTGATCCTTCTAGTGCCCTGGATGGTCCGGACAGAGTAGTTCTTACGAGAAGTACTGCCACAAAATTCTTTGGTGAGGGGCCTGCCTTAAATAAGATCTACCAGATCGACACCAGCCGCTTCATCGTTTCTGCAGTGATCGAAGACATGCCATCTAATTCACACATGGATTTTGATGTACTGGGCTCGATCGAGCAACTTCCTTTCATACAGTCAGCCGCTTCCAATAACAGTTGGATCAACCCATGGCTATTTACTTACATTAAGCTGCGCGAAGGTGTCAGTCAGGAAGATTTTCAAGCCAAGTTGCCGGAAGTCGTCAGGAATCACGGGATGGCGAGTATCCTATCCCAGCTCTCGCTTTCTGAAGAAGAATATTCAGAATCAGGAAATGATTTCAAATACTTTCTCCAGCCTGTCACTGACATTCACTTGAAATCAAACCTGGATGTTGAAGTGCAAGCCAACAGTGACATTACTTATGTGTACTTGCTCATTGCAGTTGTTGCATTCATTCTGATCATTTCCTGTATCAACTTCATCAATCTTGCTACCGCCAGATCTGCTGAACGTGCCAAAGAAGTTGGAGTCCGGAAAGTCTTGGGAAGCAATAAATCCTTACTGGTGAAGCAATTCCTGACAGAATCCAACTTGATCACAGTTATTGCATTGCTGTTATCCATTGGGCTGGCGCTTTTGGTTCTTCCAAGTTTCAACGGATTGGTTGAGAAAGAATTATCTCTGGCGGTACTAACAAATCCGTTGGTCATACTCGTCATCCTTGTTGGGGTTCTTTTGATAGGTTCTCTTGCCGGCCTCTATCCGGCAGTAGTTATCGCATCCATCAATTCTGCTCTTGTTCTTAAAGGCAAGTATAAAACCAGTTCAAAAGGAGTCTGGTTGCGTAATTCCTTGATCGTCTTTCAGTTCTTCGTTTCAATCACTATGATCTCAGGCATGCTGATGCTTAACAAGCAAATGAACTACATGCGAAACAAGCAATTGGGTTTCGCTAAGGAGAATGTTTTGGTCATTGAACAGGCACAAGAACTGGGTCAGAATCAACGGGCCTTCAAGAACGAGCTATTAAATCTTGATGAGGTGAAAAACATGACCTTTGCCTTTGCCATGCCAGGCGACTTCATAGGTAATTTCATTGCCACCTCAGAAATTCCCGATCAACCACAGGTGAGGACATTCTCTGTGGCTGTTGATCAGGAATATGTCCAAACTCTCGGAATGGAATTAATTGCTGGACGTGCCTTTGAACAAGAATTCAACGACTCCCTCAACGTGGTTATCAATGAAACTGCGGCCGATCTATTGGGATACACAGACCCAATTGGAAGGAAGGTAATCAATCCAAGTCCAGGCCAGAATCAAGCTGCAGAATTCACAATTATTGGCGTAGTTAAGGATTATCATCACCTCTCCCTTCACACAGAGATTCCACCAATGATCCTGTTCAAAGTTCCTTCACAGGCCACTCTACCAAACCTGGCCATAAGAGTCGAAACTAACGATATGCTTACGTTTCTGAAGACGGTTGAGGAGGCCTGGAAATCATTCGATATCGAACGACCGATCACTTATGGGTTCCTTGATGAAAACCTCCAAGAGTTGTATGAGTCGGATCTCAAGACCGGTGAGATCTTCTCACTTTTCACAGCGGTAACCATTATCATGGCTTGTGTAGGCCTGTTTGGACTTGCAGCTTATGTCACTCAACAACGGACCAAGGAAATTGGTGTCAGGAAAGTGCTGGGAGCCTCCGTCTCCAGTATTGTGATCCTCCTGTCACTGAACTTCACCAAGCTAATTGCTGTCTCTTTTGTGATTGCCATGCCACTGGTATACTTCGGAATGGGTAAATGGCTTGAAAACTTTGCTTATCACACCAACATTGATGTGATCACACTGGTAGCTGCGGGAATACTCACACTGCTATTGGCCTGGCTGACCATCAGTTACTATTCAATTAAGATTGCGATACTTAACCCGGTTAATAGCTTGAGAAGTGAGTGACCTGGTTAGTTCTTTTTGAACATTGCCTCAAATGCACGTCTGATCTCCGTAGCAGCTTCGTTTAAGTGGATCTTGGCGTGCTCCCACTTCTCACCACTACTAGAAGAAAAGCTTTTAAATTCATCTTCGAGCTTCTCTTTTTGTTCTTTCAACTTGTGGATTTGATTTTCGGCTTCATCGGTAACATTGTTACCAGCTTTCTTGGTCTCCGCGATCAACAGGTCAATTTTCTTCCCGAGCTCTTGGAGAATATCTTCGACCTTTCCTTGTTCACTCATGGATTGCTTAGTTAGTTCAAAAGCAATTTAATTGCTTTTTCCGTACCATTTCGCAATAATTTTCTCTGCCGGTTTACCCTGGGGGGTGAAACGTGTTTTGTTCCTTTCCGCACCTCTGGTTGTCAGATGCCACTTCCATAAAAAACCACCTGCAAACCATGATTCATCCCACAAAGTTTGGAACGTAGCTTCATATGCATTGGATTGAACTTCCATATTTGCATTTTCAATAGACTTATCCACTTCCCAATGCTTTCCTGCCCCACCTTTCACGCTTTGATAACCGTATTCGGTAAACAAAATGGGCTTACCCCATTTCTTCGAAAATGACTCAAGTTCTGCCTTTAGTGGCCACCAACCAGCTTTGATCTCCTCTAGACTTGGGTTCTCTCCTTCCGCAAGCGGGAAGTAAGAATCGATACCAATGAAATCCAGTTCATCCCACCAACTGATGTTCATGTAGTTGTCCCAATTGGAGGCATAGGTGACTTTTCCAGAATAATTCTTTCTGATTTCTTTAATAAGCGATCGCCAAAATGTGGGCCGCTCTTTGGCAGGAGTTCGGTACTCCGTACCGATACACAGCATCTCAACATTTAGTGAATCCGCTACTTTCACATAGTTAAAGATGTACTTTGAGAAGTCTTGCTCCCATCTTTTCCAATCCTCTTCTGATTCAAGCTTATAATCCCCGGTCCAGCCCTCTCCCATTACCCAAACATGCGGTTTCAGCATTACTTTCAACCCATTGGCTTTCGCAAACTTGATCAGTTCACAGCTCCCTTCGGTTCGCTCTCCCCACCATTGTCGTACATGATCGTAGGTAACAGATGGTTGTCCTGACCTGGAAAAACCGTAGGGGATCACAGCGACCCAGTCTGCATTGACCCGCTTCAATTCGCCAAGCTTATCAGAAGAGATCTCGCGAGGGGGTGATACTAGGCTTACGCCATTGATCTTGGTTTCAGATTCTGAAGAAACCAGCATCTTGGCAGAAACAGCCAACAGCACAAAGGAAAGGCCCAGAATTGCTGCGATTCGCATTTTAATTGATACGGTTCTAAACAGAAAAGTGTTCTGGCTAACTTAATCACCAAAATTGAAGATCGTGCCTGCCAATGACCGCTTTCTTTCCATCGATGTTTTGAGAGGCTTGACCATATGTCTGATGATCCTTGTAAATACCCCTGGCTCATGGACCTATGTCTGGGCACCTCTGAAACACGCAGAATGGCATGGTTGCACTCCAACGGATTTAGTGTTTCCGGCATTTCTACTTGTGATAGGACTATCCATGTCCTTTTCCTTCAGAAAGCTTGAAGATGCACAACCAGGAACACTTTTGATCAAGGTACTTAGAAGGTCATTACTCATTTTTGGAATAGGACTCCTTCTTAACTGGTTTCCATTTTACTACAAGCATATTTCTGATCTGCGGATTTTCGGAGTACTCCAACGAATTGCACTCTCCTACTTCGTTGCAGGAGTTTTGGTTGTCACATTTCGTAACACCAGGGTGTTAATTGGATCAATTGCCACATTGCTACTTCTACATTGGATGGTGTTGTTTTACCTGGGAGGCGCAGACCCGTTTTCGCTTGTAGGAAACATAAGTGGTCCGATAGACCTTTATTTGTTTGGAGCATCTCACATTTACAAAGGCTTTGGTATTCCATTCGATCCGGAGGGGTTGCTAGGGACACTTGGGGGAGCTTCGCATGTTTTGATTGGATACCTGGTTGGACGTTCCATACTTTCCAAAGGAGCAGAAAAGACTGTCAAGGAGCTTTTCCTGATCGCTTTGCCGTTACCGATCATCGGTTACCTCCTCGGTATGGTTTATCCGATCAACAAGCCTCTTTGGACCGGTTCGTATGTACTATATACCAGTGGGATCATTTTCCTTATACTCGCTATGCTGATATGGATCATCGACATAAAGGGTCTGAAGAAATGGACATTCCCGTTTGGAGTCTTCGGGCTTAATCCACTGGCTAGTTTCGTGCTATCAATTTTGGTTGTCAAAATCCTCCTCTACATTTTCCGATTTGAGAATGGGAATGGCTATCAACTCATCTACTCAAATGTGTTTCAGCCAATCTTTGGGAATTATTGGGGGAGCTTTTTGTTTGCGTTTTCTTATACCGTGCTGATCTGGCTAGTGGCGTTTTGGTTGTATAGAAAAAGTAAATTGATCAAGATTTAACTTAATGAGATAATCTGTTAAGTTGCAACCGGTTATAAGCTGGCATCTTGAACCACTTCAAGAATATGACTAAAACAGAAATCGAAGAATATCTAATTAAACTTGAATACAAACTTCTAATTGAAGCAAAGCGTCATTCAATTGAACTAAATCGCCAATGGCCCAATCAATTCCCTGAAACTGCCGGAGTGTATGTCCTAAGGGACAAAAATGAAATCTGCTACGTAGGAGAGACTGGTAAACTTAGAGGACGAATGATAGATATTTTAGATACTCGAAATCATACATTCAGAAGAAGCCTTGGAAGCTCGTTGTTCTGTGATAGATCAGATTATACGAAGGTATCTCCTTCCAAAACATTTTGTCCAGACATTGAAGAACTCTTGAACAGTTATATTTCTACAAACCTATCCGTTTCGCTAATTCCTGTGATTCTTGGAAGAAAAGAGCTGGAAGAAACTTTGATTGATAAATTTCTTCCTCGATACAACCAAAAGGGAAAGCGAGGTACAAAAAAGTCCTACACCAAAGTAGAGAAACAACAAGCTTATTATAACGCATATAAACCGTGGACCAAGGAAGATGATGAAGAATTGAAAGTTCTATTCTTCCAAAGAAAAACCATCAAAGATCTAAGCAAGATATTTGGAAGGAATGAAGGAGCAATTCGTTCTCGTGTTGATAAGCTCAAACTAAAAAAACTAATGTTAGTGTGAAACAAGGGGATAGTAGCCAGTCGCAGTTTACGACTCTTATAACACCTACACAAAAAGCTTCGCAACTGCCTTCATAGTTAGAAACATTTTTCCAGAGGATGGTAGAAGGATGAAGCCATACTTTTCATAGAATCTGACAGCACTTAAATCAACAGGATCAACAACAATGGCTAAAGAGGCTATACTTTTGGTTGCATAGTAACTTCTTTTTAATGCATCCAGTAAGAGTAATTCTCCTATACCTTCTCCTCTATAGTGCTCATCTCTGGCTAACCGACCGAGAAGAGTCATTGGTAAGTCTCTGTAGGACGGTGGAAGAATGTTAATTACCTCATCCGGCAGTTCAGTTCTTTCAATACTCGAACTTGACAGTGTATAATAGCCTTTAACCTTTTTAGTCTGATCACAAAGTACAAAACATGCTGATAGCTTGCGCCTCACATCCTGACTGGCCTGCTTGTGCAAGTAATTATCTAGTAGGTCATTTCCACTTTTAAACCCAGCTTTTTCATGTGATTTTGATAGCCCCTCAGTCAAGTAGTTCATTTATCACCTAAAGCTTCTTTATACTTTATGGCTGCTGATTTTAGTGATTGATTTGGCTCCGACACTTCAAGTAAAGCGTCAAAAAAAACTTCTCGGTCTCTTTCAGAAGCCAAAATACTTTCGTGCTCTGCTATGATTTGCTTGGCTTTATCCTGAACAGAATAAATCACAAATTCAGTAAGTGTCCGATAACCGCCTAAAACAGCGGCTCTTTCAAACAACTCTTTTTGCTCCTTTGGGAGTCTGGTATCGAATCTCGCTTCTGAGGTTTTCATATTAAATGCAATGTACGTGAATTATCCGTACTATACAATAATGTACGGGTTTTTAACGTATAAATTCAATCTACCACCTTTACCCCACCCGCTCAATCTTGGCCCCCAACGCATTCAACCTTTGATCAATGAATTGGTAACCCCGATCGATTTGGTCGATGTTATGGATTGTGCTTGTTCCTTCTGCAGACATGGCAGCTATCAACAATGAAACTCCTGCCCGGATATCCGGTGATGTCATGGTGATACCTCGTAGTGGGAAGGCCCGATTCAAACCGATAACTGTGGCTCGGTGAGGATCACACAAAATGATCTGTGCACCCATATCAATTAATTTATCGACGAAGAATAACCGACTTTCAAACATCTTCTGGTGGATGAGTACCGTGCCTTTAGCCTGAGTTGCCGTCACTAGAATCACACTCAATAGGTCGGGTGTCAAACCCGGCCAGATCGCATCGGCGATCGTTAAGATCGAGCCATCAATGAACGTCTCGATCTCATAATTAGACTGGGACGGAATATGGATGTCATCCCCTTTAAATTCCATGTCAATGCCCAGCCGTTTGAACGTATCGGGAATAATCCCCAATTCTTTGATCTGAGCATCTTTGATAGTCAGGTCGGATTGGGTCATTGCCGCAAGCCCAATAAAACTCCCTACCTCGATCATGTCCGGAAGAAGGGTATGCTCAGTACCATTCAACGACTTCACTCCATTGATCCGTAGCAGGTTAGAACCTACTCCTTCCATTTGTGCGCCCATACGAAGAAGCATACGGCACAGCTGCTGAATATATGGTTCGCAAGCAGCATTGTAAATTGTCGTTTCACCCTCAGCCAAAACAGCTGCCATAATGATGTTGGCTGTTCCCGTCACAGATGCTTCATCCAGGTGCATGTACGCTCCTCTGAGGTTTGAACCATCAACTGTGTAGAATGAAGTAGAAGCATCGTAATTGAATTGCGCTCCCAGGTTTTGGAAACCAACAAAGTGTGTATCCACCCGCCGACGACCAATTTTATCACCCCCCGGTTTTGGCATCTTGGCTGTACCAAAGCGACCCAGCATGGGCCCAAGGATCATGATAGAACCTCTTAGTTCTGCGGCCTTATCCTTGAAATCTTGCGTGCTTAAATAATCCGGGTTAACGCTGCTCGCATGAAATGAGTAGGACTCATCATCAAGCTTTTTAACAGTCACCCCAAGGTCTCCAAGCAACTCGATCAGCTTGATCACGTCACGTATTTGTGGGATCTTGTGAATGATTACTTCCTGATCGGTCAATAAGACGGCTGAAATAATCTGAAGGGCCTCATTTTTGGCCCCCTGAGGTATGATCTCACCTTTTAGTCGATGACCGCCTTCTACCTGGAAAGATGACATGTTGTCTTTTGGTTAGTTGAATTTAACAATGCCTTGATGGGCACCCAAACTTAACCAATTAACCACTCAACTATTAACTAAGTAGGATCTAGTTTCTTCTCCGGCCTTTACCCTGATTTCTTCTCTTACCGCCTCCCTGGTTACGTCGACCACCGCTCTTACTATTTCGGTTAGGTCGGCTTTGAGGTTTCTTATCAGAATCAAAAAGTCCAAGTTCCTTGACCGTTTCGATGTTGATGTCCAGTTGATCATTGGAAAGCTGACGAATGTTTTTCAGTACCTGTTCGTCTTCAATGCTGTCCTTATTCCATGTTTGGAAGAACGACTTCATCAATCGGCCGATGGCCACTACAGCTCCTTCTTTTTCCTTCGGATCCTCCATTTGAATCGCCTGCTCTATCAGCATTTCTACACCTTTTCCGTAATGCTTGTATCGGATGTTATTGGAAGCGTAGCTAAGTCGATCCGGTTTCCTTTCAAGGATCTCCGCATTTGGTTTCGGATAAGGGCCTTCAAAATCAAGTTCGAAATTGGAAATGATGTATAGGTCATCCCAAACTTTCTGATCGTATTCGTCTGAGTCTTTATTCAAATCCGGGTTAATGGATTTCATCAACTCGATCAAAGTAGCGGCTTTTCGGTTTCGCTCTTCAGTGTCCTTGATGGATTTAAGATGGTCGACAAGGTTTTGAACATTCCTGCCGTACTCTCTCAACTTCAATGACGGCCGCTCCGTATTATAGTCCATTCTCTAAAATTAAGTTGCCAAAAATAGTGCTTTTGAAGGTGTTGGTTAGGGGAACTGCTAAATTAAACGTTATCACGCTATGTTAAAGGTTACAACGCCCATAGTAGCATGTTTGTTATCTCTCATAACAATAACAGCCATGAGTCAGGTTCCCACTGCAAAATCCTTGAAAGAATTTGACCTAAAGCCCGGAACTCATGAGGTAAGTTTCAAATTGAACAATTCGGACAAATGGAAGATGATGGTCTCAGTACCGGAAACAGTAACTGAGCAACCTGTCAGACTAGTGTTGGCCCTGCATTGGGGAGTTGGATCTGCCAGTTACGGAGAGTTTATGAGGTGCCTGATCCTTCCGGCCTTTGGTCAAAAGAACTACCTGATCGTAGCGCCTGAAGCAGAAAGGCAGGTTTGGTGGAGATCTCCCAAGGAGCAACAATTGATTGGGTTGATCAAAGGGATCAAACAGCATTGGCCAGTTGATAAGGTGATTGTCACCGGCTACAGTGATGGTGGTACTGGAAGCATTTTCCTTGCAAACAAGTACCCCGAGCACTTTGATGGAGCTATTGGAATAGCTGGTTTCTATTTTGAGACGGAAGAGTTTCGAGCACCCACCTACGTGGTTCACGGGCGAGGCGATCAGTTATTCAGCTATGAAAGATCAAAACGGATCATGGACAAAGCCCAGGCTCAAAGCAAACATTTGAAGTTTATCACTAGTGAGGAGTTAACCCATTATGAAGCTTGTCGATACGTAGCTGAACTTGAAAAAGGAATTGCCTGGATAGAAAATATTCTTAACTAAACGAAGCGATGCATTTCAATTCAATGGCAATAGGTGTCGGTAAAGCATTTACTTCCACAGTTGTTCTGCAGGGACGAACATCTTTGAAGTACTTCGCATAGATCTTATTGTATGTTTTGAAGTCGTCCTTCATGTTGGTAAGGAATACGGTCACGTCTACCAGGCCCTCCCACTTCGCTCCTGAAGACTCCAGTACCAACTTCACGTTGTTGAAAACTGAATGACACTGGGCCTCAATATCATAACTGATGATCGACCCATCAGCTCCCAGCTCAACCCCGGGGATTTGATCACTACCACGCTCCCGTGGGCCAACTCCTGACAAGAACAAAAGGTCTCCAACTCGTTTGGCGTGTGGATATAGCCCAACAGGTTCCGGTGCCTGATCTGAATTAAAAGTTTCCATTAGTTCAATCTTTTCTCTAAAACTATGCGTTTCATGTCGTTCTTTTCAGAACCCAGAAGCTCCGGACAGAGATCACGCCATCAGCTCTTCGATTTCCTCAGCCTCAATAGGGATGTTCTTCATAAGATTTAGATGGCCGTCTTTAGTGATCACAATGTCATCCTCTATTCGAATACCAATCTCCTCTTCGGGTATGTAGATCCCAGGCTCCACCGTAAAGACCATCCCGGGCTCAAACGGTTTATAAATGGACGCTACATCATGTACATCTAGCCCCAGGTGATGCGAGGTGCCGTGCATGAAATATTTTTTATAAGCCGGCCAATCAGGGTTTTGATTCTTAATATCAGTCTGATCGATCAGTTTGAGATCAAGCAACTCTTTTTCCATCAACTCTCCTACGGCTTTGTGATATTCCGGAACACGATTCCCTGGTTTCAACAGATCAGTTGCACCATTTTTCACTCGCAACACCGCATCATAAACATCACGTTGACGCTTGGTGAACTTGCCATTGACCGGAACAGTTCGGGTCATATCCGCATGATAATTTCCATATTCTGCACCCACATCCATCAGCAATACATCACCATCTTTCAATGGCTCTTCGTTTTGCAGGTAATGAAGTACGCATGAATTTGCACCACCTCCAATGATCGGTTCATAGGCAAAACCACGTGAACCGTTTCGCACAAACTCATGAAGATATTCAGCTTCAAGTGCATATTCCAAAACACCCGGCTTGATCTTGTCAAGTACTCTTCTGAATCCTTTTTCGGTGATGTCACATGCCTTTTGCAGAACCTCTATCTCTAAATCCGACTTGACACATCTAAGGTCGGTAAGGATAGGAGAAAGTCGCTCGTAGTTATACAACGGGTACTTCTCAAAACATTCCTGAATGAATCGTGCATTGCTTGTCAGCACTTTGGAACTGTTTCGAATGTGCTCGTTGCTATCCAGGTAGATATCGTCACATTCTGCAAGGATCGTGTAAAACAACTTATCAAATTCCGTATTCCACTTCACATTCTTGATCCCGGAAAGCTGCTCCCCTTCTTCCTGCGTATACTTATGTCCTTCCCAGGTTGCTATTACTTCATTTGTTTCCCTTAGAAATAGTATCTCCCGCATCTTTTCATCCGGGAAATCAGGAGCTATCAATAGAATAGTTTCTTCCTGGTCAATTCCGGTCAGGTAAAGCAAATTGGCATTTTGCTTAAATCGCATAGTACCATCTGCATTGGTCGGCATGATGTCATTCGCGTGAATGACTGCTACTGATTTCGGCTTCATACGAGCCGCCAGGTTTTCCCTGTTCTTTATGAAAAGTGATTGATCGATTGGGTTATATCTCACGTTATTCTGCTGGTAAATTTGAAAGGTCTAATTCGCCAAAAATAGCTCGCAGTTCTGATTCATTGGTTCCCTGCACATTAATAGACACCAGGAACCGGTTGGCTTTGGTAGCAACCAGCGTGCCTTCCTGGTCATCATATTCCATGGAGATCCATCCGGTCATTCCTCCATCCTCGAAAGACTTCATAAAACCATCCGTCGATTCGTACTCATACTGCTGAGTTTGAGTCCCAACTAAATATTCAGCATTCAAATAATCACTCAGGGAGATCATCAACTCTCTACCATCCTTACGGTAGGTTTTAACTCCTGTGCTATAGGTTAAACCTTGAGTGGAATACATGGCTCCTTCAGGTTTTTCGGAGCGCTCGAATCCATAGATCGTTTCCGGAAGCATATCGATCAGGGTGGAAAAGTGAACCGTCTCTCCGTAATTGATGGAACCCCAATCCACAGGTTGTGGAGTGTAGTTGTCATCATCTGAGGAGGAAGTGGAAGTTGAAGATGGCTGGGAGGGTACCGGAGGATTGGATGGTGTGGAAGACTCTGCAGCTTTCTTTTTCTTTTTCCCAAAGAGCAAATTATCGATTGTCTGATCGGCCTTTCTCTCGGCTTTCTTCTTCAGGTTGATCTGTCCATAAGACGTGGTTGATACGATCGCCAGGGCGATAACTAGTAGTAAGTGGCAGCTTTTCATGTTTATGTTTTGTGTGTATTAGGTATGGTTTTAAAATTAACATTAATTGGAAAATTGTCCATTTTAGTTGACGAAAGTCGTCACACATTAAACTTTATCAAATCAAATGAAACAGTACTTATATGTTTTTAGAGGTGGCTACCCTGCAGAAGAGCAATCACCCGAAGAAATGCAAGCTCATATGGAACGATGGGGAACCTGGATGCAAAAGATCTCAGCCGTAGGTCATCCACTTCAGTCAGAAGGCAAAGTGGTTAAAAATGGTGGAGACCTTATAACCGATGGCCCTTTCACAGAAGGAAAGGAAATCGTCGGAGGGTATGTGTCATTACCTGCGCGTGATCTTGATCATGCCGTTGAATTATCGAAAGACTGCCCGATCTTCGAGTGGGGTGGCTCAGTAGAGGTAAGAGAGATAACCGAAATGTGATTCAGAAGATAGGGCAATGCCCTATCTTTAATACATGACTGACATGGGTGTTGAGAACCTGATTGATCACTTTTTCAGGACGGAGTACGGTAAGGCTGTTGCTCACCTAACTAACCGATTCGGATCGGGAAATCTCGAATTGGCAGAAGATGCCGTACAAGACACCCTGATCAAAGCCATGCAAACCTGGCCATATGCCCAGGTACCGGACAATCCAACAGGATGGATCCTGAGGGTTGCAGGCAATAAAATGATCGATCAACTCCGTAGAGGTCAGAAGCAATCTAACGAAGAGGTTCCTGAACATGCGGAAGAGCTGATCCAGGACGTTTCTCTAACAGACATCAACGACGACCTGGTGAAGATGATGTTTGCCTGTTGTCACCCAACGCTCAGCGCAGAGTATCAGATCATCCTTACCTTGAAAATTCTCTGTGGGCTTTCCATCCGTGAGATATCTACTTCACTTCTGAAAAAAGAAGAAACGGTAGCTAAGGCGTATACACGAGCCAAGAAGAAATTCAAACAGGAAGAGATCAAGTTGACCCTTCCCCCGGCGAATGAGATTGCCAGCCGACTTGAAATCGTCTTAAAGATCATTTACCTCCTCTTCAATGAAGGCTACAAGAGTGCAGAAGGCACCACCCTCATCCGGGAAGACCTGTGTGGTGAAGCTTTGAGACTCAACAAGGTTCTACTTGAAACAGAGCTTTGCAGTACCCCAGCGGCCAATGCGCTAATGGCACTGATGTGTTTTCATTCCTCGCGGTTTGATGCCAGGGTCGATGAAAACGGGGAGATCATCTCCTTGGAAGATCAGGATCGTTCGAAGTGGAATCCGGAGCTGATCCAAAATGGACTTGACTATCTCCGGATCGCTTCCGAATCCGATGAGATCAACGATTACATCATACAGGCAGCTATCAGTTCCTATCACTGCGGAGCTGCCAGTTTTGAGGAAACCAACTGGCCGGAGATTTTACGATTATATGACCTTCAGTTGGAGATTAATCCAAGCCCAATCATCAGGTTAAACCGGATCGTTCCAATGGAGAAAGTACATGGGCCGTTATTGGCTTTCGCTGAAATTGAAGAGTTGGAGGATACCGGATTCTTTGACACCTATTATTTATTCTACGCCATTAAAGGTGGGATCTTACAAAACCTAGGAGAAATCGAAGAATCTGCCACTGCGCTACGAAAAGCGATTGCACTCACAAAAAATGAACGGGAACTCTCCTACCTTAACAAAAAACTCGATCAGCTTTTGAGCAGCTGAGTCATCTCTTCAACCTTAATTTCAAGACCGCATTTAAAGTGTCCTTCCGGACACGCTCTTTTTCCATGAAGGCCACACGGTCGACAGGCCAGATCCGTTCTCACTTCCACGACAGTGGAATTGTCTGAAAGTGGTCCGAAACCAAATCTTGGTACGGTTGAGCAAAAAACAGCACAGGTAGGTGCATTTACCGCTGAGGCAAAGTGCATTGGAGCAGAGTCATTGACGTAATTCATTTGTGCATCCTTCATCAATGCAGCAGATTCGATCAGACTAAGCTTACCGCATAAGTTGATTCCTTTACCAGACTGGCTAATAATGTGTTCGCAGGCCTCCGCATCTGACGGAGCGCCGATGAGATAGATGGTCCCATCAAATTGGAGTGTATTCAGAAATGCAACCCATTTATCAGCTGGGAACTGTTTAGTAAACCAGACAGAGGTCGGAGCAAGAGTAATGTAGGGTTCACCTTTGTACGATCTGACCTTTTCCAAAACCTCCTCCGACAAGTAAAGTTTGGGCTTTACCAACTCGCCTGAATCGTCAATCAATTTCAGGTTGCGCTCCACTTCGTGAACGCCGTTTCCAATTTCGTGTGCTACCTTTTTGTCGTAGGAAAACGAAAACGGGTTCTTAGCAAACCCTATCTTCTCTTTTGCTCCCGACAGCCAGGTCATCAGCCCGGTTGATCCGAATCGCTGAAGGTTGACCAGCAGATCGTAACGCTCTTTTCTAAGCCTGCGGATCACTTCCTGGAGACTTTTCCACTTGCCCTCCTTCTTTTTCCAGATCAGGACTTCCCTAAGTTTCGGGTGATCCTCTAAAAGATCCTCATTCCCTTTGCGAAGCAGGAAATCAATCTCTGCCTGCGGGTATTTTTCATGAAGCTTTTCAACCAATGGAGTGGCAAGTACCACGTCCCCGATAAAGGCTGTTTGAATGATCAGGATCTTCATATTCCACCACAAGAATAAATCAAACTTATGGCTCCCGACTTATAACTTAAGTCTAACTTTGCAGCCCCATGAGCGAGAAGGAATACGAGTTGATTGAATTACCCAACGGGATCAGGGTCATCCACAAACAGGTCTCCCACACCAAAATTGCCAATGTAGGTATCATGCTGGATATCGGAAGCAGGGATGAACTACCGGAAGAGCAGGGATTAGCCCATTTCCTGGAACACATGGTTTTCAAGGGAACAGCCAAAAGAAATTCCTATCACATCATCAACCGGCTGGAATCTCTGGGAGGAGAACTTAATGCGTATACCACCAAGGAGAAGATCTGTTTCTATGCCTCTTTACTGGACAACCACCTTGAGAAAGCCATCGAGTTATTGACCGATATTACGTTCAATTCAACCTTTCCCGAAAAGCAGATCGAAAAGGAACGAATGGTCATCCTGGAGGAAATGGCAATGTACCGTGATACCCCGGAAGACTCCATTCAGGACGATTTTGATGAACAGCTTTTTCCTAATCATTCACTTGGCAAAAACATTCTAGGAACAGAAGATACCGTAGGCAAATTCGGTCAGGGAGATTTCAGGGCCTTCCTGGACCGGAACCTGAACACTGAAAAGATCATTCTTTCAAGTATTGGGAACTACCCAGCTTCAAGAGTTCGGCGATTAGCTGAAAAGTACCTGAAGCCAATTCCACATAAAAATCATACCCCGGAACGATTGTGGTTTAAGAAATACAAGCCTACGAGAACCGAGATCGCTAAACCCATTTCCCAGGCACACTTTGCGCTTGGTCTTCCATCAGTTTCTATCAAGGACCCAAACAGGATACCGTTCTTCTTCCTGGTAAATCTTCTGGGTGGTCCCAGTATGAACGCCCGACTGAATTTGAGTCTCCGGGAAAAACACGGATTAGTATATGGAGTAGATGCGTCCTACCAACCCTACCTTGATACGGGTGCTTTTGCCATCTTCTTTGCAACGGATGCTAAAAACCTGAAAAAAAGTCAACGGATTGTACTGAAAGAGATAGAGAATCTCAAAAACAAACCGCTGGGCAACCTCCAACTCCACAAAGCCAAAAACCAGATCAAGGGTCAGATGGCGCTTTCCGAGGAAAACAAAAATGCGATCATGCTCCTGATGGCCAAAAGCCAGCTCGATCTGAACAAGATCCCGAATTTGACGGAAGTTTTTGAGCGGATCGAAAGCATTACCTCAAGTCAGATCCAGGAATTGGCGCAAATGTATTTGCCGACAGATCAAATGAGTTCACTAACGTATCTGCCGAAATAATACTGATCAAGTCTATCTCACCTGAATCTAAGGCATATTCTTTAATTTTGTAACCTGATACGTAACGCGTGTCTTTTGAATTGGTTTTAGCAGGGAATGATTGAATCATTTAAGCATAAAGGGCTTTCAAAGTTCTTTAGCTCAGGGAACAGCTCAAAGTTGAACCAGAATCACTTGAAAAAGATCAAGCGGATTTTAATTGTATTGAATAACGCCTCCATTCTTGAAGACTTGAATTTACCGGGATGGAAACTTCATAAGCTGAAAGGAAATATGAAAGGAATTTATTCAGTGGAAGTAAGTGGGAACTTTAGAATAACATTCAGGTTTGAGAAAGGTAAGGTAATCGATGTTGATTACCAGGATTATCATTGATAGAGAAACATAACGTATTAAAAAAATGGTCATGCATGAGCCACCACATCCGGGCGAAGTATTGAAGGAAGAGTTTTTGGAACCACTTAATCTAACGGTCACCGAATTGGCCAGTAGTTTAGGTGTTTCCAGAAAAAATCTTTCAATGATATTGAATGAAAAGACCGGAATAAGCGCGGAAATGGCTATCCGACTATCGAAAGCTTTTGGCACTAGCCCTGAGCTTTGGATCGGTATGCAAAAAGAATACGAGCTTTTTGAAGCTATGAAGCATAGTAAGGACCTAGCGGTTACAAGGGTAGCTTAAAGGAAAGGTGCTCGGTAGCTTTTTTCGTACAGAGTCTGCAAGGATGTTCTATACTTCCTATCTTTACAGTCATGGAATTACTCCCTGAGGCCCTACTCAGGTATGTTGAGGATCACACCGAGCCGGAATCTGATTTGCTCAAGCAGATCAACAGGGAGACCCACCTCCACGTTTTAAAACCACGAATGCTTTCAGGGCACCTGCAAGGCAGGGTTCTTTCACTCATTTCACAAATGATCGCGCCGAAGCATATCCTGGAAATCGGCACCTACACCGGCTATGCTGCACTATGCCTGGCAGAAGGGTTATCAGAAGGTGGTAAACTGATCACCATCGACAATAATGCAGAGCTTTCCATCAGAACCAAGGCTTATTTCGCCAAATCTGATTACTCTGACCAGATTGAAATGCTGGTAGGAAATGCTTTGGAAGTGATACCCACACTGAAGCAATCGTGGGACCTGGTCTTCATTGACGCAGACAAGGAAAACTACCAGAATTATTACGACCTGATTATTGATAAAACCGCTACCGGAGGATTCATTATTGCAGATAATGTACTTTGGAGTGGGAAGGTGGTGGACAATAGCAAAAAAGACAAAGACACCCAGGCGATCAGGGATTTTAACAAACACGTACATAAGGATGAACGTGTACAAAACGTTTTATTCCCGATCAGGGACGGACTGATGATCTTAAGAAAACTATGAGAAGGATTTCATACCTGCTGCTTTTTATCGCGACAACTACGTTCGCTCAGACGGTTCCACGGGAGATGTACCTGGGCGATATGAAGTTGACGATCAATGAAAGTGCGCGAAGACAGATCCAAAAAGATGTGGACCGTTTGACTGCCAGCCAAACGTATTATGGAATACTGGTAGATCGAATGAACCTGTACTTCCCGATCATCGAGCGTGCATTTGCAGAAAACAACATCCCGGACGAGATCAAATTCCTGGCAATCCAGGAAAGTGCATTGATCTCAGATGCCGTCTCAGTGGCTAACGCGGTAGGCTTCTGGCAATTCAAAGACTTCACTGCACGCGAAGTTGGACTTAGGGTAGAGCGAGGAGTGGACGAACGACTGAACATCACTGCCGCTTCATACGGAGCAGCTAAATACCTCAACTCTCACAATTTCTTTTTTGACAACTGGGTATACTCCGTCATGGCTTACAATACCGGAAGAGGGGGAGCAGAAAAGCACGTAAACAAGTCAAACTACGGAGTGAAGCGCATGACGATCGACAACCGTACACACTGGTACGTGAAGAAGTTCCTGGCACATGTTGTGGCATTCACTCCATCAGTTGGATTACCACACTCGGAAAACCTTTGGCTGGACGAGGATAAGCAAACCAAAGGCATGTCTCTTTCACAGGTCGCCAGAAAACATAAGGTTGACCAGGAGTTGGTGAAGAAGTATAACAAATGGTTGAAGCGTGGAACGACTCCTTCGGATAAAACTTACACGGTATTGATCCCAAAAGAAGGATCACCCCCTAAGCGAATGATCGCTTCCAACGATACCAAACGTAACTACAAGAAGATTGAGGAACCTGAGCAAAAGATCTATCCAACAGAGATCAAACCTGGAATTACCAAGGCAGATAAATCGACGATCATCCCATTGAATGGAATCCCTTCCATCCTATCCCGAGAGGTGGATGATGTGCATACGATCTCAGCGCGAGCTGGGATCAGTGAGAACCGATTCAGAAAGTACAATGACATGGGACCTGTGGATGACATCATTCCTGCAGAGTTTTATTATGTGAAGAAGAAAAAAGGGAAGTCAAAAATCGGCTACCACGTAACCAAGAAAGGGGAAACGCTGTGGGATGTTTCACAGCAGTACGGTATCCAGTTGAGCAAGCTTGCTAAGAAAAACCGGATGAGCATCATTGATGAATTGCAGGAAGGCAGAGTATTGTGGCTGAAGAAGACAAGACCGGCAGATGAAGCCATCGCTTACCACCAGCCAGAAACAAAACGAGAAGGACAAGTGGCGCTTGCCTCCACCGATGACGAACGAGTGACCTACGATGAGTCTGATGAGATTGTAGTCACCCCTGCTGATGCTTCTGCCGAGTTGAAAAAAGTCCGCATCCATACAGTAGCTCCTGGAGAATCCTTGTGGGCCATAGCTCAGAAGTACGATGTACTCATGGAGGACCTGTTGCGATGGAATGAATTACCTGATCCAGACGCATTGAGCATCGGGCATAACATCCAGGTGAAGGCCCCGATCGAAGAAGTGATCGTTGACAAGGAGCTCTCCACCCATCGTGTGAACCCTGGAGAAACCCTCTACGCCATCAGTCGCAAGTATGGCATGACCGTTGATGAGCTCAAGGAGCTGAACAACTTAGCTAACAATGACATCTCCGTTGGAGAGTTGTTGAGGGTGTTTGATAATGAGTAAGGTGTGCCAAAGACTCTGAAACAAGCCTGCCTGCCGGCAAAGGCAGGTTCAGAGTGACTAAGCAAACGACTAAAGTCATGCTGAGCTTGTCTCAGCATCTTATTGATTTCAGTATCCAATCCTATCCTTTCTTTCAAACTCTTAGACTAGCTTCACTCATCCTGAAAAATGGATCACACTCCTGATCGTCCAAGCTACATGACTCATGACCAGGCATGTTACACCAATTGACCTGATATACTTCGGTATTCTCTGCTCCAGTTTGACATCTACTTTCGAAGGTACCGCTAATTTGATCTTCTCATACCATTCATCTGAATATAGCATCACTGCTAACGACGCTAAAATCAAAAGAAGAAACTTATGTTCCGGTACTTCAAAAACCATAAACATCCCAGCAGCGCTAACTACAATTCTTGAAATGATTTTGATGTAAAACCTAGCTAGTTTCAGACTGTGCTTTTGGTATTCATTTTTCTTCATGATGATAAACTTTTGTTCCAACAAAAGTTATTGATTCCTTTGATCACCTATCGCTTCACTGTCCACTGAGAGTGAATGATCAATAAACAATCTCTCTGGGAGACACGTATGCTTTGAGTATTATCCACATGACCAAACAAGGGATATGAAACGATTATTGACAGTACTTCTTTTGTGTTTGAGTATTGCGTTACCGTCTACAACTATTGGAAACTACATCTCCCAACAGGATCCTATCAAGTTGCTAGTCGTAACCGGCGGATCAGCCCTGAGGTCTCACATTGACCTGGTACCCACCAGCTTTTACACCCTGTTTACCGGCTATGAAAATTTGGTATGGACACATGCCACCTATGATGAAGCTGCTTTTCAAAGTGAAGCACTAATGGATTTTGATGTCATCCTCCTCTACAATCGAAGCGATTCCATTTCCGATATATCCATGAATCGTTTGAGACAATTTGTTGAATCCGGAAAGGGACTTGTGGTATTACATCATGCACTGGGAAGTTATAACAATTGGGAATGGTGGTGGAAAGAAGTAGTTGGTGGAAAATACCAGATGGTCGCAAACGAAGAATTTCCCAAATCAGATTATAAACAGGGTGAAACTATAGCCATAGCCCACCAAAAGGATCACCCTGTAACGAAAGCTGTCGGCAGTTTTGAGCTATTCGATGAGACCTATAAGGAATTATGGATATCGGATGAGGTTGATGTCCTTTACCGAACGGACAACCCTACCAGCGACGGACCGGTAGTCTGGATAAGTCCCTTCGAAGCATCTAATGTGATTGTCATCCAACCCGGACATGCCGAGTCTGCTCATACTAACCCCGATTACAAGAACCTTATCTTTCAGGCTATTAGTTGGGCAAATGAGTAGGTTTCATTTTTAGCTGTGTCTTCGGTTAGCAACTGAAATATTCTTTTTCGTTCATTTTACCTGTCCGGATGGCCTTCTTTTTTCTTGATAAACCATACGCAGGCAGGCCTTTGCTTTTTTTTCAATTTGCCCTCAAGCCTGCCTATGCCGGCAGGCCGGGCTGCCTCTTCATTTTTGCCTAGACGCAAAAACGAATCGGACCGCCGAAGCGGCAAAAAAAGTCATGCCAAAATCAAATCCTGGCTCACCCTCTATCCAGCCCCGGTGATTTTGGCAAATTCGCTGCTTTGCAGCGACCGACAGGGTCTTAAAATCATGAGCGCCCCTCCGCAACGTCATTCCTGCCTGCCTGCGGTAAGCCTTCGGCGGCCGAAGGATGAAGCGTCAGCGGAATTCAGGAATCTCACACTTAGCTTGGGATTCCTGCATGCGCAGGAATGACGGTAATGGTAGCCTAAGGCGACTACTCCAACTCTCTTAAAACAACACCAAAAAATAAATATCCCTCACCATCTCATCAGAAGGCAACACCACATTCTCCTATGACAGGCAGGAAAAGAACAGGTCTTCCAGGCTGGTGCGGAGTTGGGCTGGAATAGGAACTAGTTTTGCAGTTCGATACGTGGATAGTGGACGTACCATTATTAACCGGAATAATGTTTTTAAGAAGCCCATTTTAGTAGACTCAATTGACTTTTTAGCAACAAACCTATGAAGAAGTACGTGCTACCACAATGTGTATAGTGCATACCCTTCGGGATACGCACCGGATATGTCGCACCGCAAGATCATACATATCGATATGGATGCTTTCTACGCGTCTGTCGAGCAGTTGGATCATCCAAAACTGAAAGGAAAACCTGTTGCAGTGGGTGGAAACTCTCAGCGGGGGGTGGTAGCTGCAGCAAGCTATGAGGCGCGCAAATTCGGTGTGAAGTCTGCTATGCCATCTGCTAAAGCAGCCAAGCTATGTCCTAACCTGATCTTCGTACCCCATCGCTTCCCAAGGTATAGAGAACTTTCATACGAAATTCGCGAAGTGTTTTTTGAATACACCGACTTAGTGGAACCCCTGTCTTTGGATGAAGCTTACCTGGACGTCACCGAAAACAAAATAGGCCTGAATTCAGCCACACTGATCGCTAAGGAGATCAAGCATAAGATCAAAGACCGAACAGGGCTGATCGCTTCGGCAGGTATTTCGTACAATAAGTTTCTTGCAAAAACCGCTTCTGACATGGACAAGCCTGACGGGCTTTTTGTAATTCTTCCCGATGAAGCCGAAGATTTTGTAGCGAAGCTCACGGTTCATCGCTTTTATGGGATTGGTAAAGTGACAGCCGAAAAGATGGTAAGGGCGGGAATCTTCACCGGTAAAGATTTAAGAAAAAAAACATTGGACGACCTGAAGCTCCGTTATGGTAAATCGGGACAGTATTACTACAATATCTGCCGGGGCATTGATCATCGGGAAGTTCAGCCGGTAAGAGAAACCAAATCAGTGAGTGCCGAACGTACGTTTGAAAGAAATCTTCATGAAATGGATGAACTCATTGAAGAAGTGGATCGCATCGCCAATATTTCATTTGACAGGTACAAAAGAAGCAAAGCCAGTGACGGACACACGATCACTATTAAGCTGAAATACGGAGATTTTCGTCAGATCACACGCAGTAAAACATTGGAAGAGGCTGTCAACGAAAAGGAAGCCTATGTTTCAATAGCAAAACAATTGGTCACAAATGATTTAATGGATGATGAAGGCATCCGCTTGATTGGAGTGGGAATTTCTAATTTCCGAAAAGATGAGGAGCCTGAAGAGATGGGTCAATTGACACTGGAGTTTTGAACCAGACCCTGTCTCTGTAAGAAAAAGATTTTACTTCTGCCTCTTAAGAAAAATGAAGTCACCTCCTTCGTCACCCGCCTGGGAGATGGGACCATATTGCGGCACTTGTCCATTGGGGCTGTTGTTAATAACTGCCACTTTAAACGTCCGAAATAATTGATCTGCCGAAAGCAAAGGAGACTGATTATTCACTAGGTTCTTGAGCAAGTATTCGATGAAAACGCTCTCATCCGGTACCGTTTTTAATGTGCCACTCGTCATCGCTTTTCGACTTGGGAGTTTATAGACTTCCAATATGGCCCGGCTATTTTCGAATACCGCTCGCTCTTTTAAAATTCCTCCACTAAAGCATGCATCAGAGATCAACAATGTGTGCTTTGATCTAATCCCTCCTACGTAATCAAGCAATGTGCTATTTGAAAGCCAGTAAGATTTGGAATCCATACTTGCATCGCTCGGTAGCCAATAACCCTGATTTAACTGTTCATTCCAGATGCCATGCCCTGCATAAAAAATCAGGAGGTTATCCTTTTCCGTTACGGTCCCGGTCAGCTTATCCAATGATTTAATGATCTCTTCTCGCGTTGGATTTTCCAGCACCGTCACATTTTCCTGGTCGAAAGAATAGTGATAGGTTAATACCCCGGCTAGTTGCTCAGCATCATTGATCGGATTATCCAAATCCTGGATCTCATCGTTTTGGTATTCGTTAATCCCAATGATCAAAGCATAATATTTTCGCTTACTCAGTTCGTTGACCAACGCCTTGCCTACTCCATCTTCATCTGAAATCTTCTTAGTGGCTAAATCTGTTTGTTGTCCTATTGATTCAATTACTTGTTCTGGTCTTTCCCGAAATAGTGAAACCGTTCCCGAAACGAGTGGCGGACAAGTATTGAGCTTTAAATCACCCTTCCACGTACCGGTAAGTGTTTCTTTTCCATTGTTTAGCGAATAGGTAAGCTCGTTCTTTGCTACACAAGAGGTCAAACCCGATCGATAGATTATTTCGTCTACTTGCAAAGTAATTTCTCTGCCTTCGAATTGGCCGCTGACAGATGCTTTTATCGAATCTTTCTTGTTTGGATTGTTGGCATACAAAAAGCCAGTAACAAGCGTTCTTTTTTGGGTTAGCTCATATTTCAATTGGGTATGTTCCTTAAGGAAAGTAGAACTCCCGATCCATGTACCCGTAAGATCAGGCTTTTGTGCCCATGATTGAAAGGAGATGGCAGTTGTGGAGATAAGTATGATTAGGATCCGTTTCATACATGGAATTTACGTACAAAATGGCTGAAGGCTGATTTCTTTCGATCAAAGAAAAGAACTCCAGCTAGCGCACCTGCCTTTGTTCTTTTTTCAGTTTGCCTTCAAGCCAAGTGGGCTCACACTTTTTTTCATTGCCAAAACGGGTCCTAAAATCATGAGCGCCCTCCGTAACGTCATTCCTGCCTGCCTGCGGTAAGCCTTCGGCGGCCGAAGGATGAAGCGTCAGCGGAATTCAGGAATCTCACACTTAGCTTGGGATTCCTGCATGCGCAGGAATGACGGTAATGGTAGCCTAAGGCGACTACTCCAACTCTCGTAAAAACAACACCAAAAAATAAATATCCCTCACCAGCTCATCAGAAGGCAACACCACATTCTTCTCTGACAGGTAGGAAAAGAAAAGGTCTTCCAGGCTGGTGCGGAGTTGCGCGGGAGGGCTGTGTTCCAGCAGGTACACGAGAGAGATTACAACTTCACTTTTATTCGTAGTACGTTTACACTAGTTAACATTCAAAACAAAAACCGGGAACCATGAAATTGACAGCTATTACCACCCTGGTCGTTTTAGTATTTGGCGTTTTTGAGGACATAAGTGTACGAACGGTCTATACCATCAGTGATGGTCTTCCTGCCAACGAAGTGCGGGCCATCTATAATGACCCAACCGGCTCCATTTGGATTGGCAGTGGTGCGGGGGCTGCCTCACTAGCAAATTCTCAATGGAATGTGGATTCACGAGCAATCAACCCGGTCACTAAGGGTGTCTCTACAATATTTAAAGATTCCAGGGGCAATCTTTGGTTTGGGGGACTAAACATGTGTCATGTCTATGATGGTACTACGTACAGGACATACTCCATCCTGGAGAATATGAACGTGAATGGTCGCGTCGTTTTTTCCTTCCATGAAGATGACAATCAAAACATCTGGGCTGCAACGACAGGAGGTATATCCATATTCGATGGGTCGAGCTGGAGGCCTTTTACAACTGAACATGGACTCAAGCACAATGTAGTTCATGATGTCAAGCAAGGTGAAAACGGTGATTTCTGGTTCGCTACACGAAAGGGAGGCCTTAACATTTATGATGGGTCCAATTGGGAATACCTCTATCCGGAAAAGAATTGTCGGAAACTTTTGAAAGATGACTTAGGCAATATGTGGGTAGGTACCAACGATGGGATCATCCAATTTGACGGGGAGAAGTGGCGAGTGTATGAAGAAGGTAAAACCGTACTTCCCATGTTTAAGGGCAAAAAGGGGTTTGTATGGTGCATTTCAGAAGGAACCGACATTATCCGTATTTCCCCTGATGGGAGATCAATCCATTATGAAGACCCTACCGACACTAAAGCCAATGAAATATATCACCTCGAATGGAGCGAAGATGGCTCTGTGTGGGCTGGTACAGATCAGGGAGTTTTTGTATTTCATTGAAGACCATCACATATGATTGCAGTAATATTTGAAGTCGAACCCTACCCTTCTCACAAACAGGAATACCTGGATATCGCGGCGGAGCTGAGGCCGGAACTCGAAAAGATCGAGGGGTTTATTTCTATCGAACGCTTTTCAAGTCTGTCAAATCCCGACAAGATCCTGTCGCTATCCTTTTGGGAGAGTGAGGAAGCAGTCAAAGCATGGCGGACATTGGAGACGCATCGCCTGGCTCAACAGAAAGGAAGGAGCTACATTTTTAGTGATTACCGATTGCGGGTAGCTGAGGTGATCCGCGATTATGGGCTCAGGGAAAGAGATGAGACCCCTGGTGATAGTAAAGAAGCGCATGCGGGTTGAGGTTCATGAATAATGAAAATCATCAAAGGACTATATGAAACCCATTTGTTTGTTGAGAACATCGAACGCTCGATTGACTTTTACAGCCAGGTCCTTGAATTGAAACAATGTCACTTTGAAGCGGAACGAAGAGCGGCATTTTTTTGGATTGGAAAGGAAAAACAGTCTATGCTTGGACTGTGGGAAAAGCCAAAGAAGGAGATCAATATCCGACATTTCGCATTCGAATGTGGCCCTGAATGGATTTTAAACGAATCGGTGAATTTTCTGAAATCCCGGAATTTAAAACCCCGGAATTTTTTGAATGACGGAATTGAAAGACCGATGGTGTTTGCATGGATGCCAGCCATAGCAATTTATTTCAACGACCCTGATGGACACGAACTTGAATTCATTGGGATCTTAGACGGAAAAGGAAAGCCTGAGAACGGAATAATTACTTATGAACGTTGGCTGGAATTAGAAAGCTAAAACGACCTTACAAAATAAGATTATGATATGGCTAATTACATAGATGGATTTGTACTTCCAGTCCCACGAATTCACTTAGACGAGTATAAAAGTGTAGCTGAAAAGGTGGCTGAAGTTTGGAAAGAATATGGTGCACTTGCCTATTTTGAATATGTGGGAGAAGATCTGAGACTGGAGGGCACACGTTCTTTCATTGAGGCAGTGGATCTGAAAGAAGATGAAGTGGTTGTATTGGGGTGGGTTTTGTTTCCGTCGAAAGGGACGCGGGATTTGGCAAACAAGCAAGTTCCCAACGACCCAAGAATGCAGGAATACGTTACCCCCTTGACCGAATCCACCAGGTTGATTTTTGATGCCAGTCGGATGGTTTATGGAGGGTTTGAACCGCTGGTGTTAAGGTAGTACGCATTCTTGACGCGTGCTCATCAGACCTTGAAACGTCATTCGATTATTATTCGTCATTCCTGATGGAGCGTTAGCGGAATTCAGGAATCTCCTCCTTTGTTTGAGATTCCTGCATGCGCCAACGGCCGCCATAGGCTTGCCGAAGGGCTGGCAGGAATGACGGTGTTAGGAGTGGTAGTATGCCACCACGCAACCTTAGCAACTCAAAACGCATCTTCCCGGCAAATCACTGTGAATTAATATGATCATCCTGACGACTAAGACGACAAGAATTTTATGTATGGTAGCAAGTATCTTATTGCTAATTGTCGGTGTATTTCATGGGAGTGGAATTAACTACGTTGACGGGTTGGTTCAAGAATCCAATGTATCCCAACTCGTAAAAGACATATTTCCAGTGTTATTCATTTTGCCATCATTTCAACTCATAGGATTAGGCATTATTGGACTCTTTACTATTAGAAACCCAATTAACTACCCTATCCTTCTGTCATTATCGATATTGGTTCTGTTAGACTCAATTCTCGCTTTTTGGCTAAACGCAATGATCCCAGGGTTTATCTTATTGACCCCTTCCTTAATTTATCTGCTTGCTGCATGGAATGGTAGGAACAAAAAGAATTAAATAGCCTATCCACCGCCACCAGTGATTCGCTTTAGATTAGGGCGCGTCTTTGATGCGTGCCTATCATTAGACTCTGCGATGCAGGCAGGTTTGTTGCAGCGTCGTAACAGGCAAGCGTCTGCTTATTATTACTCCCGTTTTACAGTATCTTGACACACTATTAACATCAACTTCTCATGAAGAAAACAGTGCTTTTTGTACTCCTGGCCATTCATTTTGCAGCATTTGGACAAACACCAGACCAGCAGTCAATCCCCAGTTTTGTTTTGAAAGGAAAGTCTGCGGGCGAACTCAGAATAATGAGAAATGAAATTTTCGCCAGGTACGGCTACATTTTTAAATCCGAAGATTTGGCAGCATACTTTGCTACCAGGCCCTGGTACAAGCCAGAGTTCTCAAACATTGATACCAGGCTTACCGCTACTGATAAGGCCAACATTGAGAAAATTTCGAAATTCGAAAACCTGGCAAGGGCAAACCCTTTACGACAAGAATATGCCAATGAGTCTAAAGCCTATTTCCGGATAGTCACTGATGCCGAAACAGGAGACCAACTGGAAAAATCAAGAGATGTGACTTTTCACGACCACTGTAAATTCGGAACGATCAAGAAAACGGTTGAACGTACGTATTTTGGTGGCGAGGCGGTACCAACGGTAGTGTATGCAGAAACTTCTGAACCCTCCAGGTCTTTTTGGGAAACCACCAAATACTTTAACGACATTGAGTTTAGCTGTTCCTATTTTAGAGCAATCAACTATGGATGTTGCGGTTCTGAAGACTACAATGAACTTTTCAACTATGTTTCTGACGAGCCATTCCTAAAGTTTAATGAAGAGTTTTTCCTTGTTGATATTCCAAACAGCAAGATAGAGATGTTTGTAGGCTACAGCCACAAAGAGTCCGGACGTGAAGAATTGGGTATCGCCACACTATACTTATCAACTCTGGATGGGGTGGTGAGTTCAGTAACATTCACAGCAAAAAATGCTGAGGACAAAGAGGATATGATTTGGTATTTCACACCGAAGATCTCTCTTCGGACCAGCAATGGAAAAAACAAAATCAACAGTAGTGGGAAAAAAATTCAACTGTGGGAGAGTAACTCCGCCAAATCAACTTCTGATGTAAATGGTTTTTCTATTTATATAGAATTTGAAGGAGAGGGAACCGGAAGAAAGGCGGAATTTGACATCCCAGTCGTGAATGGAAAACTCTATGGATCGGACGAACCCAACACTGAAATTGTGGTGGACCTAAAATGAAATACCTGGTGTTTGTACAGGTAGGCACGTACCAGCAAAGAGTCGTTACAGCATTGGCGAAGTAATTGTTGCAATTGCTATCGGCCAGCTCTTGGTTGTTTATATGCTAAATTCACTCCACTAAGCCTATTCCCAATCAAAACCTAAGACCATCCGATGAAAGCCACCAAATCCTTCTTTTTCGTACTCATCATAGCAATAAGCAGCTGTTCCCCGGAAAAGGCATCAGAGAAAGCTGGCTCGACAGAAGCTTTAAAACCTACATTGGACTCTTTGGGCCAGTCCATCCTGGATAAAGGCGAAATTCTGGGTTTCGCTGTTTCCATCGACTCTGCCGGTAGGAATGTTTACAGCGGCACATTTGGACACATCGATTCAGGCAAGACCCAACCAGTCAATGAGGGGACACGGTTTGACATTGCCTCCGTGTCAAAACTGATCGGTGCTTCTGTGATCATGAAACTGAAAGAGCAGGGAAAGCTAAGCCTGGATCAGACACTGGATGAGCTCTTACCTGATTTTCCGGAGAAGGACCAGGCACGTAAGATCAAACTTCATCATCTCATTTCCCATACCTCCGGACTTCAGGATTATGCCGCTGAGATCGATTCGATTTTCATGGAGACGAGAGTTGTTCCTACAAAATCGGATTTTCTGGCCTTCTTTCAAGGCAAAGACCTAATGTTTGAGCCAGGCAACAACTACCAATACTGCAACTCAGGATTCATGATGATGGCGTTCATCGCTGAAAATGTCACGGGTAAATCCTGGCAACAGCTTATTGATGAAGTAGTCAATGAACCCACTGGCCTGGATTTTAAATTGATCAAGCTTGCCGCTGATCTACCCGAAACGTCCCCGATCTTTGACATTAAGGACGGTGAATTTGAAAAGGTCCCGACCTGGGTCTATGTGATCGGTGATGGTGGCTTGACTGCTACTACCCGAATGTTGTCTGCTTTCCCCTCTCATTGGGCAAAGGAAAACATCATTCAACAGCACGCTTATGAAGAGATGATGACAACCCGGCAACTGAATGATGGAACACCGACAGGCTATGGGTTTGGTGTTCGAAATGGGGCGTTCATGGGCGAACCGATCCTGGGACACACAGGTGGATGGAAAACCACCTATGCAATCATGTGCTATTTCCCGCAGCGAGAGCTTACATTTTCGGCTTTAATGAATACCGACGAAACAGAGGCAAGCATAAACAACGTATTCGTCGAGTTCATGTCCACCTTGCTTAACAAATCGGTTCCGGACTATACGGAATCCGAAGCTTCTTTGGGCAATTCAATGAAATTCACTGGCAATTACCATGGGTACAATGACGAGTTTGATGAAGTGGGTAGTATGATATCCATTAACCTGCAGGAAGACAGTAACCTTTATTACTGCCTGGATGGCTATTGCGAACGCATGTACTACATGGGTAACAATCGGTTTTGGTTAGCAAGCTTTCCTTATGACTATATGGAGTTTCACACAAACGATGAAGGAAATATCTCCGCATTCAGTGAGCACTATTACGGATTTTTCCAGGCATTTAGAAAAAAGCTGGATAGTGAGTGATGATACCGAAAAGAAAGCACTAGTAACGGAAACGATCTTTGACACACGTCATAACAGACTCTGAAACCAACAAGATTTAATGCGGATTAACCATCAACCCCTTCTTTTGGCAACCACCGTCTGTGTCACTTTCCAACTTCCCCCTTCATCAGCACTTTCTTGCTTCCACTTAAAGGATTCATCGTTTATATCGTAATAGGTATACCTTAATTTATCTCCATCACTCGTATGATGAATAATGACAATATCCTGATCAGTTGAAATCGCTTCTCTAAGCTCTATTCTTTTTGTTGAAGTATCAATCCATGATGTTTGCCATGTCTTTGAGTTCTCATCGTAAATTCTAATACCAGTACCAATGAAATAATTCGAAGGCTCTATGTTTTCGGCTCTTTTCGGCAGTATGAATACATCCTGAATGGCTAATCCATTCATTATATAAAACCAATTCCATTCTGCATCAAAGCTTTGAGCAACATTACCATCTTCCCCAATCATTTCGACAATGATATCCCAGTTACCAACCAGTTTGCCCCATTTGGCTACTTCAGCAGGCACTGATTCCGGAACACTGCTTATCAATCCAACAGACTCCTGAGCCCTTAAAACAATCGTTGTGAATACTAACAGGTACGCGAAAACCGTAATCTTTTTCATTGTGTCTACTTTAAATTTTGAACAAGAGTTTACTCTTGAGTTGATCCACCTAAAGCAGTCTTCTAAACTCTTCCGAAATTTCAGGGAGATTTGAAACCACAATGATTACGTTACTCACTAATAAGAATAGTAATTTAAGATTTAAGTCTAAACTAATGAAGTAAATCATACAATTTTGAACCTGAGGAATCAACAATGTAAATGAAAGCTCATGACCCTTCACTTTACAATCACCCTTACATTACTCACCTTAATGTCAACATCTCTTTTCTCACAGACACCCAAAAAATCAGCATCCGCTTCAGTCAACGGAAAAGACCTCTACTATGAAGTATATGGGGAAGGCGATCCTTTGATCTTTTTACACGGATATAGCCTGTCCTCCAAGTCCTGGAGACCTTATGTATCGGATTTTGACAAGGATTACGAAGTGTACTTAATCGATTTGACTGGACACGGAAAGTCAGAACCATTCAAAGAGAAGCTCTCAATCAAGGGGGTTGCCGAAGACCTGTATTCATTGATCCAACATTTAAAGCTGGAAAAGATCAAAGCCGTTGGATTCAGCTTTGGTGGTGATGTCCTTTATCAACTTGCATTACTTAACCCAACATTGATCAAATCAATGATAACGATCGGAGCAGTTGGGACATGGGATGTCAATGACTTTCCACAGTTTGAGGAAGGATATACCTATGAAAATCGAGCCAATTTTCCGTGGTTAAAAACTTCGCATGAAAGTGATGATCATATCAGGGCTATAATGAGTCAATTCAAAAACTACACGGTATACCTCAGCAATGAAGAGCTCAGACAAATACAACCGGACGTACTGGTAATGATGGGAGATGACGATGAAGGAATGGATTTTGATGAAGTAGCCAGGATAAAGAAACACCTTCCCAGGTCAGATGTATGGATCCTGCCCAATGTTTCTCATAGCGCTCATGAAGGTGAAAACAAGGAAGAGTTTGTTTTGAAGGCAAAAGCATTTTTTGATAAGGATTTAAAGGCAGGTAACAAATGATAGGAGCTTACCGGCCTGCAAAGGTGAAGTTGGGCTAAACCCTCAAACGTCATTCCTGCTCACAAGGTATCGGATGCAGGAATGACGTATTAGGAATGAAGAGGTCCTGAAAAGTCTACCAGGCAACTTCTTCTCCGTTATGGACAAATTTGCCGGTGAAGTCAGCGGATGACAAACTCACTGAGGTCTTCGCTCCTTCCGGAGCTTCCAATGGGGCATTCTTACCTCCCAAATCCGTCTTTACCCATCCCGGATGTGCTGAATTCACTTTGATATTCGTGTCCTTCAAAGCTGCTGCTAAATGTACCGTAAATGAATTCAGGGCAGACTTAGACGCATTGTAAGCGAATGGCTTGATACCGCTCCAGGGTGAGCTTTCGTCGCTTTGTACGGTGTTGGATCCCAAAATACTTGAAACGTTAATGATCCTTGCCGACTCACTTTTTTTGAGTAGTGGCAATAATTTTTGCGTAAGGCTGACCAGGCTGAAGAAGTTCACATCAAATGTTTCCTTTAATACTTCTGCTTTCACAATTTCCGCCGTATTTACTCCAGTTGGCTCTCCACTGTGCATGATCCCCGCGTTATTGACCAGCACATCTAGTTTACCATAGGTGGTATCAATATGCCGGACCAGGTCATCTACTTCAGCTTCGCTGGTTACCTCCAGTTGCACAAACTCCACATCCAGTCCTTCCTCCTGTAATTTTTGAACCGCCTCTGTGCCTTTTTCCTTGTTTCTTGAAGCCATCAGAACCGTTACATCTTCTGTTGCTAATTGTCGGGCAGTTTCAAGGCCTAGCCCTTTGTTTGCTCCTGTTACTAATGCTATTCTTTTCATTTGACCATGATTTTAAAGTTCATGAAGCAAGAGTAGGAATTAAGTGATATCAAATGAAATAGCTTATTTTACCTCATGATATAAATATTTTAATATCTAATGATCAGTCTCGAGTGGTACAGAACCTTTAAGGCCGTCTACAAACACCGTAACTACTCCAAAGCTGCTGAAGAGTTATTCATGAGTCAGCCAGCCGTGAGTAATCAAATGAGTATGCTTGAGGCCTATGTCGGTCACAAATTGTTCATAAGAAAATCCAAAGGTGTAGAAGCCACGGAGAATGCTAAATTTTTGAACAACCTGATCATTGAATCCCTCGACACTTTAGAAGAAGTGGAATCGATGTACAGCCGGAGGGTCAAGAAAGAAGAAAAGCTATACGTTTTGGGGATCAGTGAACACTTGTACAAAAGTTTCCTGTCCAACAAACTAACTGACTTCAAACATTTGAGTATTCGATTTGAAGAAACAAGTGAGCAACTTTTTGATCTTGTAAATCAACATGAAATCGATGCAGCAATCATTCACCAGGAAGTAGAAACCTTTGATACCCTCTCCAGCAAGATCCTAAGCTCTCCTTTGGTAATTGTTGGACATCCCAATGTCGATACAACTGAGCTTGATAAACACATCAAGAATGAGGACCTACGCAAAACTCAGCATTGGCTCGAACAACAGATCTGGTTCTCACACATGTCTACTAACCCTTTCATTAAATTGTTCTGGCTACATTGTTTCAACAAGAGAAGGCCTAAAGTCTTCACTAACTACATCATTCCTAATGAATACTTCATGCTTCAGGAACTAACCAAAACCGAGGGGATTTGTGTCACCTTATTGGAAAATGCAAAAGCGTTTCTTGAGAATGGAACATTGAAACTCATCTGGCAATCAAGTTCATACCCTGAAAGGAATTATTTTCTAATTGCGCATAAAAAACAAAAGAACTTTTTTGAACTGCTTAGGCAAGTCTTGATGACAGGCAGTAGCAAAAGTGGATAAACAAACATCAAATTCATCTCACAACACGTTACTCTCTAAGTGTGAAAAACATAGTAGCCCTAACAACTATCACCTTATTTACTATCGCCGTTTGCAACGGACAAAATGCTTATGCCTATTTGCAACCCAAAGAACTTGAAGACGGATGGGAAACAAGCAGCCTAGGATCACAACCTGTTGACACCACATTTATCTACAAGTTGTTCGAACAGTTGAAAAATGGAGAAAACAAAATCCATAGCGTTCTGCTGGTGAAAGATGACCAACTCGTTATTGAGGAATATTTCAATGGGCACTCGAAGGACAGGCCACATGACCTTCGCTCTACATCAAAAAGTATTCGGGCAATTTTAATGGGGATAGCACTTGACAAAGGCCTTATTGAAAGCATAGACGATCCAATATCCCGGTATCTCAAAAGCCCGGTACCGAACAAAAACCTGGATGAGAGAAAGGAACAAATCACCATCAAACATCTTCTGACCATGTCCAGCGGACTTGACTGCAACGATTGGGACAAAAAGTCAAAAGGGCAGGAGGACAAAGTCTACAAGAAAAAGGACTGGCTTCAATACACGCTTGACCTTCCGATGATCAACGATCCCGGGACAGTATCAACTTACTGTTCAATGGGTGTAGTCTTGTTAGCAGAGATCATAAGTCAGGCTTCAGGAATGGCCATCGATCAATTTGCTGAAGACTACTTATTCCGTCCGTTAGGGATCAGCAATGTGCAGTGGGGTCATACCTCGGATAAAGAAGTGATCCCTTCCGGAAAGCGATTGCATATGACCTCACGGGATATGGCAAAGATCGGACAGTTGATTCTTAATGGAGGGAAGTGGAATAAGAAGCAAATCGTATCGGAAAAATGGATAGAGGAATCCACTACGCCAAAGACAAAAATCACCGGGATTGACTATGGCTATTTATGGTGGAACATTCCGTTTAGAGTAAATGGAAAAACAATTGTTTCAAAAACAGCGACCGGAAACGGGGGGCAATACATTATGGTAATTCCGGAGATGAACATGGTCGCCGTATTCACCGGAGGTGCTTACAATTTGCAGGAGGACAAATTGCCTTTTGCCATAATGAAAGATGTTTTCCTTCCGGCTTTGCTTCGCTGATTTGTAACTTGTTTCAACATATTCATGACAAAAATGAAAGTCACAAAATTCACGATTGGAGCATTAATGATTCATGGCATATGGTTAGTCTTCACTGGCTGTAGTGGCAAACCGAGTCAATTGAAACCACAGATTTTTGAGGAAGGAAACATATCCACTAAATCCGTAGAATATTCGACAACCTTTTCAGCGACTGGTATGGAAGTTTTCTTCGCCAAAAGCAATGGTAAATGGGGAACTGGTGGCATGAAAAGCTCAATACATTACTCCGTTAAGGAAAACGGAGAATGGTCTGCCCCTCAATTGGCACCCTTTTCAGGTCAATATGACGATAGCGGTCCTCATATCTGCAACGATGGGAAGACCATCTACTTTATCTCACAGAGGCCATCGAAAGAGGCTACTCAGATTTCAAGAGATATCTGGAAGGTAGAAAAGGATGAAAATGACACATGGGGAATTCCAACAAGATTGAACAACACGATCAACTCCGAAAAGAATGAATACGGTCCTCGTACTGATAAATATGGCAATTTGTATTTTGCCTCGGACCGCTCGGGCGGATACGGCCAGGGAGATCTATACCTGGCAAAGAAGGAAAAAGACACATTTGCCTTACCCGTTAATCTGGGAGATGTAATTAACTCTGACCAGGGAGAATGGAATCTGGAAATCAGCGATGACGGCAACACCATCATTTTTGAATCTTCCGGAAGAGAGCAAAACCTGTCCTCTTATGGAGATTTGTATATCAGTTTCAAATTCAACGACGAATGGTCAATGCCACAGGCTATTAAAGAATTGAACACCACCGGCAGTGACCTCTATGCAGAATTAATTGAAGAAGATGAGCTACTCTACTACACCAGTAGTGATAGCCTCAAAAGCACTGATACCAATATCTATTTTATCCGATTTGGATCGCTCTATGACAGCTATAGAAATAGCGCGATCATGTCAAAACGATAAAAGTGTACTTGGTCCTGCAGTCAAAGCGTGAATGCACAGCTGTCCTTTGACACGTAAGCGTATGGCTCCTCCTTTGCGGTGAAGAAGCATCGGCATAGCACGGAAGGTTTAGAGCAGCTAGCATGATGATTAAAGTCATGTGGCATTTATTTCATCCTTACATGCTGCTTCGTAAATTATGTCGATGGATACTCATCAAATCATAGACTGGTTACTTGAAGGTGACGTGGCGATACGGTACCAGGTCCATCGTGATCTGTTGGGTGAAGACAGAAAGGACCTTCAGGATCGGATAGCCAATGAAGGCTGGGGGAAAAAGTACCTGGACAAACGGAATGCAAACGGTCATTGGGGTGACCACTTCTATCAACCCAAATGGATTTCTACCCATTATACCTTACTTGACCTCCGAAACCTCTATCTCAATCCAGAGAATCAACTGGTGAAAGCATCCATTGAGTTGACCTTGGATACTGCCATGGCTGATGATGGAGGAATTCGGCTGGGGCCTTCCACCACGCAGCACAGCGATGTATGTGTAAATGGGATGTTCTTGAACTATGCCTCTTACTTCAAAACGGATGAACAAAGATTGCGGTCAATCGTGGATTGTATTTTGGCTGAGAAAATGCCAGATGGAGGGTTTAACTGCCGAACCACAAGAAGTGGTGCAGTTCACAGTTCCCTGCATACGACCATATCCGTTCTTGAAGGAATGGTTGGTTTTCTTAAGGCGGACTATACTTATCGGATGAAAGATTTAAAGGATACAAAGAGCACTGCCGAAGAATTCATCCTTCTTCATCAGCTTTTTCTCTCAGATCGCACCGGGAAGATCATCAAAAACGAGTTTTTGAAAATGCCGTATCCAAGCAGATGGAAATACGATATTCTTCGGGCATTGGACTACTTTCAATATGCCGGCAGCAAGTGGGATAATCGAATGCAAGCCGCTATTCAGGTAATCCTGGAAAAGAGAAACAAAAATGGAACCTGGAACGTACAGGCCGCTCACCCGGGGCAGGTGCATTTCGTCATGGAGAAAGCAGGAAAACCCAGCAGGTGGAATACATTGAGAGCCTTGCGTGTACTGAAGCATTTTAAACAAATTGAAGCATAACCAAAGTCATTAGTGCATTAATTTACGAGGGTGAAAATCTTCGATTCCCATTTTCACATCATCGGTTACAACTATCCGGTTATTCCCAATCACGGATACCTGCCGCCTGAGTTTACCATTGATTCTTACCGCTCTTCCACAAAGGATTTCGAAGTGGTGGGTGGAGCAGTCGTGTCCGGCTCATTTCAGGCCTTTGATCAGGAATACCTGAAAAATGCTTTAAACCAACTTGGAAGTAACTTCTTCGGTGTAGCTAACATCCCCTATGACATTCAAGATGAAGAAATCAGGGAATTGAGCAATCATCGAGTCACCGCCGTAAGGTTCAACCTGAAAAGGGGTGGTTCCGAACGCATTGACCACCTGGAGCCTTTGTCCAAAAGGTTGTTTGACGATTTTGGTTGGCACTCAGAGCTATATGTAGACAGCAAAGACCTGCCTGATCTAAGAACCGTACTGGCTAAGCTGAATCACTTTACGATCGATCACCTCGGGTTATCAAAAGTCGGATTCCGTGAGCTCCTGTACTGGGCAGAGAAAGGAATGAAGATCAAGGCTACCGGGTTTGGGAGAATTGATTTTGATCCGATTGAACCAATGAAAAAGATCCATGAAGTAAACCCTAATTCGCTCATGTTTGGGACAGACCTTCCATCAACACGAGCAACCAGACCGTTTTCTATTGAAGACATTCATTTGATCCAAGACAACTTCGATAGGACGGATCAGGAAAAGATCTTTTGTACGAATGCCCAAGAGTGGTATAGCAAATAAGCAGTGCAGGTCCAAGGCTACTACTCCATATCCAACACCTCCAATACCCTTGGTGCTACATCAACTGTGCGGCATGGATCGCAGGCTTGGGTCGTGTAGATAAAACCATATGACTCATCATGCCGCAATGAATAGCCGTGATCTCCCTTGAAGATAGGCACACCAAACAACGGCCCTTCTCCGCTTAGTTCATTCTGAAAAACATAACCCGGCTTCAGAAGTGCATAGAGATCGCCAGAATTAGCGTGAGCTAACCCCAACGATTCCAACTCATTCTTGCTATAGATCGATTCAATTACCAATTCACCGGATCCGGGTGCCCTAAGACCATCTTTGAGTCGTCCAATAGTGTTGTTGATCTCACTTCTTCGCTCATCGGTAAGTTGAGGATTCAGGTAGATATGGGCAGAAACCTTTCCCGGTACTCCGAAAGCTTCCCACGATGGATCAGGTAATGTGATAATCCCCTGCTCTCCAAGCAATCGATTGATATTGATGTCAGTATGGATCCCCGAAAATCCATGGCCGGAGGCAATGAGCAATTCATAACCGTTGGCTTTGGCAAACCGATGGATCGTACCAAAGTCCTCACTCATTCGCTCATAAGCAGTCTGCATGTATTCACCATATTTTTCCGACTCTTCCACTAAACCGTAGAACGCATGTCCGTAACGATCCATGATCGGGTAATCGATGTAGATCAGGTCATAGTCCTTTTGCTCTACAGAATAGGCAAAGGCATCCATGAGGTATTGGATTTCCGTTTCCGCTTCCTCCAATAAAGCCTGAGTAGTGATGGTACCGTCAGCATACCACGGGATATTAGGCCATCCCTTTGACGGTCCGACCGCCTGATCGATTTCTTTCAAAAAGTCCTGCGGATAGCCTCGGTTCTCAAAGGCAGATCGAACATACAGTCGGATGGTATCCTGCTTACTGTCCATCCATTTGACCCTGAAGGCCTGGATCAGCTCTTCCGTTGGTAATTGGATCTCGACCCATCCCCCACTATCCAAAGCATATTGCTCATCGTTATACACTACCTGCAAAGTCCCTTCATCAGCTATTGGTCGGTAGAACTGCCATGGATTCTCCGTTCCATTCTCTTCCAATACTTTGTAAGTGACGATCGAGTTTTTGTTTAAAGGCACCAGGTGGAATATCCCACTCTGTGAAAGGCCCCGACCTTGTGCCAGGCAATCGACATTTTCATGTGTTTCGTATTTCCCGTGAAGAGTAAGTGCACCCACATTCAACACTTGTTTGCCTGCACGATCCGCTTTTTCCCAAAAAGTCTCAACCTCAAAACGCTGTGAAAATCCACTCACTGGTTTGACCAAACTATCAACTTGAGCAAAGAGGTGTCCCACCACGCCGTGATCCGAAGGGTGAACTCCTGTCTCGAAGGAGGCAATGTTGCTGATAGTGACCGCATTCGTGATAGGTATCAACCGCTTAAGATCACCTTTGCGATTGGCTTCTTGTAGGAAACCAGCGGCAGTATTACCGGCAAGGTATTTCTCTAAAAAGGGATAGGAAGCTCCTCTTGCATGGATGACAATCATTTTCCTAGGAGTATCTTCTATTGATTGACAACTAAGAGCAGCTATCAACACGAAAAACAGCAGTCTGCGCATATCAGATCGGTTTTCGTCGGTTCAACGAAGTTTCTCTTTTGAAGATGCCAAAGGCATTTTGAATCTGTTAAGATTCTGACTCCATTCACAACAAAATTTGCTAATCATTTCAACTAGTTAGCACCCTTGTAACGTCAACGGATTAACGCTATCTTCCACTTTAGAAATGCATTTTATGCTAATCAATTATGGATTACCGAACTTTTGAACCCCACCCGGATTTGGCAGCTATCGTCAAATTTTACTGGACGCTGGAGGTACCTTTTGATCCGAACAACCAAAAGCAAAAATTGATCCCGGACGGGCACATTGAAATGACTTTTAATTTCAAGGACGGGATCAAACGATACACTTCCGATACTGAATACATCGTCCATCCACGCGCTATGGTCATGGGGCAGAGAACCAAGTCCTACTACATCCTACCCTTGGGTGACGTGGACTCCTTCGCCATCAGTTTCTACCCTCACGGGTTTGCCAACTTCGTCAACACACCACTCAAAAACCTGGTAGACATGGAAGCGACCATCCAAAGTCTCTTCGGCGAAAAGACCGGGAATGCACTCGAAGAAAAAATTGTCCGGGCGGCTGATACGAAAGAACGAATCAGGATTATTGAAACCTTTTTGTTGGACAAACTCAATGAACAAACGACCATAGACAATATCGTAAAGACCACCGTTGACACACTTATAAGCACCAAGGGAAGCTCATCTATCACCAACATCCTGAAGGATGACTTATCCAAGCGAAGAAAACTTGAACGAGACTTCAAAAAGCAAATTGGTCTGAGTCCGAAACGACTAGGCCGGGTGATCCGATTGCATGCCGCACTAAAAATGTTGCTAAACAGTGATGAAAACCTTACTCACATCGCTTACGAAAGTGATTATTTTGACCAGGCACATTTCATAAAAGACTTTAAGGAGTTCACAGGTATCACTCCGAAGGAGTTTTTAGGGAATGCCAACATGGAGCTCTCCACTCTTTTTTACAAGTAGTATTCCAGCTGTCGCACTTTTACAATTTTCTACTTTCCACGTAGCTCAACTTCGTGCTGGGTATTGATCAAATACATAAAGATGAAAAACAGTAAAATAAAAATTGCAGTAGTCCTGATGGTAGGTGTCGCCTATCTCTATCCCAACCGGACCCTCGCACAATCAGAAAACTCAAACAAAAAAGATATGAACACTTTTGTCTCCATTTTTGAAATCCCTGCCACCGACATTTCTCGTGCAGTTAACTTTTACAAGGGAATTCTGGACATTGAAATTGAACAAATGGAATTTCCTGGTCTGGAAATGGGCATCTTCCCATATGAGAATCAGGCGGTGACCGGCGTAATAATGAAAGGAGAAGAATATCAACCTTCAGCCGAAGGAGTTACTATTTATTTGAATGGAGGAGACAACCTTCAGATCATCCTTGACAGGGTTGAAGAGAATGGTGGACAAATCTTAGTTCCTAAAACACCACATGCAGATGAAATTGGATTTTTTGCACTGTTCCTTGATTCAGAGGGAAATCGACTTGGCTTGCATTCCCCGAATTAGACCTACAAACTAATAATCAAAATCTAACCCCAGCTTCTCTTTGAGTTCTTTCAGCTTGGGGTTTTGTTTTACCATGTAATCGTAGATGTCCTTACTGGTATAAAGTTTCTTGGTTTCCTCGATCTGTGCTACCTGTTTGTTGAGTACGATATGGTCATTGCTCAGCTGGGTTCTCAAAAATTGGATCAGGTCCGTTTCGAATTTCTCTAAAAAGCTGACTTCCAGCTGGCTACTTAGGAAGATCAGCACGTCGCTACCTTCACCTTTCTTGACTTCCCTTCCCAGGATCAGCTTCTCAGTATCCCCGGGTTCGGACCTGCCCTCCTGAAACTCTTTCCACCTGGCTTGCAGTTCTTCCTCCGAAAATGGCTCCTCCTTTTTATTGGCGACAGAAACCTGCGACTCAACCGATTTTTCTTCCTTTTTCTTTCCGAAGATACTGGGCGTTTCTTTGGTCAAAGGTGTCTGTTCCGGCTCACTCACCTTCAAAGGAGGTTCTACATCAACAGGTTCCGGAGCTTTCTCTTCCACTGGCTGCTCAATAGCAGGCTCTGGTTCTTTTTCTTCCTTTCTCGGCTCAACCGTTTTCTCCTCAGTTACAGGAGCTGGAGTTGCTTCCTCAACTGGCTCAGGTTTTTTTTCGGGAACCTGCTCTGTTACTTCAGGCTGTTTTTTTTTTAGTCCTTCTGCTGAAGGCTCAGGGAGTTTGATCGCGCTTGGCAGATGCGCCAGCTTCATCAAACAGAGTTCAACGTGTAGCCGTTGATTCTTACTCATTTTGTAGTTGAGCTCAAACTGATTACTGATATTCAGCGCCGAAAGCAAAAAAGATGAGCTGGACTTAGCCGCCTGCTCAAGGTACCTCCCTTTAAGGCTATCAGACACTTCCAGCAATTGAATGGTTTTCTCGTCCTGAACAACCAATAGGTTCCTGAGGTGATCTTGTAGGCCAACCAGGAAGTTGTTGCCATCAAAACCGTTTCGGAGGATCTCATCAAACAGGATAAGTGTTTCCGGCATGTTCTCACTCAATAGGTGATCTACCATCCTGAAGTAATAGTCGTAATCAAGGATGTGAAGGTTCTTGATCGTATCCTTGTAGGTGACCTTTCCCTCCGAAGAGAAGGTCGTGATCAGGTCGAAGATGGAAAGGGCATCCCTCAACGCACCGTCAGCTTTTTGCCCGATGAGGTGCAAGGCCTCCTGCTCTGCCTCCACTCCTTCTTTCTCAGCGATCTTCTGAAGTTGTTTAACAATGTCTTCAACTTCGATCCTGTTGAAATCATAGATCTGACACCTGGAAAGAATGGTAGGGATCACTTTATGTTTCTCTGTAGTAGCAAGGATGAAAATGGCATATTCAGGCGGTTCCTCCAGCGTTTTCAAAAAAGCATTGAATGCCTGATTGGAAAGCATGTGAACCTCATCGATGATGTACACCTTGTATTTTCCCTGCTGCGGTGGATAGCGGACCTGGTCGATCAGGTTTCTAATGTCTTCTACTGAATTGTTGGACGCGGCATCCAGTTCGAAGATGTTGAAATTGGTGTTTCCTTCTGGGCCTTCGTTTTCAAACTCATTGATGGTTTTTGCAAGGATCCTTGCACAGGTTGTTTTTCCCACACCCCGGGGGCCACAAAAGAGCAGCGCCTGGCCGAGATGATTGGATTTGATGGCGTTTTCAAGCGTAGTGGTAATGTGCTCCTGACCGACGACTTCCTCAAAGCCTAATGGTCGATACTTACGTGCGGAGACAACAAAATTTTCCATTCATCGAGCAAGATAATATGCTCCTGATTTCTTTAGAAACGAACCGGTCTTTTAAACCTCTTCTTCTTCAATAAAATTAAATGGCAGCTCAATAAGCTCCTGGAAATCCTCACCTGTCTCAAGCATATCTTCATCTTCCTCCTCGTAGTGCCAGTTTACGGTGATTTTCTTGCCGCCAAGGCCAAGGTTTTTTACCTCTTTCAAAAGCATGAACAAGCTTCTTGCAGAACTGGTGTTGAAGTATTCCAGGGAGAAGTCAATGATTACCTCATTTAAAGGCACCTTGCTTAATTCCCTGATGGCATGAAATATCGGGTTGTAAAAAGTAAAAACGTTTTCAGGGTGGGAAACACCTTTCAACTCTACATGTCCCGTGCTGTAGTCAACACGGACATAGGGGGTGGTACTCCTAGCTTCTCTTACGAAAGGTTGCATGTCGGTTTGTAAATTGGAATTCTAAGCTAGAAAAAAAACGGCACACCAAAATCAATTAATCGATAAGTGGAATGATCTTCCGGTTGAATTGTGTTACAACACAAACGAACCAAAATTAATGTTGGATGACTGATACGTTTTAGCATTAATTTTGCTAGTAGTTCATTGAAATATGGGGTCGACAGGAATTGACAGGAAGTGTAAATCATATGCTTGCATGTCGGGTGTTGAGTGTGCATCCGTAATCAATTCACTCGAATTGTAATTGGCGAGTCTAACTACGCTATGGCAGCCTAATTTCGAATAAAGTAGAAGTTAATTAGGGTTGAACCACATCGGTTCCCCCTGCCACATCTCACTGGTTTTCTTCCTTAGGACTGGAAATTGAGGTGTCGAAATAAGGGATAGTCCTGGCGGATGTCGCATCGTCAGGATGAAACTTAAGCGACTGGCAGCATGAGTGGGTAGTTATTCGCCAGCTTATGTTGTAAGACTAAAAAGGATAACTAAGCATGTAGAAGGCCTATAATTTCCTTAGCTGGACGAGGGTTCGAATCCCTCCGACTCCACTCCAAAGCCCACATTGTGGGCTTTTTCGTTCCGTCCTCGGGCCTCCCCACATCCTGGCCCCTCGCTAAAATCTTTCACTGGAAGATTTTCAAACGCTCGGTCCTCTCCGACTCCACCTTCGCTCGCCGAAGTTTTTCGCTCGTGGAAAACGAAGGCGAGCTTTCATCACTTTTTAGATAGTTCTCTATTGAAGTTCTCTGGCGAGCTACGGTGGAGACGCTCCTAGTAACCGCCGAAACACAAAGTGCGAAGGCTATTTGATCGCCAAAGACTATGATTAACAAAAGCCACATAACCAACTTAATTATGTGGACTGTTTACATACTTCGTTGTTCTGACGGGAAATCCTATACAGGATGTACTTCCAATTTGACTGAACGTTTGAAGAGACACCAACTGGGTCAGATTCACTTTACCAAGTCAAGGCTACCGGTAGAGCTTGGAGTTTGAATCAATTTCAATGAAAAGTACAAAGCTTATCTGTTTGAGAAGTACCTGAAGTCTGGCTCGGGAAGAGCATTTGTAAAGAGGCATTTTTGAAGCCAAGAGATTGGCCAAGACATTTCCAACATTCCATCCATACAACCTGTATAGAGGGTTTTTCATGTCACGAAAACCATCGGACTTTCATAGAAGTTGCTGGCGGAAGTAATCTTAAAGATCGATGACCATTCCATCAAATGCGCATTCGAAAATCAGGTTGTCAATTTGATCCAATACTTCGGCACTCATATGAGTAAGTATAATTCTATCGCAGTTTAAGCGCTCCTTATTTTTCAAAAGAGTTGTATAATCCATGTGATTCTTCTTTAAATCCATCTTGTAAGTTTCACATATAAATAAATCCGCTCCATCAACAGCCTTTACGAGATTTTCATTCCATTCGGTATCTCCTGAGTATACTATTGTTTTATTTTCGAATTCAATCCGCAAAGCATGGGGATTGGTTCCCTTTGTGTGAACCATAGGAAATGCTGTGAGCTTTATCTGTGGAAAACTTAAGCTTATTTCATCTTCATATTCTTTAATGATCAACGGAATCTTGGATGGCATCAAAGTAGAACCCGGAAAGAACACCTCCAGTGCCTTATCAATCGTTTTTTGACTATGAAGTGGACCTACGATAACCATAGGATTTTCTCTAATTGATTCAATTTGAGTTTCTCGTTCCAAAAAAGGAATTCCGCCGAAATGATCTCCATGTAGATGCGACAAGAAGATGTAGTCTATTCTGTTAGGATCAATATTAAAATGCTTTAGCGCGATAAGGGAGGATGCTCCGCAATCAATCAAAAACCTGGTTGACGATCCCTCTACGTAAAAACATGTGTTGAACCGACCACCACTTCCAAAAGCATCACCAGAGCCAATAATTCGAGTTATCATTAAAATAAATTATAAAACCATTCCCATTTTCAAGATACACTTCACTTAATTGTTTACATTATCAATGACCAGACAGTTTCTAGCGATTAGGTTGCTTAGCAGTATAGCATAATCAGTAAATTTTATCATACGACCTCCCCAACCTAAAGAGGTTTTTTAAAGAAGAAGTTGTTTAACAAACATTGTAATTACTCCAGCAAAAGTCGCTATTAACACAAGAATTCGATAGGTCTTATTGCTCATTCTACCGACCAATTTTATCCCAATTACAAACCCGAATATTGCACTTAATAATAATACACTATCTAATTTGAGAGTTCTAGTGTCAATTGTTTCCCAGACTAATAGGTGAAATGGTAATTTGAAGATATTTATAAATAGAAAAAGCCATGCTGTTGTTCCAATGAATTGGCTCTTTGGTAGTCTTACGGCTAAGAAATAGACCATACTCAAAGGGCCAGCAAGATTACCTAGCATAGATACTATTCCAGCAAGTAATCCCATTGCTCCTGAAAACCATTTGTTACTTGGGACATCTGGGGATTTTTGAGACTCCCTCCAAGTCAATGCTGATACGCCTACAAAAATCGTTGTTAATGAAGCCCAATTAAACCATTCGTGAGAAAAACTCCTGCCCATAAATACTCCTATTAAAACCCCAAGAGACATAAGAGGTAAGATTTCTTTCAAATGCTTCCACTGAACGTTTTGATTGTAAAAAATGACCGCCAGTATATCTCCTAAAACAAACAAAGGAAGTAGGATTCCGGTAGATGCTTTACTGCCAAAAGCACCAATGGCCAGAGTTACAATCATCGTTGATAAACCTTTTATACCAGCCTTACCAATCCCTAAAAGGAAGGCACTTAGAAAGCCTAGAAGTAGTTCGCTAGATGACAGTTGATACACCCACACAGTTGTGTTTATGCAATCTAAACTTCAGACATTTTGTGTAACAATGACTTTTTTACGGTATTCCATTCCGTGTCCAGAATAGAAAAAACTACCGTATCCCTAATAGTCCCATCACTTCCAATTCTATGATTTCTCAGTACACCATCTTGCTTAGTTCCTAGTCTAATTAATGCATTGCGAGAAGGGTGATTATGCCAGTGGGTTCTAAACTCCACAGCTATGCAATTCAGCACTTCAAACGCATATTGCAGTAGCAAATACTTACACTCAGTATTGACACCAGTCCGTTGATAGGATTTAGAGTACCATGTACTTCCTATTTCAATTCTCCTGTTTCTCGAATCGGAATTGAGAAATCTTGTTGTTCCAATTACCTTACTAGAAGTTCTGTCGATGACAACAAAAGGCAATGCCAAATCTTTCTCAAACTGATCTAATGCTGTCGAAACGTAGCGGTCAATATTGTTCTTATCCGGAACGTTGGTAAACCATAGATTCCAAAGAGCTCCGTCTGAAGCTGCTTTCAACATATCTTCTTTATGGTCTGTCGACATTAATTCCAATTTTACAATCCTTCCAGTTAACAAAGTTTTACTTAACCATTTATTCATAGAAGACTATCTAATTTGAATAACTCAAACTTAAATATTCTCTATGTCGCGAAATCATCGTGGCTCCTGATTTCTATTGTAGAAAACGGACAAAGATTTTGGGTTAGGGGCATTCTTAATCTGATTATAATAGCATGTCACGAAATCATGCAGGTTTTACAGATTCTACACAGCATGGAAGGTCAAGGCAACCGGTATTGTTTGAAAACCCTACCCTGACGGAATCAACTCTCTGAGATTGAACTGAACAGTTAGCACTTCCTGATCTCGTGCGATTTGCATGCTAATTGCATCGCCAATCTCACCTTTAAGCATTGTATTAACTTCCTTAAGTTGGTATTTGCGTGAAGCTTTGTCGTTGACATTCGTGATTTGATCGCCTACCCTTATTCCAGCCCTGTCTGCCGGGGAATTTTTCACAACATCCTCAACTTTGAATTTTTTGTCACTTGTCACAGATAGAAATAACCCACTTTTATCAACGAATGGAAGAAGTTCTTTTTGCTTTTTCAGGTAGAGTTTTTTGCTCTTGTAGTCAAAGGTCACAGTGAAATTCCTAAGAAAATCATACCCAATCAGTCCGTCATCGCCAAACTGTTCTCCTGCTTCAGGAGGCTGATTGGTTGCCAACAGGACAGGTGCATTCTTCATTTGAAAGTTGCCCAAAGTCATGGACTGCATCTTGGTCCTGTGGCCATAAATCTTGCCTGAAAATCCAACCCCGCCCAAAAGTGCAATGGTGTCAGAAGGAGCCATACCAGTCTTAATTATAAAGCTTTTATGAAAGAAGGTTGTTCTCGCTCCGGTATCCACCGTGAACGCCCCTTTAATTTCATCTCCATTTTCCAACACGAAAGTTGCTTCAGCAATCGGACGCCCCTGGTTGAGATCTACTGGTATTACCTCTCCTGTATCCTGATAATCAAAATCCTCACCTTTTGTAACCGTAAACTCACTCTTCTCAAAATCTATGGAAACAACAAAGTTTTGAAATACTGGGCCTCCGAAGACACCATCAGGAGGTACTCCGTAATAGGGTTGCAGGATCTCATGCAAAGCAGTCCTCAGGACAGGCACGTTCGTTACTTTCAAATCGCCAATTTGAATTTCAACGGTGCCCTTGGCGGGTGCTACTTCCTTAGGATCTTCACCTAACCCAATTCCATTGGGAAATGGGGGTAAAAACTCCAAACCAAGTTCCTTAGCGAAAGCATTATTGAGTATCATGGAGGGCAGTCCGGCACCAGTATCCAGTATGAACTTCTTTTTGATACCATTTACTTCTGCTTCAAAGTAGATTTTCGAATCCACCAGTTCAAACGGGATGGTGGTCTGCTTCTCCTGCAATTCGAATTCAGGAGTTGGAAGGGGTTGTTGGGCCAACACATTAAATGCCAGCGTTAGCAGAATGAGATAAGTGACCTTTTTCATAATCGTGGTTAGTTTTTCTGACTTATTGGTATGTCAGTGGTGTTCATTTAATCTGAATTGTTCACTATTCATTTTACCCTAAAATCTTTCTTTTGTTTCAGTATCTCCTTTTTTCATTCGATGGAATTCAAAGAACAGGCCCAGAAAACTCATGGATCGCATTGTTTCCAATGCAGCGAAGTATAGGCTTTTACCGTTTCATACCTTAAAGCGAATTGTGTCGCAAGACATCCCACATATCCCTGTGTTTTTCAAACATGGATCTGGCAAAAGGACAGAGTGGCATCACCTTTTTGCCTTCTTTTCGTACCTCTTCTACTAATTCTAAAAAGAGCGCTTTTCCTACTCCTTGCTCTTTGAATTCATCGTTTACACCAGTGTGATCAATGATGAGTAATTGACCATCGTTAGCCAACGAGTAAGTCATCTCTCCTATTTCTTCTCCTTCATATTTCGCCAAGAGACGCCCCTTGGTATCAGACTCTTCTTTCGTTATTTTCATAGTTCCACTTGCATATTAAACCGACTATCTTGAATTCTCAATGAAAGATACCAACTCAGAAGGTTTTGTCGAATCCCTTCATAAAACCATTACTGTCAGGAAAGGCGAGTTCTTTATCAAAGAAGGACAGCTGAATAAGAGGTTAGGCTACATTCTTTCTGGCATTGTAAGGGGTTACGTTTATGATGAGGATGGAAATGAAGTGACTACTCATTTCTACCATGAGGAGGATATCCTATCAGGGAATTTCATTCCTAATGTTGTTTCGACAGTTAATCTTCAGGCACTCAAAGATTCCTCCATCTCCGTGGGAGACTTTTCGCTTGTCATGTCATACGTGAACAAGAATGAAGAAATCACCCGTATTATCAATCGTGCTTTCGAGAAGATGAACAGGCAGTTTCAATCCAGGCTGGTGTCTTTAGCCAATATGGATTCAACGGAAAAGTATGAATGGTTTCTAAAAGAGTACCCAAATTTGATCAATAGAATACCCCATTATTACGTGGCAAATTTTCTGGGGATCACTCCCACACAACTTAGCAGAGCAAGGAAACGTTTTTCTCAACAAATGTAAATGGATGACTAGGTTCTGGCATTTTCTTTTGCTGGATGAAAAAACTAATTACAATCTCAATCATGTCTTTCTTGTTTGGTTGTGAAAGCCACAGTCAGGTGAACGATAGAAATTTCACAGCTGAGAAGTTTAGCCGTACAGCATCTTTCATTGCGAATGAGAACATTGATGTTGTTTTCCCATTGTTTGGAGCATTTGAGGAGCGGAAATGGGAAACTGATTGGGAGCCGATTTTAATCTATCCCGATGAAGAAATCATTGAGGAAGGAACAACTTTCAAAACACATGGGCATGGCTCTGAATCCGAATACTTATGGATCGTTTCCAAATACGAACCACAGTACTATCATATCCAGTATTTGGTTTCAACAAACAATAGACACTGGACGATTACAGTGAAGTGTGAAAGCATTGAAGACGCAACTAAGACCAAAACAACAGTCACGTATACCTATATAGGATTGAATGCAAAAGGCAATCAATTGAATAAAGCTGCTCTCGCTCATATGTACAGAAATGATTTGAAAGACTGGGAAGCGGCTTTGAACAAATACTTGGCAAGCAACTAGCCTTAGTCTAACTATGCAAAAAATCCGCCAAATTTATATGAGCGGATTTTGTTGTTTATAACTCAGCTGGATATTAATCCTTAGTCTGCGCCAGCTCTTTCACATACATCACCACACTCCAGATCTCCTCCTCGCTGAGCATGATCTTAAAGGGTTGCATCAATCCACGCCCCTCTGAAAGCTTCCAGTAAATGGCACCATCTGATTGTTGGAGAAAATCCTCCTTGGTGAAATTCTTTGGCTTTTGCTGAAGCGATTCTGCAATATCCGTCTCCGCATTACCATATCGTCCATGACATACCATACAATCATCCCTGTATATTCTCTTGCCCAGCGCCAAAGCTATGCTTCGGTCTTTTATAGGGTTTTCCAGTTTATCTGCCTCAGGCGGTGCTACCCAGGGAGTCTGTTCGCTAGAGGTCTGCGCCAGAGCTGAGGATGCATATAAAAGTGAGATTAAAAATACTGCTGTGGATGACAGAAAAGGTATTCTTGAATTTTTCATAGTCTGAAGTTTGATGTGGGAACAATTTCAATCAGTTGTGAGCACATCACAATGATTAAAGTCAGAGTGGGTATTGATGTGAATCAAACAGGAGCCTGAGGCCACTTGAAAGTCTGGGAAGGAATTAGAAGAATACTACTTCGATGTAACAAAAGGGTGGTGTTCTTGATCAGTAACTCAAAAGGTAAAAAATGAAACTTCGAAAAGCACTAAAAATATCAGCCCTAACAATACTAATACTCATCATCTCGCTTTTGGGCTTTGGCTACTGGTTTATGGGACTTATCAGTAGTGACAAGTTGATTGAGGTCAATCCACCGGAAGACACCAGGCCATCAGACCTGACCTATCTGGCAAAAGATTCTGTTACTTATCGAGGGAAGCTTCTTGCAGTGGTTACCAGTACTGCTGAAATGGGAGTGAGCGGAAAAAAGACAGGTTATGAACTGACAGAGTTGTCGAGGGCCTACTATGTATTTACTGCCAATGGGTTTGAAGTGGTTATCGCAAGTCCAAAGGGAGGTAATCCGCCAGTGGTTATCGATGATGACGATGTAGATGTGTACGATTTTGCTTTTATGAATGACCCTGTCGCTCAATCCAAAGTCAAGAATACTTTGGCCTTGTCAGATGTAGTATTTGATGATTACCAGGGCGTTTATTTCGTCGGCGGAAAGGGAGCCATGTATGATTTTCCCGACGATCCCTTCATTCAATCCTTGCTTAAGGAATATCATGAATCAAACAAAGTGATAGGAGCAGTTTGTCACGGCCCAGCTGCCCTGGTGAATGTGCGATTAAGTAATGGCCAATCACTCCTCGAGGGCAAGAAGGTGAGTAGCTTCACAAACGAGGAAGAGCTATTCCTGATCCCTGATGCCGAAGAAATATTCCCTTTTTTGTTGCAAAACCAGCTCATTGAGAATGGTGCTGAATTTGAAGAAGGCACCATGTACCTGGAGAACGTGGTAGCAGATGGAAACCTGATCACCGGACAAAACCCCTGGTCAACCTGGGCGCTTAGTGAAGCAATCATTGCTCAACTTGGCTACACTCCAAAACCACGGGAGCGAACAGCGGAAGAACTATCTGTGCAAGTCCTGAATACCTATCAAAAAGAAGGCAGTGAAGAAGCAAAAAAGCTAATTGACCAATTTCTTTCTGAACAGAAGTCAGTCAAGCGGGAGCTAATTGCTGTTCATAGTATCACTTCGGCTATGCAATGGCAACTTGGAAAAACGATTGACCTGATTAATCTTCTCCGATACTTGAAGAGTGGAGTAACTGAATGACAAAAGAGTTGTACTGGATGGAAACCGAACTGGAGTCACCCTATCATCAATTCAACTATTATGATCAGGAATCTGAAGTTCAAGAATCAGTAGCCAAAGCTTCTGCCTGGTTTAGTAGCAAGATGTAAGGTTAATTCAATTATATATCAGAGCCTATCCTGGTTTAGTACGACCAGGTTGGGCTTTTGTGTTATGCACAACATTTGAAACCACCCTGTTTGAACTCCTTGATCGTCATTCCATAAGCATTTTTAAAGGTCTTTGCCAGGTGACTGCTGTCTGCAAAATTCAGTTGATAAGCAATCTCCTTTAGGGTTAGATCTGTGTGAAGAACTTTGGTCTCCACCAATTTCAGTTTGGACCTGGTAATGTACTCCGCCAGACTCACTCGAGCCTGCTTCTTGAAATATTCGGAAAAATAGGTTGAAGAGATCCCAAATTTTTCTGCAAGAACAGGAATCCTCAAGAGTTCAGAATCGGTAATGTTATTGTTGATATACCTAAGAATTTCTCCAAACCGGCTATCTACCGTATTGGCCTGATCCACGTATTGCTTCTCTATACTTCTCGCCAGAATATTGAGGATAGAAGCCATCGCCCCACATATGATCGAGTCGGAATAAGAATCACCTGTCAGGTATTCCTGGTAAATAGATTTGATTGTCTGAATAATAAAAGCTCGCTCACGATCGGTACTGATAATATCTCCGGGAACCTTGTTGTAATTAGCAAGTATATAAGCCATCCGATCAAACCAATCCTTGTAATCAGCGAGTTTGTCATCCAGGAAGTAATGGTCGGTGAAACGAATAAAATAGAAGCGGGATACCTCCTCTATTTTGAAAGAATGGCAGTCAAGTGGAGGTAACAAAAAGATATTCCCAGGCTGATAGGTAAACTCGTATTCGTTGATGCACTGTTTTCCACTACCCTTTTCCACATAGACGATCTCAAAGAAATTATGCTTATGAGGTCTTTTCTTCCACTCTGAGAATTCCTCTACATGTATTTCAAAAATATGTTGTGCCTCCTCAAGAAACATTGTATTAATATTGGATAGATAATGACAAAATTGGGGTAATTCGGTCAAATCAGCCAACCTGATAAGTTAAATTCAGTCAAAAATGTCTAAATAACCATTTCAAATACAATTATTACCAATAATCATACAACAGTTTCCATTATAAGCTAACTCAACTTTGTATCACAATCGAAAAGAAATTGGAACTTATGGAAACATCAACGTATTACTCAGTACTAGACGTAACTCCGACATCCGAAGACTGGATTCCGGATTATCTACCGACAGCCAACAAACTGGCAGCTAAACACGGTGGAAAGTATTTGGCAAGAACAGCAAGTCATGAGCAGGTGGAGGGCGAAGGGTCTGAAGTTGGTCTTCGAATCATACTGGAGTGGCCATCGAAAGAAGCTGCAATGGCTTTCATGAATGATCCTGAATACGTGCCTCATTTGAAAGCTCGCACTGAAGGGTCTGTAAGCAATCACTTCCTTATTGAAGGTAAAGATGACCTCTCTTAATTTTTACAAGACTCTTCTATTATTCTAAATGAATGGATTTGAACAGATAAACAGAGGATACAACAGTGTATTTGTACCAGGTCAGTTAAGTATTGGCCTGGTAATACCTATTGAAAACTATGCATTCAGTCCCGTCCCAACGATGACCCAGCATGTTGAACGTGTTCAACTTATTGATCGGTTAGGGTTCAAAGCCCTTTGGGCACGTGACATCCCCTTCAATGTACCTTCCTTTGGAGACGCGGGGCAGCTGTTTGATCCATTTACCTACCTTGGTTATCTCGCAGGTCAAACAAATGACATTGCACTTGGGACTGCAAGTATCGCGTTACCGCTCCATCACCCTGCTCATGTAGCCAAATCTTCCGCATCAATCGACCAACTCTCAGGAGGAAGAATGATCCTCGGGGTTGCCTCAGGAGACCGTCCGGATGAATATCCTGCCATGGGAATTGATTTTGAAAAAAGGGGGGAATTATTTAGGCAAGCCTTCAACTACATTCAAAAGGTTGGAGATTCTTTTCCACTCCTTGAACAAAATTATTTTGGTGAGTTAAGGGGAGATATCGATCTTCTTCCTAAACCTGCAGGAAATAGAATCCCTTTGTTACTAACTGGTGGAAGCAGGCAGTCATTGGAATGGAATGCGAAGAATTCCGATGGATGGATGAGCTATCCAAGAAACTTATATCAACAAAAAGGTACGATTGAGGAATGGCGAAAAATGATTGCAGAAAACCATCCGTTTGATCGACCGTTCATGCAGCCATTATATGTTGACCTGCAGGAAAATGATGCCTTCAGACCACAGCCCATTCCTTTGGGATTCAGGATTGGCTCCAATTATTTGATAGAATATTTTCATCAATTAAAGGATATCGGAGTGAATCATGTAGCGATCAACTTAAGATTCAACTCAATGGATATCAACGAGACGTTGGAACATCTTGCCTCTAGCGTCCTACCCCATTTTCACATCATTCAAGAAGAACTAGCGCAATGAGCAAAACAATATTGATCACAGGAAGCACAGACGGAATCGGAAAGCTAACAGCTGAAAAACTAGCCAAAGCCGGCCATGAGGTATACGTACATGGAAGAAATCAGGAAAAGCTGGATTCCGTCGTTAAGGAAATAAGAGAGCGAACGAACAATGATAAGGTAAACGGCTTTGTTGGTGATTTATCGGATTTGAAAGAAGTAAAACAATTAGCTAAGAGGATAAACGATGAGCTCCCAAAGCTTGATATTCTCATCAATAACGCGGGAGTTTATCATAGCCAGAAACCTTTAAATGCTGAGGGCTTAGACATCCGATTTGTAGTCAATTACCTGGCTCCTTACCTACTTTCAAAAAAGCTATTACCAGTTTTAGAAAAAGGAAGTGAGGTTCGAATCATCAACCTTAGTTCTGCAGCCCAATCACCAGTCAACCTGCAAGCTCTGGCAGGAAAAGAGACAATATCAGTTTCCGAGGCTTATGCTCAAAGTAAACTAGCCCTGACCATGTGGAGTTTTGACTTAGCCAAGAAGCTGAAAAACATATCCGTTATTCCTGTTAACCCGGGCTCACTGTTAAACACGAAAATGGTTAAGGAGGCCTTCGGCAATCATTGGTCCCCAGTCGATAAGGGAGCAGACATCCTGTTCGACCTGGCTGTTTCGGAAGACCACAAAAATGATTCAGGAAAATATTTTGATAATGATCGAGGGTCTTTTGGTAGTGCGCATCCGGATGCATATGATCAAAAGAAAATTGATGAACTGATTGAATTGACTGTCAACATTCTCTCCAAGAGTTAAGCTTTCCTGTTTAATGAGCTAAATTCCATAGATTCGAGAAATGGAGTTTAGCAGGGAGTTGTTGTTCTTTTTCAGCGCACTCGGAGCTTTCAATGGCCTGGTGATTGGACTGTACTTCTTACTGTTTGCCAGGCCAAAATACCTCTCCAACTACTTTCTCGGTACCCTTTTGCTTGCATTGAGCATTCGGATTGGCAAATCGGTGTTCTTATATTTCAATAATGACCTGGCCGGGGTTTTTCTTCAATTTGGGATGTCCGCATGCATCTTTATTGGTCCCTCACTTTACTTCTACCTCCGATCGGTTATCGATCCTGATCGTTCACATAAGAGCTGGCGAGTTCATTACCTCATTTTGCTAGTAACAATCGTCACCATTGATATTTTGTATCCCTGGTATCCTTATCGACACCTGTGGTATTACTTCTTTCACTCGATCTACTACATCTGGTTGGGTTATCTGTTGCTTTCTGGCTGGTTGATTCGATCCACAATTGCGAAAATCTTTCAGCGCAATACCAAACTTACCGGGATGGAGGTTTGGATCGTCAGTATCTACATCGGGAATGCAATCATCTGGATTGCCTATAACACCGTCAGCTACACTTCTTACATTGTAGGGGCGCTATCGTTCTCTTTCATCTTTTACCTGTTAATTCTGCTCATGATCTTCACCCGGAAAAAGGATCCTGATTTCATGAGTAGACAAGCAAAATATGGAAACAAGAAAATTGAACCGGAGGAAGCTGATGAGTTACATCAAAGGCTTGATCAATTGATGAAAGAAGGATCGATCTTCAAAGATCCTAACCTTAAGTTGCCGGATGTTGCAAAGAAGCTCAATATCCTACCACATAAACTCTCTCAACTGATCAATGATAACCTTGGGAAGAACTTCACCATATTCATCAATGAGTATCGAGTGGAGGCTGCCAAAGAGTTGATCGCAGCAAACGATCTCATTAAACTGGAGTCCATTGGTTATGAATGTGGTTTTAATTCTAAGTCCACGTTTTACACTGCTTTCAAAAAAATTGAAGGCACTACCCCGGCTAAGTTCAAAGAAGAGTTGGAAAAGGACATTACGTCCTGATTTATAAATCCGCAATCCTGATTTATAAGCCCGGTCGTTTTCATAGTTTTCCAGGGTTAGCCTTGCCAGAAAAGCAATGCGATCCTTCTGTCAACTTTTCATATTAATTCTTCTGAGCGCCTGCGCGACCAAATCCATCGAGCAGTCTCAGGGACGAATCTTGTTTGTTGTTTCAAATGCCAGCTTCTATGGTGACTCAGATATTCATACCGCCAATCATTTTCCTGAGATCATTTTTGCTTACGACGAATTTCAAAAAGCCGGTTATGCTATTGATTTCATAAGTCCTGAGGGTGGTAGGATCCCACTTGGGTACATCTATTCGGATACCTTGTTGATGCGCTACCTGTACGATGAAGACTTCATGGGTCTTTTGGAACGAACGAAAAGTCCCAGCGAGATACAAGCAGAGCATTATGATGCGGTTTTCTACGCTGGTGGCGGAGCAGCCATGTTTGGTGTCCCTTCTGACCAAGCAATCCATAAGATCGCTACCAACATCTATGAAAGGAGTGAAGGTATTGTCTCAGCGGTTTGCCATGGCACAGCGGGAATTGCCAATATTCAACTAAGCGATGGGAGCTTTCTGGTAGCTGGTAAAAAGGTGAACGGATTCCCTGATCTATTCGAGAATAAAGAAGGTGAATACTTTCAACAGTTTCCTTTTTCAATTGAAGAGCAGATAGGAGCAAACGGTGGCATTTTCAACTATTCCGAAGACGGATGGGATGGATACCTGGAAGTGGACGGAAAGCTCATTACGGGACAGGATCCCACCTCTTCTGCACTTGTCGCCAAAGCTGTCATCAAAGCATTGAACAAAAACACTAACAACTATTAACTCAAAAACATATGAAGATACTTAGGACATTAGCCCTTAGTCTGCTTATTGCCGGACTACACGTGAATGCTCAACCTTCGGAAGAAGGACTGATCAGACAAACCCTGATGGATTACATTGAAGGAACGGCAAACGGTCAGCCCGAGCGATTAAGAAGAGCATTTCATCCCGATTTCAACCTGTACACCGTCACGGCACAAGACAGCCTTAGGATCAGGGATGGAGAACGGTACATCTCTAACATCAAAGAAGGTCAGAAAAACAGCCGTCAGGGAAGAATACTTTCTATTGATTATGATAAGGATGCTGCAGTGGCCAGGGTAGAAATTGTTATTCCAGGGTGGAGGGTTTTCACCGATTACTTTCTATTACTCAAGTATGAAGGCTCTTGGAAGATCGTCCACAAAAGCTATACGTCAGAACCATTTTCTGATAAAAACGGAAGCATTGTTTCAGATGAAGAGATCGATCAGTTATTTGAACCCTTTAATCGAAACGATCACCCGGCTGTAGCCGCAACGATGATCTATAAAGGAGAAGTCGTTTATAAAAAAGCCTTTGGCAGTGTCGCTCTTGATCAGAAAGTACCGGCATCTGTACACACCAAATTCCAACTTGGGGGTTTATCAAAGCATTTCACCGCATTTGCTGTGCTACTACTGGAAGAGCAAGGCAAACTATCGCTCAATGATGATATCAGAACGCACCTTCCCGAACTTCCAAACTACCAGAAGACCATTACCATTGACCATCTGCTATCCATGACCAGTGGTCTTCCTGATTTTTGGGCGCTGAAAAACATCGCAGGGTGGCACCGAGATGATGTCTTTACCCAGGATCATGCAATGACATTGATCAAAAACAGTCAGCCAGGATTTGATCCGGGAGAAGACTACATTTATTCCAATACAGACATTTTGTTGCTCGCAGAGATTGTGAGCAAAGTGTCAGGTCAATCGTTTGCTTCCTTCACAAAAGAGCATCTATTCGATCCGCTTGGCATGACAAACACACTGGTCAAGGATGACTTTGAGCAGTTCATTCCTAATGTGGCTACCTCATACGAAGCAGATGGAGATGGGTTCAAATACAGTGCGCTGAATTACGGGATCGTCGGTCCGACGAATGTATACTCAACAGTGGATGACCTGGCCAAGTGGGAACTCAATATGAGTGATCCCAAAGTGGGCAGCAGAGAGCTCATTGATAAACTGTACACCGTATGTGTCATGAATAATGGAAATACGATGAATCCACTTTTCGGAACGATTACCTACAGCCAACAATTATTCCATGAAGAACGTGGCATTATGGAGGTATACCAGACAGGAACTCTTGGTGGATACGCAAGCTCGATCTTCAAATTCAGAGATCAGGAATTCACCGCCATTGTATTGAGTTCCGGGATTCCCTACAGTGGGTACCTTGGTATGCGAACGGCCTACATGTTCCTGGAAGACGAGTTTACAGAGCCTGAACAAGTTGATTACGCTGGTGAATCAATCAAGCTGAAGGCTAAGCAACTTCAACAGCACACCGGGATGTACTGGTACGAACGAGGTGGCTATTCTAGAAGTATTGAGTTAAAGAATGATACCTTAAGATACGTCCGGGGAAATGGTAGTGAGAGTCAGTTAGTTCCGGTGAGTGAAAACGAATTCCTGATGATCACCCCGGGTGATGAACGGATCTCTGTGTCTTTTGAAGGAAAAAAAGAAAACAAGCAAATGACTTTTGACATTGGTGAAAGCGATCCGATCATCTCGAAAAGACGGGAGCCTTATTCATATTCGGATGAAAACTTGAGGCGTCTGATAGGAACGTATTACTGCAAGCCACTCAATGTCGTTTACGAAGTAGCTGTTGAAGATGGGCAGCTGACCGCTTCCAACATCAAAGCTGGAAAAGTGACCTTCAAGTCAATCGAAAAAGGATTATTTGAAGGAGATCGGTGGTTTTTCAGAAGTATCCGATTTGATGAAGATCAAGATGGATTTCTTCTGAATACAGAAGAAGTAAGGAATTTACAGTTTGAAAAACTTCAGTAGCAGAGAATAGTCAAGCTTGCTACAAGGAATCCTTTAGCGTTTGTTGTTCTTCTTTTCCTTGTAGTAAGCTTTATCAGCGACGTAGATCGTTTTCTTCACCACGCAGTAAACTATGGATCCATCTTTGTTGGTCAGCTCAGTGGTTTTAACGAATTCATACTCGTTGTTTGAAGCTACGTGCTCTTTGATTTCATGTAGTTCATTTTGCTCATAGATGAAATCTGCATAAAGATGCTCCTTCGCAGGTTTTTTGAAGTAGATCTCCGCTGACTTATCCCATACGACATAGTTGCTATCCAGCAGGTTGATCAATTGAACCATAGGTATTGGATCTACTGCAGAAAACATACTTCCTCCAAAAATTGAGTTTACATAGTTTCGATTTTTGTAGCTGATCGGAACCTTGATCTTTACACTGAAGAGGTCTTCTGAAACAGAAATGATCCTTCCTGTACTCCTCCGGTACATTGGAGAAAGATTAAAGCCATATTTAAACAGCTTTGGCCTACCGATTAGCTTTGGTCCAACCCTGGCAATCGTCTGATAAAAAGACATAGTATCTCGGTTTGATAAACTAAAAATATGTTCTACTCGAATTAAAATATACAGTCTAACAAGTGAATTGCATCAATTGATTTATGAAATCACGAATTTTAGGATTGAATTACCTTTCTAGTATGAAAGCACTCTTGCTGCTCGTGGGTTTCTTTCTTACTTACCAATTGCCTGGTCAAACTGATCCAGCATTATTGGAAGAGCAAGTAAAGTCAGAATCAGGATTTGAAAAACTGTCTACGCTAAATGAGCTTACAACTGCCTATCACACTTCCAATGCAAGGAAGTCCAGGAGGTACGCACGCCAGGCTTACTTGTTGGCAGAAAATTTCAGGAAATCCGAAACAACTCTTTCAAGTGATCAAATCACGTTGGTTGTAAAGGCACTTAACTTCTTCGGTTCATCTCAATTCTCAAGGACAAATTACCTGGATGCAAAAAGTATTTTTCAGACATCTGAGCAACTAGCTCTTTCTGCTGGTATGCAAGAGGAAGCAGGTTTTGCGAATGAGCACATTCGAAAAATTGACTCTTTAGCTGATGGTACCATCAAGGATAATTTTTTCACCCGAAAGTTGGCTGATATCAATATTGGAAATGTAGTCAGCAACACGAACAATAGCGTTGGGGTTGCCCTCGAACTAAAAATGGCACGTGTGAACGAAAATAAGGGTGATACCTTACGCTCCATCGAGCACTATCAAAAGGCGGCAGATCTTCTTAAAGATCGCGGCGAGTTTGAGCGAGCCGAAGAAATTGAAACTAAGATTGAATCCTATCGAGGGCTGAATGCTTTGGATGGTCAATTGGCTGGTTTAGGCATCCAGACCTTAATAGATACTGACGAAGCATTAGAACCCATCATAGCTCCTGTTGATAGCGTAGTGAAACTTGAGCAAGCTGAGGCTTCTGCTTTGCTGGACCAGGCACAAAACCTGGAGGAAAGCCAGGATTTCGAAGCTGCCCTGGCATACTACAAGCGTTACACCACCTTGCAAAGGAAGTGGGAAAAGGACAGCCTCGAACAAAATGCTCAACGTGCAATGGTGCTGTTGGAAATGGATCGCTTGCGACAGCAAAATGAAATAGCTGATCTGAATATCACTGCCATACAGTTGGAAAAGGAAGCGGAAGTTCGGTTAAGAAATGCACTCTACATTGGATTAGGTGCGATTGGAATTGCAGCAATTGTTGTACTGGCACTCTATATCTCCAAGCGTAAGAAACATCGACAGCTGTCAACCGCCTATGAGGACCTTGACCTTGCAAAAGAAGAGCTGCAAGATGCCAAACACCACATCTCCAAATTGCTTGAGCAACAGGTATCACCAGAGATTGCTTCAGCACTCATTGAAGATGCTCCTGAAAAGAAGAAGCAGTTTGTGGCTATTATGTTTTTGGATATTCGAGGGTTTACGCCCATTGCGGAGAAGCTGGAACCCAAAGAGCTGATCGACTATCAAAACAACATCTTTGGATTCATGATCGAGATCATTCAAAAGTATCACGGCAACATCAACCAATTCATGGGAGATGGTTTCATGGCTACTTTCGGTGCGCCAAAATCACACGGTAATGATGTGAGAAATGCTTTTTTAGCCGGGAAAGAGATTGTGGAACAACTGGAGTTAACCAATGAAAAAGGCATTATTCCAACAACCAAGATCGGGATCGGTATTCATGCTGGTGAAGTTGTTACCGGGAACGTTGGAACGGAAACCAGAAAGCAATTCTCTGTTACCGGAAACACGGTTATCATTGCTGCTCGAATCGAACAATTGAACAAAAGTTATAGCTCCAACCTGATCGTATCAAGCGATGTGATCGAACACCTGGAACAAGAAGATCTTAATGAAATGGAGTATAACCCTTATGAGACCAAGGTTAAAGGAAGAAGTAAACCGGTACAGATCATGGTCTTCAACGAGGAGCGAGTTGAAGCCTAAGCTACTTTCCTCCCTTTCTCTTTTTTAACAATCGAATGACCTCTCGCTTATACCTGATGTTTTTCTCGTACTGTTTCTTTTGAAGTCGTTCGATCAGAAAGGCAGCCAGTACTCCTCCCAGGATTGCATTTCCAACTTCAAAGGTCACTTCAAACACCACTTCAGTGAAATAGTTTGTCAAGTTCTCTCCGAACAGATAGATGATAGTTCTCGAACCGGCAATTAGCACAATCGACACGATAAAGAAGTATTTCAGTATCCCTAACTGAATTTCTTCCCGGTTTGAGATCATGTTGAGCTCTTCGGGGTTCTTCTCATAAAAGTCAAGGACAGACTCGGTGATCTGCTTTGGTTTGTTCAGCAGGTAGTCGGTTAGTTCATCTTTTTCCATGCTTGAAAGTAAGCAATGGAATGGATTAACTCAATCACAAACAAACGAAGTGATCAGCCACTCCTGCTTGCTTTCGGAATAGAATGATGCAAGGCACGTTTTGCTTTCGATCAGCTGATTTTTAGTGACATCCACGGTCATTACCCCAATCGCCAGGTTATTGTCAACCACGTTGAAGTCTGCTTCCTTCAATTCCCAGGTGCCGGATACGTCTTCACATAATTGGCGTAAGGTAATTGGCTCTTTTTCCGGCAACAGGAACGGATCGTCTCCTTTGAAAGCGAGCTTGATATCAGCAGAATCTTTGGAATTAAGCTCCATAAAAAACTGATCCATCGTCATTTTCAGGTATCCTGGGCGTCCAGGCTCAAAAGCGTATTTGTTGATCGAATCATTTTGGATCGTGGCAGTATGGCTCAACGAGGCAATCTTCCAGCCTGCTTCTGTTTTCAGATAAATGAACAAATCCTTACCTGTTGATTTGGTTTTATCGTTATGAAATTCCTCATAATCCGCAGTAGAGTACGCAATTCTTCCATAAGGCTGGATATTGATATTAGATAATTCAATTCGATGAGGATCAGAGATAGAACCAAGGACGGTAGTCCATTTGGATAGCGAATATGCAGCATTATTCAATCCTTCTACTGATCGAACATATGCGTATAACCGGGTATCAGGTGCTAGAAAAACAGATTCTACCAATCCGATATTCTTTTCGCTAACCCCTTGTTCAAAATCTCGATAGAGTTGGTTTATTGCAGCTTCATCAGTCGCTACTTTTTCGCATGAGATAGTGACTGCTGCAAACAATACGATGAGTGAACAAATAGACCTTTTCATTGGTGAGTTGATGACAATTCATTGCGTGTTAATCCTTATATCCTTCTTTACCTAACGCTGTTTTCAAAGTCTTAGTTATGAAAGAATTAACACGTGGTATTTAAAAAAACCACCCGCCAAACGGCGGATGGTTTTCTATTGAGTTTATAGTTAATACACTATATCAAAACATTACGGTGTAGGCACCAATGTTACACTACCAGTCCCTGCTAAATCCATTGGATTTCCAGCTTGATCAAATGCTTCCAAAGTCAAAGTAACCTGACCATCTTCATCTTCCCACTCGAAAGTGAAATCAATGAAATTAGAGGTGAAGTTTACATCTCCTTCTATTGCATCTCCGTCAGTGTCTGCTCCATCAATCATTCCATCCCCATCATCGTCTACACCATCAAAATCAACCATCAGGGTCACATTGCCAAGTGTTTCACTTGCCAACAGATTGTATCGCTGACCTGCTGCTACCGCTCCTGAATTGTCTTCAAGTACAGTAGGAACTGTAAGATCAACAGTGAAGAAGTTCTCTGACGTATCAGGAACATTGGTAAAGCCTGCTGCTGTAACTGCTGAAGCATTTATCAAACGGAAGGTTACTGTACCCGCAGTTGTAGGAGTATACAACGCCCGGTATACAGAATCTTCATCATCTTCATCCAGCACAGCCTCAACAGCTCCAAACGAGCCACCACCGCTTAAGATCTCGACTGTCGGAACTGTTTCCAGCTCTACTCCGAAATCATTCTCAAAAGCCATCACCACCCACTCGGTGGAATTGCCATTCAAGAGTGTACTATCTGCAGAAACATTTTTCACTTCTACAGTCTCAACAGGAAGTTCTACAGTATAATCCCTAAAGGAATTCAAAAACATGTTTGCATTACCTGTAGGATATACTATTCCATTAGCAGTGATAGAAGCTGAAAAATCGAATTCATCTTCCTCACTGTAATCTGCTACTGTAGTACCCAAAGCAGTCAGGATGTCATTCAATGAATAACTTCCTGAAACACCCTGGTTTCCATCAGCATTGGCCGAGAAAGAACTTGCACTGAATACTGTACCAGTGTTCGTTCCGTCAGTTACCGTCATCGTGAAATTCGATACCGAACTCCCATCAGTTGCATCAATGAATTCTACTTCAAAATCAGCAGCTGATGTTGGATCCGATAGGAGAATATCACCATCAGGCGTAGAGACCCAGTTGATTATAGTTGCATCTGCACCTCGAGCGAAGATGTCATCATCCGCGCCTCCTGCAGTATCGCAACCTGACAGGCCAACTACGACCAATACTGGAAAAACGATATATAAAATATTCTTCATGTTATTCTAGATTTTAGTGCATTAATTAATTAGGATCCCAGAATACCTGCGGTGCGAACAATGTCACTGAATTTTCATCCGGTGCATTCGCATTAAACAAGTACTCATTGAAACCATAATTCCATCTTCTAGGAATCGCTGTTCCTGACACAGGAGACAATGAAGGAATATCAGTTCTTCTCCAATCATTGAATACCTCCGGCTGAACAAACAACCCGATGTATTTCTGAGTCATGATCTGATCCAACGTAAGGGCTCCAACTCCCGGATCAATAGCAGCCTGACCTACGTAATCAGTATACTCATCCCCATCTGCTTCAAACCCAACCTCTTCAAATGATGCACTAATTGCTTCCAGGTACGCAGCATGCGCTGTAGCAGCCTGACCTAATCGGAAAGCACTCTCTGCAATAATGAATTGGACTTCTCGATAGGAGATCAAATCCTGACGAAATGCATCAACCAAATAAGGATGATCTGTTGTATTGAAAGTATTATTAAATACCCCCAACCTGTCATCATCATTCAATGATCTCATCAAAGCTCCCATGGAATCATCATGGAACTCGATATCACCTGTACGTCCATCATTGAATCGGAACCATGGCCCACCATCCGGAACAGTTCCGTATTGGTAAGACATGTTATCACTTCTGTCCTCGAATGATGCCTGTGCCCTGGAAAGCGCGTCTTGATATTCTCCAAGGTGTAGGTGATATCTGGCGAGCAAAGCATTAGCAGCCTTCTCCCATTGGTCAATATCACCTCCATAATACACATCTTCCGTGCCCGGAGCTACCAAACCTGATGGTTGTCCAAACAAATTAATTGCCTCAACAAGTAGATTGAATCCTGCTGTGTAAACAGCTTCATCATCATCATATACCGGGTTGAAGTTTTCTGCACCCAATCCTGCTTCAGTGTAAGGAATGTCTCCCCAAACATCCACAGAAGTCATGATCATGAATGCTTCAATCACATTTGAAACCCCAAGGTAGTGGTTATACCCCTCCTCAGTAGCTTCAGCTTTGATTACCTGCAATTCAACAAGGACGTTCTCATAGTAGTCATTCATCTCAGCATCAAACCTTACCGGCTGAATTGCATATTGATTGAATGCTGACCACTGTCGAGCTACTCCTTCTACCTGCTGTGTGAACATACAGTTCCATCGGGAAAACCCGCCTCCGTATGTATCAGCCATTTGAATCTGTATCTGAGGAAGAATACCTGTGATCGGAACAGTTGCTGGTTTGTTCGGATCCTGGTTGAAATCTCCTCCTAAAAAGTCCTCACATGAGAAGGCTGTCAATACCAATCCCATGAGAAGTATATTCTTAATCTTCATGAATTTCATCTTTACCTATTAGAAATTAACATTGAGTCTGAACATGGCAGTCCTGGTAGCAGGCTGGTTGAAGTAGTCAAAGCCTTGACCATTTCCAGTTCCTGTCAATGAAGTCTCAGGATCTACTCCGTCATACTCCCACTCGTTCCACAAGTTTCGACCTACGAATCCTATAGAAGCACTCTTCACAAACGTGTTGCTGAATAGTGACGCTGGTAGGTTGTAGTTGAACTGAAGCTCTCTCAATCTGATCCAGCCTCCATCTTGTACAAACTGCTCTCCTACTGCTCCAAATCCTCCTAGTCCAGATGTCCAGTAATTCTGGTCTCTTACAATAGGAATATTGTTTGGAGATCCGTCAGAAAGTACTCCGTCAATTACAAAAGGAGTTTCCTCACGGGTATCAGCAGTCAGCTGAGATCTTCCAAAGAATGAAAGTGCCCATGCTGTTCCGTTCCACATGTCTCCTCCTTGTCTCCAGTCTAATAGGAATCCAAAGCTGAAGTTCTTGTAAGTCAAGCTGTTTCTCCATCCCAAGATGAAATCAGGGTTTGGATCACCAATTGCTCGCTGTGTATTGTCAATCGCCTGGTAGCCATATTCAGCTGAAGTAGGATCATCGTTGATCACGATTGCTCCTCCAGGGATGTTCAAGTCTGTATCAGTATCAGTACCAGCCTCTTCTCTTAGATAAACACCACCGAAGATTGCACCGTACTGGTTACCAGTTACCAGGTATGAACCTGCACTCTGGAATCCTGCTAAGAATAGTCGCTCGATACCTGGAGCCAACTCCTCTACAATACTCTCATTCTGAGTGAAGTTCACTTGAGTATCCCAGTTGAAATCTCCTGAACTAACAGGTGTAGCATTCAAGGTCACTTCCCATCCGGTTGAAGTCATTCGACCGGCGTTCACCCATACACTGGAGTATCCAGTTGATCGAGGAAGTGAAGCGTTAAGGATCGCATCTTCAGACTCTCGGTCGAAGTAAGTCACATCCAAACCGATCTTACCATCCAAGAATCTCAAGTCTGCTCCAATCTCGATAGTAGTTGTCAACTCTGGAGTCAACTGAGGGTTTCCAAGAATGTTATCCAATTCGAAGGAAGTTACTCCGTTGATTGGCCATGCAAGGGTTGTTCCCCATCCGTCTCCAATGTTTACGTTGTTCTCATATGGAGTGGAAGTCAAGTAAGCAAATGGTGGAGGTGCTCCTACCTGTGCCCAGCTTAATCGCAACTTACCAAACGTCAAGATATTGCTCGCTGGCAATAACTCGGTAAATACAAATGAAGTCGAAACCGATGGATAGAAGAATCCAGCATCCGCTGCATCAAATGCACCTGGGATCACCAATCGTGAATCGTAATCCTGACGTGCTGTCAACGTTACAAACACGGTGTTTCTCCAGCTGGTCTCTACCTGTCCGAAGAATCCTAATGTTCGGAATCGAGTGTCATCCTCAGCTGCACTGATCGCAGTTGCATTACTGATGTCAAGGAAGCCCTGGAATACCAACGCATCACCTTGAGTAAACACATTGTGTCGGTTGAAGCTGAACAAGTTCACACCTGCTAAGTAGTTCAACGCGAAATCATCATTCAACTGTCCTGATCCACTAATGTTCAGGTAGAAATCAGTCTGACGAGTCGTGTACTCATCCAATAGGATCGTACCAGTTGTATTGGTTCTTGATCCAATTTCGAAGTTCTGCTTCCTGTTATCTGTAGTGATGTCAGTACCAACATTCATTCCGATGTTGATCCAGTCACTTACTTTATAAGTTGTCTGGAAGCTTCCGAATACACGGTGTACTTCTTCATCTCTCAACGCATTGTTTACCGTCCAGTATGGATTGTCATATCCTACACCACCTCGGTAGTTTCGCTGAGCTCCTGTTGGGAAAATGTAAGATGAAGGCTGATCAAACGCATCGAAACCAAATCCATTGGAGTTATCAAAAGACGCTGGAGTTCGATACATGCCTAGCAATAGACCAGAAACGTTAGAACCCTGCTGGATCCTTTGGTGATCTGATCGTGTGTAGTTCAAAGTAGCCTGGAAAGAAAGGGCTTCAGTAGCCTGAAGTGTAGTTGCTACACTTGCTGTCTTTCTCAAGTACTCCTCATTTGGAATGATACCTTCCTGATCGTGGTTTGAAGCACTGAATCGGAATGTAGCTACATCTGAGCCTCCTGAGATACTGATCGATGAAGTGTTTGTAACACCAGTCTGCCAGAAATCTCCTACGTTATCATAAACGTTCGCTGCCTGACCGTTTCCTGTTCCAGCCGGAACCAAGAAGCCATTGTTGTCATACAGGTAGTTTCCATCATTGTCAAATGCTCCAGACCCAGGTGCATCCGGATGATCTGGATCATTCGAATACTCCAAATCAGAGATCCTTGGTCCCCATGCAGTAGACGCACCAGTTGCAGGGTCTCTATAGCTACCTCTTGTACCTTGTGCATAAACATTTTGCAGATTCGGAGTAGTGGTAATGTTGTCGAATGCAACTTGCTGACTGAAGTTCACACTCAAGCCACTGCCCTTACTACCTTTTTTAGTTGTGATCACAATCACACCAGTAGATCCCGCTGTACCATAAAGTGCTGTCGCTGCAGCTCCCTTCAAAACACTAACAGACTCAATGTCCTGAACATTCAAGTCCATCAATCGGTTGGATTGTGCTGTACCTGCTGTTGCAGCCTCAGTTCCCACAATGTCGCCACCACCAATTGTGTTGTTGTTGGTTCGAACACCATCAATTACAACAATCGGCTGGTTGTTACCCACCATGGATGTCACACCTCGAATCAAGATCCTTGATCCTCCACCAGCAGAACCTGACGCTCTGGTGATCTGGACACCTGCTGCCTTACCTACAAGGGCATCTACAGCGTTTACTGCTCCAGAGTTTACCATCGCATCACTTTCCACCTCCTGAACCGCATAACCCAGGGCTTTCTCGCTACGCTCAACTCCCAAAGCAGTTACAACTACTTCCGAAAGTTCTGTCACGTCAGCACCCATGGTCACATCGATCACAGTCCTGGATCCTACAGAAATCTCCTGCTGTGCAAATCCAATGGAAGAGAACACTAAGGTCGCTCCCTGGTCCACACTAAGGCTGAAGTTACCATCCAAGTCGGTGGTCGTTCCGCTTGTTGTGCCTTTAATCACAACATTCACTCCGGGAAGGCCTTCACCCGTGTCATCGGTGACCTTACCTGAGACCGTCCTTTGTGCCATCACTGACGTGATAGCAAAAAAGAACAAAGTACTTAGTAGTAGAATTTTTCTCATACTTTACTCGGTTTAAAAAATTTGAATAAATAATTAGGATACAAGATCAGTAATGGGGTTGTCTAAAAAGCGCCCTAAAACGCCCTAAAACCTCGAATAGCCGGTTAGAAATACCGAGTAGCCGCAGAATTCCTAATTATTAACGAGTTAATAATCCCGCATTGAAACCGGCAAATATCAATTTGCTCAATGACCATATAGCCTCCCCCAATGACCATGGGCAATCATTGGATCACTACCAGTAGAACTTAACTTAGTAGAAGTAAATAGTCGATCAAAATAAGGCGGCTATATAGCATTAAGACATCTTTCTAGCACTTTACTTTTTTTGGTTATAAATAGAAGTGCGCCCCTCAAAGGAGGGGTTTTTTTATGCCTAAAAATGAAGGACAGAGTATCCTGTGTTAGGATAAAGTAATGTGGTTTAAGAATGAATTGATGAACGAATGGAAAGGGAACGATGATGGGATGGAAGTAAACTCAACTGGTTGAAGTTAGCTACTTAGAGACGGTACTAGTTTTCAACAGCTTCTTCAAAATACCAATTGGAGAAGTCCTTACGTTTGTACCTACTTACGACCAATGACTGATCTTTGAGCTCACCAGGGACGGATTCATTCAATTGAAGTACTAAACGTCGATCCCCGTTTTTCTTTATCTCATTGATTGCTTCCCTTCGAATAAGGTATTGCCTATTGATCCGGAAGAAAGACGAAGGCTCCAGCATATCGGAAACCTCTTCAAGAGACTGAAATTGTGTATAGTAGCTTTTTCCCGACTTGAGGTACGTTTTGATCATCTTTGAATGGATCTTAAACCCAAGGATCTCCTTCTGACTGACTGTCAATTGAGACACTCCATTATTAATGTACATGTCTTTTTCATCCCTCCTTTTTGAATTTATTGAGAGTATCCTGATGAGGAAGAGAAAGGACACCTGAATAGTGGTTATTAGCACAATCAGGAATAATAGCTTGAAATACATTGCCTCAGAAAGCTGAGTAATATTGCTTATGCGGTTATTCAATAGGTAGAGAACGGTAAACGAACCAACTGTAAGAATTGCATTCGCAAGCAAGCTTCGAAGGTATGTGGTCAGCTTCATATCCACAGATCGACGATTTGACTGAATAAAAAGCTCCCACGAAAAATAGCAGATAATAAAGCCAAGAATAAAGGTTAGAAGAAATGGTCTGACCGGAAACAAGTAATCCGATTGTAGAGGGTTGGCATCATAAAAGAAGAAATGTACCACCAATAGGCTCCACAAAGCCACATATATTACTATGAAGCTTATACAGTAGATTTTATGTCTATTCAATACATGAATTAATCCTTCAATTTTCTTATCCATAAGTATATGGTCCTGAGTGGTGAAAAAATCATAACCATTAAGCAATTACTTAACAAGCAGTCCACGTCTGTTCAGACATAAACTCCATGTCCCCAAGAAATAGAAGTGACTTAAAATCGATGATCAGATGGCAGTGCCCAATACATACATACTGGAATTAGTCCAACAACCTTCTGTCATAGTTTTCAACCCTTTTACGACTACATAACAGTTCAAAAGAATGAACCCTATAGTACCCGAGAGGGAAATCCTACAATATTTTACCTGATTATGTACGATTAGGTTGCTTTTTGGGCAGAATCTTTCCAAAAATTTACGAGAAAGGCTAAAAAAAAGGATAATTGAGCTCAAGCATGTGTCAAGCAGCCCTAATCAACTGCTGTCGAATTGACATGATATGATAAAAAATCGCAAAATTCAACAGGACTGAAGGAAGAAGAATGTATGGCAATTCAGCAAATATTCTTTTGTTCTCAAAATCCGAAAAGTAGAAAGTTGAAATAAAGGCATAAACGGTGACACTTAAGACACCCAATGCAATGAAATTCCATGCCAATATTCCATTTCGAGCAATGAGCCCTTTTTGACTTAGATAGCCTGTTAAAAGGGCAGAGAAGCCAACAAGTATATCAAGGTTAATGCCTTCAAAGGTTACTAGTTGGGGATAGATACCATTGCGAAAACCTCCGTAAATCAGAAATTCGACAATAATGCGAAAGGATTGTATATATATCAATGAATGTGGTGCAAGTTTTAACAGTTGCTCCCTGGCCAAGGGCCGCCCGCTAACCCATATTCCAAAAAGGATGATTGGTAAAACAATGAGGAGTGGCACTCTGGGTGGAAATGAAAAATTGTTCAGAACTCCTGATATTGAAAGCCCAACGGTATAACTAAGCCAAACAATTGTCCCTATCACATAGTGCACTCTGTATGCTGCCAATTTCCCCTTTAGCACCAACCAAAATGGGCTAGTGAGCATGATTAACGAGAGTGCATAGAATCCTGATTCGACCATAACCCTGTTTTTGACAAAGCTGATCAAATCCGACTCAGTTTAGCTATCCGAAATTGCTAATTACGGCTTATTGAGCGGTAGTTTCCGGGCGGCACCCCTTTCATTTGTGTGAACAAGCGAATGAATGAATTCGGCTCTTCATAGCCAAGGTCCCGTGTTATCTGAGAGATGAGACGATCCGTTTTCTTCAGGAGCATTTCTGCTCTTGATATCCTTAGTTTAGTTAGGTATTGATGCGGAGTACAGCCAAAAAGTTCTCGAAAGGATCTCAGAAAATGGTATTTCGAAAGGCAGCTTACCCGACTTAACTCATCCAACGTAACTGGCCGATCAAGGTTAGAATGTATGTATTCCCTGGACTGATTCAGCCTTTTTAGCAACTCATATCGAGTGGTAGATCTTTGAACCCTGAAATCGCGTACTTTTCCCGAAAAATCAGCTGTTCTACTCAAGATCAAGGCAAGTAATTCACTCAATATTGAGTACTCCTGGTCGTCAACAACCATCAATCCCTTCGGTTTTTGAATATAATGATTGTTCAGACTTTGAATGAAGCCGTTGACTTCCTGATCCCGCCACTCAGGAACCGGAAACAGGTGTGACTCGATTCCATCTTCAACTTGAGGGTTATCCAGTAAGTGGATCTCATGCTCTTTCAAACCGTATAATGTCTCTTTATACAATTCATCTCCAAAGTGAATGTTGAAGGTTCTGCACTGACCATTTGTATAGCTTAGATCATACTCTTGGCCTTTATTGACAATGGTAAAGGTGTCAGATGTCAGTGAGAAAGACTTATTAGCTACTTTTAGCTTACCTGTCCCCTCCAGATTCATGAACAGGCTGAAAGGAGCAACAATATCCTTTCGTTCCACCGAATGGTTGATAGATGTACTTAACACAACAGTCGGCCAGCCTCGGCTGGGTAATCGAATGTTGTTTATCCCCTTCTGATCACTAAAGCCGGTCTTCGCTTGCTTTCTGATCCAGTGGATATCCGGGAATTCATTTAATAACATCAGGTGAAGGACTAGTTATGCTCAGGAGTTGGGACCATTGAGATAGTAACGAGTAGTCCAAACTGGAGTTGTCAATTCCACTTTACTTAACAATAGGTTCTCTTCGGAGAGACTCAGGCTCATAAGATAATTCGTAACTTCCCCTTCTTATGCAATCGAAAGAAGAAATTGTCAACAATTGGCTCCCCCGATATACCGGGCTGCAGCTTGCAGATTTCCGCAAGTATATTCTCCTGACCAACTTCAGAAACTACCTTGAATTGTTTGCTGAACGCTTTAATGCCGAAATCAAGGGAGAAAATAATGCCTTTCAATCCGTTACTAGTGATGAAATAACCATTGTCAATTTTGGGATGGGAAGTGCGATGGCAGCTACCGTAATGGACCTTCTTTCCGCCATTGAACCAAAAGCCGTACTCTTTCTGGGTAAATGTGGGGGCCTGAAGAGTCAGAACAAACTTGGTGACCTGATCTTACCAATAGCTGCTATTCGAGGTGAGGGTACCTCAGATGATTATCTGCCACCTGAAGTTCCGGCATTGCCATCTTTTAGACTACAACGTTCGATCTCTCACGTGATCAAGGCTAAGGGATTTGATTATTGGACTGGGTCCGTTTACACTACCAACAGGCGCGTCTGGGAGCATGACGAAGAGTTTAAAGAGTACCTTCGATCCATACGTGCATCCGCCATTGATATGGAAACTGCGACTCTTTTTACCGTTGGATTTAGTAACAAAATTCCAAGAGGAGCCTTGCTATTAGTTTCAGACAACCCCATGATCCCTGAAGGTGTCAAAACCTCCAAGAGTGATCGCAAAGTGACTGCACAGTTTGTTGAATCACATCTGGATATAGGTATTGCCGCACTACTCGAGCTAAGTCATTCCGGAGAGTCCGTGAAACACCTCCGGTTTGAATGATTTTTTCTCAGTTGAATCAAACTGATTAAACCTTTAGGTCATTTGGTAGTCCAAGCATCAAAATCCGAATAAAATGAAAAAAATTTTGCTTGTAGTAGGCGTGCTCGTAGCAACGAATATCCTTTTCGCCCAGGAGCGAAGTGAACGAGCCAAAGAAAAAGTTGACGCTAAAATCGAAGAATATAAAGATCGGCTAGACCTCTCTGATGACCAGATCGCGGATCTTAAGGCAATGCGGGAAGAATACAATCCTCAATTGAAAGCAATTCGAAGTGACAATACAAAATCCCGAAGTGAGAAAATGCGTGAGTCAGCAGATATCGTAAAAAAGAAAGAAAATCGGGTTGCTGAGATCCTATCAGACGAGCAGGAAGAAGAATGGGAAGTGATCAAGAAAGAGATAAAAGAAAGTGGAAAGAGAAGGCAGGCCAGAAGAGCTGGTCGTAGAGGAGGAAGTTAAAACAAAAGGTAATTGTCCAAATAGCCCTTCTTGAGGATTCATGAAGGGTTTTTTTATGAAAAGTTGAATTAATGTTTCATATTTGTTATCTTAATGTTAACTAAATATTAACAAACATTCTTTTAATTATATGAAAAACAAGGAAGAACTAAGAAGAGAAATTGTCGATTTGGAATGGCGAGCTCTTCCTTTTTTTGAAAGGTGGGCCTATCCCAAAGAGGTATGGTTACATAGAAAGTATTATCTCAAAAAACGATTACGAGCCGAAAAATGGCAATCGATGCACCTGAAGAACCTATCTGTTATTTTGTTAATCCTGGCCGTAATTGTACTTATACATCCGGCCCTGGAGTGGCAGCTGGCCATACTGTTCCTTATCGCATCAGCTTCCATGTACATGACAGAGATCTTGCTAAAGAGAAGGCTCAAGTGCATTCAACAGGCACTTCGTCTTAAAAAGAAACTAAAACAACGTAGGTGACTCCACACTTGGCGCTTTTAGTGAAAGTCCCAGTTGCTCATTCAGCTTTCCAATCAAATAAGCGGATAAGACCGGTGACTCCTTTTCCAGGTTCTGATGAACGAAGAAATAAAGGTTATCAATTCCTTTCGTCCAACTATTGATCCGTTCCATCCAATCATCCAACCTGGAGTAGTCGCTTTCATGATTGGCACCGACGTATCGAACAAAAACATTCGGGGAAGTCAAACGCATGTGTAAGAGGTCTCTCCTCCCGGCGGTATCGGTAATTATGTTCGAGATATTATTCTTCTCGAACAAGTCGTAAACCTCATTCGCAACTTCCTCCTCATTAAACCATTCCGTATTTCGAAGTTCAATGGCAAGAGGTACATCCTTCGGCCAAAACTCTACGGCAGTGACCAAACGGTCCATATTTTTTGGCTTAAAATTGTCATGCAGCTGCAAAAAGCACATTCCAAGCTTGTCACCAAACGTTCGAATAGTTGTGGTATAGAACTCGATGGACTCTTCCACATTGTTCAGTCGCTTAATATGACTGATCATTTGATGCACCTTAGGAAAGAACTTGAAATCATCAGGTGTCTTCTCTACCCACTTCTCAATTTGCTCTTCACTGAAATGATTGTAAAAGGTTGCATTGAGTTCGATTGAATTAAATTGGGTGGAATAGTAAGCCAACTCATCTTTTGTTCCTCTGGGATAAAACTTCTTAAGATCCTGTCGGTTCCACTTGGCACATCCTACGAAAACACTTTTTAGTCCCGTGCCCTTTTTAAGAATTTCACCCGTTCCCGGATGATCTTGTGGCAAAGTGAAATCTACTAATTCCGGATTATCGACACCTCCAAATTTCATAAGACCAAGTTAAGACTCCCTGCCAATTTTTAATCCTTTCTTGATCAATTTATCAAGCCGTCTATCCGATAGCAAACGCGGTAAAGTCCAATTCTTGAAACGATTTGCCACCAAGGCGTAACGTGTTTTTGGGTTTCGCTTTTCAAAAATCCTGAAGATCTCATTGGATGCTTTTTCGATTGGCCATCCATTCTTTTTCGCATCAACTACAAAAGCTTTCAGAAAGATCATCAATGACTTACTGTAGACGGACTCCTGGAACCTTTTTTCCTGGTCCTCCCCTGCCGATTTGTTCCAAATAGGTGTTTTTATATGCCCAGGGCCGATAATGACCACATCAATCCCATACAATTGTAACTCTCTTCGAAGGCTATGACTAAATCCTTCTATCGCATGTTTTGATCCGACATAGGAAGATAGAAAGGGCATGGCCAGCTTCCCTGCAACTGAAGAGATCTGCAGGATCCTCCCGGGCTCAGATGGATGATTCTCACGCGCTCCAAGCAACGGAAGGAACGCTTGGGTCACCTTGATCAATCCAAAAACGTTTACATCATATTGGTGTCTGATCTCTTCTATATCCAGGTCTACCAAAGGTCCTCCTACGGCAATTCCAGCGTTATTGATCAGTCCTGCCAATCCTTCATGGCCTATTTTTTCAGTCAGTTGTTCCGCTGCTTTGTCTATTGCCAAATAGTTGGTGACATCAAATAGCAACGGGTGAAAGCGCTCACCAAGTTCTTCTCTTAAACGAGCAGCATCTTCTTGTCTCCTAACACTTCCATAAACTTCGTATCCGGCTTTTGTAAATACCTCTGCTAACCCATAGCCAACCCCAGTCGATGCTCCGGTGATCAAAATGTTTTTAGATTTAGTCATTGAAATCAATCAGTTGTAACGTGAGTATGATTAATGATATAATTCGTTCCAGAAAATCAGTCTATCCGGTCAAATACATAAATAAACCAATTCCCAAAGAAATCATTGTAGAGCTGTTAGAAAATGCCAACCATGCTCCCACTCATAAACTTACGGAACCCTGGCGATTTAAGGTTTTCTTAAACGAGGCTCGGAAAGATTTAGGGACATTTCTTTCTGAAAAATACAAGGAAACGACAGCCAACTTCGTAGAAGCTAAATACGAAAAGATCAAGGCCAATCCAATGAAAGCAGGTGCTGTGCTTGCGATCATCTTGCACCGGCATCCTGAAGAGCATGTCCCGGAATGGGAAGAGGTAGCTTCTGTTGCGATGGCGGTTCAAAATATCTGGCTGGCTTGTTCGCAGTATGATCTGGGTGGCTATTGGAGTTCCCCCTCGATGGCCAACTATTTGGGTGAGCATGTTTCGCTCAAAGAAAATGAAAAATGCCTGGGCTTATTCTATTTGGGATATTGTGAAACGGGTGGACGGATCGTGAAGAAAAAACCAATCACCGAAAAGGTTGAATGGTTCGAATGATCAGGCAGCTTGCCAAAGGACTTCCCGATGGTAGGTCTCTGGGCTTTGGAGAATGATTCTAGCTGGATCTGGTATCAAAACCAGGCGGCCCTCTTTAAAGGCAAAGTCGTCCAAATGGACAAGAACACCTTCGTCAAAAGGGACATCAAACCCGTTTGGTCTTTCAATGTATTGACTGGCCAGGTATTCTGATATTGGGCGGATCTCATCATCAGGGCACAGCTCATCGTAAATGTCGAACATGACTTGCTCCATGTCCAATTGGTATTTTTCATTGAAATGGTGGATCACTTTTCTGATTGCTGTTGTGCTCATTTTCAGCTCGACCAGCTGGTGAAGATCTTGATTGAATGTGCTCATCGCTTCAAGTGTTTAATTATTAAGTTCCTGAAAGTTTTTTAATCCCCTAAAAGCATTCGATAAATGCTGCTTTTTTCAGGACAATCACTTTAATTTTTCGACCAACAAAATCTTGAAGATGTGCTTTTAGAGAAAAATTCATTAAAAATCCTGGAAAAGGCGCTGGTCAAACTGGAGCAGGGATTCGATCTTCCTGATCGGGAATCACACATTGATTTGGAAAAGGTGGGGGAAGTAATGGATCAGGTGGCTGAAAAGATGCAGGATAATTATCCTTATTTCCATCCACTGTTTGCAGGTCAAATGCTGAAGCCTCCTCATCCAATAGCACGGCTTGCCTACATGCTGTCTATGTGGATCAATCCGAATAATCACGCTATGGATGGTAGCAAAGCAAGCTCTCCAATGGAAAAGGAAGTAGTTGCGGACCTGGCAAAGATGTTCGGCTTCTCCGAACACCTGGGACACCTGACCGGTGGTGGCACACTCGCAAACCTGGAGGGGTTGTGGGTTGCTGGTCAGATCCATCCTGACAAGATCATTGTTGCTTCAGATCAGGCGCACTATACCCACCAGCGTATTTCCGAGGTATTGAAGATTGGGTATGAGTCTATCAAAACGGACCAAAATGGAAGACTGGATATCGGTGACCTCAAACAAAAGCTGGCTACCGGAAAAATCGGGACAGTGGTTTGTACTATTGGAACTACCGGGCTTGGAGTAGTCGACCCACTTGATGAGATCCTCGAATTACAAAAGGAATTTCATTTCAGAATTCATGCAGATGCAGCTTATGGAGGCTACTTTGGGTTGATCTCAAATTTGAAAGAACGGACAGCTACTCAATATGCTTTGCTTAACCAGGTAGACAGTATTGTCATCGATCCGCATAAGCATGGGCTTCAACCTTATGGGTGTGGCTGCATACTTTTCAGAGATCCTTCAGTGGCAAAGTTTTACCTTCACGATTCCCCATACACCTACTACACCTCTGATGAATTGCATCTGGGTGAGATCAGTCTTGAATGCTCTCGAGCAGGCGCAGCTGCTGTGGCGCTATGGGCCACTCACCAATTATTACCTCCCCGTAAAGACGGTGAATTCTCTAATGGTCTTGCTAGATCGAGATCAGCAGCGATGAAGCTGTATGAGAAGTTGAAAGCCAGTGAGGATTTCTTCCCAATCATCGAACCGGAAACAGATATTGTCGTATGGGCAGTGAAAGGTGATGATACTCGTGAGATAAGTGAACGAGCAAACCTTCTTTTCAAAGAAGCTGAAGACAACAAACTCTACTTGTCACTTTACAAATTCCCAACGAACAAGTTTATTGATCCTGACTTTGAGGTCAATACGGAATACGTAACGTGTTTGCGCTCCTGTTTGATGAAGCCTGATCATGAGGAATGGCTTGATGAGATCTGGGAACGATTGGTAGGATCACTATAACCTCGTCTCACTAACAATAAGTCTATGGATCAAATTAACCTAGAGATAAGAAAGGCAAATCCAAGTGACTTCAAGAAGGTACATGAACTCATTGTAGAGTTTGCCACGTTCATCAAAACACCAGAAAAAGTTCTAATTACCCCCGACCAAATGACAGAGGATCAGGACATTTTCAATTGTCTGGTCGCAACATCTGGTAATGAAATAATCGGTTTTGCCACTTACTTCTTCTCTTATTATTCCTGGACGGGAAAGGCCATTTATCTGGATGATCTATATGTCAAAAATGATTATCGAGGAAAAGGAATTGGCAACACACTGTTTGATCGTGTCATTGAAATTGGTAAATCAGAATCTTGCTTCAAGATGAAATGGCAGGTTTCAAACTGGAATGCTAAAGCGCAGGAATTTTACAAAAGTAGAGGTGCCGAAATTGATAATGTCGAAATCAATTGTGATCTTGTATTGATGTAACCATACGAGGGACTCTCAGTTAGACTAATTAAACTCAAAATGAAAAAGTATTCCTTGATCCTTACGTGTTTGATGGTCACCACTTCAACTGTTTTCGCTCAAAACATCCATCGAACGGCTTGTCAGGGAAACCTTGAAAGACTGGATAGTATGCTTCAGCACACATCTATACAAGTGCAGGACAATCGCGGCAGGTCGTTACTTCACTGGGCAGTAGCATGCAAGAAAAAGGAAGTTTTTGATTTCCTTGTAGACCGGGGAATAGGTATCAATAGTGAGGACAAGCATGGTCAAATACCCTTGCACATGGCTGTACGGTTCAATGCTGAAGGTCTGCTGGACACGCTGATCAATCTACAAGACAATAGTGACTGGGCTACAACCTATGGTGGATCCCTTCTGGAGCGAGCCATATTGAACAAAAACCTTTCGATTGTAAAAAAACTAATTGAGAAAGGAGTGGATATCAACAGCACCAACGACAAGGGAAGTGTTCCTCTCGAGATCTCAAGAAGACTGAAGACTAATAAAATCTCGGAATGGCTTATTGCGAATGGAGCAAACGAAAACAAAGTACGAACCATCGTTGCTCAAGGTGAGTACATGGGGCAGGAAGGGCCGGGGCTAACTCCTAAAATATTTGCTCCAAACTTTATATCAACTGAGGAATATGAGTATGGGTCGGTCTTCAACAAAGACGGAACTGCTTTCTACTTTGGCGTGGATACGTTTGGGAAACCAGAGATCCGCTATTCCAAATTGGAAGAAAACCAATGGAGTGATCCTGAAACAGTTCTATCGCATGAAAGATACGGTTATAATGACCCCTTTCTTTCACCGGATGAGAATAGGCTGTACTTCATATCCAAACGAGCGTTGGATGGAATCGGAGATTTAACGGATCACGATATCTGGTACGTTGAAAGAACGGAAGATGGCTGGTCTGAACCAATCAATGCCGGGCCAAACATCAACTCTGAGGCAGATGAGTACTACATCTCTTTTACCAATGATGGCACCATGTATTTCTCATCAAACGTGAATAAACCAGAAGAAAGCGAGCATGATCACGACATTTACTATTCGAAGTTCATTGACGGTGAGTTTCAAGAAGCTATTTCACTGGGAGATTCCATAAACACAACTGCATATGAAGCAGACGTTTTCGTCTCACCTGATGAATCGTATCTGATTTTTTGTGCGATACGGGACGATGGTTTAGGTATTGGCGATCTTTATATAAGTTTCAGGAATTCCGATGGAAGCTGGACCAAGTCAGTTAACATGGGTGAACCAATAAATACAGTTGGTCATGAGCTTTGCCCATTCGTAACCAAAGATGGCAAGTACCTACTCTACACAAGCAACCAGGACATCTATTGGGTGAGTACTGAAATACTAGAGCAGTATAGGTAGGTCAGCTCAGTAGGTTTTAGTAAAAAAGATTAGCGGTTTTTTGAAAACATCTTTGAACAAATCAAGTTGAGTGATCATAACATTCAACCAATGATCACACTATTTCAGAAAAAATCGCAGAGTGAGGTGCTTCAAAAGCGTTTTGAAAAACTACTCAAAGAGGCTTATCACCTCAGTAAAACCAATCGACAGGCAAGTGATGCTAAGCATGCCGAAGCGGAGGAGCTATTGAAACAAATGGAATCGATGGCTTCATCAAAATAGCCTTCTCAGAAACACACCAAAGTTATTGTCAGGCTTGAATCCTTTTCCCTTGTCCGAACTATTGTTGGCAAAGCCAAACTGATATCCGCTTTTATCCAGCCCAAGTCTGATTCGCTGAACGCTTAAGACGTGTCCGCCCTCATTCATTAGTGTGAATAATTCAAAGCTTGAGTAGACCTTCCAACTGTCGTTAAGTTTTGGAGTGAATCGAAAGATCGAGAACCAACTATATTCGAGATCCTTCTGAATACCAACTGAAGCCAATCCAAAAAGCATCCACTTTTCCTTTGCTTTGAAAATATGCGGACCAATATCCGCTCCCGCTCCGGATGTAGCGATCTTTCCTACCAGGCTTACTCCGATTCCGGATTTCGTCGTGCGATTCAGATATGCCCCTGAAAACAGGTTAGTGTTTTCATCGTAATCGACAGTAGCTCTTGTCCGACTAAACACTGACCACCTAATATCTTCACCCAATGGCTCCAACCACTGGACGTCCATGAAGAGACGCTCGTTTCCAGGCATGACTTCAAGGCTCTGTCCAATGGTCTTAGAACCAATCGTGAGTACCAGTACTACAAGGTAAATCCTCACGATACTTAGTTGTTCTCCAGTGCCTCAATAACCAGTTTTGCCGCTGCTGCTCCGGAGTTCTGCTGCTGCCCGGTTATCAAATTGCCGTCTTTAATGGCATAAGGAGTAAATGGAGCCTGCACCTTGAAGGTGGTATTACTCATCTTTCGTGCATTATCCTCAATTCGGTAAGGTTGGATCTTCTGACCCACTGCCTGGTCTGCAAAATCTTCCTCAGAGTTTGCAAAACCCGTCCACGTTTTCCCCTCCACCAGGTATTTCCCACTAGAAAGTTGAGTATCCGTCAGGATGGTTGTGGAATGACAGACTGCTGCTGTTGGCTTACCAGACTCATAGAAGTCAGCGAAGAATTCCATCAACTCTTCGTTTCCTTTGAAGGTGTACATCGGGGCCTGACCTCCTACCAGGAAAATCGCATCATAGTTTGAAGGATCTACATCACTCAACTTGGTAGTGTTCTCAGTCAGGGCCATCAAATCCGGTGTGTTAATGAATCCCATGCTAATGATATCACTTGCAGAGTATCCGCTCGCATCCCTAGGATCACTGTAAGCATCAAACTCGATCTTACCACCATTTGGACTGGCGATCACCACTTCATATCCGGCTTGTGTAAACTCAAGGTACGGATGGGTTAGTTCGGCTGCCCAGCATCCGATTGGCCATCCTGTTTGAGCTGATGTAGAAGGATTTGATGCGATCATCAATACCTTTTTCTTTTCCTGGTCACCGCCACTATGCCCGAAGGAGTGGCCGACCAGTTCCTTAACGCTTGACTCTTTCTGTTGAGTCTCACGTGTTTGTGATTGACAGGAAATGGTGAAGAATATAGCTGTCATTACTGCCAATGGTAATTTGCTTCTCATGTTTAAAATCTTGTTTTGGTTCATGAGACTAAAGTACGGTCGTACTATATATTTGTGACTATACTGAATAATTAGTATGGTACTAACCATTTAGTAAGTATATTGAGAATCAAATAGTTAAAAGATGCCTGATTTCATCTACAATGGAAAAGTGTATTATAATCCGGTAGAATTTGCAATGGATCGCCTGGGTGGAACCTGGAAAATGCCCATCCTCTGGCGACTCAAAGATCGAATCATGCGATTCAGTGAGTTGAAAAGAAACATTCCCCATATTTCAGATAAGATGTTGACTACACAATTGAGGGAGTTGGAAGCTGACGGGTTCGTTCATCGTGAAGTTTACGCAGTGGTTCCTCCGAAAACAGAGTATAGTATCACCGAAAAAGGAAAGAAGTCTATCCCGATCGTGGAAACACTTCGGAATTTTGGGATCGACCTGATGGAAGAACACGGATTTGATGTCACCTACTACCGAAAGTGATCAGTTGGCAATTTCGTTGATTTCATGGATCACCTCATCCAGTTTTTTCACAGTCTCCTCCAGGTGTCTGAAGATCTTTTCATTATAGGCTGTTTTAAAGTTTTCTTCTTTCAACAAGTCGACCAAACCGATGATGTTAGCAACTGGCGCTCTCAGATCGTGTGAATTCTTAAAAGAGATCTTCTGAATGGATTCCACTTTCTCTGCCAGCTCTTTTTCAAGCCTGACAATATGAGTAATGTCCTGAACGATCGAACTGAACTTCAACGGTGTGTCCTGACTATCCCGCTCAAAGACAATTTCCCGGATAAACAAATGTAAATACTCACCCTTCCCGTTTTTTACGCGCAATGTTGATTCTATTACCTCCCCAACTTCACTACTCTTTAGCTGTTCAATCGTTTTGCGCGAAATCTCCAGGTCTTCCGGGTGAACAATCGCTTCAAACATATTCTTGCTCAGTTCCTTAAGCTCCTGCTTGGAATAGCCAAGTAATCGCTCTGCATGTCCGCTCGAATAGATCAACTCATCTGTGAAAAGATCTATCGCTCCAAAGGCTACCGGAGATGCTTTGTGCAGGGATCGAATGAACGCAAGATTGAGTGCCATGATATTAAATCTATGAAAAAGCTGGGAGAGGCTTCATATCATGCTCCTTTCATATTCAACGTATTCCTACCAACCGTATATGCATAGGTAGAAGATGGAAAGAAATGAAAATTAATTCCTTCAATCTCCAGGCTTCCTTCTTTATCAATTGAAGTGACCAGAACATTTGATAATTCATTTTCCAAGCCAAATTTTAGAAGACTTTTCAAATCTCTTGGTTTATTGAAATATCTATTTGACCACTTTACTTCTAAGGCCCAAAGAGGTTCAAAGTTCAATTCTGACAAACAGACCATATCAACTTCGCCATTTTGCCATCTCGCATACCATGGTGTAAACCAATCTCTATGCATCCATTGAGCATAAATAGCAGTTTCAACCATATTTCCAATCATATCATCAGTTGCTGATATTGGAGAGAATAAAGCTGCTCGGAGCGAGGGATTCGTAAGATAGATTTTAAAGAAATTATCTCTTCGAAATCTCTTTGCATTTTGTCCGACTCTCTTAACTGTTTTGATCAAGAAAGCCGATTCCAAATACTCGATGTAGGTTTTAATGGTTTGTTTTTTAACTCCTGATTCCTTACTTAATGTTTCTAATGAAAATTCGCTTCCGGTATTATACGCAATTGTGGTAAACAATGAATTCAATTCTTGCACATCCCTAATTCCATATAAACTTGGCAAGTCTCTCAACAACACTTTGTCAATTATATCTTGCCTGATGAATCTTCCCGGATTTGCCTGGATCTTCTCTGAAAAAATCACCTCTGGATAACCACCAAAGTTTAGATATTCTATAAAATGTCGATTCAATTCTTCAATATGCGTGGTGGAATAAAAAGTTTTATTTGAACCCTTCCATACCACTTTTGATGGAATTATTAATGAATCCAGACTTTTCAGATGGACATACTCATTGAATGTCAATGGAGGTAACAGAAAATCTGTGAACCGTCCTGCACCGCTCTCCAAACTTTTGTACTTCAAAGCAGCAGCTGCAGAGCCTGAAGCTATGAACTTACATTTTTTGTAACTATCAACAAGTGACTTAAGATGTACTTCCCAATTCTTTAGGTATTGAATTTCGTCAAAAAAAACATATAAGTCGGAAGCTTCGGGTACACCTGAAGCTTGGATGGCGAACTTTAGCATTTCATCCAACCCAATGTTTAAGTAAACCGGGCTTTCAACCGTAATAAATATGATTTTATTTGGTGATATGCCGGAATTGATTAAATCTTGAACGGTATGATATAGCATCACTGTCTTGCCAACCCTTCTCGGCCCCATCAAGATCAATGCTCTTTTTACTTCAGTTTCATAAACCAAAGGCTTGAAAAGATCAAAATATAATCTCCGTGGCATCTCATTATAAAAGTCTTCGATTTCCTTATTGACCCACCATGGATTTTCAAACTTCAACCTATCAGTAATTTGCTTTTCTGATACTGATTTTAAAGACATCTTAATTAGAATAAAATTTATAAATAAGAACTTTATAATATTCTTATTTACAATAATAAGTAAAAATAAGTGCATTTTTACACATTTATCTTCTTAAAACGAAGGCACCCTTGATCATAACAAATGCTCTGAAAGCTTATTGAAGCAAACAATGAAACCAATAATCAGCAATTAGATAGTTTAGAGTAAACCATTATAATAATGTTCAATCTACACTTCAGGGGATCGCACTTCTTAACAAACACCATTGTGGTTAGATCCTGGCTTTGTTAGTTTAGTTCTTACAAGAAGCAAAATGGAAGTATTTTTTTATGGCTTATTCATGGATGTCAACATCCTATCAAAAAATGGAATTGAGCTATCAAATCCAAGAAAAGGATATCTCAATGACTATGTCTTGAAAATTGGCAATCGAGCGTCATTGCTTCCTTCAAATGGTGAAAAATCATACGGTATCGTGATGACAGTCGATGGTGAAGCCATTCATAAGCTATATGCTGAACCCAGCGTGGCAGATTATGTTCCCGAAGAAGTTGATATCATTACGGATGCAGGTGATTCGGTAACAGCAACATGCTACAATCTACCTCCCGAATTACTAACGGGAACGAATACATCCTATGCACTATCCCTGTATGAATTAGCCAAACAAGAAGGATTCCCTGATGATTACTTAGCCAAGATCAAGGGGATGGCTGGTAACTCCTGACAACCAACGCTATTCTCTTTGGTGCTAGCTAGCATGCAACCCTTCATGTCAAGACATGTCTTTTGACAAGTTTTGACTTATTAGAATGAAAGCCTTTTTAACACCTTTAGCAATCCTAGTATTTGCTTTAAGCGTTTCCGCGCAAGATCCGGTCGTACTTTCACAATCAGAGGCCCAGGAAGACCTGAACTGGCTTAAGTTTTCCCTTGAATATGTCCACCCCAGACTTTACAAATACGATGACAAAACCACAGTAGATCAAAGGTTTGATCAAGCATTCAACAAAATCAATAAAAGCATCTCCGGGCTTGATTTTCTTAGTTTGGTGAGCAAGTTGAACGCAAGTGTAAACTGCGGGCACTTGTATACCATTCCACAGGCTGAGCTTCGCAAAGAAGTACAGGGCAAGAAGGTTGTGCCGTTCTACATCAAGTTAGCTGGAAATGACTTTCATATCTTTAATGACTGCAGTGAAAATACGATTCCAAATGGCTCCAAGCTCCTTTCCATCAATGGAAAAACCTCCTCCGAGATTTATGATTTGATCCTTCCCGGTATTGCCACGGATGGGTTCATAGAAACCAGAAAGCGAAGACTGATCGAGCGTTATTTGAGCTCTTTCAACGGGTTTGATTTGTACTATCACCTCCATGTTGACAGAGATTCTACATTCAATATTGAATATGAGGAATACGGAACAAGGGTAACCAGGAGAAGAACGCTTGAAGGCATTTCAACTGAGGAGAGAAAAATGAGGTTATTGGACAAGTACAAGATTGATCAGGAAGCCTGGTTTAAACGCCCATCTCCCCAATTTGAATTGGTCGAGGAAAATAACTATGCAGTCTTAACAGTATCCCGTTCCTTTTACGATAAAAACATCGATCCGAATTATGACTCACTCTTGCAGCAGGTTTTCAATGAGTTGAAGGAAAAGGAAATTCCAAACCTCGTTATCGACCTCCGGAACAACGAAGGAGGAAGTGAACATCAACAGATGGAGTTGATTTCCTATTTATACAACAAGCCATTTAAGCTTTATCAGAATATCTACCAGAGCAACATTGACTTCAGACCCCTGAAACAGATCATTATAGAAAGAGATACTTCTCAACTACTCTTTAACAACGATGATGAATACATGAGGAAACTGACCGGAAAGTTTTGGATCAATAATTATGAGTACAGCAAAAACCTTCAGTTGCAGCCTCCCAAAGAAAATGTGTACAATGGCCAATTGTATGTCCTGATGAATGGTGCGAGTTTTTCAAGTGCCGCTGACCTGATCGCCAATATTAAGAAAACAACCAACGCTGTTTTCATTGGTGAGGAAAGTGGCGGGACATACGAAGGTCCAACCGGAGGGATAAGTATCGTAGTTCAACTCCCAAACAGCAAGATCATGGTTCGGATCTCTCCTAACATCCAGTTCGGATACAAGTATAAGAAACATCCTATCGGGCGAGGTGTCTTACCAGACTACCAAATTGACTACACCGTTGATGACCTGGTTAAGGAAAGAGATCTGGAGATGGAAAAAGCGTTGGAATTGATAAGTGAAAAGTGAATTACTCCCAAGGTAGTAGGACATAATCCCTACAATTCCCCTTTACAAAAACTACTAAATGAGAAACAAAAACATACTACTCTTAACGCTCATCATACTGTCCATTTCATGCTCAACAGATAAGCCAAACTTTCAGACAGATGAGCTAATTGGAGTGTGGTCCGGGTTGTTATTCCAAACGGAATCGAAATATGACTCCATCATATTATCACCAGTTGATCTGCCGGATCGAGCTGTTCTTTATAAGAATGGAGAGGAAACAACTTACCCTCTTAATCTGGAAGGCACCAGGCTTCATTTCAAAGGTCCTTCCGGTCTTCGTCTCGATGCTCTTCTTTCTGATAATGACCAAGCTCCAAATGGTGTTTTGACTGATGATCTATGGGTGCAAAGCTTAGATTTTAAACAAGCCGATGATAGGTGGGTTTCCAAAGTACGTAAGCCGGAGATCATCGATACAGACTACATGGTTTACCTGGAGTTTTACAAAGATTCTGTTGGGGTTATCCAAGCCAATATTCAAAGCAATAAGGAAAACAGAAAACTACATTTCCTTATTGAGGAGGTATTGATCGATGGAAGCAATATCGATTTCAAAATAACGAATGACCGTTTTGGAGGTTCTGCAAAATATGAAGCTACTCAAGGCAGGCTATCACTTATTTATGGGAACCTAGGAGGTAGGCGTACAATACCACTCACAAAGCTCAAGGAGGATGAACTGGAGGGGTATCTCCCTAGATCATTGAACGAAAAGTATGAGTACAAAACCCCTCAATCACCAGATTCATTTATACAATCAGCTTCACTGGAAGAGGTAAATATTGACAGATCTCTTTTAGGATTCATGGACGAGATAAATAGTGGAAGTTTTGACCACATTCATAGTATCATAATTACAAAAGATGGAAAGCTCATTTTAGAAGAATACTTCCATGGGTATGACAGAGAATACCTGCATGATATAAGGTCAGCCTTCAAATCTTTCGCTTCGCTGGCAGTGGGTAAGGCAATGATGCAAAACAGTGAGTTAAGCACAAGTAGTTCTATTTCAGGTTTTTACCCTGAATATGAAATACATGACGCTCAAAAGAATTCTATCAATGTTCACCACGCACTGACCATGAGTACAGGACTTAAGTTAGAAAATGAAGATGAAATGCAATGGGATAACAATGATTGGGTGGCCCATAAGTTGGATCTGCCAATGGAATATGAGCCTGGAGAAAAATTCGAGTATTCATCAGGCGGTAGCAACCTCCTGTCAGGTGTCATTCAACGGTCAGTCGGTACATATCTTCCTCTTTTCCTCTATGAAGAGCTGTTGCTACATATGGACATCAACAAGTTTCAAATGCTAACCTCCCCTCAGGAAAGAGGGTATTTAGCTGGAAATTTCTATTTACGTCCAATCGACTTCACGAAGTTTGGATTGCTAGTGTTGAATAATGGAGAGTGGAATGGAGAACAACTCATTGACGAGTCGTGGATTAAGGAATCCACTAAACCGCACATTAAAAGTAGTTATCCAAAGGATTCAGATTATGGGTATTTATGGAGGCTACTAGATCGTAAAATTGGCAATAAGGAAGTACGGACAATCGAAGCGTGGGGTAACGGAGGGCAATTCCTGATCATTATACCGGAATTAGCGATGACCGTCACGTTTACCAGCGGCAACTATAATCTATTTCCTGAAATGGAAATGCCATTCGAGATTCTGAATAATTACATACTACCAGCCGTTGATTAGCTGCATCGTTTACATTTTGGCAGTACCTAATTAATATCTTTAAGCTACAACTTAAGATAATCCAATCATGAGGTATGCTATCCAGTTACTACTCTTTTCAATTCTTCTATCGTGTGAAACCACGCAAACACCTTTTGAGCATGCGATTGAAAATGAGAAGAAACCCTGGAACCACGAATCATTCGATGCAGGCTCAGACAGATTCACTTTTGCCATTTTTAGTGATCTGACAGGAGGTGAACGAAATCGCATTTTTGACGTGGCTATTGAACAAATCAACCTCTTGCGTCCGGAATTCATCATTAATGTTGGAGACCTGATCGATGGAGGCGTTTCAGAAGAAATCGAATGGAACAAACAATGGGAACTGTTTGATGAAAGAGCTGGTAAGGCAATTGCTCCGGTTTTTTATGTAGGAGGTAATCATGACCTAACAGGAGAAATGGCTCAGGGAGTATGGAAGGAACGGTTTGGAGAGAGCTACTACCATTTTGTCTATAAGAATGTCCTTTTTATGGTTTTGGATACCGAAGACAACACTCCTGCGCGAATAAGAGAGATAGAGACCATGAGGAATGAAGCGCTGGCAGCCATTGATTCCGGAGGATGGGAAGCATTTGGTCAAACAGCCTACGCCGGCCTACCCGAAAGAACTCATGGAAACATTGGTGAACAACAGGCTTCTTATTTCAAGCAAGTGATAGCTATGAACACAGATGTCCGCTATGCTTTTCTTTTTATGCACAAACCCATCTGGCAAAAGGAGAATGAGCAAAACTTCTCACAGATCGAAGAAGCGCTGACGACAATACCATATACTGTCTTTCATGGCCACACCCATTTCTATCAGTATGGCCAGCGAAACGGAAGGGATTACATCAATCTTTCTACCACTGGCGGAGGGCAAGTTGATGAAAGTGGAAGATCCGTAGACCACATTACCCTGGTAACAGTACAAGGCAACTCTACGGATATTGCAAACATCCTTCTGGAAGGAATATTGGATAAGACCGGGCATATTCCCAATGGAGGTGATACGCTGAAGTATGAAGGAAACTAAGCGATACTCTTCAGAGAGGTTAATCTCGAAATCGTCATTCCTACCTGCACTTCGGCTAACCTTCAGCGGCCGTGGGCGAATGCAGGAATCCCAAACTAAAGAGTGAGATTCCTGAATTCCGCTAACGCTCCATCAGGAATGACGGTAACGATAGTCTTGTAGTACTACTCCAACTCTCTCAAAAACAACACCAAATAATAAATATGCTGCACCATCTCATCAGTGGGCAACACCACATTCTTTTCCGCCAGATAACTGAAGAAAAGATCCTCCAGGCTGGTGTGTAGTTCGGAGGCCGAAGCTGATTCCAGCAGGTTTTCTAGGGCGATGAGGTGATCTTTTGAGATTTCTTTGCTTGCTGACATAGGACTTAGTAATACAAGCAGAAAAATACAAAACAATCTCATTTCATATACTATAGTCTATGGATTGTAGTCATTCCCCGCAATAGCTTGCTTGCAAATGGATGACCGATCTATTGCAGAGTTATTTGGGGAACAACTCAAGAAGATTAGACTAGATAAAGGTCTATCTCAGGAAAAGTTGGCCCATTTGAGTGGTTATCATCCAACGTACATCTCACATCTCGAGACAGGTAAGAAACAACCAACCATTCAAACGGCTATTCTACTTTCGAAAGCTCTAGCTATCAAGTTATCCGAATTGCTTGAGCCATTTGAGGAATAGTTTGACTGTATCGATAGCCTTGGGGTACTACTCCAACTCTCTCAAAAACAACACCAAATAATAAAATATGCTGCACTAGCTCATCAGTGGGCAACACCACATTCTTTTCCGCCAGGTAGCTGAAGAAAAGATCTTCCAGGCTGGTGTGAAGTTCAGAAGCTGAAGCCGACTCCAATAAGTTTTCCAGGGCGATGAGGTGATTTTCAAGATTTTTCACAACACAATAATAGATCAAATTTGATCTAACATAAAATCTTTTCTTTCCAGACTATTGTACTGGCCATGGGCAATTACAAAGTCGACAAAGAGTTCTTAAAGGCGGTAGGAGAAAATCTTCGGAAGATCCGAACAGAAAAAGGCATCTCACAGGAAGAACTCGCTTTGAAAACCAACATGACGCTTGCTCAGATTGGCCGTTTTGAACGCGGGGAAATCAACTCTGGTATTAGCATTATTTCATTTCTTTCTAAGGCTTTAGGAGTAGCGCCCGAGAGCTTTCTTGAAAATATTTCCCAGTAAATCATCTTTAATCCAGCCCTTATGGATAGCGTTTGTGAACAATTGAAAATCTTCCATTCCTGTTAAATATGGGAAAGACCAAACTAGACCCAAGGATCAAAAAGGTATCCGAGCGTATCCGACAACTTCGCATTGATGCGGGCTATACTTCCTATGAAACTTTTGCGAACGAAAAGAACCTTCCACGAATGCAATACTGGCGCGCAGAAACTGGTGCAAACATGACTTTACAAACGCTACTTAAGATTGCTGATGCACATGGGGTGAGTTTGAAAGAGCTTATCAAAATCTAATAACCCAACGAAACAAGATGAGAAAACTGGCAATACTGACTTTTCAGACAATTGATGGTGTCATGCAAGCACCAAGTGATCCAAGTGAAGACGATTCAGGAGGTTTTGATCAAGGTGGTTGGGCCAAAACTCATTGGGATGAAGTGATGGAGCAAGTTAGCAGAGAAGCGATGGCTGAGCGTTACGATGTGCTTCTTGGACGCAAGACTTTTGAGCTTTTCAGAAAACACAATTCCCAAATAGACTCTCCATTCAATGATATGACCAAGTATGTTGTATCAAATACATTATCTGATTTAAACTGGAAAAACTCTATCGCAATCACAGGGGATATCCGAACAGAGATAACAAAACTCAAACAACAAGATGGTCCTTTGCTACAGGTTCATGGAAGCTGGCAACTCATTCAAGAGTTAATAAAACATGACTTGATCGACGAGTTCAGACTTTGGACTTTTCCCGTGCTGGCAGGTTCTGGTAAAAAAACATTTTCAGAAACAAACCTTAGCAAAAAGTTATCACTTATTAAATCAGAAATCTCACCTAATGGTGCCATTATGTCTTTTTACCAAAGAAGCAAACCCTAACTCCCCTGATGGTTGCGAGCAAGAGTCCTTATTCTTCTCATCTAACAAATAAGTTTACATAAAGCGCTAATTTTCCTAGCCAACACGTACAAGTCAAACGATCTAAAAACAATAAACGAATATGAAAAACAGAATCAGCATGGTGGCACTTGGAGTGAAGGATTTGGAGCAATCAATGAAGTTTTATCGTGATGGACTCGGATTACCTATGCTCGATTCACCTCCGGGCGTTGCTTTCTTCAACTTGAACGGAACCTGGCTTGGACTTTCAAATAGAGAAAATCTGGCGAAGGATGCTGGTGTCGACCCACAAGGAAGCGGATATCGCGGAATCAACCTGGCGCATAACGTAAAAACTGAAGAAGAAGTGATTGAAGTTTTGAATCAGGCAGTTGAAGCAGGGGCTACATTGATCAAAGAAGCTCAAAAAGCTGACTGGGGTGGTTTCCATGGATATTTTCAAGACCCGGATGGTCACTTGTGGGAAATTGCCCACAATCCATTTGCCTGGGTTGGACCAGAAGACTAACTCCTCTGTATAGAGCATGGGTAAGTTTACATAAAACGTTAAATTCCCTTTATTGCAATTCGTACTAAGGTCAATGGTCTTCAGTATTCAATCATGAAAAATGTAAAGGGAAAGATAGCTGTCATTACAGGCGCGGGTTCCGGACTTGGCAGAACGCTTTCTGAATACCTGTCTCGCCATGGAGCAATGGTTATCGTCACAGATATCAACCTGGAAAAAGCAACTGAAACATTGCGTCTTGTTAAGGATAATGGTGGTGACGGACTGGCTCTTCAAACTGATGTCTGCAATGCTGCAGAAGTGGACAAGATGATTGCTCACACATTCAATACATACGGCAGGATCGATTATCTCTTTAACAATGCAGGAGCGGCGCTTAATGGCGAATTTAAAGATATGACACTGGAACACTGGAAGAAAATGATGGATGTCAATTTCTGGGGAGTCGTCTATGGTTGTAAATCAGTATATCCAATCATGATCAAGCAGGGAGAAGGTCACATCATTAATGTTTCTTCCTTCGCAGGTCTAATGCCCGGTGGATTGATGAGCAGTTATAGTGCTTCAAAACATGCTGCAGTGGGGTTCTCACTTAACCTTCGATCGGAAGCAAAGCAATACGGAGTTAAGGTCACGACCCTTTGTCCCGGATACTTAGAAACACCCATGCACGAATCAGCCATTAACATTACGGATTATGTGATAGCACATGATATCAAATACAGAGAAAAACAACATAATTATCCAACACCGGAGGATTGCATCAATCATATGATGAGAGGAGTACTGAAGAATAAGGCGATCGTGGTATCTCCTCGTAAGCAGGTTCCGCTTTGGTGGTTGTACCGCTTATTTCCATCTTCCATTCCCTGGATGTGGACAAAAATCATTCGAAGGATGCGGAAACAGTATGAAAGTGATAAATGAAAGATGTGATCCCACTCCAAAATATCAGTGCTTAGTTGGCAGGCTTCTGTAAACCAATGAGTAGTGCTCATTGAGCTTATTCGGCTATATTGAATCTTCTTTCGGAATGACCAATGGAAGAAAAATTCAATTCCAACTATCCTGATATCTCCTACCTGAGAGATAAAGCAAAAAGGAGAATTCCGCGATTTGCTTTCGAGTACCTGGATGGAGGGTGCAACACTGAAGTAAATCTTCATAGAAATACTGCTGAAATACGAGAAATTCAACTCAAGCCTTATTATTTAAGAGACTACCAGGAAGCAAATTTGAAGACTACCTTGTTCGGAAAAGAGTATAGTGCGCCATTTGGTATCGCTCCTATTGGCTTGCAAGGATTGATGTGGCCCAGGGCTTCAGAAATTTTGGCCAAAGCAGCATTAGAACATAACATTCCCTACGTCTTAAGTACAGTAGCCACTGCAAGTATTGAAACGATTGGAGAAATTACCGAAGGTAATGCCTGGTTCCAACTTTATCATCCGAAAGAGCCTGAATTAAGAGATAAACTGATCCAACGAGCAACAGAAGCCAACTATCCCGTTTTAGTCATCACATCTGACGTACCAACCTTTGGCTATCGTTCAAGAGAGATCATCAACGGCTTGTCCATTCCTCCTCGCATGACTGTACACAATATGTTACAAATCATGTCGCATCCCAGGTGGGCAATTGAAACACTCCGGGCAGGGCAACCACAGTTCAAAACACTAAAGCCATACATACCTAAAGGTTTGAGTCTAAAACATTTGGGTTTATTTATGGACGAAACCTTTAGCGGCAGAATGAACACCGAGAGGATCAAACCAATACGGGATAAGTGGAAGGGAAAGTTGGTACTAAAAGGAGTCGCCAGTGAAGAAGATGTCCAAAAAGCCATTGAGTTAGGATTTGATGGGATCATTGTCTCCAACCATGGCGGTCGTCAGCTGGATCCAGGACAGTCGACCATCAAGCCTCTTTCGAACATAGCCAAAAAGTACAAGGGGCAGATCACGGTATTGATGGACAGTGGAATACGAACCGGACCGGATGTGGCCTGTACATTGGCATCAGGAGCTGAGTTTGCATTCCTAGGACGCTCATTTATGTATGGAGTAGCAGCTCTGGGAAAAGAAGGTGGCAACCATACAATAACGATCCTTAAAAGACAGCTCCGTCAGGTCATGGAGCAACTTAGCTGTGAAGGAGTATCAGACTTGCCCAATCATCTGGTTGAGTAAGGAATCATTTCCTCTTCCCACCTGAATAAAAACTCACATCGGCATCCTTGTTCTGTACTTTAATGAGGTTCGAAGTATCCCCCAGTACCTCATCTACCAGTCCATATTCTTTGGCTTCCAATGCATTCATGAAACGATCCCTTCTGAAGAATTCCTCAATCTCCTGCCAGGTATGACCTGTGTTTTTTCCCATAATATGAAACAACTGGGTCTGTAGTCGCTCTTGCTCACGAGTTGCTATTCGCACATCTTCCGTATAACCCTTGGCTCCTCCACCTGTGGGGTGCTGATGAATGGTGGCTTGAGCCAGAGCATAACGTTTACCTTTAGCTCCTGAGGTCAGTAGTGCCGTACCCATACTACCTGAAAAGCCCACCGCTACGGTAGAAACAGGCGCGGAAATCATTTGCATCGCATCATAGATTGCCATTCCACCATAAACCGTTCCTCCGGGACATTGGATGTACATGTCGATTTGTTGGGTAGAACTTTGGCTGTTTAGATAAAGCAATTGAGCAACGATCACATTTGCCACCTGGTCATCAATGGCAGTGCCGAGAAAGATGATACGCTCCTTCAGGAGCAAACTAAAAATGTCATAGGCTCTCTCTCCCCTGCTGTTTTGATCGATGACCATGGGGATCAAATTGGATTGAATATTCATTCTTATTGGTTAAATATTGATCGTATTCGATCCTGAAATGATCGATAACTGGAAGTCTTAAAAAGTCTATGCTCGACTGCTCTAACTTCCTCAAGCAGCTTCTCGCGACCGTAGAGATGGATTAAATCATATGTTCTTGCTTGCCACACCGCCTTCTCTGCCATCTCGGAACTAGTCAATACATTGGCTTCTGTCACTAATCGATCAGCAACATCCCCTTGCTCAAGCAGCAGATTCTCTAGTTGTGCAATTTCATTCAAGGAAGTCCTCATAATTCAATGATTTTCTTTTGACTTCATCACGAACCTTCTCCAGGCACTTGTATTTTTGAACGGTAGCTGATCGCTCACTTGTGTAGCCAAACCGATCTGCCATTTGCTTCATGGTCTGTTTTTCATAGTAAAACGATTGCAATAAGTCCATGCACTTTTCTCCTGCCTGCTTCAAATAGGACATCAGCTTTAAAGTCGATGGCTTCTGTACTCTTTCTTCCTCCAACTCCACATGCTCAAGACTTTGCTTTCGTGAGTTCTTTTTAAGATGCTTCAACCATTGATTCCTCACGATACCTATCAGGTAGGCCATATCTCCGTCATTGGGTTGAAAGCCTTCACGTACAAGTTTTTCATAGTAAAGGACAATAGCTTCCTGGAAAATCTCTCTTGCGTCTTCCAGGTCCCCTCCGTTCTTGTGAATATATGTAGCGGCATATGGGAAAACTTCTTCATACCACCTGGTGATGACCTCCTCACGTGTACAGGTTTTAGCCTCCGTATGTGTCAGCATAGTGTTAGCGTTTGTATGATGTTCCATTTCCTACATCAATATCACCCGAAAAATTCATCTTTCTCAAAGTATCTGGATAAGACCACATAAAAACGTTAAATTCCGATTAAGCGTTTCCAAGCCATTTGAAATCTTTAAACTATGAATTTCATGAATAAGCTCAATATACATAGAGCCAGCACAGAGCATATCGATGGATCTTATGCAGTAATAAAGGAATGCAGAGATCTATTATTGGAACAGGGTATGGACAATTGGAAGCGATACACCCGAGACAAAGTAGCAAGCCTGATCAGGTCCAACGAAATGTTCATCTTGAACAAGGGGGATGAAACCATAGGCACGTTGAAGATATCGGGAACAGCTCCGTCTTTTTATAGTTCGGAGGACATGGAAAAATGGGAAGAACCGAAAACAGATGCCTTTTATTTTACAGCCCTTGCTGTTTCACCAAAATATCACGGTGATGGGTATGGATCTAAACTGCTCGGTTATGCAGAGAATTACACCAGGGAACATGGATTGAGTTATTTAAGAATGACGACCTTTTTTGATAATCATCCGCTCGCCAAATATTATGAAAGAAAAGGATTTACTTTTCGGCAAAAAAGAAAGATCCAAGAGTTGGACTTGACATTACTATTCGGAGAAAAGAGGCTTAATTGACCATCCTAGCGCTTCTCAGGTTTCACTTCTCCAAAACGCTTGATTAACTCCTGCATTTTAGCCGGATCAACGGGTTTGTAAACCACCTGTTCCCCCGGAGGATTTTTCTTAAGATGATCAGAAGGTCTTACCGGTCGCTTCTCAAACCCACCTCCACAATTGGGACAAACATTGTGCAACACCTGTTCTACGCACTCGCTACAAAAGGTGCATTCAAACGTACAGATCATCGCTTCTATGCTATCGTATGGAAGCGGTTTGTTACAGTTTTCGCAAGTCGGTCTGATTTCTAACATGCTATCTGATTTTTGAGAAGTAAGCCGGATCGATCTTCCCGAAAGATCTCAATTTAGTCCCTTTCCCATTCACAAGTGAAACACCTGCAAGTATACAGATTGATCCGAGAAGCATCCAACTGGTAAATACTTCATCCAAAAAGATCACGCCCAGCACCACTCCGTAAATAGGCATGAGGTACGTGGAAGTCGAGACATATGAAGCACTGGTACGTTCTAGCAGTTTGTAGTAAAAGACAAATGCCAATGCAGTTCCAAATGAACCAAGCACAGCAATAGAGGCTAATGCCTTCCAGCTAATTGCCGCAATCGAGAAGTCAGGTTCCATGATAAAAGCCAGGGGAACCGTGTAAAGTGTAACAGAAAGTAACTGAGCCGCCGGAGCATGATTGGGTGGTACATCAATCAGGTTTTTCCGAATGTAAACCAGGCCTATCCCATAGCTAAAGGCACCTCCTGTCACTGATAGAATTCCAAGGGTTGTTCCGGTAATTCCGCCTGCCAGGCTTGGAGCCACAAGGACCATTAGCCCAAGAAACCCCAGGAACACTCCTGAAATCTTGTTTCTAGTCATCCGCTCATCTTTTAACATTAGCTGGGCAAGCACAATGGTACTGATTGGAGTCAGTCCGTTTAACAAGGCTCCCATCGAACTATCAACATACTGCTCACCCCAATTGATCAACGTGAAAGGCAATGCCTGACCAAAGAAACCAGCCACCAGGATCTTCTTCCAAAAATCCAGCTTCCTTGAAAGTCTCTCTCTACGAGCTAGCAGGTAAACGTTTAAGATCAAAGCTGCTATGCCAATCCTTAGGGCGGTTAGCATGAGGGGTGAAACCTCTGCTACCGCAATCTTGATAAACATGAATGACGGTCCCCAACAAGTAGCCAGAAGAATAAGCAGAAATAGATTTTTATCTCTCATATCAAATCCTTTTAGACAAATGGAACGTTTTTAGAAATGCTCAGTCCTATTAATTGGATGAATTGATTTTATACTAATTATGAAATTGACTAATATAGCCTTATGGAGATCCGACACTTAAAGCTCATCCGTGAAGTCGCAGAAAAGAAAAGCCTTACTAAGGCGAAAGACACCTTATTTCTTTCACAATCGGCACTCAGCCATCAGCTCAAGGAAATTGAGTCACAACTGGGAACCCCCTTGTTTCACAGGGTCAATAAACAGTTGATACTTACAGGGGCCGGAAAGATGGTGTTGGAGTCGGCCGAAAGGGTATTGACTGATCTTGAAAAGACTGAATTGTCTGTAAAGAAGTACATTTCCGGGGCTACGGGAAACCTCAGGCTCTCTACTCAATGCTACACCTGCTACCACTGGCTACCCTCACTCATGATCGATTTTCGAAAGGAATTTCCGAATGTCGAGTTAGAGATCTTACTCGACAATGATACAGAGGTAGAAGAGCAGGTGTTAAATGGCAAGATCGACCTGGCAATCCTTAGTGAGACAGTTCACAAACCAAACCTCAGATACTATGAGTTATTCCGGGATGAAGTCTTCGCATTAGTGCCTGCTGATCATCCATGGGCAGAGCAACCTTATGTTGAAGCTAAGGATTTTGAAAGCGAAAATGTGATCATCCATTCATATCCGATAGAGTCCGTTTCGTTATTTTCTCAGTTGTTGATACCTGAAGGAATTAAGCCAAAAAAAGTGACCCAGATACAGGTAACAGAAGCAGTAGTGGACCTTGTGCGGGCCGGTATGGGTGTGAAAGTGATTGCGAAGTGGATTGTTGAGCCCTATCTGAGAGATAGCAGCCTTTCATTGGTACGAGTCACGAAAAAAGGTATGAGAAGGACATGGTACGCAGTTACACTTGATCAGGATACTCCTCAATATCTTGAAAACTTTGTATCGCATCTTCGATGCAATATTGGTGGGCTCTGCTGCACAAACTAAGTTTGATCCTATGACTAATTCTATTCGCTTACTCCACGATAAAGATGCGGACAGCTTCAGAACATTGCGCCTGAAAAGTTATCAGGATGACCCTTATGCTTTCAGCGAAAGCTTTGAGGACGAACAGCTAAGACCACTCGAAGATTTTGAGGAAGAAATTCGTATCGTTGGTGAACCGCCGGAATGGTTTGTCCTTGGTGCATTTACGGATTCTGAAGACCTGGTGGGCTTTGTTAAGTTCCGCAGAGATACCCGATCAAAAGGAAGACACAAGTCGATGATCCATGCGATGTATGTAGATCCTGACTACAGAAAGTATGGCATAGGCCGACAACTGGTCGAAAGTGTGATCGATCGAGCCAAAGAAATGAACCTGGAACAGATCCATTTATGGGTGCTCCATTCAGAACATTCCACATCAGCAGCTAAGTTTTACAAAAAATGTGGGTTTGAAGGGCAAGGACCTATGGTGATGAGGGACTTAAAAATAGGAGAGCGATACATTGATGCCGAATACATGGTCATGTACCTGAATTGACCGCTCCCCTATTGGGATTTATTCTTCAAGTGTAACGTACCGCTCCAAACGAGCCAGCTCATTGTCGTCAACGTACTTGCCAATCTCACGCCTGAACTGTTCCATGTTTTGATACGGTCTGTACTCTTCAAACTCATGAAGCATTCGCTCACCAACGCCAGGAATGGCAAGGATCTCTTCTTTAGTACCAGTATTCAGATTCACCGGAACGAATACATAATTTTCGTAACGAGCAACTTCAGCCTCATCAACGTACTTCCCGATCTCACGTCTGAACTGCTCTACCGATTTGTAAGGTCTGTATTCTTCGAACTCATGAGCCATTCTGTCTCCTACTCCGGGAACATTCAGGAAATCTGCTTCTTCAGTAGTATTAAGATTCATTGGAACAAAAAGCCCTACGCAAACATCACTCACTACCTCAGCAGGAAGCATTCCATTCAAGACGGCTAAGAAATTAGTTGACTTTAAATATGGGCGTCCATCGATGATGGTATTCACCATTTCCTCATTCAATTGAGGGATAGATGCCAACTCCTCGCTTGAAGCAAGGTTGGGATTGAGGACAACCAATTCTTCCGTTGCAGCATTTTCTTCCGACTGCTCAGCAGCTTGTTCCGTTGATTCCTCCTCTGCTTTTTCCGTATTGGGAGTGCATGCTGCCCACAACATGGTGATCCCGAGAATAATTAGGTACTTGTTCATTAGTTATAGTTTTAGCTTTTTCTTAATTCGATTAAAAGAAACCCGATCAAGCCGACCGGAATAAGTGAACCAGGGGCCAAAACAGGAAGAGCCCCGGATAATGATTTTTTGATCAATTCCCACCCGTCAATCGATGGATACATTTCCAGTTCGAACTCCAGGTTGTTCTTCAAATGCAAAACCATCCCGATGAACCCGGTGATCATAGTCAATAGGAAAATTGATTTTAACACTCCGACGTAACTCACCCCTTTCTTATTTCCTGTTGCAAGGATTGCGAAAAGGTAAACACCAAGTACTACCATAGGCGCATACTGCCAAAACTCCTCATAGTGACCAATCAGGGTCAATTCCATCAAAAGGCCTAGCGTAGAAATGATTAGGATCCAGAAAGTGAAAAGATGTGGCTGCTTTACAACGTTCAACGAGCTGGTAATTAACAAGAATTTCGGTGAGCAAGTATACATGCAATTAATGGGAGTGCCATTCGTGATGGTTATCTTTAACAAAGAATTAAAACTAATCTGTAAGGATTACAGTACAATATCAAGTGGAACCCTCATTAAATAGTTGGACGATCTTCTTTCTTGTTGCGGCGATCCAGGGATTATTCCTCGCTGCAATGATCTTCCTGAGAAGATCCAGGGCTAACAATTTATTGGGAGGGTTGATATTAGCCTTTAGCATATGCCTGATCTACTATGTGACTTTTTGGACAAATTATGTCTCTATTCTCCCCAGGGCTATTGGTGTACTACAGTCGCTAACTTATTCGTTCGGCCCATTATTATATTTCTATATTCGGTCTGAGAAGAAGTCAGCATACTGGAATTGGTACCACTTTATTCCGCAAGCACTTAGTGTTCTCTTTTTCTTTTCCAGACCTTTGTTCACTATAGAGGTGAGTCCCGCAATGAGAATCGTTGTGCCTGTCATTCAGTGTCTCCATCTGCTTATTTACACCCTTCTAATTCTCCAGTTTACTTATCGAAACAGGGGGTATTCTAATGGTGCTCTTAAGATGTATCAATGGCGTAAGCACTTGTCATGGGCATTTGTAGGTTACACATTTTCGTTCATAAGTTATTATGTGTTGGTATGGACAGGCACACTTAAGATTGAGTATGATTATATGATCTCGCTTGCGGCTTCCTTCTTCATCTACTTCATTGGTTACAATGGTTTCCAACGACAGGAAGTGCTAAAGATGTATGAGAACAAACGATACGAACATTCTTCGCTTAGCCCTTCAGCATCTCAAGCCATATTGACCTCCCTTCGAGAACATATGGAAGAACAGCAGCCATACCTTGATAGCTCTCTGAGGCTACAGGATCTCGCCAAAAGCCTCAACCTTTCAAACCATTATATTTCTCAAGTGATCAACAATTTGGAAGAAAAGAACTTTGCGGATTTTGTCAATGAATACAGGATAAGGGAAGCCAAAAAGTTGCTAACCACTACCAGTCATAAGATCATTCACATTGCCTACGATTGTGGCTTCAATAATAAAGCCTCATTCAACAATGCTTTCAAACGATTCACAGGAATGTCTCCAAGCGAATTCCGTGAGCAAGAGGCGGTTATTGCTTAATCCTGGTAAAATATCATAGGATTTACCCTTCTCCCTGTATCCCTATCCTAGTTTTCATCCTGAATTTCAAAAACTACTAAAAGGATGAAAAGAATTGCATTAATCATATTATCGGTAAGCACCCTATCGCTTACTGCTCAGGATTTGAAAAAATCCGCGCTCGAAAGCTTCAACAAACAGGAATACGAAGCAGCTGCCAAGGCTTACACCAAATACCTAAAGAAAAATGACGGAGATTCTTCCGATTGGTACAATCTTGCTTTCAGTCAGAATAACCTTGGGAAGCATGATGACGCAATAAAGAGTTTTCAAGAAGCTCGTAAGAGAAACTATTCCGCTCCCTTCATCTACTTCGGAACTGCCAAGGCCTATGCACTCAAAAAGGATGAAGCCAGTATGCTAAGCACCTGGAGAGAAGCAGTTGAAAATGGATTCTTTGGGGTCAATTTTGTAAAAGCAGATCCTGCTTTTGCTGATTATCTTGAAACAGATGCTTTCAAAAAAGTCCTTGATGACATGGAGTCCAATGCTTATCCATGCAAGAACAATGAGGACAGCAGGCACTTTGATTTTTGGCTTGGCACCTGGGATGTGTATACGAATGGCCAAAAAGCAGGAGTAAATGTGATCACAAGAGCGAAGGGAGGTTGTGCAATCCACGAAAGCTATACCACTGCAGGACTTTATGCCGGGCAAAGCATCAATTTTTATGATCGGATAGACAAGAAATGGCACCAACACTGGGTCGGAAGCTCAGGTGATATATATAACTACGTTGAAACCAATCGAGCAGAAGGAATGCTCCAGTTTGAAAGTAAATACATGAACCCCGCAGGACAGATCGCGTTATCAAGGCTGACATTTACACTAAATGATGATGGAACAGTTAGACAGCTCTTTGAAAACTCAACAGACGATGGAAAAACATGGACTCCTGCCTTTGACGGGTTATACAAAAAACAAGAACAGAATTAAAAGCATATCATTAGGTCTCGGGCTGCTTATATCCCTTTTGGGATGCAGTCCGACACCCAATGCACCTTCCCAGGCTGACCTTGATCAGCTCAACGAGTTGCATGAAAACTACCGGGCTTTCTGGTTGGAAAATGACAGTTTAAAAGTTTTAAGCCTCTTTTCTGATGAAGGAGCGCTCATACCACCGAATAACTCAGGGGACTTCATCCAGGGAAAGGAAGCTATGAATCAATACTGGTTTACAGTAAGTGGCAACACCAGATATCCAATTACTCAGTTTGACTATCTTGAAGATGAATTGGTAGTTGTTGATGCATCAACAGCTGTATTGGAAGGAGTATCCACAGTAAGTTGGAACACTGTAGTGGGGGATTCTATTGCTTCTTCAAGTACCTCAACTGCCAACTTCTTAAGTGTTTGTGTCAAGGAAAGAGGAGAGTGGAAAATCCTAAGACATATGTGGAATGTTAGACCACCAGCCAATTAAATGATCCACTTACAGCAGATTGGACCAACATCTGCATCAATACTTCGTGATCTGTGGGAAGACACCTTCAGGGAAGCCTATCCTGAGGAGCATTCCTTAGAAAACCTTCAAGTCTACATTGACAAAAACTTCACCTTCGAAGCTGCCGAGACCATTCTATCGGACAAAAAGACGGTGTGTAAGCTGGCTTTTAACGAAGGTAATGCAGTTGGACTATGTCTACTCATCCATGAAGATAGCCCGATAGCTCTTGAAGGCAGTTCAACTGAGTTGAAGCAATTGTATATTCGATCCAGTGAATATGGTTCAGGACTAGGAAAAGGACTGATGAAGGACGCGATCAGGGAAGCAGAAAAGGCCAATCGTGATCATTTGTGGTTGTGCGTATCCGACTTGAATTACCGAGCACAAAGATTCTATAAGAAGTTTGGTTTCACTCGAATTGGAGAAGGGCCTGTTCTCGAAGTGGGAACCGACCTGCTACCTTCTTCAATCATGGTAAGAAAGATTTGATCAGATTTTCTCCAGCTCTTCTTTCAAGAAGCTGGCTACTTGTTTCATTCCCTGTAAACCACTTCGTTCCTCGGCATCCCTGTTGTAGTTGGTATTTGTATTCACATCATAGAAGTACCGGTCACCTTCGTCGTTTTCCAGAAATTCCATTCCAGCGATCTCGATATCATTCGCTGCAAGGAACATTTCACAATGCCTGATCTCCGGAATATCGAAGTTCTCAAGAATAGTGAATGAAGGTACTTGTTTACCGCCATCCAACGGAATTTCACATGCATCCGCAGGGCACAATTCGAACCCTCCTCCTGTATTCACTTGGACAGCATAATAAAACTTTCCACCAATAAACTCCATTCTGACGATCCGCTGATTTCTTGGAGGAATATACTCCTGGATCAGAAACACACCATCTACAGTCAATTCCTCCAACTTGAATGGTTCTATAAAAGAGGTCAATTCCTCCGCAGAGTTAAATAATTGAACCCCAGCTCCTTTCCCTCCCTGGTTAGGCTTCACTATAAATGGTTGGCCAGAAAATAATTCAGCTGCTTCCAGTGCCTCCTCCTTCCCAACGGCTATCAGGGTATGTGGAGTATTCAATCCAAATTGTTGCAAAGCGATCTGTTGTTCTGCTTTGCTCATCTCCAGCTGAAGTGCTTTTCGCTTATTTACTACCCTTCTTCCATTTGCCTCCAACCAGGACAGTACCGGGGCAGTCAGGTCTTTGGCATGAAGATTTCCTCGTGTGAATGAAGATGCGCTCATTCGATTGTAGAATACACCTTCTGGTGGAATTTCATTGATACCCAGTTGGCCGGTTGCCAGGTTCCAATCCTGGTAAGGTGTTTGATCCCGATCCAGGTTTTCCTTCAAGGGAGTAACCCATTCCGCATTTTCATGGAGTATGTAAACCCGGGGAGTCCGGTTCTGGGGGAGTTGGTTTAATCTCATAGCGCTTCAATTCGTTCTCATGTCAACTCCAATTTAGCTTTTGAGGTTGCGCACTTTCTACTTCAGAATATGATTTTGTCTTCTACAAAACCAATCAAATTGACTTCAAAAGATCAACTTTAAGGGTTCTTACCTACTTTTAGCATAAGGATTAACCCCAAAGTCATGAGAAGCACTTTACTTTTTCTTTCAGTTCTATTCCTTGCGTCTGCAACGAATTATCCACTTAGCGAACAGGTTAATCGCTACCTGGAAGCAGACATTGATTATCTCATTGACTTCTATAAGACCAGGCATCAGAACCCGGAAGTCTCTCTAGAGGAAAAAGAAACGGCAAAAGCACTTGCCACTGAACTGAAGAAGGTTGGCTTTGAGGTCACAGAAAATTTTGGAGGATATGGCATTGTCGCAATCTTAAAAAATGGAGATGGTCCTCAAATACTGTATCGATCCGACATGGATGCTCTTCCAATGGCAGAGAAAACCGAATTGGAATATGCAAGTACCAAAACAATTGAATATGATGGCACCATAACGGGCACCATGCACTCATGTGGTCATGACATGCATATGACTTCCTTGCTGGGGACTGCCCGGGCGATGGTTGAAATAAAAGATCAATGGAAGGGGACGCTAATGATGATCGGTCAGCCTGCAGAAGAAATAGGTGCCGGTGCAAAAATGATGTTGGATGAAGGCCTTTATGACCAGTTTGGTGTTCCCGATTATGGTGTTGGATTGCACAGCAGCCCGACTATTCCGGCAGGGCAAATTGGAATAGCAGAAGGATATACCATGGCTAATACAGAGATGATTGACATCAACGTGTTTGGGTACGGCGCTCACGGTGCTTCACCTCACATGTCAATTGACCCGGTTGTTATAGCGAGCCTTATCGTGATGGATCTGCAAACGATCGTTAGTAGAAATCTCAAGCCCACAGAATCAGCAGTAGTTACTGTTGGAGCTATTCAGGGTGGAGTGAAACACAATATCATTCCGGATGAGGTGGTATTGAAACTAACCGTAAGAACCTATGCTGAAGAAGTGCGACAAATGGTTCACAAACGGATCAAGGAAATAAGCAGAGGAGTGGCAATTGCAGCAGGCCTGCCTGAAGATAAAATGCCTGTGGTCAAAATCCCTGACGTATTCACTCCCGCTAACTACAACAACCCTGACCTTGTAGAAAAGATCACTGCCTCCGCCGGTAATGCGATTGGGGTAGATAATGTTGTTTATGCGGAACCTCAGATGGTTGGAGAAGATTTTTCGAGATACGGAAGTACCGAACACAAAGTACCAACGGTCCTCTATTGGTTGGGCACTGTTCCTCAATCAAGAATGGAATCCGGAGACTTACCTGGGCTTCATTCACCTTTTTATTATCCAGAGCCAAAAACGTCAATCGAAACGGCTGTGAAAGTGAATACGCAATCATTGGTTGATCTATTCAATCAAGGGTCAGCGAAAAAGTAGGTGTCGCTTTGGTGAGTTTACCGAAATACTTCTCTCCGTTATAAGTCAGGTTGACAATATTGGTTTGCGTTGGAAAAAGCTCTGTAAAGAAGTCTGTAGTTAATTCGAGTTTCTCCAAGACATTGGGGACATCCATATCGAAATAGATCCGGTGTACGTCTCCTTCTTTTTCAATTTGCTTCAATTCCAACCTAAACTCATTTCCATTCATCTCAATCTGGATCTTTTCAGTGAAGTAGCGATCGACAAGCATCCTGTTTTGAATGTGGAAGTCGTTCAATTCCCCATGGATATATCCTTCATCATAGTTCCTTATGATATCTCTGAGATCATCAGAAAACACTTTCAACTCCATTGATGCTTTGTCTTCATTGTAAATGACATCAATGACTCCTATATAGATCGCATGATCATTGGACCCAGCAATAAAACAAGAAACGAGAAGTGCAAAGACCGTATTCATTTAGATGTAAATACGGTCACTAAGGTAAATCTGAAAACAGAAAGACTTGAGTTGAAAAAATTGGTTACTGTACTTTCAATTATCTTAATCTAGTTAACAACTATAGTTTTAGTTCTCGTTGGGTTTGAACCATTATTCTCTAAGTATTCAACTAAATATGATCCTGATCCTAAAAAATCTATTCTCATATCTAAATTGGCTGTAGCACCTGTCGATGTAAAGGTTTGGGAATCATTTGAGAAGTCATAGTCTGTATAGTTCCAATTGTCAACCAAATTAGAAATAAACCAGCACCCGTTACAATCTCCACTGACCTTTGAAATCCTAATGGCTAGTGTAATACAGGTATTTGGCAAATTCGCAGCTAAACTGTACCAGGAAGATGCATTGAACGTTTCATTTTCGATAAACAACACATTTTCTCCATTATTCCCATTTTGTGGGTACTCAATTACTGTCATACTGCTAGAGAAAAAAGTCTCAGAAATGAAATTATCGATATGCTGATCAAATTTTGGCACAACCACTGGATTTCCAAGGTCGGCATATCTATTTTCTATATTTAGTTTAATCGATTCAGGGTCGAGGAGTTTCGCATGAGCCAGTAAATCGGAACCTATCGATCCGTTATTTATCTGTCCATCAGTCCGTATATCTGTAATTATGTTAGCCATGATATCTGAAAATTCACTCTCGCTCCGAAAGCCTTGAAGAATAGATGAGATCGCAATTAAGATAGCATCTCCCTCAGAAGCTCTGGATATATCCAGGTTTTCAGAATTAGCTATATCAGCCTCTATGTTAAATATTTTCAGTATTTCGTTCTGTGCTTGTTTTTTTGCCTCTTTTAAATCAACACCATCAGCTATTAAATATTCAACACGGGATTTCTCCAGATGTGTAAGTACGTTCAGGTTTACTGAAGAAATATCCGTCGCATCAATAATTCCATTTAGAGTAATTTGAGAAACGGAGGATTCACCGCAAACTTCATTAAAGTAGAAACCGTCCACTCGAGTCGTTGCGTAGTTAGAAATTAATTCTATACCAGATAGCTCAAACAAACCTGAGTTGTCTAGGATCTGCGTATTAAAATCTTTTCCTGTTGGTGAGTACGAATTATCTAATTCGGAAATAGTAACTGAAGATCCATTTAGAAATGGTCCCTTTTGAGCCAAGCCAGATACCTTATCAAGTGTAACTCCTTCATTTTCATGCTTCTCTTCCTCATCCATCTTTTCTTCTGTATCATCTTCTGTAATAGGACCATCATCTTTCGAACATGATGCAAGCATGAAAAAAAGCATTATCCCATAGACTGAATAATAACTCAAATACTGAATTATTGAATGGCTCCATTTAATTCTCATTTTATCCTTAGTTTAAGTTGTCAAACAATGTGTTCGACTGCTAAGGAGTTTTAAATAATCTAAAATGGGAGGTAATTGAGGTCTACTTTCAATCTACAGGCATCTATTTTTCTAGCCATTTCTCAATTTGAAGACGTATATATCATGTTCAAAACGCTAGGTAAAAAGTTCGATTCCATCAGAAACATTAAACTTAGATTTGCAACTAAGTTTCTAATCTTACGTTCTGCTTTGTTTGCATTTTTCGAACATGATTAACAAAAACCATTTACAGATCTCAGATTCAGAATTTGAGAAGCAATTTGAAACCCTCCAGTTAAACCCCAGCCTGTTCTCGCACGAAGCTCACTTGAGACTTGCTTACATCCATATCAATAAGTATGGAAGGGAACAAGCCGAAACAAACATGGTGACCCAAATATCTAATTTTGGAAGACATCATCAGTCAGACGGATTTAATAAAACAGTTACCATCGCTGCAGTCAAAGCAGTCGACCATTTTATGAAAAAGTCAAAGTCTGACAACTTTAATGACTTTATCAAGGAGTTTCCCCGACTCATCACCAGCTTTAAAGACCTGCTAAATCAGCATTATGGATTTAATGTTTTTGCAGATGCGAGGGCCAAGAAAGAGTATATAGAGCCGGATCTGATCCCTTTTCATTAATGCCCACCTTCTTCCAAACATCAAATGATTTCAGAAACTGGCTTCATGAAAATCATGATAAAATAACTGAACTATGGGTTGGATTCTATAAGAAGGCGACAGGAAAACCGAGCATTACCTGGCCAGAATCAGTCGATCAGGCACTCTGCTACGGATGGATCGATGGAATTAGAAAGCGCATCGATGAGGAAGCGTATATGGTAAGGTTCACTCCCCGCAAACCAGACAGCCACTGGAGTAATGTGAATATCAATAAGATCAAAGAACTACGCAAAGAGAAGCTGGTTATGGCTTCTGGATTAGCGGCATTTAAACGCCGAAAATCTGAAAAAAGTGGACAGGCTTCATTCGAGCAAAAAAAAGTAGAATTGCCCGAAGCATTCGAACAACAAATCAGGCAGAATGAGAAAGCAGCGGATTACTTCTACAACAAGCAAACACCAAGCTACAGAAAGCAGGTTAGTTGGTGGATTATTAGTGCCAAGCAGGAAGTCACTCAGCTAAAACGACTGAATATCCTAATAGCGTCTTCCGAAAAGGGGGAGGTCACACCACCCATGAAATGGACAATTAGGTCCTAATCCTTCCGCTTTGGATTCAATTCATGAAAGAAGATGTCTCCATTAGGAACATCGAAACTGAGCCCCTGAACCACCAGGTTGTTATCAAGTTCGAATGAAACAGTCCCAAAGTCGAACCAGGCATGCTCTTCGTCCCAAACCAATTGATAGGTGTCATAATGCCAGTGCTCCAACGTTGCACCAAGTTCAGGTGCATCTGCAAATTCAATCCGCAACTGGCCGTTTGAATCACTCACAGTAATGACACCATACATGGGATCGTAATATTCTCCTTTATGCTCAGCCATTGATTTCGTGGGTGATGTATTGCTAACCCTGCTTTCCATTCTTTCCTCGACATCATCCCTGTGGCCATTGTTGGCCCTGGACCTTTCCAGAAATTCTGCAGACCAGTCTCTTTGATCTTGTTTCAGATATTGATTAACCACATAGTATGCAATCGGGGTTGATATTCCTTCCATAGAATTTGTAAGGACAACTACTCCCAGGTTGAGGTCCGGGATCATCATCACCCTTGAGTACATTCCATCGTAACCACCGCCATGACTAACTGCCATTGTTCCGTAGTAATCCATCAGGCTCCATCCGAGACCGTATGATGCGAAATGCCTTCCTGGAATAAATTCCTTGGAAGATGCACTCAGTGTATAATTATTGTGTGGCGTCCATAAAAGGTTTTGTTGAACAGGATCAAGCAATGTATCACCTTCCCAGACACCATTGCTAAGGTTCATCATCATCCACTTGGCCATATCATCGACCGAAGAAATGATCCCTCCTGCTGCTCCCATATTATCCCAATTGGTCCATTCAATGGGTATGGTTCCATCTTCGAGTGTTGGTTTATGAGGGGTAGCTGTGTTTTGGCTAAGGTTAGTGACCGAACTCACCGTGTTATTCATTCCAAGAGGAAGGATGAATGATACATTGACATATTCCGCCCAGGACATGCCTGTGACGGCACGAACAACCTCTCCTGCGGTAATGAACATCAGGTTAGTGTACCCATAGCCATCCCTAAATCCATAGGCCTGCGGTACGTGACTTGCACGCTTGATCACTTCCTCCGCACTTTTCTGTGACTTATACCAGATCACATCACCACTGAAAGTACCTAAACCAACTCGATGGCATAGTAAATCTTCAACAGTAGTCTCGGCTGATTCAAATTCACCATAGAGTGAGAAGTAAGGAAGGTGATCTCGCACCTTATCCTTCCATGATAGTTTACCCTCACTGACAAGTTTGGCAATAGCTGAAGAAAGAAACGCTTTAGTATTTGATGCGATTGCAAACTGGGTGTTCTCATCAACTTTGTCCTTTGCACCAGTCTTTTTGACTCCATAGCCTTTGCTTAGAACTACATTCCCATCTTTTACGATGGCAACAGCCATTCCGGGTACATTCCAGGCCTTTCTTGCTTTTTCGATGTAGTTATCTATTGACTTGACATCAACCTGGGCGCTTGCTGTAAAAGCAAGCAGTAGCCCAAAGACAATAAAGTTCTTTCTCATGGTTTAGTTGGATTGAACCAGAAATCTAGGAGAAGAAAAGAAATTAACCAATTACCAGGTCGCGCTACGAGCTTTCAATACCGCCCGCATCACATCTTTTTGGCTGACTTGCCCGACCAATTTGCCATCTACCACAACAGGAAACCTTCTCAAGCGCTTTTCCAGAAATAATTTGGCGGCTTCAAAAATGTTGAGGTCTGGGTTAACAGTAATTACATTCTTGGCCATGTGTTCATCGACGCGACCGGAGAGAATAGGCATATTATGGTATTTTCCTCTGACAACTTCCTTGAGACAGTCTCCTTCTGAGATCACCCCAACCAATTCATTTTCATCGTTGACCACAGGGCCTCCTGAGATCTTATTCTTCAACAAGGTCTCAATGACTTCATCCATCGTCTGTTCTGGCTTGAAAGTGATCAGTCTCTTAGCCATGTAATCTTCCACTGCGACTGATTGTACTTCTTCTGTTTTTGGAGCTGAAACTCCACGATAACTCATTACCATAATGTGCTGGATTTAGGATTCCGAGGTTAGAATATACAAATAAAAGCTGGGATAACCAAGAAGATAGTGGCTGAAGAGCCTAGCTAGAGTGATCGGAAACGATCACCCATTCCTCATCTAACTTCCTGAAAATGAGGGAGAAATGACCATTTGGATTATCATTTTTTCGGTCCAGGTTGTACTTACCAACTACAAACCAAAACTCCTCACTTAATGGTTCGATGATCTTGATGTCAAAGGACAGAACGCCCATTGCTTCACGATCAGGGTAGCGCTTCTTGTAGTTCGCCAATGTATTCTCCCATCCGTAGGTTAATCCGGATTTTCCGATGAAAACCAGCTTCTCTGATTTCCAGTAACCTTCCATAAAGCATTCTAAATTACCGTCGTTCCAACATTCCACCTGATAATCCAGGACTTCCTGAATTTCACGCTCCTCCTGGGCAAAAAGTTGAATGGATATTGAGAATAGGAAAAGGCAGGTAAATAGCCTCATTTCCTTAGATAGGTCTGAATTCTTGCTTTGAGCGCATCCTTGTCGGTAGTAATGTGAGGATCGCTATAGATCTTTAACATCATCTCTCGTAAGACATCCTCATCATAGCCCAATTTGCTGGCAATCTTTGCGCAATACTTGATCTCTTCTTTATACAACCGACCATCAATTTTCATCAATTGCACAATGTTGTACATGTAATCATATCGTAGGTCATCGGAAATATCTTCGCTGATCTCGATATAAGAAGGATCTTCGAAACACTCACTGATCTCTTCGGAAGACATACCATTGGCCTTCCCGATCTTCTTGATCAGATCAATTTCTTCTTGCACAACAACTCCATCTACCCTGGCCAGTTGGACCAACATATTAAGGTGAGAGCGTGTTGTATTTGCAAAGTTGTCTTCTATCACAATGGAATTAGTGAATTAAATTCACCATCTTGGAGTTTCAGAGCTTCACAAAGTTAAGCCTCAGGTACCAAAACTCAAATTCCTTGTAAAAAGGGCAAAAAACGGTTTTTGAATGAATTTTCTGGCACATTTATTCTTGAGTGGTGAAAATGAGCGAATCCAGGTCGGCAACTTCATCGGTGATTTTGTGAAAGGGAGTCAACTGCAGGAATATGAAGCAGAAATTCAAAAAGGCATCAAATTACATCGATCAATCGACAGCTTTACTGACTCTCATGATGTGGTGTTGCAAAGCAAAACTCGCCTAAGACCGAAATTTGGTCATTACGCTCCGGTAATAGTAGATGTGTTCTATGATCATTTCCTGGCCAAAAACTGGTCTGACTTTTCCAATATTGACTTAAAGGAATTCACACTTAGGTTCTACAAAATGATTGCTAACTATTCGTCGGTCATACCAAATGCTGTCAATAACATGCTCTACTACATGAGCAGGAAGAATTGGCTTTATAATTATCGATCGATCGAAGGCATTGACAGAGCCCTGAAAGGAATGGCTAGCCGGACAAAGTTTGAGTCTAAGATGGAAGCAGCAGCAGCAAGTCTTGAAGCAAACTATGATGACTTCAAGAAGGAGTTCTATCAATTCTTCCCGGACCTCCAGGAGCACACAAAAGAATATCTCAAATGAAAGAGGTCCTTCTGGTTGGCATTGGTGGATTTGCAGGTACTATCGCCCGATATGGCATTAACCTATGGATAAAGGGATTGACTGAAAAAACCTTTATTGCAACCATAATAGTCAATTTAGTGGGGTGCTTCCTGCTTGGGTTGATCAGTGGTGGTTTTTTAAAACTCAATCAGACACAGAGTCTGTTGATGGCTGTCGGACTATGCGGTGGATTTACAACATTTTCCACATTCGCCTACGATGGAATCAAAATGCTAAAGGCCGGCCTTCACCTTCAGTTTGCTTCTTACTTCCTGATCTCAACAGTGGGAGGGCTTATTTTATGTTTTGTCGGCTTTGCATTAATTAACAAATAGAAAAATCCCGAAAAATGCTTTTTTGTCACAAAATCGCAATCTTTGATTAGCGAGTGTCGTTTATATAGACTTGGTTAAGCTATGACGAATTACTACCATGTTCTGGGAATATCCGAAAGTGCTTCTCCTGAGGAAATAAAGGCTGCTTTTAAGAAGCAAGCAGTGAAATATCATCCTGATAAGCATCCTGGCAAACCTCAAATGGAAGAGAAATTCAAAGAGGTAAATCAGGCCTATCAGGTATTGTCCGATGAGTATGAAAAAGCTCGATATGATCTTAAACTGAAGTATCGACAATTTTCCGACGGTCCAAAACCACGTCCTTATGCCTATCCCAGGGGAGGTTTCAGAAGAGCTACCTACACTCCCCCCAGGGTTGATTATCGACAAAACACCATTGCTACACTTTATGCATTCGGGATCACCTTTGGAATTGCCTTGATCGTTATGATCAGCTTTTGGTTAAAGGATCAGTACGATGAAATGAAACTTGAACAGTTGTTGGCTGAACGAAGGGAGATCTACAACCAGGCGCGTGCATCTTATGAAAAAGAGGATTACGAATCTGCCTTCACCTTAATGTCTTCATTGAGCCTGTTCCGTATTGACGAAAGAGACATGAAACTCTTCAAAGACAACATGGTTGAGAGTATCGTTTCGAAGGGACATCACAACTTTGAAGATGAGAACTATGATGAAGCAATTCAACTTTTCGAAATGGTTCAGCGATTTGAACCAAAAAAGCCTTTCTTTAATTTAAAAGTACAACTGGCGGAAGCCTATAAGAAAGTAAACAATCCAACCAAGTCCATTGAGATCTATGAGGACCTGATGGCACGAGAATACCGGATCATTGCTTCTGTTGTGGAAATTGCGGAGATCCACAAAGAATATTTAAATGACCTCCAAGCCGCTCGGGATTATTACCTCACCGCGCACCAGTTAGCTTCCAATCAATACAAAAGCTTTTATGGTCAGGCTTACTCCCTTGTCATTGATCAAAAATATGTTCCTGCCGAGCATTATGACCTCTACACCGGGCTGGCAAATGTCTATCTCGAAATGGGTGACCTGGAGTTGGCCATCAAGGCGGCTAAATGGAACAAATATGTATGGCCTGACAGCACCCATGCCTTCCTCATCAGCGCCCAGTCTTATGTTCAGCAGGGCTTCAATGAGCAGGCATGTCTCGAATTTACCGGAGCCTCTCAAAGAGGTTGGAAAGGTCTACCAACTATCTCATGTAATTGAAATGGCCGGTTATTCTAAAAATCCACTCTGGAAAAAGTTAGGCATTAAAGAAGCCTACAACTGTTACCTCTATCAATCTCCTGACAATTATTTCGATCTTCTCGAAGAAATACCAAAAGACTCAGAATACTCTGATGAGTTTGATTCCACACCTTTTGATTTCGAACACGTTTTTGTTACAGACTTCAATGAATTGGAATCCAACTGGAAGTCATGGAAAGATGCACTCAAAAAAGATGGCTCCCTATGGGTATCATGGCCTAAAGGTGGATCAAAAATTGAAACCAATCTGAACGGAAATATCGTTCGCGAATTTGGTTTAAAAGGCGGTTTGGTTGACGTAAAGGTTTGCGCCGTTGACGAAGACTGGTCCGGCTTGAAGTTTATGTATCGGAAAACAGATCGTTGATATCATCATCTGCCGTAAACTGTATCTTGCAGCGTTGACTATCGAGTAAGTGCATATCGTCAACCATGATAAACTCGTCATGCTCCTTCTGCATTTTTGCAGTAGCCTCTTTTTTGACACGATTTCTCTTAATCGCATCAACAAAATTTCGCATCTCTGAAATATCTTCCAGGATCAGCTCAGGAACTTTTGTTGGTTTCCCATCCTCACCTTTGGCCACCATCGTAAAGTAGCTATTGTTTGTATGCTTGACTGAATTATCCTTTACGTTTTCAGAAGTAACCTTAATACCTATGATGAGTGAGGAATTTCCCACATAATGTACGGTAGCATCCAGGCTTAATAATTCTCCTACATCTACCGGCTGCAAGAACTCAACACCATCTACAGAAACGGTCACACAGTAGGTCCCTGCATGTTTACTCGAACAAGCATAGGCAACCTTATCCATCAATGATAGGATCAATCCACCGTGGACCTTTCCTCCGAAGTTGGCATAAGAAGGTATCATTAACTCGGTGAGCTTGGTACGAGAAAACTGGACGGTTCGTGGTTCCATTAACCTACAATATCACCGCTCATCTCCCGGCATTTTTTGAATCTTTTCTTTAAGATCAGTTTCCAGAACGGAGAGCGGGTTACCACTAATTTACTCTTTACCTTCAGGTTATTCAAAAATTTACCTTTCTGCGTCTTTGAGCGTGTGCCATTTCGTGGCTCAACCATGTATTCAAAGCCCATTTTGTGTGTAGCCTCCACTGCACAAGGATTGCCGTATAGAATTTTCTTGGCATGAGGTCTGTAGATAACGTCGTATTTGCGTTTAGGAGAACGATAGGCCTTTTTATTGGCATCCTTTTTCATGTCCAGATTCTCTGTTGGAATGTAATCCTGGATGCTTTTTTCGCTTTGTGCACAAACACTGAGAGAAATTAAAAGGAAGCTCACAACAACAGATAACCTAATCATATTCCAAAATGGATAAATTTGCCCGCTTAAATTTATTCAGAATTGCGGTTCCTGATTTCATTCTTGCTACGGAAGATCCCTCGAAAGTATCTACAGCTTTTTAGTCACATTGCGCTGAGAGTGGTTTCGATCTTCTATCTGGGAAATCGTGTAGAATGCCCTGTCTGTGAATCAACGTTCAGAAAGTTCCTTCCGTATGGCAGGCAATCAAGAAGTAATGCCTTGTGCCCAAAATGCCTGGCATTGGAACGTCACCGCCTGATCTGGCTATATCTCCAGCGAAAAACAGACTTTTTTGATGCCAATAGAAAGATGCTTCATATAGCTCCCGAGCTATGTTTTATGGATCGATTTGAAGCGTTGGATAACTTGGATTACATAACTGCGGATATTGAATCTCCTCTGGCAAAGGTCAAAATGGATATCCATGACATCCCATTTGAAGAAAATACTTTTGATGTCATTTTTTGCAATCATGTGCTGGAGCATGTAGATGACGACCTGAAAGCACTTGATGAGATGAAAAGAGTGTTAAAACCCGGAGGTTGGGCAATTTTGCAGGTACCGTTCTTCCCCCCGATTCCGGAGACGACCTTCCAAGATCCCTCTATTACCGACCCAAAAGAACGTGAGAAAGTCTTTGGTCAGGATGATCACGTTCGGATGTACGGACAGGACTATGCGGATCGTTTGCGCTCTTCAGGACTTGAAGTAATCGAAGAGAACCTGATCAATGAGCTGCAAAAAGAAGAGGTGGAGAGATTCGCTCTGGCAGACGGGGAGATCATCTATCGAGCTGTTAAATCAGCCTGATTTCAAGTAAGTCAGCCCTTCTTTAAGGAACCCAATCCCATAGGCAATCAACTGAACAAAAGCTGCGATCACTGCCAAGAAGCTCACCCAAACATTCTTAGATTTTATCAATGCATCCAAAAGGATTATCAGTCCGTATGCACCATAAAGCCCCAGGCCAATCTTACCAAGTGTAGGCCAAACCATGAGCAGTATCAAGCTTGTTACCAATCCGAGAAAGAATACGGCTGGAAAAAAATGGACTAGTTTCAACTCCTCTCTAAAGAACCTAAAGACATTGATCCTGGCGGTTCCAAAAAAGTGAAGCTGCTTAAAGAATTGACGAAAATTGGTCCGCCGCTTATGATAAACAAAAGCACCTTCGATCAAACCAGTTTTGAATCCATTCCGGATGATTCTGATACTAAACTCAATGTCTTCTCCTTTCTGTGAAATGATATATCCACCAGTCTTCTCAAACACTTCTTTTTTGATCCCCATGTTAAAGCTACGCGGATGGTAAGGACCAACGTGACGTTTATTTCCCCTGATACCGCCAGTGGTGAAAAGTGAGGTCATAGAATAACTGATCGCTTTTTGAGTAAGGGTGAAGCTTTCATCTGCTTTGTCTGGCCCTCCGTATGCATCCAACTCATTTTGCGTTAGATGTTGATCCACTGCTTCAAAGTAGTGTGTAGGAATGATACAATCCGAATCAAAAACAATCAACCAGTCACCATTTGCCCGCTCAAAACCGTAGTTGCGGCTAAAGCCTTGTTGGGTATTCTCTTTGAAAAAATATCGAATGGATAGCTGGGCCTGATACTTCTCAACTTCCTTTTCGCAGGTTCGGGTAGAACCATCCTCAACGATCAAAACTTCGAAATCTGTATACGATTGCTTTGTCAGACTTTCCAGTAGCTCATCAACCTCTTCAGGTCGGTTGTAAACAGGAATTATGACTGAATATTTTGGCATCACAAATCATTAGAAGAATTAGTGATTTACCTTCTCTGTTATAAGATACTCTTCTTTGCCTGCCCTCGACTGTATAAGCATCTCGGCCAAAAATCCGGCGAGAAAGAGTTGAACGCCAACGATCAACGCGACTAATGCCAGGAAGAACAACGGCTGATCCACGACATCTCGTGTTTGCAGTTGATTAAACTGGCGATAAAGTTTTTCTCCAATAACCCATATGGTGATGAAAAAACCAAACAGGAATGAAAGTGTACCTATGCTACCAAAAAAATGCATTGGATTCTTTTTGAATCGGAACACAAAAGTGACAGAAAGGAGATCAAGAAATCCTGTAACAAAACGACGGGCACCATACTTGGTCGTTCCATATTTCCTTGCCCGATGCTCAACCACCTTCTCTCCGATGTTCTTAAAACCATTCCATTTGGCAATCAACGGAATGTACCGATGCATTTCCCCATAGACATTGATGTTCTTCACAACTTCGTTTCGATACGCCTTCAAGCCACAGTTAAAGTCATGAAGATGAATCCCGGATACCTTTCCTGTTACCCAATTGAAGAACTTGGATGGAATTGTTTTGCTTAACGGATCGTGACGTTTCTTTTTCCACCCCGATACGATATCATATCCTTCCTCTTTCATCATTCTCATCAACTCAGGAATCTCATCAGGGCTATCCTGCATGTCTGCGTCCATTGTAATAACAAGTTCTCCCTTTGAGTTATTAAATCCTGTTTGCAAAGCCGCGGATTTGCCGTAATTACGAACAAATTTCAGCCCTTTAACAGATTCATTCTTCTGTGCAAATTCCGTGATAACCCCCCACGAGCCATCAGTACTTCCATCGTCGATGAGGATGATCTCGGTATCGATCCCATTTTCAGACACAACACTAAAAATCCATTCCAACAATTCAGGAATGGATTCCTCCTCATTAAAAACAGGTATGACTATCGATAGATCTTTACCCTTCAAATTCTGGTTCTTTCTTCTTGATAATTAATCCGGTGATCACGGAAAACACTGCATAAAAAATAAGCGCCCACAGAAAGCCCTTTAATGATCCGACCACAGTCAAGCGATCCAGGGTATCCGTCCGAGCTTTTTCAAGAGCCTCATCCATTTGATCTTCCGGCATTCCAAATCTTTGCATCATCGATTCTGCGTTCTCTACTGCTTGTTCAGCTATTATTTCTGGCAGATCAGGATCCACAACATTGTAGAGCAATATGTTGAACAAAGTGCCAATAATTCCAGCAACAACAAACACCTGAATCGAGTATATCCATGCATTGCCAAAGTCCAAATATCCACCAATTTCTTTTCGGTGTTGAATTCCGAAGTAGCTAACCAGAAAAATGATTAACACAAAAATCGAAATCCCCACCCACATGGATGCGAGCAACGAAGAGTCAATGATGTATAATAACAGCGATACCACTATACTGATTATTCCAATTGTTACTCCTGACTTAATTGCATGGCCATTCATATCATTTAGGTTTTTTTCTTAAAATTATGGATACCACTGGGGTTATAAAGAATCCAGCCAATATTTTTTTGAGACCAGAACTGACAACCAATTCACCAATTCCGATCTTGTTGACCTCATCTAATCGTTCATTATATTCTTCCTGTGATATCCCCTCCAACAACACATCTTTTTGACTCTCAAGAAAAGCAATTCCTCCCTGTCGATACTCCTCCATGATGGTAGGATCAACACTTAATACAACCAGCATCCCAATTGAAAATAGAATAGCAGCTGGAAAATAGACAATGAAAGCAATGCTCATTCCCTGCCAAAAATGTAGGAATCCATCGTTGTGGTAATACTTGTATTCGCGAGCCGCGAAATAGATAAAGAGAAAGAATAAGACCAGATCGAACAGAAAGTGTCGTATATCAAGCAAAGGATTGCTGCCAAATTTTACAGACACCCAAAACAGGATAATAAGAAAGAGCCCGCAAAGAATCGTGTATTTTAAACTTGGTTTGACCATTAATTAATTGAAAATTGAAACTACCTCTCCATTGACTGTTCCAAATACTTTTCCCGTCAATGGTTGATTCCAGTATGGTGAATTAGCGGATTTTGATTGATTGCTGGAAGAATCCAATGTCCATTTGGCTTTGCTATCCAGGATGGTAAGTTTTGCAGGTGCTCCTTTTTCAATAACGACTGGCTCAAGACCAAGAACCTTTCTGGCACCATTGCCACTTCGATCACTCAGCACATCAAATGGGACATCTTTAATAGCAAGAAGAGAAGGGTAAAAGGTCTGCAGAGCTATCTGCCCTGGATCAGCTAAATCAAATTCCAATTGCTTACTTTCCTGATCTTGTGGTCTATGTCCGGAGCTAATGGCATCAATTACGCCATCTCTCACACCCTTTATCAGCGCTTTGCGATCCTTCTCAGACCGAAAGGGTGGTAAGGACTTGTAGGTTGTATTAAAGTCAGAAACGTCAGTATCTGTATAGAGCAGATGGTGAATCGAAACATCACAAGTAACCTGCAAACCCTCTTTTTTGGCCTTCTTGATCAGCTCAACAGAGTCCGCCGAAGAAAGTTGCGTGAAATGAAGTCTTCCTCCACTATACCTTAGTATTTGTAGGTCCCGGTTGATTGTCAACTCTTCCGATAGGGAAGGTTCTCCTCTTAAGCCAAGGTTAGTGCTGAACTGCCCTTCGTTCATTTGTGCGTTTTCTGACAAGTAAGGATCACGAGCATTCTGAAAAACAGGCACATCAGCCTGCGAAGTGTATTGCAACGCCTTCAAAAGAAGTTGACTGTTCCATATCGGATGATCCCCCTCTGAGAAAGATCTGGCACCAGCGTTAACCAGGTCAAGTATTTCCGTCAAATTCTCCCCTTTAAGTCCCTCACTCAAGCCTGCAGAAATATGTATCGTTACTTCTTTATTCCCCTTTGAAAGCAAATACTCTACATCTCCTTTCGTTTGGATCGGAGGCTGAGTACTTGGGATCAAATTGACATCCGTGAATCCTCCATGTGCCGCAGACCCTGATCCGGATCCAAGATCCTCCTTATGTTCTAATCCTGGATCACAAAAGTGGGCGTTGAGATCAAACCAACCGGGTGTAACTTGAAGACCTTTGCAGTCAATTACTCGTTTGGCTGACCCTCCAAAAGAATCAATAAGGCCATTTTTGATTAAGATATCTTTCCTTTTGTTGTGGTGAGGTGAATTGAGATCAGTTACAACAACATTTTTCAGCAATACACTCATTTGAGATATCTGTGAAACAAGGTTTCTAGTAGAATGAAGAACACCGCCAAAATTAATGCATATTTCCATATACTATTCCGACCTACACCAGCAAGAGCAGTTTCTTCATAATCCTGAGATGCAGAGACAATTTCAACATGCTCTGCTCCCTCAAAGAAATCGACAAGCTCTTCTTGTGTTGGCCCATTTTGAATGGACTCACTTTTAGGAAGGTTTAACCCAAAAGACTTTACCGTATCCGAACCCTGCAAAACATGATAAAACCCAGGGGATAGGTTATTGGGAATCCTCACAAGTCCGTCCTGATTTCTTATCGCAAACTCCGGTATGACTTCAACTCCATTCGCCACAATTCTTGGAGGCACATCTGCTTTAAGGATTTCTACCTCGAGGAAATCATTGGGGAATAAGAAAACAGATACCGATGATTTAGTCTCTCTCTCAACTATCCGGTACATGATGGGTAGGAATATGGAATGATTAGGCAAATTAGTAGATGCATCATTCAATGGTGAAGTGAAAAAATAAAGTGGTCTACCAATATCCTTAGCGAGCAAGGTATTTCCATTTCTGAGTTTTAGGATCTCTTCATGGGTACTGGAAAGAGAATAGAAGCTTCTTGCATTGGGCAAATTCGTGTTATCCGAAACACGATCAAACAGTCCTTTTACCAAAGAATTCGCTCTTTCTATCTCAATCTGATAAAACCCATCCGACGTTTCAGACCTCACTAGCACACCTGTTTCAGCAACATAATTCTCAATATCAATGGAATCTGATGGAACAATAAGAAATGACAACTCTTCAATATTTTGATTTACAATTCCAGCAGGTAACCGATAAAAGTCATTAAGGATCACCATATCCATTTCCTTAACGACCTCATAGTCAATTTGACTCGAATTGGCCACAGTTGATTTGAAAAGCTCTGAATTGTTAAAAACGCTTTCTAGGTATTTATTAGGTGACTCTGAGAGAATTAGAATTGAGGGTGTGTACGAAGGCTCTACGATCAGGTGAAACTGATTGTCGTATTCTACCTCATCACCAACAATTTGAATAGTTAAAAATGACTTACTTCTTTGCCATGGCAAGGTGAATTCAACCTCTAGGCTTTCTGCTAGGTTCTTCACTACAGAAGAAAGCTGATTTCCGTTATCATCAAGAAGCTTTATGACAATATTTCCCTCATCAAAGGAATTAGAACGACCAAGAAAGCATTTCAAATCATAGCTGGTATAGTCATCAATGTTTCGTTCAATCCAAACAGAATCAACGTAAACATTTCTTAAACGCTGATTAGAATTATAGAGAAGATAGTAACTACGAGTAGTGTCGTTTTTTATTCGATCTAAAGAAGATGAAGCTGCCTGTTGAAAATCTGATTGAATAAATATCTTGCTATCGTAATTGATTCGATCCAGAACTTCATCCAATGACCGGTCTACATACGAAACAGATCTTAGTTCAAGCTCACTCAATATTTCTTCTTTTGTTCTTCTTTGATTAGCGAAAGGGGCAAAGTCATTTGTCAGGTAATAACCTTCGTTAGCTTCGCTCTGCATGACCACACTCTCAGCAATTCGAAAAAAGTTAGTTTGATTTAGACCTACTGAACTATAGCTATTATCCAGGTAGTATGAGCCGATCGAGCTATTGTCTACAAAATCATTATCCTCAAGTCCAAATTGAGAAAGGTAGAACGAAAGAATTAAAGCTATAAGAATTAAGATCCGAGTTGTGAGGATTAACAAATGCTTGAGTCGGGTCTTTGACTTGGTTTCAGATGAAACCTGCTGGATCACACGCACATTCGTAAAAAACAGTCTGCGTGCTCTTCTGAAGTTAAACAAGTGAACAAGGATTGGGACTACCAAAAAAAGTAGCAACCAGAGAAAACCACTCATTGAATTGATTTATTCATTCTCTAACGAATGCAAATATGTTGAGTTATTCATTTATCAGTTGTTCAAAGGCAGCAATAAAAAAAGGGATACTACTTTGATTGTAATATCCCCTTATAATAAACTGGCAACGACGGGAGTGCCAAGCCTTACTCGTAGAGTAAGTCGTTGCAACTGAACAAGATCTCCATTTGGAATAAACAAAAAAAGGGTACTACATAATGTAGTACCCTTTTATAATAAACTGGCAACGACTTACTCTCCCACCTGTTACGGCAGTACCATCAGCGCTGGTGGGCTTAACTTCTCTGTTCGGAATGGTAAGAGGTGGACCCCACCGCAATAATCACCATAAAGCCTGCCCTGACCGAACATAGTGAGCGTCAGGGTCTTAATATCTTAATCATGACTCATTAGCCATGAAAATTGACAAAAAAAGAAAGATTCACTTCGAAATTGCAAGATTATCGTTCCCGATCATACCTCGACAAGTCGAAGTATGATCGGCTCAAGAAAGTATACGGGTAATTAGTACTGCTCAGCTTTGACATTACTGCCTTTACACCTGCAGCCTATCTACGTCCTAATCTAGAACATCCCTTAAAAGAAACCTCATCTTGTAGTGGGTTTCGCGCTTAGATGCTTTCAGCGCTTATCCCTTCCTAACGTAGCTACCCAGCAGTGCTCCTGGCGGAACAACTGGTACACCAGCGGTTAGTCCAACTCGGTCCTCTCGTACTAAAGTCAGATCTACTCAAGTTTCTTACGCCCACAACAGATAGGGACCGAACTGTCTCACGACGTTCTGAACCCAGCTCGCGTGCCACTTTAATGGGCGAACAGCCCAACCCTTGGGACCTTCTCCAGCCCCAGGATGTGACGAGCCGACATCGAGGTGCCAAACCTCCCCGTCGATGTGAGCTCTTGGGGGAGATCAGCCTGTTATCCCCGGAGTACCTTTTATCCTTTGAGCGACGGCCCTTCCATACAGAACCGCCGGATCACTATATCCTAGTTTCCTACCTGCTCGGCTTGTAGGCCTCACAGTCAAGCACCCTTATGCTATTGCACTCTGCGCACGGTTACCAAGCGTGCTGAGGGTACCTTTGAAAGCCTCCGTTACTCTTTTGGAGGCGACCACCCCAGTCAAACTACCCACCACACACTGTTCCCCAGATAAATCGGGGGTTAGGCATCAGATAAATAAAGGCTGGTATTTCACCAACGACTCCACCATGCCTGACGACACAGCTTCAGAGTCTCCCAGCTATCCTACACATCATTTACCCAATACCAATGTGAAGTTGTAGTAAAGGTTCACGGGGTCTTTCCGTCCCGTTGCGGGTATCCGGCATCTTCACCGGAACTACAATTTCACCGAGCTCGTGGTTGAGACAGTACCCAGATCGTTGCACCATTCGTGCAGGTCGGAACTTACCCGACAAGGAATTTCGCTACCTTAGGACCGTTATAGTTACGGCCGCCGTTTACTGGGGCTTCAGTTCAGAGCTTCTTCCGACAAGTCGGAATAACTCCCCCCCTTAACCTTCCAGCACCGGGCAGGTGTCAGGCCGTATACATCCTCTTTCAAGTTCGCACAGCCATGTGTTTTTGATAAACAGTCGCCTGGGTCTTTTCACTGCGCCCTGACGTCACCGTCAGGGGCCCCTTCTCCCGAAGTTACAGGGCTATTTTGCCTAGTTCCTTAACCACGAATCACTCGAGCACCTCAGGATTCTCTCCTTGACTACCTGTGTCGGTTTACGGTACGGGCACCTTTATCCTAACCTTAGAGGTTTTTCTTGGAAGTCTGCTTAGGCACACTATCCACGCATCCGAAGATTTGTGGTACTATCAGGTTCAGCAAGGTCTGCGGATTTACCTACAGTCCTTATACCTACACCCTTCAACGTACTATTCCGTCAGTACGCGGTGCTTTCACTACTCCGTCACCCCATCGAAAATAAAGGTGGTACTGGAATATTAACCAGTTGTCCATCGACTACCCCTTTCGGGTTCGCCTTAGGTCCCGACTAACCCCCGGCTGATTAGCATTGCCGGGGAATCCTTAGTCTATCGGTGGGCAGGTTTCTCGCCTGCCTTATCGTTACTTATGCCTACATTTGCTCTTCTCTGCACTCCAGCAAAACTCACGTTTCACCTTCACCGTCCAGAGAATGCTCCCCTACCCAGTATTACTACTGCCTAAGCTTCGGTAATGTGCTTGATGCCCGATTATTATCGATGCTCTGCCGCTCGACCAGTGAGCTGTTACGCACTCTTTAAATGAATGGCTGCTTCCAAGCCAACATCCTGGCTGTCTAAGCAGCTGAACCTCCTTAGTTCAACTTAGCACATATTTAGGGACCTTAGCTGTAGGTCTGGGTTCTTTCCCTCTCGGACTTGGACCTTAGCACCCAAGCCCTCACTGCAGGGTATATTTATCAGCATTCGGAGTTCGTCTGGATTTGGTAGGATTTGACTCCCCCTAGTCCAATCGGTAGCTCTACCTCTGATAAACTAAACCCCACGCTGCTCCTAAAAGCATTTCGGGGAGTACGAGCTATCTCTCAGTTTGATTGGCCTTTCACCCCTACCCACAACTCATCCAAAGACTTTTCAACGTCAACTGGTTCGGGCCTCCATGTAGTGTTACCTACACTTCACCCTGGTCATGGGTAGATCACAAAGTTTCGCGTCTAGTGCTGCTGACTGATCGCCCTGTTAAGACTCGCTTTCGCTTCGGCTTCAACTCTTAAAGTATTAACCTTGCCAACAACACTAACTCGTAGGCTCATTATGCAAAAGGCACGCCGTTAC